>NZ_JAHFUW010000016.1 GCF_023264855.1 Herbiconiux sp. | reverse complement strand
TTCGCCTCATCACGGACAACGTTGCTGAGGAGGTGGCTGTGGAACTACCCCTCACGTTGACTGCGTAGCCAAGCTCATTCTCGAAGAATGTTCGTTACACCACTCCACGGGACTTGACCCCCCGCACCGCCCACTGGGTTGAGGCTAGCGACTTGCCATGGGACTTGCATCCCTATTCCGCATCGCCCACGCGGCTCCGCGAGGTCGAGCGCCAGAAAAGCGGATGCCGCGCGGGTGCTGCGGGCGCGCATCGGCTCAGCGAGAAGAGAACTCTCCGGCGACGATGGCGTCGGCGTACTTTCGCACATCGGGACCCGGTTCGTAGTCGATGAACCGGTCCTTGAGCTTCGAATTCAGCTCGGCGTACACCTCGTCCGAGTCGGCGACGGCACCGGCGTCCTGATGGGAGCGGGCAGTCGACAGCACGGCCTCGCGGAGCACGCCGTCCGCATCATCGAGGATCTTGGCGCGCGCCTCGTCGTTCCATGTGATGGCGGATGCCTGGGTGCTGGGTGTCGTGTCATCGGTCCTGCTCAACCCAACCGCACCCACGCTCGGGCCGCTCACCCTTGACAGGCGGGCCTCAGAGGTCTCGTTCGTAGAACACGAGCGCGTCGCGACGACCCACCTCGGCGAGACCGCACTTCACGAGCACGCGCTGCGACGCCCGGTTGTGTCGATCGGTGTCGGCCGCCGCGAGCGTCGCACCGTGATTCCGCGCGTGTTCGAGGGCGAGCGCCACCGCCTCGGTCGCCAGGCCTTCGCCCCGGGCATCCGGCACCAGGCCGTATCCGAACTCGACCCGCCCGCGCTCATCGGGCGGCCCGAAGAAGCCGAAGCCGCCGACCGCCTGATGGTCGGCGAGCCGCCGGATCAGGTACATCGTGAAGTCCGGATCCGGGTTCGCCCGCTCGGCGAGCGACCGGAGCGGATCGAGCTCGTCGGCGAACGGGTACTCGGGATGCCAGTCGTCGCCCGGATGCTCGTCTCGCGCCACGATGCGGCGAGCGAGTTCCGGCGAGATCGGCTCGAGGGCGACCCGCGCGCTCCGAAGACTCATCCCCCGATCCTCGCAGACCTCGAAGCATCCGTCGGCCCCGCAGACCGGCGGCGCTATCCTGGGCCTGTGATCATCGACGACAGGATCCCAGCATGACCGAACCGGTCGTGAGAGTCACACTGCTCGAGCAACAGATCGACGAGCCCGCCGCCGCGGTGCAGCTGCGCCGGATCACCTTGCAGCCCAGCGTCGCCGGCGGCCCCCACCATCACAGCGGGCCCGTGTTCGGAACCATCGAGGCCGGCTCGGTCGTCTTCCAGATCGATGGGGGCCCCGAGTCGATCCTGCGCGCGGGCGACGTGTTCTACGAGCCCGCGAACGTGCTGATCGACCGCTTCGACGCCACGGCCGAGGGGGTCACGTTCTTCGGATGCTTCCTGTCCGAACCCGGGCAGGCCCCGCTGCTGACACCCGGACCGCCGACCCGCTGACATGACTCTTCGACTCTGCGTGCTGCTCTGGGCATCCGAGGGGCAGGAACGGGCCCTCACCGAGTACGAGACCCGCGTGCTGGCGCTCGTGCCGAAGCACGGCGGCGAGGTCGTCAGCCGGGTTCGCCGCCTGGACGACGGCGACGGCCCGCTCGAGGTGCAGGTCATCCACCTCCCCGGCGAGTCCGCCCTGCGCGCCTACCTGGACGACCCCGAACGTCTCGCCCTCGCCGACGTGCACCGCCGAGCCGTGGCGAAGACCGAACTCTTCACGGTGGACACCCTCGTCTGAGGCGACGGTCGGGACAGGGAGGCTGCGACCACCCCGATGGTCAAGCGCTGAGCGGCACCGGTGACGTGAGCTCGGCGAGGGGCGTGAAGCCGAAGTGGGGGAAGGCCTCCGCGGTGCCGGCGTGGGTGAGGCGGCCGTCGACCGTGGAGACCGCCGGGGCCAGCGCGGTGTTGCGGGCGACCGCTTCGCGCCAGCCCAGGTTCGCCAGCTGCACCACGTAGGGCAGCGTGGCGTTCGTGAGGGCCGAGGTCGAGGTCGACGAGACGGATCCGGGCATGTTCGCGACGCAGTAGAAGGTCGAGCCCTCGACCGTGTAGGTCGGGTCGTCGTGGGTGGTGGGACGCGAGTCCTCGAAGCATCCGCCCTGGTCGATGGCGATGTCCACGAGCACCGAGCCTGGCTTCATCCGCCCCACCAGCTCGTGGGAGACGAGCTTCGGCGCCTTGGCGCCCGGCACCAGCACGGCGCCGATCACGAGGTCGGCCTCGAGCACGGCCTTCTCCACCTCGAAGGCGTTCGAGACCACCGTCTTCACCCGGCCGGCGAACACCTCGTCGAGGTGACGCAGCCGCGGGATGCTGAGGTCGAGCACCGTCACGTCGGCACCGGCCGCCACGGCCTGCTGCACCGCGTTGGTGCCGGCCATCCCGCCGCCGAGCACGGCGACCTGCGCGGGACGCACCCCGGGCACACCGCCGAGCAGCACACCCCGGCCGCCCTGCGACCCCATCAGGTGGTAGCTGCCCACCATCACCGAGAGACGGCCGGCGACCTCGCTCATGGGAGCCAGCAGCGGCAGCGATCCGTCGGCCAGCTGCACGGTCTCGTACGCAATGGAGGTGGCCTTCGACTCCAGCAGCGCCGCCACGAGCGGCTCGGCGGCCGCGAGGTGCAGGTAGGTGAAGATCAGCTGGCCTTCGCGCATCCGCTCGTACTCGGGCGCGATGGGCTCCTTGACCTTGACGATCATCTCGGCGGCCCACACCTCGTCGAGGCCCACGATGCTCGCACCGGCCGCGGCGTAGTCGGCATCGGTGATCGCGGCGCCCGTGCCGGCGTCCTGCTGGATGAGCACGGTGTGACCATGACGCACGAGCTCGAACACACCCGAGGGCGTGAGGGCGACACGGAACTCGTTGTTCTTGATCTCTTTCGGAACTCCGATGATCACGGATTCTCTCCTTCAGGTATTCGGCGGCGTTGCGTCGATTATCGAAGCGATTCCTTGTCTTGTCATCTGATCCGAATATAATTCGGCAGGTGGGACACATCCCGACCAGGGATTCGGAAGGGCGCTGCTATGGATGCCATGCGTGAAATCGACGAAATCGACGAACGAATCGTCTGGGAGCTGTGCCGCGAAGGGCGCCTGCCGAACAAGGAACTCGCCGAGCGCGTCGGCCTCGCCCCCTCGACCTGCCTCATGCGGGTGCGCGCTCTGCAGCAGAACGGCGTGTTGCGCGCCTTTCACGCCCAGCCCGACTGGGCCTCCCTCGGGCTCCCGATCGAGGCGATCGTGGCCGTGCGGCTCAAAGCCCAGGCCCGCGCCGAGATCAAGACCTACGCCCAGCGGGTGATCACCCTGCCGAACGTGCTCAACGTGTTCTTCCTGGGCGGCGGCGACGACTTCCTGATCCATGTCGCCTGCACCTCGACCGGGCAGTTGCGCGACTTCGTGGCGAGTGAGCTGAGCATGGACAACTCGGTCGCCTCCACCCAGACGAACATCGTCTTCGACCACCTGATCGGCGTCGACAACATGCAGCCGGGCGGCTCGTGGAGCGCGCTGCGGGAGTGAACCGCGCCGAACGCGTTCAGTCCCAGAAGCCCCGGTGCACCTCGGCGGCCTCGGGCAACGCCACCGGCCCGACGACCTCGACCGGGCGGCCACCGCGCGCGAACACCTCGCGGCTCGGCAGCGCCAGCGTCGGCACACCCGACTGCTCGCTCACCATCGCGCCCAGCTCGGCCTCCGACAGCGCGAACACCACGCGCGGGATGCCCGCCCAGTAGATCGCACCCGTGCACATCGCGCAGGGCTCGGTGCTCGTGTAGAGCACGCTCCCGGCCAGCTCCGCCAGCTCGAGTCGCTGCCCCGAGTCGCGCACGAGGTTCGTCTCGGCGTGCCCGATCGGGTCGTGGCCGGTGTTGACCGTGTTCTTCGCCTCGATCACCGTTCCGTCGGCGGCCACCAGCAGGGCCCCGAACGGATGGTCGCCCCGAGCCCGCGCCTCCCCCGCGAGCTCCACGGCCCGCACCAGGTGCGCGCGATCGACGTCGGACAGATCGGCAGGGTCGAGCGCAGCAGCCATGGATCCACTGTGGCACATCGGCAGACGCCTCCCGGATCGCGCGCTCAGCCCTCGACGGGCACGTGCACGTCGGCGTCGGGGAGGTTCGGGCGGCCACCGAGCGAGCGGCGGCGCTGCACGAGGGCGATCAGCGGGAACAGGAGCACCGAGAGCATGCCGGCGCCCACGAGGGCGGACGCCGTTCCGGCCTGCAGGATGCCCTCGTCGAGCCCGATCGAGGTGACCGCCACGATGATCGGCAGACCCGTGGCGCTGAACAGGGCGATCGCCGCCCGGTCGCGCCCGGTGGCGCCCTTCGGCGCGGCGAGCAGGCCCGGCAGCCCGCGCACCACGAGGAACAGCACCAGGAACACCGGCAGCAGCAGCAGGGCGTTCGGCTCGGTCAGCAGCGAGTTCAGGTCGAAGGTCACACCGGTGTAGATGAAGAACACCGGCACCAGAAAACCGAAGGCCACCGCCTCGAGCTTCGACTCGATGAACTCCATGTCGGGCTTCTTCGCCCCCGACAGCAGAACCCGGTACAGGATGCCGGCGGCGAAGGCCCCGAGCAGCATGTCCAGCCCCAGCGCGACGCTGAGAACCACCAGTGCCGCGACGATCAGCAGCACGAGCCGCACCGCGAACTGACCGCTGGTGTGCAGTGTGGCCGTGACGATGGCGTGCAGGCGCGCGTTCGGGCCGCGCGAGGCGAGCCAGATGCCCGCACCGGCGATGACGGCGAAGCCGACGAGCACCGCCGCCGCCAGCAGCGGCGAGCGGCCGCTGAGGAAGAGCGAGACCGCCACGAGCGGACCGAACTCGCCCGCCGCCCCGATGGCCGTCACCGCGAGGCCGAACGGGGTCGAGAGCTCGCCCGCATCCCTCAGCATCGGCATGATCGTGCCGAGCGCCGTGGAGGTGAGCGCGATGCCGATGAAGACGCCGGCCTCGAAGCTGGGGGCCAGCAGCAGGCCGATCGCGAGCCCGCCGGCGAGCGAGATCAGCCAGCCCAGGCCGGCGCGCTTCAGGGGGCGGCCCTTGATGGCCGCGAAGTCGATCTCGTTGCCGGCCATGAAGAACAGCATCGCCAGACCGAACTCCGACAGCGCGGCCGTGAAGTCGCTCTCGGGGATCCAGCCCAGCAGGCTCGGGCCGAGCAGCAGGCCGAGCAGGATCTCGAACACCACCAGCGGCACCTTCGCCACCCGGCCGACGAGTGCGGCGACCATCGGAGCCAGCACCGCCAGCAGAGGCACGAGAACCACCGCGATCGTCGTGGTCTCCACAGCGTCTCCCCAAGATGCTAAAGTGACATTCCCTCACATATGAAAGAGAGAACCATGAGCACTCCGGCCTACCCCGGCTCGTCCCTTGCAAAGTACAACACACTTTCGATCGTCGCGATCATCGGTGCCTTCGTGGTGCCGCTGATCGGTGCCGTACTCGGTTTCGTCGCGCTCGGTCAGATCAAGAAGAGCAACGAACGAGGCCGCAACCTGGCTCTGGCTGCGATCGCCGTGGGCATCGTGATCAGCGTGATCTACGTGATCGTCGCCATTTCCAGCGCACTGCTGGCGGCCAGCATGAGCGGGTACTGAGCAGCACTCAGCGGTCGCCGGGCGGGGCGCTCAGGCCACCCCGTCCGGCGCCCAGAGCTCCGGATGCGCGAGGCCGAGGCGCACCGCCTCGTCGCGGCTGGTCACCTCGATCTTGCGAAAGAGCGAGCGCATCTGCGTCTTGATGGTGTTGCGGGAGACGTGCTCGAGCTCGGCGATGCGGTCGATCGAGTTGCCCTCCACGAGGTGCCGCAGCACGACGCTCTCGCGGTGGGTCAGCGCCGCCCGGGCTCGCCGGGGAAAGCTGTGCCGGTTGGCGCGCTCGCGCAACGCGCTCAGCGGTGCGGGCACCGCCACCCCGGCGGCGGCGGTCAGGGCCGCGAGCTCGGAGTCGTCGAGGCGGGTGAGCACCGTGTAGAGGCGGTGCTGCTGCACGAGCCGCAGCGCGGTCGAGAAGGCGTTCCCGGCGGTCTCGGGCTGCTCGAGCTGCAGCAGAGCCGCCGCGGTCACTGCCCACAACTCGGCGCTGGCGCGGATGCTCTCCGACCCCGCGAGGTTCGCCACGGCGATGGCCAGCGCTTTCGCCGGTTCGCCCGACCGCAACCAGGCCCAGGCCGACACCACGGCCGCCGACTCCGCCGCCAGCTCGGCGGGCGAATCGGGGAGCCCCTGCACGGCGGCCCGGCTGCCGCGGGCGTCGCCCACGGCCAGCAACAGCGTCGCCTCGGTGCAGCGCAGCAGCCACTGGTTCAGCCCGCTCTGCGAGAGCGAAGGCAGGTGCGAACGCTGGGCGGCGCGCAGTCGCACCAGCTGGGCACGCGGATCGCCGAACTTCACGGCGTAGCGCGATTCGACGTACTGGCGCATCACCCAATGCTCGGGCGAGACGTCATCGTCGGGGAGGCGATCCAGAGCCTCCCGAGCGGCATCCAGGTCCAGCTCGTCGAGCGCGACCACCGCCCGGGCCAGGCCTGCCGCGATCCGGCCGGCATCCCGGCCCTCGTAGTCGATCTCCGGCACGCGGGTCAGCCACCGCTCGGCCTCGTCGCGATCGCCGAGGAGCGCGTGCAGGAAAGCCGCGGAGCCGGCCGCCACGGCCGCGATCCGCAGGTCGTCGAACACGAGCGCCTCGTCGTAGCTGCGCTCGAAGCCGTGCACCGCATCGGTCAGGTACCCGCCGAGTTCGAGCGTGATGGCCCACTGCATCCGCAATTCGGCGAGCGCCGGCCGGATCGCGACCAGGGACTCGCGGGGCACATCGGCGATGGTGGCGTGCGCCTCGCGCACCGTCTCGACGGCACGCTCGAAGGCGCCGACGAAGCGGTCGGAGCACGAACGGCTGGTCAGGGCGGCCAGCACGTCGAGCAACCCGGTGGGCTGAGACGCCGTGTGCTGGTACCGCACCGGCCTCACCGTCCGCGAGTCGGGGATGAAATTGAGGTAGTCCTTGGCCGCGATCCACCGGGCGTTCGCCTCGAGCACCTCCGCCGGCATGGCATTCAGTGTCTCCCGCAGAACATCCCTCGAACCCTGCATGAAGCTCGACCAGTTCGCATCGAGCAGCCCGATGACGGCCGGCCAGTCCCCGATGGTGCGAGCCCCCCGGAGCCGCTCGTCAAGAGTTGACACGAATCGATCCTAACGGCGTCTTCCGCACCCCGGTCGCTGGTGCGGAAGCCCGTCACCCCGGCCGTCATCCCTCGAGGTGGCGCTCGTCGGGACCGTTGTACGCCGAGAGGGGGCGGATGAGGGCGTTCGAGGCGAGCTGCTCACGGATGTGCGCGGTCCAGCCCGTGATGCGGGAGGCCACGAACAGCGGCGTGAACATCTCGACGTCGTAGCCGATCAGGTGGTACGCGGGTCCGGAGGGGTAGTCGAGGTTCGGCTGGATGGCCTTGCGCGACTGCATCGCGTCGTTCAGCGCATCGTAGAGATCGAGCAGATCCTGCCGGTCGTACTCGGCCACGAGGGTGTCGAGCGCGGCCTTCATGGTGGGCACCCGCGAGTCGCCGTTCTTGTAGACCCGGTGCCCGAAGCCCATGATCTTCTTCTTGTTCGCCAGGGCGTCTTCGAGCCAGGCCTCGGCGGCATCCGCGGTGCCGATCTCGGCGAAGACGTGCATCACGGCCTCGTTGGCTCCGCCGTGCAGCGGGCCCTTGAGCGCGCCGATGCCCGCGACGACCGCCGAGTAGAGGTCGGAGAGCGTCGAGGTCACCACCCGGGCCGTGAAGGTCGAGGCGTTGAAGGAGTGCTCGGCGTACAGGATCATCGACACGTCAAAGGCCTTCACCACGACATCGGAGGGCACCTCGCCGAACGTCATGTTCAAGAAGTTGGCCGAATAGCCGAGCGAGGCATCCGGTTCCACGATCTCCTGGCCGCGCCGGCGGCGCTGGTCGTAGGAGACGATGGCCGGCAGCTTCGCGAGCAGCGTGATCGACTTCGACAGGGTGCCCGCCGGGCTCGCGTCGGCCCAGTCCGGGTCGAGCGCGCCGATCACCGAGACGGCGGTGCGCACGACGTCCATCGGATGCGCCGTCAGCGGCAACTCGTCGATCACCCGCTTCACGGCCGGGTCGAGGGCACGCTGCGAGCGCTCCAGCTGCTCGAAGGCGGCGAGCTCGGCGTCGCTAGGCAGCTCGCCGGTCCAGAGCAGGTACGCGACCTGTTCGAAGCTGCACGACGCCGCCAGCTCCTGCACCGGATAGCCCCGGTAGAGCAGCGAGTTCGTCTCGGGATTGACCTTCGAGACGGCGGTGTAGTCGACGACCACACCGGCCAGGCCTTTGCGGATCTCCGGCTGTTCGGGTGTTACGGCTTCAGGCATTTCTGTCACTCCTCAGCGAGCGGTCGGGACGTCGAAATTGAACACGGAGGTGTCGAAGGCGTTGTACGCCTCGTAGTCGAGCAATTCGTACAGTCGCGCTCGCGTCTGCATCGTGGGCACCTCGCTCTTCAGCGAGCCCTCGGCCGCGAGCGCGTCGAGCCCGCGCTCGGCGGCGCCCATCGCGATGCGCAGCAGGGAGACCGGGTAGATCACCAGGTTCATGCCCACGTCGGCGAGCTGCTGGTTCGTGAAGAGCTCGCTCTTGCCGAACTCGGTCATGTTGGCCAGCAGCGGAACATCCGTCGCCGCGCGGATGGTCTCGAACTCCGTAAGCGAGGCCATCGCCTCGGGGAAGACGGCATCCGCCCCCGCATCGACCAGCTGCTTGACGCGATCGACCGCCGCCCCGAGCCCCTCGGCCCCGCGGATGTCGGTGCGCGCCATGATCAGCAGGTTGGGGTCGCGCCGGGCGTCGACGGCGGCCCGGATGCGCTTCACCGCGGTATCGGCATCCACCACCGCTTTGCCGTCGAGGTGGCCGCAGCGTTTGGGGTTCACCTGGTCTTCGATGTGCAGGCCGCTCACCCCGGCGTCTTCGAGCGTCTGCACGGTGCGGGCCACGTTCATCGGCTCACCGAAACCGGTGTCGGCGTCGATCAGCGTCGGCAGGTTCGTCATCCGCGCGATCTGGCCGCCACGGGTCGCGACCTCGGTGAGGGTGGTGAGGCCGATGTCGGGGAAGCCGAGGTCGGCGGCGATCACGGCGCCGGAGATGTAGACGCCCTCGAAGCCCTTCTCCTCGATCAGGCGGGCGGAGAGCGGGTTGAAGGCGCCGGGCATCCGGAGCAACCGGCCCGAGGAGAGCGCGGCGCGGAAGGCGGCCCGCTTCTCGGCGGCGGGAACGGTGGAGTACAGCATCAGAAGAGTCCCTTCGGGGTGGGCAGTGCTTCGAGCAGTCCGGGGCGGGCGACCACGTTCAGGCCGCGCACCTCGTCGGCCGTGAGCTCCGGCAGGCGCTGCACGAGGGCGAGGAAGCGCTCGATCTCGGCCTCATCGATCACCCCGGCGGCCAGGGTGCGGAACTTGTGGATGTAGTCGGCACGGGCGAACGGCCGGGCGCCGAGCGGATGCGCATCCGCCACCGCGATCTCGTCGGTGATGGTGGAGCCGTCGTGCAGGATGATCTCCACACGGCCGCCGAACGCCTTCTCGGCGGGGTCGTTGGAGTGGTACCGGCGCGTCCACTCGGCGTCTTCGAGGGTGCGCACCTTGTTCCACAGCTCGACCGTGTCGGCGCGGCCGGCCCGCTCGGGGCTGTACGACTCGACGTGGTTCCAGGCGCCGTCTTGCAGCGCCACCGTGAAGATGTACGGGATGGAGTGGTCGAGCGTCTCGCGCGAGGCAGTGGGGTCGTATTTCTGCGGGTCGTTCGCACCCGATCCGATCACATAGTGCGTGTGGTGCGACGTGTGGATGGTGACGCTGCCCACGTTCGCCGGGTCGGCGAGTTCCGGATGCTCGTGGTGGAGCTTTCGGGCCAGGTCGATCCAGGCCTGCGCCTGGTACTCGGCCGAGTGCTCCTTCGTGTAGGTGTCGAGGATGCCGCGCTTGGCCTCACCCGGCGCCGGCAGGAACACCTGGTAGTGGGCATCCTTGCCGTCGAGCAGCCAGGCGATCACGCCGTCTTCGCCCTCGTAGATGGGGGTCGGCGACGTCTGGCCGCGCATCGCCCGGTCGACGGCCTCGACGGCCATCTTGCCGGCGAAGGCCGGGGCGTGCGCCTTCCAGGTGGAGATCTCGCCCTTGCGCGACTGGCGGGTGGCGGTGGTGGTGTGCAGCGCCTGGCCGACGGCCTGGAAGATGGTCTCGGTCGGCAGCCCGAGCAGCGTGCCGATGCCGGCGGCCGCCGACGGGCCGAGGTGCGCCACGTGGTCGATCTTGTGCTTGTGCAGGCTGATCGACTTCACCAGGTCGACCTGGATCTCGTAGCCGGTGGCGATGCCGCGCACGAGGGCGGCCCCGTCGGCGCCGGTGTGCTGGGCCACGGCGAGGATCGGCGGGATGTTGTCGCCCGGGTGCGAGTACTCGGCCGCCAGGAAGGTGTCGTGGTAGTCGAGCTCGCGCACGGCCACGCCGTTGGCCCAGGCCGCCCACTCGGGGCTGTAGCCGCCGGTGACGCCGAAGACGGATGCGCCCGGGGCGTAGGGGTGGTCCAGCGCCTGCGAGCGGGCGGCGATGCCGGGGCCACGGGTGATGCTGGCGACCGCGACGCTCGCGTTGTCGATGACGCGGTTGATCACCATCTCGGTCACCTCAGGGGTGACGGCGACCGGGTCGGCGGCGACCTGGGCGATCTTCCAGGCCAGCTGGTCTTCACGGGGCAGATTCTCTTCGCTCTTGTACACGCGAACGTCGTGCAGGGTCATTGCGCTGATGCGTCCTTCTCTTGGGGTCGGTTCTCAGGGTCAGGTCGGTTCTCAGGGTCAGGTCGGTTCTCAGTGGTCAGGTTCTCAGTGGTCAGGATGAGCGACCCGAGGGTCGACTGCAGGCTGCGGTACAGGTGTACCCGGGTGGCGTCGGCGGCGAGTCCCGCATCGCCGTCGAGGATCGCGTCCACGATCACCAGGTGCTCCCGGGCGGCCTCGAGCAAGCGGGCCGGGTTGTCCCGCGAGAGGCGGCGGATGCGCGCGAGGTGCGTGCGAACGGCACTCAGCGCCTGCACCAGGAAGGGGTTCTGCACGGCCTCGTCGACGGCGTCGTCGAAGCGGGCGACCAGCTCGTAGTAGGAGTGGTGGGCGGGGTCGGCATCGGCATCCGCGAGCAAAGCGGGCACCTCGCGCAGCTCGTTCTGCAACGCCAGGAAGGGCGCCGGATCGCGGCGTACCGCGGCCAGCGAGGCGGCCTGCGCCTCCAGCGCTTGGCGCAGCTCGAAGAGCTCGCCCACGTTCTCGGCCGAGATCGGCGAGACCACGAGTCCGCGGCCGCCGAGCGGCTCGGCGAGGCCGTCGGCCACGAGGCGGGCGAGTGCCTCCCGCACCGGCGTGCGCGAGATGCCGAGGCGGCCGGAGAGTTCGACCTCGGCCAGCACTGTACCCGGAGACAACTCCCACGAGATGATCTCCGACCGCAGCGCCGCATACGCGGTGTCGCTCGCGCGGGCCACTACGCCCTATCCGCTTCTGTATACATTGAGGCCAGACTATGCCTGATTCAGGCAGGGGACAACCCTGACTCACAATTAATGCATACAGTACGGGAATCAGGGCATCGGCAATGAACTCGCCGCGAGCAGGGCCTGCTCGGTGAGAGCAGCTCGTGGGATGTCGGCCAGCACGGTGCCGTCACCGATCACCAGCACCCTGTGGCACACCTCGACGAGCTGCTCGTGGTCGCCCGACACGATGAGCACGGCGGCGCCCTCGGTGGCGTGCTGCACCACCTGCTCGAGCAGCTCCTTGGCGGCGCCGGCATCCACTCCCTGCGTGGGCTCGTGCAGCACGAGCACCCCCGGCCGCAGCTGCAACCACTTGGCGAAGACCACCTTCTGCTGGTTGCCGCCGCTGAAGCTCGACATCGGGCGCTCCGGCTCGAGCGGGTTCAGCCCGGAGCGCTCGAGGGCGGCCCGGGCGGTGCGTCGCTCGGCCCCGCCGCGGATGCCGAGCCGCCCGGAGAGCGAGCGGATGACCGGAAGCGTCACGTTCTCCTGTGCCGACGCGGCCACCCAGCAGCCATCCCGCAGCCGGTTGCCCGGCACCACGGCGATGCCGCTCCGGATGGCATCGGCCGGGTCCCGGAACACGACAGGAGCGCCGTCCACCTCGACGGCGCCCGCGAGCACGCGGTGGGCCCCCGCCAGCATCTGCGGCAGTTCGTCCTGCCCCATGCCGGCCAGGCCCGTGACGCCCACGATCTCGCGCGATCTCACCGTGAGCGTCAGGTCGCGCAGCACCTCGCCGCGCACGCCCTCCAGCCTCAGCCGCACCTCGCGCGCATCGTCGTCGGGCGGCGACGGGAAGAACTCCTCGAGCTCGCGGCCGAGCATGGCTGCGATGATCGCGTGACGGTCGACGGATGCCACCTCCGCCGTCAGCACGGTCGCACCGTCGCGCAGCACCGTGAGCCGGTCGCAGGCGGCCATCACCTCGTTCAGGCGGTGGCTGATGAACACCACTGCGGCTCCCGTGCGCGCGACCGTGCGCATGAGCTCGAGCAGGCGGACGGAGTCCTCGCGGCCGAGCGCCGCGGTGGGTTCGTCGAGGATGAACACGTGCCGGCCGGCCGAGGCCTCGTCCAGGCTCAGCCGGTCCATCGCGCGCAGGATGCCGACCATGGCCCGCTCCGCCGGCGCCAGCTCCGAGACGAGGGCGTCCAGCGGCACGGCGAATCCGATCCGATCCATCAGCCGGCCGAAACGGGCCCGCTGGCGGGACGTCTGCACCGGCGCGAGCAACCGCGTTCCGTAGCCGCCGGTGGCTCCGAGATTCTCCAGCACCGTCATCGAGTCGGCGAGCCCGATGTCTTGGTGCACCACGGCGATGCCCGACCCGGCGGGATCAGAGACCGGCAGAGCCAGCGGCTCACCGAAGAACTCGGCTCGCCCCTCGTCGGGTGCGTGGACTCCCGTGAGGATCTTCACCAAGGTGCTCTTGCCACAGCCGTTCTGGCCGAGCAGGGCGTGCACCTCACCCGGCCGCACCGCGAGGTCGACGCCACGAAGGGCGCGAACGCCGCCGAACGACTTGACCATCCCTTCGACCCGGAGCGCATCCGGTGCGCGCACGGCCGCGGGCTCGACCCGGACGGTGCCGGGCGCGCTCATCGCAGCGCCTTCTTGCGGCCGGCCAGCTTCGAGGCCGCCACCGCGATCATCAGGGCGAGCCCGTAGAACACGTTGGTCACCCAGGTCTGGGCGCCGAGCACCTGCAGTCCGGTGATGCCCACGATCAGCAGATACAGGGCCACCACGGTGCCGAGCGAGTTGAACCGCCCGATCACGATGGCCGTGGTGCCGAGGAAGGCGGCGGCCAGTGGTTGAAGCATGTACTGGCCGCCGGTGCCCGGATCCACGGCTCCGAAGTAGCCGAGGAAGATCAGCCCCACGAGCGAGGAGAGGATGCCCGAGGCGAGGTACGCGCCGAAGCGCACCGCCTGCACGCGGATGCCGGCGAGACGCGCCGCATCCGGATTACCGCCCACGAAGAGCATGTAGCGGCCGAGCGGGGTGCGCTGATAGACGAACCAGAGCAGCAGGGCGAGGATCCAGGCGTACCAGGTGACCAGCGGGATGCCGAGCACCTCGGAGCGCACCGCGTTGACGAGCTCGTCGGGCACCCCGGCCACGATCGAGGAGTCGGTCACCAGGTAGGCGAATCCCGCCAGCGCGGAGTACGAGCCGAGGGTCGTGACGAAGGAGTCGACGCCGATCTTCACCACGAGGAAGCCGTTGAGGGCCCCCACCGCGGCTCCCAGCAGGACGGCGAGCGGAACCGCAGCGGCCAGCGGCACCCCGGATTTCACCAGCACGATGGTCAGGGCGGCGCTGCCCACCATCGTCTGCGAGATGGAGAGGTCGAAGCCGCCGGTCCGCAGCACGATCGTGGCCACCAGCGCGAGCAGGAGGATGATCGACTGCGAGTTGATCATGCTGGCGATCAGCCGCCAGGAGCGGAACTCCGGGATGAACACCAGGCAGAGCACGAGGATGATCGCCAGGATTCCCAGCAGCGCGAATCGCTGCGGTCCGCCGGAGCCGAACAGGCTCCGGCCGCTCGGGATGAGCCCCTCGGCCGAGAGGCGGGTGCCCGCGCGCCGGTCCGGGGCGCCGGACGGGGTCGGGGTGTCGGACTTCAGGGTCATGCGCGCTCTCCTTGGGTGACGGGCGAGGGGTGGCGCCCCGGCCGGCGGCGGACGGCCACCGGCCGGAGCATCCGGTTACTTCGACCAGGCCGAGGTGAAGGCGGTCTGGTAGTCGGCGTAGTTGGGCGACACGTCGCCCACCGAGCCGTCGCCGACGTTGTCGGAGGTCACGAGCCGGGTGGGGATGACGTAGCCGGGGTCGGCGGCGCCGGTGATGGCCCGGCCCACCTCGTCGAACGCGGCCCAGCCGATCCAGCCGGGCGGGGGCATGGCCACGGTTCCCTGCTGGTCCTTGCCGGAGGCGATCAGCTCGAGGCTGGCCGAGATGCCGTCGTGCGCGAGCACCTTGGCGGTGCCGCCCGACGCGGCGATGGCGGGCGAGATGAAAGGCATCGCGCTGTCCCAGACGGGCAGCACGTAGTTCACGTCCGGGTCGACCTGCAGCGCGGTCTGCAGCTGACTGGTCGTGTCGGTCGCGATCTTGGCGGGGTCGATGTCGAGCACCTTCACGGAGCTGTCCGATCCCGAGTCGGTGATGGCGGCCTCGATGCCCTTGGCGGCGAGGTCCCACACGTGCACGGGGCTGGACTGCACCACCACGACGTCGGCGGCGCAACCGGAGTCGTAGAGCGCCCACTTGCCCATCAGCTCGCCGTCGGCGGTGTAGTCGGCGGTGAGGTTGCCGAAGGTGCCGGCGGCCACGGGCTCGTCGGGGTCACCGTTGAGGGTGCTGAGCACCTTGATGCCTGCCGCTTCGGCGGCCGCGAGGTCCTCCTTCACCACGGCGGGCTGAACGGCCATCAGGATGATGCCGTCGGCGCCTTGCGCGATGGCCTGGTTGATGCCCTCGCTGTAGCGGCTGGTGGAGTTCTGGCCGTCGAAGACGGTGACGTCCACGCCGGCGGCCTTCCCGGCCTCCTCGACGCCCGTGGACATCTCGGTCGAGAACTGGTTCTGGCTGTTGGTGATGTACCAGATCTTCTTGCCGGCGAGACCGGCGAGATCCAGGGGCGCCTCGGGGGCGACCAGCGCGCTGGGCTCCATGGCCGCTTCGACGTCGGGCGTGACGGCGGAGACGCAGTCGGCGTTCGCGGCATCGACCGGGGCCGAGGCGGCTGTGCCGCCATCGGACGACACGGCGGGGGTGCAGCCGGTCAGGGCGAACGCGAGCACCCCCAATCCGACGAGGGTCGCTGTGGTCTTTCTCATGATTCCTCCTGCTGTTCGGGCTTGTGATCCGGGCTTGTGATCCATGGAGCTGATGGCCTCGAAACGTAGCCGAGCGCGGCGCCCGGATGAGGGCGGGAAACATGCTGTTCACCCGCGTCGGGCGATAACGGCCGGAAATCATCCCTTCGGCAGAGGAGGATCTCGACCTTTCGGCTATCCGATCGGTCGATGTGCCCGCCTGGCGCCGATCCGCACACTGGGGGTTCGCCCATCCCGCAGGAAATCACACCCGCACGAAATCGGAGAACAGATGGCTTTCAGGATCTCGGTCGACACCGGTGGAACCTTCACCGACGTCGTCATCACGGACGCCGACGGCGGCATCCACATCGGCAAAGCGCTCACCACGTACCAGCGCGCCTTCGACGGCGTCTCGACGGCGGTCGAGCAGGTGGCCTCCCGGCTCGGCCTGAGCGTGCGCGAGCTGCTGGCCGACACCTCCCACTTCGCCTACGGCACCACCCGCTCCACCAATGCGATCGTGGAGAAGAAGACCGCGGTGACCGCGCTCTTCACCACCGCCGGCTTCCCCGACACCTTGCTGCTGCGCGAGGGCGGCCGGCTCGGCGGCGCGTTCTCGCCGCGCGAGTTCGAGCCGCCGTACGTGCCCCGCTACCTCACCTTCGAGATCGGCGAGCGGATCGACTCCGACGGCACCGTTCACCAGGAGCTCGACGAGTCCACCGTGATCAGCGCCATCCGGGAGTGCCGGCGCCACGGCGTCGAAGCGATCGGTGTGAGCCTGCTCTGGTCGACCGTGAACGCGGCGCACGAGCTGGCCGTCGACCGGATGCTCGCCGAGCACATGCCGGAGGTGCCGCGCACCCTCAGCCACCGGCTGAACCCGGTGCTGCGCGAGTACCGCCGCACCTCGTCCACCGTCATCGACGCCTCGCTGAAGCCGCTGATGCAGAGCTTCCTGGCGCAGCTCTCCGACGACCTCGTGGCCGCCGGCTTCACCGGCAGACTGCTGATCTCCACCAGCTACGGCGGCTCCTGGCCGGTGGGCCGGATGGCCGACCGGCCGATCTACAGCGTCGGCTCCGGCCCCTCGATGGCGCCGATCGCCGCCCTGCATGCCGGCCGCACCACGCTCGCCGAAGAGCGCCCGAATGTGCTGGTGTGCGACACCGGCGGCACGACCTTCGACGTGGGCCTGATCAGCGACGGCACCATCCACTTCAGCGCCGACACCTGGCTGGGCCAGAAGTGGACGGGCCACATCACCGGCACGAAGTCGGTGGACGTGCGCTCCATCGGCGCCGGCGGCGGCTCGATCATCAGTGTCGACTCCTCGGGGCTCGTGCGAGTCGGCCCCGAGAGCGCAGGCGCCGACCCCGGCCCGGCCTGCTACGGCCGCGGCGGCATCCGCCCCACGGTCACCGATGCCGCGCTCGTGCTGGGCTACTTCGATCCGATCGGCTTCATCGGCGGCACCCTCAGCCTCGACGTCGACGCCGCACGGGCCGCCCTGCAGCCGATCGCCGACCGCCTGGGCACGAGCGTGGAGCACGCCGCCCGCGGTGCCCTCGTGATCGCCAGCCAGAACATCGTCTCGGCGGTGCGCGAGATGACCATCTCACAGGGCGTCGACCCGCGCGATCTCTCGATCATCGCCGGCGGCGGCGCCAGCGGCGTCAACATCGTGCAGATCGCCCGCGAACTCGGCGTCGGAACCGTCGTGCTGCCCAAGACGGCGGGTGCCCTGTCGGCAGCCGGCGCCCTCAACGCCGATCTCATCTCCGACTTCACGGCGAGCGCCTTCACCACCACTCGCTCCTTCGACGCCGAGGCGGCGGCCGGTGCTCTCGCCTCGCTCGCCGAGCAGGCGCAGCAGTTCGTCGACGAGATCGACTCGCTCGCCCCCGTCGCCGTGCACACCCAGCTCTCGGTCGACGCCCGCTACCCGGGCCAGGTCTGGGAGCTCGAGACCCCGGTCACACTGAAGGACGACGGATCGGTCGATCTCGAAGCCCTCGAGGCCGCCTTCCACGCCCACCACCTCCGGGTGTTCCAGGTGAACGACCCGAGCCAGCACGTGGAGTGCCTGATCTGGAAGCGGCGGGTCACCGCCGAGCTCGACAAGCCCGCCCAGCGGGTGGCTCCGGCCGCGACCGGCGATCCCGAGCCCGTGCGCGTGCGCCCGGTGCTGTTCGCCTTCGCGGATGCCCCGGAGACACCGGTGTACGACGGGGCCGCACTCGGCGCCGGCAGCACCATCCACGGGCCGGCGATCATCCTCGAGGCGACCACCACCCTGGTCGTCGACCCGGGTGCGACGGTCGTCGTCGCCCCCACCTCCGACTACATCATCACCACCGGTTCGAACGACTCCCTCGGAGCGTTCGCGGCCCGCGAAGGAGCACTGGCATGACCGCCGTCACCGAGTCCGTCCCGGCGAGCGCCTCGCCCGGCAAGACCGATCCCATCCTGCTCGCCGTCATCTCCAACCGTCTCGACTCGATCGTGCGCGAGATGGAGAACACCCTGCTGCGCACCGGTCGCAGCGGTGTGCTCAACATGGCTCGTGATTTCTCCTGCGCCATCACCACAGGAGACAACGAGCTGCTCTCCTCCGCCGAGGGACTGCCCTGCCACATCTTCGGGGCGCACCTGATGACCGCGGCGATGACCGAACTGCAGCCCGACCTCGCCGAGGGCGACGCGTTCCTGCACAACGACCCCTACCGGGGCAACTCGCATGCGGCCGACCACACCATCCTCATCCCGGTGTTCTTCGAGGGCGAGCACCTCTTCACCACCCTGGCGAAGGCGCACCAGGCCGACATCGGCAACTCCGAGCCCTCGACCTACATGCCGTTCGCGAAGGACGTCTACCAGGAGGGCGCCCTGATCTTCCCCTGCGTGCGCGTGCAGAAGGACTACAGCGACGTCGACGACATCATCCGGATGTGCCGCGCCCGGATCCGCGTGCCCGAACAGTGGTACGGCGACTACCTGGCGATGGTGGGAGCCGCCCGCGTCGCCGAAGCCCGCCTGAAAGAACTCGGTGAGCGGTACGGACGCGCGACGCTGAAGGCCTTCATCCGCGACTGGATGGACTACTCCGAAGACCGGATGGCGCAGGCCATCGCGAAGCTGCCGGGTGGCAGCACGGTCGGCACCGGCCGGCACGACCCGATCCCGGGCGTGCTGCCGAACGGCATCGAGATCACGGTCAAGCTCGATGTCGACACCCAGGAGCGGCGCATCACCGTCGACCTGCGCGACAACATCGACTGCATCCCGGCCGGCGTGAACGAGTCCGAGGCCTGCACGGTCAGCAATGTGATGGCGGGCATCTTCAACTCGCTCGAGACCGGCATCCCGGCCAACTCCGGCTCGTTCCGGCGGATCGAACTGCTGCTGCGCGAGAACTGCATCGTGGGCAAGCCCCGGTTCCCGCATTCCACCTCGGTGGCCACCACGAACGTGGGCGACCGGCTCACCGTCACCACGCAGAAGGCGGTGGCGGATGCCTGGGCCGGCTTCGGTGCCGCCGAGGGCGCCACGGGACTCGGCCCCGGCTTCTCGGTGGTGTCGGGTGTGGACCGCCGCACCGGTGGCGAGCCCTACGTGAACCAGGTGTTCCTCGGCTCGCAGGGCGGGCCGGCGCATCCGGACATCGACGGCTGGGTCACCTACGGCCTCGCCGTGGCCGCCGGGCTGATGTTCCGCGACAGCATCGAGCTCTCGGAGCTGAAGTATCCGTTCCGGGTGGAGGAGCTGCGCATCCGAACCGACTCCGAGGGCGCCGGCCGCCGCCGGGGCGCGCCGGGCGCCACAGTGGCCTTCGGTCCCAAATGGGACCCGATGGAGGCCGCCTACGTCACCGACTGCGTCTCGTTCCCCCCGCGCGGCACGCAGGGCGGAGGTTCGGCCGCCCGCAACGTGGCGTTCGCCCGCGATACCGCGGATGCGGAGCGCGAGATCGTCCCGCTCGGAGCGATCACCCTGCAGCCCGGCGAGCGGATCGGCCAACACTCCACGGGCGGTGGCGGGTACGGGCACCCGTTCGAGCGCGAGCCCGAGCGCGTGCTGCAGGACGTGCGACTCGGATTCGTCTCGATCGAGCGGGCCCGTGACGTCTACGGCGTCGCCCTCGACGGCGACCGGCCCTCGGCCGCGCTCGCCGTGGACGCCGACGGCACCGCGGCGTTGCGCTCGGCCTCCCGGTAGCGGGGCACCGGTGGTCACCGGCCGCCTGCGGGGGCGGGCGTGGGAGGATGTGTCGATGGCGGGCGGCGGACGGATCGAGGTGCCGGATCTCACGGTGTTCGAGAGCCTGCCCGCCGCCTGCGCCCTCTTCGCCCGCGACCGCTTCCGCGGCGAGTTGGTGCTGCTGGCCACCAACGCCGCGTTCGAGCAGCACGTCGACGTCGACCTGGCCTTCCTCGTAGGAGAGCCCGAGCCGGCCGGCCGGCTCTCCGGAGCGATCGACTCCGCATTGGCCGACGGCCAGTGGCGCAACCTCTCGCTGCCCGGGTACGGCGGGCGGCTGCGGGCGAGCCGTCTGACCGCCCCGGCGGGCGCGGAAGCCGGCGCATCCGCACCCCTGCTGGTGGTGGCCGAGTTCGCCGAACGCCAGCTCTTCGACGAACTGGCGCTTCGCTCGCGGGTCGATCAGCTGCAAGATCTGGTCGACAACTCCACCGCCCTGATGTACGTGAAAGACCTCGACGGCCGCTACCTGATCGTCAACGACTACTTCGCCCGCCGCTTCGGGGTGCAGCCGTCGGAGATCGTCGGCAAGACCGACCACGACCTCTTCCCGCACTCCAGCGCCTCGGTCTACAACCGGCACGACCGCGACGTGGTGGAGTCGGGGGTGTCGGTCGAGGTGGAGGAGCCGTTCGCGACGATCGGCGGGGAGACGGACGGCGACGACGACCGGCGCTGGCTCTCGATCAAGTTCCCGCTTCTGGACACCTCCGGCAGGCCGTACGCCCTCGGCGCGATCTCCACCGACATCACCGACCGCAAGCGCGCCGAGTCGGCCGCCCGGATCGCGATGCACGAGGCCGAGCGGGCCAACCAGTCCAAGAGCGAGTTCCTCTCCCGGATCAGCCACGAACTCCGCACGCCGCTGAACGCGATCCTCGGCTTCGCGCAGCTGATGCACGACGGCTCCGTCACCTCCTCCCAGTTGGAGGGCTCGCAGCACATCCTGGATGCCGGACGCCACCTGCTCTCGCTGGTGAACGATGTGCTCGACATCACCTGGATCGACGCGGGAGCCCCCGGACTCGCCCTCTCGACCGTCCCGGCGGTCGAGCCGATCCACGAGGCGCTGCAGCTGATCCGGCCGATCGCCCGCACCGACGACATCGAGATCGCCAGCGACCTGCACGACGCCCTGTTCCGCTCGGTGATGGGCGACGCGCAGCGGTTGCGGCAGGTGTTCCTCAACCTGCTGAGCAACGCGGTGAAGTTCAACAGCCGGCACGGCGCCATCCGGGTCACCTGCAAGGCCGAGGGCGAGCGACTGCGCTTTCTGGTGACCGACACCGGGCGCGGGATCCGCGACGATGAGCGGGAACTGCTGTTCACCGCCTTCGGGCGGCTGCCCTCCTCGGCCGACATCGAGGGCACCGGGCTGGGGCTGGCGCTCTCCCGCCGACTGGTGGAGGAGATGGGCGGCGAGCTCGGCATCGAGCACAGTGCCATCGGGGAGGGCACGACCTTCTTCGTCGAGCTCGTGCTGGCACCGGATGCGCTGCCGCTGGTGCCGCCCGAACCCGTGGCGGCCGGTCAGCCAGAGGCCGATGACCTCGTGGCCACGGTGCTGCACGTCGAAGACACCCATGCCAACCTGCGGCTGGTGGAACACATCCTGAGCCGGTATGAGAAGCTGGACCTCATTCCGGCGATGAGCGGCGCGGCCGGCCTCGACGCCGCTCGCGCCCTCGGCCGGGATCTGGATCTCGTGCTGCTTGACCTCAACCTGTCCGACATGACGGGAGCCGATGTGATCGCCGCCCTCCGCGCCGACCCGCTGCTGGCGGGCGTGCCCGTGATCGTGCTCTCGGCCGATGCGACGCCCACCCGGATCGCGCACCTGAAGCCGCTGGGCATCGCCGACTACCTGACGAAGCCGCTGGACATCCACCAGTTCCTCGGTGCGGTGCGCTCCGTGCTCGACCGCCGATGAGGAGCGTGCGGGTGGTGATCGCCGACGATCACCCCGTCTACCGGGAGGGGCTCGCCCGCAACTGGGAAGCCGACCCCCGCATCACCGTGATCGGAGTCGCCGCCGACGGGGTGGCCGCTCTCACCGCCATCCGTGAGGAACGGCCCGAAGTCGCGGTGGTCGACCTGCGGCTGCCGGAGATCGACGGCATGCAGGTGGTGGAGGTGCTCACCGCGGAGAAGGCGCCGACGAGCATCCTCATCCTGACCGCCTTCATGGATTCGGCCACCGTGTACCGCGCGTTCGCGAAAGGCGCCAAGGGATTTCTGGAGAAGTCGGCGTCGTTCGCCGAGATCACCACGGCCGTGCTCACGATCGGAGCGGGCGGAACCGTCATCTCGCCGTTCGCACAGGAGGTGCTGGCCGACGAGATCCGCGCCCGCCAGATCAACGAGGAACGACCGTCGCTCACCGTGCGCGAGCTCGAGATCGTGAAGCTGGCAGCCGACGGATACTCGGCCCAGCGCATCGCGAGCGAGCTGCACGTGTCGCTGGCCACCGTGAAGAGTCATCTGCAGCACGTCTACGAGAAGCTCGGCGTCTCCGACCGCGCCTCTGCGGTGGCCCAGGCGATCCGCCGCGGTCTGCTCAGCTGACGCGCCGGAACGCGACGACCCGTTCGGGGGCTACTCAGGCCGCGCGGCCGGATGCTGCATCAGCGGGGTGCAACGACGCCCCGTCGGGGCGGTGCCACGATGGAGCCATGGCGAGCCGCATCCTGTTCCTGGCCGATACGCATCTGCCGAAGCGGGCCAAGGTGCTCCCGCTCGAGGTGCTCGCCGCGGTGGCCGAGGCCGACGTCGTGATACACGCGGGCGATTGGGTCGACCTCGCGACGCTGGAGCTGCTCGAGGCCTCGAGCCGGCGCCTGATCGGGGTGTGGGGCAACAACGACGGGCTCCCGCTGCGCGAGCGCCTGCCCGAAGTGGCGCGCGCCGAGATCGACGGGGTGCGCTTCGCGGTCGTCCATGAGACCGGGGCCGCCGCGGGCAGGGAGCGGCGGATGGACGAGCAGTTCGGCATCGACGCCACCGCGGGAGGATCCACCCCGCCGCAGGTGCTGGTGTTCGGGCACAGCCACATCCCCTGGGACACGGTGACGCCGGGCGGGATGCGCCTGCTGAACCCCGGTTCCCCCACCGATCGCCGCCGGCAGCCGCACCGCAGCTACCTCAGCGCCACCGCCGACGCGGGTGCGCTGCGGGACGTGGAGCTGCATCTGCTCAGGTGAGTCGCGTCAGGCGAACGCGACGGCCCGTTCGGGGGCTGCTCCCGCCTTCACCACAGGTGGGAGGATGCCCCTGTGCTCCACGACGACCCGCCCCGCCCTGCGCCGACTCATCCCGACGAACCCCTGCTGCTCGTGCTCGCCCGCCACGGGCGCACCGCCCTCAACGCCGAAGGGCGGCTGCGGGGGCTCGCGAATCCGCCGCTCGACGAGGTGGGTGCAGCCGAGGCCGAGCGCTTGGCCGCCGCCCTCGCCGGGTTCCGCTTCGGGCGCGTGCTGTCCAGCCCGCTCGATCGGGCGGTGAGCACGGCGGCGATCATCGCCGGGGCCGCCGGGGTGCCCGCCGCATCCGACGACCGCTTCAACGACCGCGACTACGGGCCGTGGACCGGGCATCCGAAGGACGACGTGGTGGCCGAGTTCGGCAGCGTCGACGACGCCCCGGGGGTCGAGCCGCGCGAGGCGGTGCTGGCGCGCGTGCTGCCGGCGCTCGACGACGTCATCGCCGACGGGCCTCTGGTCGTGGTCACGCACGACGCCGTCATCCGGCCTCTGCTGCAGGCGATCGATCCCGAGCTCGGCGATCTCGTGGTCGACACCGCCAGCTGGAACCTGCTCGAACGCGTCGACGGCGGCTGGGTGGTGCTCAGCACCGACAACAAGCCGGCCGCGCCGTGACCATCCTCCGGGAGACCGGCACGGGCCGAGCCGTCGGGGCGCTAGCGCAGTAGTTTTCTCGGTATGAGCTTCAACCCCGATTCGAAACTCGACCCGAGCAAGGTCTCCAAGCGCACCGGCGGCCGCGGCCGCACCGCGGCGATCGGCGGCGGAGGGGCGATCGTGGTGGTCGGTCTGGTGCTGCTGTCGCAGCTCGTGGGCGTCGACCTCACCGGTTTCGCGGGGCTCGTCGGCGGGGGCGGCGACTCGGGGTCGAGCAGCCAGTCGGAGACCGCCCTCGACTGCCAGACCGGGGCCGACGCCAACGCGAACGTCGAGTGCCTGATGGTGGGCGCCGCGAACTCGCTCGACACCTACTGGATCACGACCGCCCCGGCCCTCGGTGTGAACTACCACTCCCCCGACGACTTCGTGCTGTTCGAGCAGGCGACGAGCACCGGATGCGGCCAGGCCTCGAGCGCGACCGGCCCGTTCTACTGCCCGCCCGACGAGACCATCTACCTCGACACCGCGTTCTTCGGCGAGCTGCGCTCCCGCTTCGGCGCCTCCGGCGGCACGCTCTCCGAGATGTACGTGGTGGCGCACGAGTGGGGCCACCACATCCAGCAGCTCACCGGCACGCTCTCCTCGACCGACCACTCCGTCACCGGGCCGGCCTCCGACTCGGTGCGCACCGAGCTGCAGGCCGACTGCTTCGCCGGGGCCTGGACGGGCGCGGCCTCGACGACCGCCGACTCGAACGGAGTCGTCTTTCTCGAACCGGTCACCTCCGAGCAGATCGCCGACGCGCTGAACGCGGCCTCGGTGATCGGCGACGACCGCATCCAGCAGCAGAGCGGCGGCCAGGTCGATCCCGAGAGCTGGACCCACGGCTCCAGCGCCTCCCGGCAGAAGTGGTTCGAGACCGGCCTCAACAGCGGACCGGCCGCCTGCGACACCTTCTCGGTCGACGCCTCGCAGCTCTGATTCGGTCCTGGGCGCGCACCGGCTTAGGCTCGAACGGTGAGCAGTTACGAGCCCCGACCGCGCGGACGCGCGAGCCTCGAAGTGCTGCGCGCCGAGGCGAACGACGAGTTGCAGACCGTGGTGCACGAGCGCCTGCTGGCCGGCGAAGACCCCTGGGAGTTCATGGAGGAGCTGCCGAGCGTCGACGAGATCGTCGTCTACCTGCTGCGCGCCGACAGCATCGCCGGCGACAACGGCCGGGCTCCGACGGCCGCGCGCGACTACCGGGTGCTGCGCCAGATCGCGCTGGAGTACCCCGAGCTCACCCGCACGGTGTGGCGCCTGATCGGGCGGCACAGCTCGAGCATCGACGGCGTCAGGGTGTGAGCAGCCGAGTCTGAGTATCCTCGCAAAGCCTTCCGGGATCGGGTTGTGCGCATCCTGCAGACCAGGAAGGGTGGAGGACTTCTGACCGCAACGATGGAAGGAGAGCTCATGCTCACCCTCACCGACAATGCCGCAGTAGTAGTGAACAACCTCACGCAGCGCACCCTGGGACAGGATCCCGTCGCGGCCGAGACCGCGCCCGAGCAGGGCGGTCTGCGGATCGCCAGCACCCCGGCCGGCGACAACTTCGAGGTGGCCGTCGCACCGCGTCCGGAACCCTCCGACCACGTGGTGGAGACGGCCGGAGCCCGCGTCTATCTCGAGCCGGTAGCCGCCACCGCCCTCGACGACAAGGTGCTCGACGCCCAGGTCGACGAGCAGGGCGCGGTGCGCTTCTCGCTCGCGCACGCGGGCTAGCAGGCGCGACCCTCCGAGCAACCCGCCCCTCATCCCCGTAGGATGATCAGGTCTGGTCGGGCGAGCGACCAGTGCCTGAAAAAGGGGCACGAAGCCGGGCAGCCGTGAGGCGCCGCGCGAGACACATACGGATTCCTCCCGTCACTGTCTCGAAAGGCCGTTCATCGTGCCCACCGTTTCCGCGCACGTCGCGCACACCCTCTCCCGCTTCGTCGACCACGTCTTCGGCGTGATGGGCAACGGCAACGCCTACTTCCTCGACGCCCTCGAGCGCGACACCGCCGTGCAGTACACCGCGGTGCGCCACGAGGCCGGAGGGGTCGTGGCCGCCGACGCACACTACCGTGCGGGTGGCGGTCTGGCAGCCGCCACCGCCACCTACGGCGCCGGTTTCACCAACACGCTCACCGCACTGGCCGAGGCCGTGCAGGCGCAGGTGCCGCTGGTGCTCGTGGTGGGCGACGGGCCGACCTCGGGGCCGCGCGCCTGGGACGTCGATCAGATCGCCCTGGCCTCGGCGGTCGGGGCCCGCACCTACACCGTGGGGCGAACGGATGCCGCGGCCACCACGGTGATCGCCATCGAGCACGCCCTCACCTACCGCGTGCCCACCGTTCTGGCCATCCCGTACGACGTGGCCACGCTCGAGGCGGGCCCGGTGCCGGCTGCACCCGAGCCCCGCCTGCCGCAGCCCCTGGCACCCTCGGGCCCCTTCGCCGAAGGCGCCGTCCACGACCTCGCGGCCCTGCTGGCCGGGGCGGAGCGGCCGCTGCTGCTGGCCGGCCGCGGCGCCTGGCTCGCCGGCGCCGGACCCGCCCTCGGCGAGCTGGCCGAGATCACCGGAGCCCTCACCGCCTCCACGGCGCTCGGCCGCGGCCTCTTCCCCGACGCCCGCTTCGACCTCGGGGTCACCGGCGGTTTCGGTGCCGAGCGCGCGATGGAGCTCATCCGCGAGTCCGACGTCGCCGTGGTGTTCGGCGCCTCGCTGAACCAGTTCACGATGCGCTTCGGCGCCCTCTTCGCGCCCGGCACCCGGGTGGTGCAGGTCGACGTGGCGCCGACCGCCACACACGCGAACGTGGGCGGGTACATCCGGGGCGATGCCGCCGTGGTGGCCGGGCAGCTGGTCGAACTGCTCCGGGCGGGCCGGACGGGCGGCACGAGCAGCACGGGTGGCACGGCGTCGAGCGGATGGCGCGAGACCGCCGACCTCGCGGGCGCTCTCGACGGGGCGCAGGCACGTCATCCAGGCGACGCCCTCGCCTCCGACGGCCGGCTCGACCCGCGCTCGGCAGCCCGGCGTATCGCCGAGCTCCTGCCGCAGAATCGCGTCGTGGTGTGCGACGGCGGCCACTTCATGGGCTGGCCCAATGCGTACTGGCCGGTCGCCGCCCCCGACCGGATGCTCATGGTCGGCACCGCATTCCAATCGATCGGTCTGGGCTTCGCGAGTGTGCCCGGTGCCGTGCGCGCGAAGCCGGATGCCACCGTGGTGCTGGCCACGGGCGACGGCGGCGGCCTGATGGCGCTCGCCGATCTCGAGACCGCGGTGCGGGTCGCCGGCGGGCACGGGCTCGCCGTCGTGTGGAACGACGCCGCCTACGGCGCGGAGGTGAACCTTTACGGACTCAAGGGCCTCGCAGAGGCACCGATGCTCATCCCCGAGGTGGACTTCGCGGCGTTGGCCTCGGCCGTAGGTGCGCACGGTGTGGTCGTGCGCGCGCTCGACGACCTCGACGTTCTCGGCGAATGGGCCGCCAGATCGGCCGGCGAACGTCCCTTCCTGCTGCTCGACCTGCGGATCTCGGGTGCGGTGCTGTCGCCGCACCAGGAGGAGATCATCCGCGTGAACTCGTAGCGACCGGGCTCGCCCGGGTGGTCTAGGCGAGCACGGCGGCGGGCTTCTTTGCCGGCAGCAGGTTGCCGGCGAAGAAGTCCGCCAGCTCGGCCCGGGCGGTGAGCGGGAGCACGTGCGCGACGTACTGATCCGGGCGCACCACCACGACGCATCCGTTCTGCCGGTCGATCTCGCGCAGCGTGAAGATGTCGTCGCCCGGAGCGGCCGCGTAGACCTTCTCGTAGTCGATCAGGTCGAACGGCCCCGTGCGCGGCAGGAACACCTTCGGCACCCGCGTGATGTCGACCTCGGTGTGCCGCTGCGGGAAGACGGCCTTCACGTCGAACACCGCATCGGATGCGGCCCCCTCGGGCGTGTAGGCCACCACCGGCGAATCGGGCGCGGTGGCGAGCCACTCGGCCCACTCGGCGAAGACGCCCTGGTCGCCGCTGCCCGCGGACTCCGGGGCGAAGGCGTACAGCCGCCAGCGCCCGTCGGCCCGCGCGTGGTGGCCGAGGTGGATCGGGTTGCCGTCGGCCACCCGCACGGTGGGCACCGACTTGAAGCGCTTGCCGATGGGGAATCCGCCGGCCAGTTCTTGGTGCACGGCCTCGCCGATCAGCATCGACGGCGGGTACTGCGTCATGAAGCCGGCGGGGAACTCGATCGTGCGCACGTAGAACTCGGCGAGCTCCTCGGGGCTGTCGAACTCCTCGGGCTTCCTGGCCATCAGGGTCGACCACTCCTTGTCGAAGTCGATCAGATTCTTCGCGATCACCTGCCGTTCATCGGAGTAGGTCTTCAGCAGGCTCTCGGGACTCTTTCCGAGCAGCACCTGCGCCAGCTTCCAGCCGAGGTTGAAGCCGTCCTGCATCGACACGTTCATGCCCTGGCCGGCCTTGGCGCTGTGCGTGTGGCAGGCGTCGCCCGCGATGAACACCCGCGGGCAGCGCTCGTCGCCGTGCGGCACGTCGTCGAACTTGTCCGTCAGGCGGTGGCCCACCTCGTAGACGCTCGACCAGGCGACATCCTTCACGTCGAGCGAGTACGGGTGCATGATCTGGTTCGCTTTGGCGACCGCCGCCTCGACCGTGGTCTTGCGCACGGCACCGTTGTCGGCCGGGTCGACCTCGCCCAGGTCGACGTAGGTGCGGAAGAGGTAGCCGCCCTCGCGCGGGATGTGCAGGATGCTGCCCGCTTTCGACTGGATGGCGCACTTCAGGCGGATGTCGGGGAAGTCGGAGACCGCCAGCACGTCCATCACGGCCCAGGCGTGGAAGGCCTGATCCCCGTCGAGCGTGCGGCCGATCGACTGGCGCACACCGCTGCGGGCGCCGTCGCAGCCCACCACGTACTTGGCGCGCACGCGGCGCTCGCGGCCGGCATCCGGGCCCGCCGTCATCCGCAGGGAGACCTCGACGGGGTAGTCGCCCGAAGAGCTCGCGCCGGCCTCGTCGATCTCGAGGCCCAGGAACTCGTACCCGTAGTCGACCTCCATGCGGGCCGGTGCGTTGCGCGCAGCCTCGGCGAAGTAGTCGAGCACCCGCGCCTGGTTCACGATCATGTGCGGGAACTCGCTCACGCCGTGCTCGTCGTCGACCGGGCGCGAGGTGCGCACGATGCTCGACGGATCGGCCGGATCCGGTGCCCAGAACGCCATCTCGCTGATCTGGTACGCCTCGCTGATGATGCGCTCGGCGAACCCGAAGGCCTGGAAGGTCTCGTTGCTGCGGGCCTGGATGCCGTCGGCCTGGCCGATCTCCAGCCGCCCCGCCCGGCGCTCCACCAGTCGCGCGTCGATCTCGGGGAACTGAGCGAGCTGGGCGGCGAGGATCATGCCGGCCGGGCCCGCCCCGACGATGAGCACGTCGACCTGATCGGGGAGCTCGGCCGGGCGGTCGATGCCGACGCCGGCGGCCGGGGCGATCCGCGGGTCTCCGGAGACGTAACCGTGGTGGTGGAACTGCATGGGATGTCCTTCGGGTCGGTGCAGAACGCTGCGGTCGAGGGGGCGGGTGAGGTGGGCGAGCGCCGGATGCCGGGCTCAGGCGCGCTTGGCGCCGTAGATCGGGCTGGCGGCCTGCTCGGCCTCGTGGTCGGGCCCGAGCGGGATGCCGCTGCGGTCGCGCAGCAGCAGGGTGGCGACGAGACCCACCACCGTCATCCCGGCCAGGTACCAGGTGACCGACATGGTCGTGCCCGTCGCCTGCACCAGCGCGGTGGCGATGGTGGGCGCGAAGGCGCCGCCGAGGATCGCGCCGATCGCGTACGAGATCGAGACGCCCGAGAAGCGGATCGAGGCGGGGAACAGCTCCGAATACAGCGCCGCCTGCGGCCCGTAGGTGAGGCCGAGCCCGATGGTGAGGATGGCGACACCGCCGAACAGTCCGCCCACCGTGCCCGTGTTCACGAGCGGGAAGAGCGCGAAGACGCCGATCAGCTGCAGCACCCAGCCGAGGATGTAGGTGGTGCGGCGCCCGATCCGGTCGGAGATCCAGCCGGCGAAGAGCGTCGACAGCAACCAGGTGACCGCGCTGCCGGCCACCGCCCAGAGCACCGGGCCGCGCTCGAGGCCGATCGGGCCGTCGGGGTTGGTGGCGTAGTTCTGGATGTAGCCGCCCGTGGTCATGTAGCCCACGGCGTTGTTGCCCGCGAACACGAGTGCGGCGATCACGACGAGCAGCAGGTGCTTGCGGAAGAGCTGCACGATCGGCATCCGCGCCTTCTCCTTGCGGAGGGCGAGCTCTTCGAACACCGGGCTCTCCTCGACCTTGCGGCGCACCCAGTAGCCGATCAGGATGAGCACCACGCTGAGCAGGAACGGCACCCGCCAGCCCCACTCGAGGAAGGCGTCGCCGGGCGCGATCACGGCCATCAGCGCCATGATGCCGGAGGCGAGCAGGAGACCCAGTGGCACACCGAGCTGCGGCGAGGCGCCGAACAGGCCGCGCTTCTTCGTGGGAGCGTGCTCCACGGCCATCAGCACCGCGCCGCCCCACTCGCCCCCGGCCGAGATGCCCTGGATGATGCGCAACAGGATGAGCAGGATCGGCGCGAGGATGCCGATCTGCGCGAACGTCGGCAGCAGGCCGATCAGCGCGGTGGCGGCGCCCATCAGGATCAGCGTGAGCACGAGCACCACACGCCGCCCGTACTTGTCGCCGAAGTGGCCGGCCAGGAAGGCGCCGAGCGGCCGGAACAGGAAGCTCACGCCCACGGTCGCGAACGACAGCAGGATGGCGGCCTGCTCGCCGGCGGGCTGGAAGAACAGCTGCCCGAACACCAGGGCGGCGGCCGAGGCGTAGACGAAGAAGTCGTACCACTCCACGGTGGTGCCGATGATCGTGGCGAACACGACGCGGCGGCGATCACCGACCGCGGCCAGGGATCCGGTAGGGGTGAACCTCGTTGAGCTCATCGGATGTACTCCTTCGTACAGGCTGTCGTCGTTGTCAGTGCCTTCGTGGCTGCGCCTCGTGGGCTGCGTCGCGGCGTTCGGTTCGTTCGATTATCGAACACGCTATTCCACTATCGAACCCATGCTAAGTCGGGTTCCGGATCAGCGCAACCGGCTCTTGCGCCCCGTCGCGCCCGCCTCCTATTATCGAGCAATCGCTAAATAAAGCAGAGGATGCTCGCATGACCGCTCCGGATCCGCTCCGCCCGTCCCTCTCCGCCGACGAGATCGGCGCCCTCCGCGTCGCCGTCGAAGCCGCCGGACTGGGCGGACCAGGCGTGCGCTACTCCTATGTCGGCGTGCGCGAACCCGACAAGGCGCTGGTGCGGGCCGGGGGTGCCGGCGGCGCGGTGCCGCGCGAGGCATCCGCTCTGCTGACCGATCTGACGGCCGAGGGCGGCCCGGTGCTGCGCGACGTGATCGTGACGCTCGACGCGACGACCGGCGTCGGCTCGGTGACCGCCGTGCGCGACGTCGACCCCGCCCGCGAGGGCTGGGGGCCCACCTTCGACGAGGACTTCGCCACCGCCGAAGCCGTCGTGAAGGCCGACCCCGCCTGGGTCGACGCCATCGCCCGCCGCGGCATCACCGACCTCGACCAGGTGCGCGTCGTGGCGCTCTCGGCGGGCGTGTTCGGCTACGCCGACGAGGTGGGGCGCCGGGTGTTCCGCACGCTGGCGTTCTGGCAGGCGCATCCGCGCGACCTGGCGTGGGCGCATCCGATCGACGGCGTGGTGGCCCACGTCGACGTGACCAGCGGCAGCATCCTGCGCCTGATCGAGACCGACGTGGTGCACGTGCCGCAGGAGTCGGGCGACTACCTCGACCCCGAGGTGCGCGGGCCGCTGCGCAGCACGCTCAAGCCGATCTCGATCACCCAGCCGGAGGGCGTCTCTTTCACCCTCGACGACGACGTGCTCGAGTGGGAGAACTGGCGGGTGCGCCTCGGCTTCAACGGGCGCGAGGGGCTCACGCTGCACGGGCTGGCGTTCCGCGACGGCGAGCGGATGCGGCCGATCATCAACCGGGCCTCCGTGTCGGAGATGGTGGTGAACTACGGTGACCCCACCCCGACGCACGCCTGGCAGAACTACTTCGACGTGGGCGAGTACCAGTTCGGGCGGCTCGCGAACTCGCTCGAGCTCGGCTGCGACTGCGTGGGCGAGATCACCTACCTGGATGCCGTGGTGGCCGACGACTTCGGTGCGCCGACGACCATCCGCAACGCCGTCTGCATCCACGAGGAGGACTACGGGATCCTCTGGAAGCACAAGGACGACTTCGCCGGCACCTCGGAGACCCGCCGCCAGCGCCGCATCGTGATCTCGTTCTTCGTGACCGTCGGCAACTACGACTACGGCTTCTACTGGTACCTCTACCTCGACGGCACGATCGAGCTCGAGGCGAAGGCGACGGGCATCGTGTTCACCTCGGGGCATCCGGGGGGCGACTACCCGTACGCCACCGTGCTCGCGCCGGGCCTCGGCGCACCGGTGCATCAGCACCTGTTCAGCGCGCGGCTCGACATGGCGGTCGACGGTGACCTGAACGCGGTCGACGAGCTGGATGTCGCGCGCGTGGCGTCGGGGCCCGGCAACCCGTGGGGCAACGCCTTCACCCGCACGGTGACGCGGCTCGCCACCGAGAAGGCCGCCGTGCGCGACGCGGATCCGCTGGCCGGCCGGGTGTGGCGGATCAGCTCGGCCACAGCCACGAACCGGCTGGGCGAGCCGACCTCGTACGTGCTGTTCCCGCAGGGCGCCCCGACGCTGCTCTCCAGCGACGACTCCTCGGCCCGGGCGCGTGCGGCCTTCGCCACGCACCATCTCTGGGTGAGCCGGTACGACCGCGAACAGCTCTGGGCGGCGGGGCGCACCGTGAACCAGCATCCCGGGCACGCGGGCCTGCCGGACTACATCGCCGGCGACCGCGACATCGACGGGCAGGATCTCGTGGTGTGGCACACCTTCGGGCTGACCCATTTCCCGCGGCTGGAGGACTGGCCGATCATGCCGGTCGACTACGCCGGATTCACACTCAAGCCGCACGGCTTCTTCGACCGCAACCCCACGCTCGACGTGCCCGCGACCGAGTCGGCGCACTGCGCGCCGGGGCATCACGCGGGGCACGCGCACGACGAGCACTGATCTGCCGATGCACCTGCTGCTGTCGGTCGTCATGGTCGCTGCGGCGGGCGTCGGGGTCGTGACGGCCGCCGCGGGCCGGCGGCCGCATCCGCTCGCCCTCGCGCAGGCCGTGATCGCGACCGGCGCGATGCTGCTGCACGCCGTGGGACTGCTCGGCGCGGGCTCCGTGCTCGGGGTTACCGGGCTGTTCGCGGTGGCCGCGCTGCTGGTGGTGAGCTCGCTCGCAGGTCTGGCACGTGCGCGCCGCTCGCCTGCGGCGCTCACGCGAGCCGTGATGGGCATCGCCATGGCGTTCCTGCTGGTGGCGACCTCGTCGTACGCCGGCCCCGACCCGCTCGGTTCGTCGGGGGCGTCTGCCGCTGTCGGCGCACCCGTCACCGCAGACCCCACCGGCGGGGCCTTCACCACTGGCACCGCCGCGGCCACCACCGCCGGTACCGGGGCGGTCGCCTCCGCCACGCACCACTCCGCGATGGCGGCGGGGGCCGGCTCGGGTTCCGCCCTGACCGCAGCGCTGCTCGGGGCTCTCGCCCTGGCCACGGCGACCGCGGTCGGCGTGCGGATGCTGCGCACCCGCCGCTACGGCACCGGTGTCGAGTGCCTCAGCATGGGGGTGTGCCTGGCCGGCATGGGCGCCATGGCGCTGGTCTGATCGACCTCCGCCCGATCCATTGGTCGCATTTTCGGTCGTTCACTTGCGATCGAACGCACGAAAGTGCGACCAAAGGAGCCCGTCAGGGGTGCGCGGGCGCGGGTGCCACCTCTTCGCGGCGTTTGCGCGTGGTGAGGTACAGGCGGTGCGCGGTGATGATGATCGCGAGCCAGGCCGCGCCGAGGATCCAGCCGGCCAGCACATCGGTGAACCAGTGGTGACCGAGGAAGACACGGCTGAGCCCCACCGTGATCGCGAACACGGCCGCGCCCACGGCGAGGGCCACCCGGGCCCGCCTGGTGTGCCGGCGCAGGATGAGCAGATACGCGATGATGCCGATCACCACGACCGCGTTGAGGGTGTGCCCGCTCGGGAAGGAGGGCGAGTACTCGAACGGCGGCACGGCATCCGAGAGCGGCGGGCGCTGGCGATTGATCAGCTCCTTGCCCGCGACCGTCATGAGCAGCGATCCGCCGCCGGCCGCGACGATCAGCACGACCGGGGTCCACGACTTCCGATGAACCGCGAGGATGATCATGCTCACCACGGCGATGGTCGGCATCCCGATGGTGCCGGCGATGTCGGTGTACCCGGTGATCACGGCATCCGCCACCGGACTTCGCAGGGTGAGGGCGAAGTCGAGCAGGGGACGGTCCAGGCCCGCGACACCGTCGGCATCCGCCACCGCGTCGTACACCGCCACGGCCAGGAGGCTGAGCGCGAAGGCGATGCCGGCGCCGATGACGATCGTGACGACGAGGGTGAGGTACGGACCGAAGAAGTCCGACACGCGGCGCGACCCCGCCGCCAGCACGCGGCCGGCTGGGGTGTACCAGTGCGTGAGGTCGGTCTCACCCAGGTAGCGGTCGACCCGCAGCTCGCCCGCGACGCCCGGATCGGGGCCGACGACGGGAGGCCGCTCCGGGAGGCCGGGCGTGCCGGAGTGTGCGGTCTTCTCGGGGAGGTCGGGGCTCACGAGGCGGTGTCGTCCACGGCGCCGATCGTCTCGGCCGTCTCGGCCGTGGCGGTCGGGGTCAGGCCGATGGCCTTGCCGGCCGGAACGGGCAGACGCACGATCAGCGAGCCCGGGTCGACGCCGAAGCGCCCGCGAGTCGTCTCCCCCACCGGGTCGCCGTCGAGCTCGGCGAGCACGGGCTGATCGAGCTCGAACTCGAACTCGCGGCCCGGCCACTGCTTGATCGAGGCGAGGCCGTTGCGGTTGCGGGTGGCCACATCGATGGCCACGCCGAGCCAGCCGGCCACGGCGTTGGGCTGCAGCATCACGAGCTCGAGGTCACCGTCGTCGAGCACGGCGCCGGTGGCGAGCTCGATGTTCGCCACCACCGAGCTGCAGTTGCAGGCGAGCACCATGAGGGTGTTGGTGGGCTCCTCGGCCTTGCCGTCGACGGTGATGGTCGCCTCGAAGCCGCCCTTGAACAGTGCGGGTGCGCCGGCGGCGACGTAGGCGCCCCAGCCGACCTTCTTCTTGAGCTCGTCATCGGTGTTGTCCATGATCTGCGCGTCGAGACCGACGCCGCCCATCACCACGAAGACGCGCTCCTCGCCGTCGTCGAAGGTGGCGGTGCCCACGTCGATCGCGCGGTCCTGCCCGAGCAGGGCGATCTCGACCGCGTCTTCGAGAGACCCGAGCGGCAGGCCGAGGTTGCGCGCCAGCAGGTTTCCGGTACCGCTCGGCAGCAGCCCGTACGGCACCTTCGTGCCGCGGAGCACCGCGGCGACCGCGCGCACGGTGCCGTCGCCGCCCATCGCGCACACCAGGTCGGCGCCCGCATCGAGAGCCTCGTGGGCGGCGGCGGTTCCGGAATCCTCGACCGTCGTCTCGAACCAGAGAGGCTCGTTCCATCCGGCGCGCTCGGCGCCCTGGGCCACGGTCGCCTTCACGGCGTCGACGTCGGCGAACTTGGACGGGTTGATCACGACGGCGACGGTGCGCTCAGCGGCTTCAGTGGGCATGCTCGGACTCTATCCTGAGTGCCGCTCAGTGGCGACGCCAGGGGCGGAGGGCGTGCTCGACCAGGGACCACTGGCGGGCCGCGACACCGATCGAGGTGCGCACCACGTACTCCACCTGCTGGCCGGTGGTGAGCACGAGGAGGGTGTCGACGAGGTCGGCGACGGGGGTGTCGGCGCGCAGGGCGCCGTCGACCACGGCCTCGTCGGCGTGGGCGGTGAGGATGGCGCCCCAGCGGTTCTCGACCTCGATCTGCGTGTGACCCATCTGCGGCTCGGTGGCCACGCGGCCCCAGAAGATCACCACCACGGCGGCCTCCTCCTGGGTGACCTGCTCGAGCGGGAGCATCTCGCGCACCGCCGCTTCGAGGGCGGGCAGGCCGCGCAGCCCCTCGGTGCGGTTCAGGATGCGGGCGGTCGTGTTCTCGAAGATGTGGTGGAAGGCGGCCGCGATCACCGCGTCGAAGTCGTCGAAATAGTGCCAGAGCGAGCCCGTGGCCACGCCGAGCTCCGTCGCCACCGCCCGGCTCGTGCCGGCGCGGCCGCCATCGCGGGCGAGCACCCGCAGGTAGGCGTCGACGATCTCGGTGCGGCGCTTCTCACGGTCGACGATCTTGGGCACGGTGCCATTCTCCCGGATCCGGCCGCGCGGCCGGACGCCGCCCGCCGCGCCCCACCCGTCTCAGGAGGGCGCGGCGCATCCGTCCGCTCAGCCGAGCTCGTTCGGGTGCTCCTCGGCCCCATGGCCGATCTGCTCGTACACCCGCGGGTTGCGGCGGCGCAGCACCAGGCCCCAGACGATGCCGATCAACCCCGGAACGATGACGATCGCCGGCAGGATGAACGTGGTCGCGGTCGCCGGAGCCGTCGGGTCGCTGGTGAGCAGCACGGTGAAGTTCGCGATGATCAGCACGAGCACGGTGGCGAGCGCCACAGCCGCGAGGGCCGGCGCGATCACCCGCGACCAGGGGCCGGCATCCGCATCCCGATGCCGCCGGAAGAAGCCGATCACCGCGATCGACACCACCGTCATCAGCAGCACCAGGCCGAGCGCTCCGGCGTTGGTGAGCCACGTGAACAGCGTCAGCACCGGGAAGAGCTCGGTGGGCAGGCCCTCCGGCGGCACCCACGAGGCACCGGCGATCGCGAAGACCGCGACGACCACCACGGCGAGCACGGTCTGGGTGAGCGATCCGACCGCCGGCGCCCCGCTGCGTTCGCGCACCCGGCCGAGCGCGGCGGGCAGCACGCCCTCGCGGCCGAGCGAGAAGAAGTAGCGGGCGACCGCGTTGTGGAAGCTCACCAGCGCGGCGAACAGGCTCGTGATGAAGAGAACATGGCCGAGGTCGGCGACGATCTGGCCGAGGTGCAGCGCCATGAAATCGAAGATGAGGTCGGGTCCCTGGGTGGCCGACTCGCCGATCACGGCGCTCGGCCCGATGCCGACCGTCATCGCCCAGGCGGACACCATGTAGAAGAGGGCGATGATGCCCACGGCGAGATAGGTGGCACGGGCGACGGTGCGCTTGGGATCTTTCGACTCCTCACCGTAGATGGCGGCCGATTCGAAGCCCATGAACGCGGCGATGCCGAACGCGAGCACGGCGCCGATGCCCGGAACGAAGAGGTTCGCGGGGTCGAGCGCGGCCACGCTCGGGCCTTCGGGTGCCACGGCGAACGAGGCCACGTCGAACACGATCACCACGACGAACTCCAGCACCACCAGGATGCCGAGCACCTTGGCCGAGAGATCGACCCGGTTCACGCCCAGCACGCCCACCACGGCGATGCCCACGAGCACCGGCACCCACCACGGCACGCTGATGCCGAACCACACGGCCAGCTGCGACGACACGGTGAAGCCGAACAGCCCGTAGATGCCGATCTGCATCGCGTTGTACGACACCAGCGCCACGAGCGACGACCCGACGCCGAGCGGACGCCCGAGCCCCTGGGCGATGTAGGCGTAGAAGGCGCCGGCGTTCACCACGTAGCGGCTCATCGCGGCATACCCCACCGCGAACACCGCCAGCACGAGGCCGAGCAGCAGGTAGGAGAGAGGGACGCCGATCACGCCGGTGACCGCGAAGGCGGTCGTCACCCCGCCCGCGAGCACGGTCAGCGGCGCCGAGGCCGCGATGATCATGATGGTGACCGCCGGCACACCGAGGCGCCGCCGGCTCGCCCCGGCCCCGGTGGTTCCGGCCCCGGTGGTGGCTGCGGCCCCGGTGGTGGCCGCCCCGGCGGCGGTAGATTCCGTGCTCGTCATGGCGACGCACCTCCAACTCTCCGGTACCGCCCCGTCGCGATCCCGAAAGCCATTATCGAGCGGATGCTCAGAAACGGATCAGCCCAGAGCGCTCGGCCCTTGACTCAGAGCGAACGGATGCGTGCGCGTGCGGCCCCCGGGCGCTCCAGGCTCATGCGCTCCGGCCCCGGACGCTCCGCCCTCAGGCGACGTCGGCGGCGATGCGGGCGGCGGACTGCTGCAGGCGTTCGGCGATCGCCGCGGCGGGGACGTCGTGATGCACGTAGACGACAGCGAGGGCGGCGGCGGCACGGCCGGGCACGCGGAGCGGCACGGCGATCGCCGAGAGACCGGGGATGACCTCGTCGTGGCTCGTGGCGAAGCCGCCCTCGAGCGGGCCCGTGGCGAGATCCGAGAGCTGCGCGAGCCGTGAGGCCTCCGAACCGTCCGCCACCGCCGCATCGCGGAGCGCCTTCCGCTCGGCCGCCGTCAGGATCGACTGGATGGCGGCACCGGGCGCCCCCACGAGCAGCGAGTGCCGCGTGCCGGGGCGCTGCGCCACGGTGGCGCGGCCGTGCCGCGGCTCGACACTGAAGAGCGTCACGACCTCCGAGCCGTCGAGGATGGTGAGGAACGCCGTCATCTCGAGCTCGGCCGCCAGCGCCCCCAGCTCGGGGAGCGCGGCGCTCTGCAGATCGCGAGCCACCGAGCGGGCCAGCGCCGCGAGCCGCGGCCCGAGTTCGAGCAGGCCCCCCGCATCCCGCACCACCAGCCCGTGCTCCTCCAGCGTGCGCACGATCCGGTAGGTGATCGAGCGGTGCAGCCCGAGCCGCTCGCTCAGCTCGCCGATCGAGAGCGGCTTCTCCGCATCGGCCAGCAGCTCGAGCGCGGTGATGCCCCGCGAGAGTGTCTGCGATGCGGCGGCCATGCCCACCATCCTGGCGCATCACGCGCGGGCGGATCATCACGACGCAGAGGAGTCGACGAGCTGGGCAGCCGGCGACGCTGTGAATTACTGCAGAGAGCGCAACTTTGCGCGTCCGCAAGCTTGCAGATCGTGCAATAATGCAGTTATGCAGAATTCAGTGGACGGGGGCCTGAGAGAGCGCAAGCGCGCCCAGACCTCTGAAGCCATTCATGTGGCAGCGGCAGAACTGGTGCTCGAGCGCGGGCTCGAGGCGACCACCATCGACGCCGTCAGCGAGCGCGCCGACGTGTCGCCTCGCACCTTCTTCAACTACTTCCCGTCGAAAGAAGACGCCGTCCTCGGCATCGACGAGATCGCCGTCTCGGCCGAGCTCGACCGCGAGCGCGACTACACGGGCGATCCTCTCGCCGCCACCTTCGACCTCGTCTACGCCCTGTTCGAGGCGAGCGGCGGGCGCCACGCCAAGACGGCCCTGAAGCGCGAGGTGCTGCAGAAGAACCCGCAGCTGATGACCCGCCAGATGCTGCGCGTGGCCGAACTCGAAGGCCGGCTCAGCGGCATCCTCGCCGGATGGCTGGCCGACGACCCGCGCTTCGCCGGCGGCACCGAGTCCGAGCTCCTCGAAGAGGCCCAGGTCATCCTCGGCATCTGCCTCGCCACCGTGCGGGTGAGCATGCGGCGCTGGGCGACGAACAGCGACGGCGACCCCGGGGGCGCGCCCGAAGCATCCGCCCCCGACCCCCGCAGATCTTACGAGCAGGCCATCACCTCGCTCAGAACCGTATTGGAGAAACTCTCATGACGACCACCGTCGCCACGCACTCGAAACAGACTCCACCGGCGAAACCCGCCGATGGGCACACCGAGGGCACCCCCTCGACCCGCACCATCCTGCTCGTCTTCGCGGGCCTCATGGTCGCGATGCTCCTGGCCTCCCTCGACCAGACCATCTTCAGCACGGCCCTGCCCACCATCGTGGGGCAGCTGAACGGCGTCGAGCACATGCTCTGGGTCACCACCGCCTACATCCTCGCCTCCACCATCGTGATGCCGGTCTACGGCAAGCTCGGCGACCTCATCGGGCGCAAGTGGCTGTTCATCGGCGCGATCTCGATCTTCCTCATCGGCAGCGTGATGGGCGGCCTCGCCGACTCGATGGGAACGCTCATCGCCGGTCGCGCCGTGCAGGGCCTCTGAGGCGGTGGCCTGATGATCCTGGCGCTCGCCATCATCGCCGACGTCGTGCCCGCCCGCCAGCGCGGCAAGTACTCGGGCATCATGGGCGCGGTCTTCGCCGTGTCCAGCGTGGCCGGCCCGCTGCTCGGCGGCTTCTTCACCGACGGCCCCGGCTGGCGCTGGGCGTTCTGGATGAACATCCCCCTGGGCATCCTGGCCATCGTCTCGGCCATCTTCTTCCTGAAGCTGCCCAAGCGCGCGTTCAGCAAGCCGAAGATCGACTTCCCCGGCATGATCGTGCTGGCCCTCGCCGCGACGAGCCTCGTGCTCTTCACCACCTGGGGCGGCACCACCTACGACTGGAACTCGCCGATCATCATCGGCCTCATCGTCGCCACCGTCGTGTTCGCCGTGCTGTTCGTGTTCATCGAGAGCCGCGCCGCCGAGCCCGTCATCCCGCTGAAGCTGTTCACGAACCGCAACTTCAACCTCACCACCGCCGCCGGTCTCATCACCGGCGTGGCCATGTTCGGCGCCCTCGCCTACATGCCCACCTACCTGCAGATGGTCACCGGGGTCGGGGCGACGGATGCCGGCCTCCTCATGATCCCCATGATGGGCGCGCTGCTCGTGGCCTCGATCGGCTCCGGCCAGATCGTCTCGCGCACCGGCAAGTACAAGCTCATCCCGATCGTCGGCATGTTCGTGACCGCACTGGGCCTGTTCCTGCTCTCGACCCTCACGGCCACGACCGCCATCCCGATCATGTGCCTCTACCTCGCCGTGATGGGCCTCGGGCTCGGCATGTCGATGCAGATCCTGGTGCTCGTCGTGCAGAACTCGTTCCCCCGGGCGATCGTGGGAACAGCCACCTCGTCGAACAACTTCTTCCGCCAGATCGGCTCGTCGCTCGGCGCCGCCATCGTGGGAAGCCTGTTCGTGACACGACTCACCGACATCCTCGCCTCGAGCCTGCCGGCGGGTTCGACCGGCGACGGCGGCACCAACTCGCTGACTCCGGCCATCGTGAACGCGCTGCCGGATGCGGCCCGCTCGGTGATCGTGAACGCCTACAACGACGCGCTCACGCCGATCTTCCTGCTGATGGTGCCGCTCGTGCTGGTGGCCGCCGTGCTGCTGATGTTCGTGCAGGAGAAGCCGCTGGCCACCCGCATCGAGAAGACGGATGCGGAGAAGGTGGACGGCGAGAAGGCGGACGGCGACACGGACGCCACCGCCGCGGCATCCGGGGACGATGAGATGTCGCTCAGCCGCGAGCTGCTCGACGAGTCGCTCTCGACCGGGGCCAACCCCACGGCCGAGCCGGTGCTCTCCGGCCGCACCGGGTCGATCCGGGTCACCGACTAGCACCTCCACCCCCGAAGGGCCCGGCTTCCTCGTCGAGGAGCCGGGCCCTTCGTCGTGAGCCGAGCCGCGCATCCGGGCGCTCCTGCACAATCCCCGTTCCTCCAGAGACAAACGGATGCCCGCCCTCCCCGCCGACACTGGACCGACGGCGCACCGAAGCGCCCGGAACCACGTGCAAGGGAGCAGACCATGGCGAAGAGCCTGTACATCGACGGAAGCTGGCAGGACGCCACCGGCGGGAGCTTCGAGACGATCGACCCGGCCACCGCGAACGCGATCGAGGAGGTCGGCAACGCCTCCGAGGCCGATGTCGACGCCGCCGTCGCCGCAGCACGGGCCGCTCTGTCGAAGCAGGAGTGGGCGGGCCTCCTGCCGGTGCAGCGCGCGCACCTGCTGTTCAAGCTCGCCGACGCCATCGAGGCCCACGCCGAAGATCTCGCCCGCCTCGAGACGCTCGACCAGGGTCAGCCGCTCGGCATCTCGCGCAGCGTGAGCGTGGCGGGCGCCGCCGAGCACTTCCGCTACTACGCGGGCTGGGTCACGAAGATCCAGGGCACCACGAACCCGGTCTCCTTCCCCGACACCCTGCACTACACGCGGCGCGAGCCGGTGGGCGTGAACGCGCTGGTCACGCCCTGGAACTTCCCGCTGATGATCCTCGCCTGGAAGCTCGCCCCCGCGCTGGCCACCGGCAACACCGTGGTGATCAAGCCCAGCGAGGTCACGCCGCTCACCAGCATCCGTCTGGTGCAGCTGGCCGAAGAGGTTGGCTTCCCGGCCGGCGTCATCAACCTGGTCACCGGTGGCGGCGATGTGGGCGCCCTGCTCTCCAGCCACATGGACGTCGACCACCTCTCGTACACCGGGTCGACCGCCGTCGGCCGCATCATCACCAAGGCCAGCGCCGACTCGAACCTCAAACGCCTCACCCTCGAACTCGGCGGCAAGGCGCCGAGCATCATCGCGGCCGACGCGAACATCGACGCGGCCGTGGGCGGCAACCTGATGGGCGGCACCCTCAACAGCGGCCAGGTCTGCGCCGCGTACACCCGGTTCTACGTCGACAAGAAGCGCGAGCAGGAGTTCGTCGACAAGCTGTCCGGCGGCCTCTCCGGCCTCACCCTCGGTTCGGGCCTGGACGAGTCGAGCCAGCTCGGCCCGCTGGTCTCCGAGAAGCACATCGGCCACGTCGAGCGCCTCGTGCGCACCGGCGTCGACGAGGGCGCCTCCCTCGTCACGGGCGGCAACCGCACCGGCGAGAACGGCTACTTCTTCGAGCCCACCCTGTTCACCGGGGTGACGGATGAGATGACCATCATCCGCGAAGAGATCTTCGGCCCGGTGCTGGCCGTCACCACCTACGACGACGCCGACGAGCTCGACGCGCTGATCGCCCGTGCCAACGACTCGCAGTACGGCCTGGCCGCCACCATCTGGACGCAGGACATCGCCACCTCCCAGCGGCTGGCCAACGGCATCAAGGCCGGCGCCGTGTTCGTGAACATGCCGCCCATCCCCGACATGGCCGCTCCCTGGGGCGGGTACAAGGCCTCCGGCTGGGGCCGCGAGATGGGGCCGTGGGCGATCGACGCCTACACCGAGGTCAAGTCGGTCTGGCTGCACTACTGATGAGCACGGCACTGAACCCGTCCGACACCTCCACCTGGTTGCCGCTGGACGGGCTCGCGCCCGGCTTCGACGCCAACCGCGCGCCTCTGTCGTCGGTTCTGGCCGGCCGCACCCTCACGGTGACCGACCCGCGCGGCACGCGGATCGTGCACCGCTTCGGCGACTCCCGTGTCGACTGGGAGTACCGGCCCGGCGAGGGCGACCCCATCGCGGCCGCCGCCCACAGCGACGACTACGAGGCCTTCGACGTCGACGACGAGCTGGTGTACGTGCAGTTCCACCACGAGTACCTGCCCGAGGAGGCGGTGTCGATGGTGCTCGATCTGCGCTCGGGCGAGGTGCTCACGGTGATCAGCATCGTCGGGCCCGAGGGCCAGGTGCCGCGGGTGCAGCAGATCGTCGCGCCCGGGCGCCTGGAGGAGGTGGCGTCGCCGGCCGGCCCGGCCACCCCGGCGGCCCCGCATCCGTCGACCGAGTTGATCGGCCGGCGCGCCTTCTGGGTCTACAGCCCCGAGCACGCCTACGAGCACCTCTACCTCTCGCCCGAGTGGTACACCTGGCAGTGCCTGGCGGGCCCCGAGCGCGGACTCGCCGATACGGATGCCAACACGGTCTGGCAGATCCGCCCCGGTATCTACCTGTTCGCGTGGCGCGAGAAGGTCATTCCCTGCGCCTCGGTGACGATCGCCGACCACCGCAGCGCGCAAGCCCTGCGCTCGCACGGTGCGCTCTTCGGGCTCGACGGATCGGGCGCGGGGTACGTGCACTTCACGTTCGGGGCGCACGGGCGGCTGCTGTCCACCACCGTGCATCCGGAGGGGTTCTCGCCCGAGCAGTTCGGCGGGGTGGAGGCCGCGTCGTGAGCGCGCCCGTGCTCGCCGTTCGCCTGTTCACGAACGGACGCATCTTCACCGGGCACCCGGGCGGCGAGCGCTTCGTCGAGTGCGTGGCGGCGAGCACGGCCGACGGCCGCATCCTCGCGCTCGGCGGCGAGGCCGAGGTGCGCGCGGCGGTCGACGCGTGGGTTCAGGATGCCGGTGCGCCCGATCCGCAGATCGAGCTCGTCGACCTCGGGGGCGCGTTCGCCATGCCCGGCTTCGTCGACGTGCACAACCACCACGCCCTGGCCGGGCGCAGCGCCCTGTTCGAGCTCGAGGTCTCGCCGACGGCCTCTCTCGACGAGTTGCTCGACGCGGTGCGCGGGCACGCGTCGACCCTCGGGGCCGACGACTGGGTCGTGGGCGGCGCGTGGGGCAGCACCCTGCTCGACGAGCTCGCGACCCGAGATGCGCTCCGCCGCCTGGACGACGCCGCGGGCGGGCGGGCCGTGATGCTCGCCGACGACAGCCGGCACAACCGCTGGGTGAGCTCCCGCGCGCTGGCGCTGGCCGGCATCGGAGACGACTTCGTGCCGGAGGGCGGCGGAGTCGCGCTCCGCGATCCGTCGACCGGCGCGCTCACCGGCGTGCTGCTCGAGGCGGCCGGCATCCCGGTCGCCGAGGCGCAGGCCCGCGCCGGCGGCCTCGATGCCGCCCAGCACCGCGCGAGCTCGAAGAAGGGCGTCGAGATGCTGTCGGGCTTCGGCGTGACGGCGTTTCAGGATGCGGCGGCCTCGCTCGACATCCTCGCCGCTCTCAAGGGTCTCGACGACGACGGGGAGCTGGATGCCTGGGTGGTCAGCTCGGTGCTCGTGAACGACGAGATCTTCGGCTTCTCCCCCATCGGCGACGAGCTGATCGAGCGCGCGGAGGCCTTCCGCAGCGCCCACCACCGCCCCGACTTCGTGAAGATCTTCCTCGACGGGGTGCCGCCGGCGCGCACGGGCGCCTTCCTCGAGCCGTACCTGCCCGACGACGCCCACGGCGATCACTTCCACGGGCACAGCACGATGGATCCGGACGAGTTGTACGACTGGCTGCGCCGCACGGCCGCGCGCGGGCTCTCGGCGAAGATCCACTGCACGGGCGACGCTTCGGCCCGGCAGGTGCTCGACGTGGTCGAGCGGCTGCGCGCGGAGGGCGTGACCGCGCGGTACCAGATCGCCCACGGCCAGTTCGTCTCCGACGCCGACATCGCGCGCTTCGCCGCCCTCGACGTGGCCGCCGACATCTCGCCGTTCATCTGGTTCCCGGGCGTGATCCCGGATGCCATCGCCGCGGTGCTGCCCGCCGGCCGGGCCGAGCGGATGCAGCCCAATCGCGCGCTGCTCGACTCGGGAGCGCTGGTGGCCGGCGGATCCGACTGGCCGGTGAGCGAGTCGCCGAACCCGTGGGAGGGGATCGAGAGACTGGTGACGCGCGCCGACCCTCTGGGCCGCGCATCCGGAACCCTCTGGCCCGAGCAGGCCATCTCGCTCGAGGACGCCCTCGCGGTGTTCACCCTCTCGGCCGCCACGGCCATGGGCCTCGGCGCCGAGACCGGTTCGCTCGCGGTCGGCAAGTCGGCCGACCTCATCACCCTCGACCACGACCCCTTCGAGGTGCCCCCCACCGCCCTGCACACCCTCAGAGTCGCCCGCACCTACTTCGCCGCCCGCCGCGTGCACTGACCCCCGCGCGCCCCGCGCCGCCCACCCGTCACGGTGTGCCGCTATGACCCACGAATAGCGGCACACCGTGACGGGTCGACATCGGTTGCGCCTCGCCTGTCAGCGGTCGTAGACCTCACGACGGTGGGCTGCCCGAACGACCGAGACGACCAACTCGTCATCGAGCACGTCGTAGATGACCCGGTAGTCACCGACGCGGATACGCCAGGCCGTCTGTTCTCCGACCAGCTTCTTGGCCCCGTGAGGACGCGGATCGTCTCCCAGGTCGTCGATCGCATCGAGCACGCGGTCCCGAGCCGGACGCGGAAGCTTTCTGATCTGCCGGGCGGCGGCTCCGGTGAATTCGACCTCGTAGCTCACGAAGCCAGGTCGGCCCGCAGTTCAGCTAGAGGCACTCGAGTGCCGTCATCCGTCGCCTTGGCCTCACGATAGGCCGCGACGTCTTGCGCCATCTCGAATTCTTCCAGCGCCTCCAGATCGGCGACGCTGACGAGCACCGCAGCGAGCTTGCCGTTGCGAGTCACCCCGATGCGCTCCCCGGCGTACATCGTGCGCCCGAGCACGTCAGAGAGCTGACTGCGCAGCTCGCGCGTGGTGATCTCGCTCTTCACACTGTCCATGTGTACATGGTAGCACTTAGCGTTATTGTGTACACACATCGACCTCCGCTAGCCTCTGCGCATGATCGAACTCACGCTGCCGCCCGCACTGCTTCCGCCGTCGACCTCGGTGAAGACCTCTTACCTCGTCGGCGAGCAGGCCGACATGCTGCACCGCGGGGAGGACACCGCGTGGCTGCGCGAGGCCAGTCGCGACTTCGACGCGTTCGTGGCCGAGCGCACCGGCGTGCGGGAGCGGTGGGGCGTTCCGTCGGAGCTCTTCTGGTACACCTCGGGCGAGTACTACCTCGGCTCGCTCGTCATCCGGCACCGGCTGACCGACGACGAGGGCGGCGGGCACATCGGATACCACGTGGTCTACCCGTGGCAGCGCCAGGGGCACGCCACACGGATGCTGCACGACGCCCTCGCACGCTGCGCCGACCTGGGCATCGAGCGGGCGCTGCTTACCGTCGCGCCGGACAACGCCGCCTCGCTCGAGGTCGTGCGCCGTAATGGCGGCGTCGCCGACGGCATCAACCACGAGGGCGAACTGCGCTTCTGGGCCGACACCCCCCGCTGACCGGCATCCGCCCCTACGATGTGGAGCATGAGGGCGTACGTGATCACCGGGCCCGGCGAGGGCGCCGTGCAGGATGTGGAGGCACCGGCCGCGACGGCCGGGAACGTCGTGATCGACGTCGAACGGGTGGGCGTCTGCGGCACCGACGCCGCGTTCTACAGCGGGCAGATGCCGTTCCTGCACAACGGGCTGGCGGAGTATCCGCTGCGCCTCGGCCACGAGTGGAGCGGCACGGTCACCGCCGTCGGCGAGGGGGCGGATGCTGCGCTGCTCGGGCGCCGCGTGACCGGCGACACCATGCTCGGCTGCGGAACCTGCCGCCGCTGCCTGGGCGGCCACCAGCACGTGTGCGAGTTCCGCTTCGAGGTGGGCGTGCGCGGAGGCTTCCCGGGTGCCCTCGCCGAGCAGCTCGCGATGCCCGCGCGGGCCATCCATCCGCTTCCCGACGAGCTCGACCCCGACCTGGGCGCTCTCGTCGAGCCCGGCGGCAACGCCCTGCGCGCGGTCTGGGGCGCGGCACTCACCGAGGGCGATCGCACCCTCGTGCTCGGCGCCGGCACCATCGGCCTGCTCGCGGCGATGTTCGCCCGGGCGCAGGGAGCCGAGGTGCACCTGATGGGCCGCTCGGAGCGATCCCTCGAGTTCGCCCGCACGCTCGGTTTCGACGGGGTCTGGACCGCCGACGAGCTGCCGGATCTGCCGTTCGGCGCGGTCATCGACGCCTCGAACGGCCCCGCGCTCCCGGCGAAGGCGCTCGAGCTCGTGGAGCCCGCCGGCCGGGTGGTCTACATCGGGCTCGCGAGCACGCCGAGCCTCGTCGACACCCGGAACCTGACCCTGAAGGACGTCACGGCCGTGGGCGTGCTGAGCGGTTCCCCGAGTATGAGCGCCGCGATCGACCTCTTCGCCGCCGGCGCCATCGACCCGCGCCCGCTCATCGGTGCGACGGTCGGCCTGTCGGCGGTCGGTGCCGTGCTGTCCGGCGAGCGCCCAGCCGACGCGGGCCCCGGCCCGAAAATGCTGGTCGACCCGCAGTCGGCGTGATGCCTCAGCCCGCGAGACCGATGGCTGCGCGCACCCCGGTGAGGTAGTCGCCCGGGCGTTCGAAGGCCGCAAAGTGACCTCCCCGTTCGAACTCCTGCCAGTGCTGCACCGCGAAGAAGCGCTCGGCGAACGCACGCGGGGCGTTCACCAGGTCTTTCGGGAAGACCGTGAACGCCGTCGGGGCGGTGATCGGCTCCCAGGCCATCGCCGAGCCTTCGGCATAGGGCGAGAACGACGTGCCGATGCAGTTCTCGAACCAGTACGACGAGATCCAGGTCAGCAGGTCGTCCTTCGGGAAGATCGACTCCACGTCGCCGTCGCAGTCGGTCCAGCCGTGCAGCTTCTCCAGGATCCAGGCCGCCAGCCCCGCGGGCGAGTCGCCGAGAGAGGCGGCGAGGGTCTGCAGCTTGGTGGACTGCTCGTGCATGTAGCCGCCCTCGGCCGCCTGCCAGCGCGCACCGTGCTGCACGTAGGCCTGCTCGGCCGGGTCGAGATCGGTGGGCGGATTCTGCAGATAGTGCAGCTGCGACACATCGGTCAGGTGCAGGGCGGCCACCTCGTCGCGCCGTTCGGCGGCGAGCGCCTCGGCCACGTCGCAGCCGATGTCACCGGCCGACAGGATGTACCGGTCGTACCCCAGGTCGGCCAGCGCCTCTCCGACGACCGAGGCCATCGCCTCCGACCCGAGGCCGCGCTCGGGCACCGGATGGGCGAACGGGAAGCCCGGCAGCGCGGGCACCACCAGGTTCACGTCCTGCAGCTGCGGCAGGATCCGCTCGAAACGCAGGATCGAGTCGGGCCAGCCGTGCAGCAGCACCACGGTCGGGGCATCCGGACCCACCCGCTGATGGATGGCCCGCAGCGGCCGCTCCCGGCCGGCGACGACCCAGGGGTAGCTGCGGATGCGCTCTTCATGCGCCCGCCAGTCGTACTCGGTGCACCAGTACTCGACGAGCTCGGCCAGGTACTCCGGCGGAACGCCCCTCGACCATCCCGGAGCAGCTGCCACCGGGGCCGGGCGGTACCGTTCCAGACGCTGCCGGAGATCGTCGAGCGCTTCGGGAGACACGGCGGCGGGGGCATCTGTGGACATGCCCTCAACCTAACCCCCGCTACCCCAGGTACGCCTTGCGGAGCGTGTCGGGCTCGTCCAGCAGGCGGGAGGCGGGGCCCGCGTAGCTGACGCGGCCGCTCGTGATGACCAGGGCATCCGTCGAGATGCCGAGCGCGAGCTGCGCGAACTGCTCCACCAGCAGCACACCCACACCGGTGGCCGCGAACTGCTGCACGATCGGCAGCAGCCGGAGGAACACCACGGGCGCGAGGCCGAGCGACATCTCGTCGATCAGCAGCACCTTCGGGCGCGCGGCGAACGCCCGGGCGAGCACCACCATCTGCTGCTCGCCACCGGAGAGCAGCGCGGTCGCCGAGTCGAGGCGCTTCTCGAGCTCGGGGAAGTACTCCAGGGTGCTCTGAACGACGGATGCGTCGCGCGAGGCCAGCTGCAGGTTCTCGCGCACGGTGAGCGAGGGGAAGATCGCTCGCCCCTGCTCGACGTGCACGATGCCGAGCTTCGCGCGGCGGCGCCGGGAGAGCTTGGTGATGTCGACGCCGTCGAAGACGGCCGATCCGGAGCCCGCCTGGATCACCCCCGAGATCGACTCGAGCAGGCTCGTCTTGCCGGCGCCGTTCGGGCCCACCACCGCGGTGATGGAGCCGGGCACCACCGCGAGCGAGACATGCGAGATGACGGGGCCGATGCCGCGGCTCACCGTGAGGTCGTCGAGCACCAGGGTTCCGGATGCTCCGGCCCCGGCGGTCACGTCTGCGTGCGTGTTCACAGCATCTCCGTCTCGCCCATGTAGGCCTTCAGTACCTCGGGGTCGTTCATCACCGTCTCCTGCGAGCCGCTCGCGAGCACCGCGCCGAAGTTCAGCACCGTGATGCTCGAGCAGACGCTGCGCACCAGATCGAGGTCGTGCTCGATGATCAGGATGCTCGTGCCGTAGCGCGCCGGGATCATCCGCAGCCGCTGACCGAACGCCACGTGCTCCTCGTGCGAGAGACCCGCAGCGGGCTCGTCGAGCACGAGCAGCCGGGGCTTCGCGGCGAGGTTCGCCGCCACCTCCACGAGCCTGCGCGTGCCCACGTCGACGTTCACGATGCGGGTCGAGGCCGGCGGGCAGCCGATGAACGCCAGCACCTCGGCGATCGCCACCGGCTCGGCCTCGCCGCGCGCGATGAACGCCACGTAGTCGCCCACGGTGAGGCTCGGCGGCACGCGGTCCTGCTGGAAGGTGCGGCGAAGGCCGAGACGCGCCCGCTTGTGTGGGGGCAGCCCGTCGAGCGCATCGCCGCCCAGCCGCACGGTTCCCTCGTGCTGGGGCAGGAAGCCGGCGACCGCATCCACGAACGTCGACTTGCCGGCGCCGTTCGGGCCGATCAGTCCGACGATCGCGCCCTCGTCGACCGTGAGATCGACGTTCTGCAGCGCCTTCACCTGCCCGAACGACACCGAGAGGCCGGTGACCGTCAGCAGCGGCTTGCCCGACCCCGAGCCGGACCCCGACGCCTGGAGGCTCGCCTCGAACGCCTCGTCGCTCAGCGGCACGAGCCCGGTCGAGGTGCCCGCACCGCGCCGGTGCCGCCGCTTCGTGAGGGCGTTGCGCAGATCCTGACCCAGGTTCGAGTTGGTGGTGAGCGCCTGGATGCCGAGCGCGCCGAACACCACGAAGCCCCAGTCCTGAGGGATCCCGAAGCGCTTCAGCAGCTCCGGGATGAGCACCCAGAGGATGCCGCCGAATACCGCCATCTCGATCAGGTACGCGCCCGAGACGATCGCCAGCACGTAGAGCGCGAGCGACTGGATGGTGCTGAATCCGGCCGGGTACGCGGTGCCCACCTGGCCCGCGATCAGGCCGCCCGCGATGCCCGCGATCGCGGCGCTCACGGCGAAGGCCGAGAGCTTGGCGAGCCGCACGCTGGTGCCCGCCGAGGCGGTGCCGCGCTCGGAGAACGCGACCGAGCGCCATCCGCTGCCGAACCGGCTGCGCTGCAGGTAGTGCACCGCCACCGCGATCACCACGAGCACGATCGCGCAGAAGAAGAAGAACCCGCGGTCATCGAGAAAGCCCTCGGGTCGCGGCACCTTCGTGCCCTGCGGAGCGCCGGGGAACTGGGTCTTCAGAAGGGTCGCATCCGCCGCCGCCGCGAAGCCGAGCGTCACCACGGCGAGGTTCACGCCCCGCAGCCGCAGCGCCGGCAGACCGATCACCACACCGGCGAGACCGGCCACGACCCCGCCCGCGACGAGCCACAGGATGTAGCCTCCCGGCACGTCGAGCACGGTGAAGAGCGAGACGATCCAGGCGCCGACGGCGGCGAAGGTGAGCTGGCAGAGCGCGATCATGCCCGCGGTGCCGGTGACGATGCCGAGGCCGAGCAGCGCGATCGTCGCCACGATGGCGGTGATCGCGAGATACACGAGGTAGGTCGGCAACAGCGCGCTGAGCGCGAACGCCACCAGCACGGCGACGACGCCGAAGACGAGGGGCGAGATCCGGCGGGAGCGGAAGAGCGTGTCAACGAGCGGCATCCCACACCTCCTTGCGCTGGTTCCAGAGAAGGAAGACGACGATGAGCACGAGCGGGATCCAGTCGCGCACGAGCGACAGCTCGGGGAACTGGGCGGTGGCCCCCTGCAGCATCCCGAGCCCGAGACCGCCGATCACGGCGAGGTCGAGCCGGCGGAAGCCGCCGACCAGGGCCGCGGCCGAGGCCGGGATGACCAGCAGCGAGAGCGAGGCCGCGTCGCTGGTCTGGGTGGGGGCGACGATGGCGATGGCCACCGCCACGATCAGGCCGGTGACCAGCCAGACGCCGATGGCGAACGGCTTCACCGGAACGCCCATCAGCTCGGCGGCCACCGGCCGGTCGGCGATCGCCCGGAGGGTCGTGCCGACTCCGGTCTTGGAGAGCACCACCTTCGCGGCGATCGCCACCACGATGGCCAGCGCCACCATCACGACGGTCACCTGGCTGACGACCACCCCGCCGACCTCGAAGGCGGGGCCCGGGAAGATCGCCCGGAAGGTCTTCGGCTTGGTGCCGAACAGGATGTACGACATCGAGATCAGCAGCAGCAGCGAGGCCACCGTCACCGCCGAGCGGGCGCTGATGGATGCCTCGGGCAGCCAGGTGGCGATGATCCAGCCGATCAGCCCCGAGAGCACCACCCCGCAGAGGATGCCGAGGAAGACGGCGAGCCCCTGCGGGACATCCGCTTCGGCGAACATCACGGCGATGAACGCGCCGAACATGCCGATCGCGGCTTGCGAGAAGTTGATGACCTTCACCAACTGCGCCATGAGGGTGAGGCAGACGGCGATCACGGCATACACGCCGCCCGCCGCCAGCCCCGCCAGTGCTCCCTGAAGCATCTGAGCTCGACGCCTTACTTCGCGAACGACTCGGCGGTCACCCAGGTGTCGGCCGCGTTCGACCAGGTGGTCGCTCCGGGCTCGATCACGATGGGCCAGCCGGCCGTGTTGGAGGAGTGCGCGTCATCGGGACCGAACAGCCACGGGGTACCCGCCATCGGGGTCTCGTAGCCTTCGGTCTGGGCCTTGAACGCCGCCGTGACGGTCTCGCGGGTGATGTCGCCGTCCATGCTCTTGAGCATCTCGATGAAGTTGTTCGCCGCGAGGTAGCCGCCCTGCGCGAACGAGGTCAGCGGTACGTCGTGCTTCTCCATCAGCGCCCGCCAGTCGCTGTTCGCCTCGTTCGACTCGTCGGTGTACGGAGCGAACTCGGCCGGAACGTACACGCCCTTGCCCACGAAGCTCGCCGCCTCGGCGAACTGCGCCGAGTAGGCCGAGGTGAGGAAGAGGAAGGTCATGTCGGTCATGCCCTGCGCCTCGGCCGCCTTCAGCACGCCCGCGGCATCCGGCTCGACGCCGTTGCTGTAGATGGCGTCGCAGCCGGCCTCCTTGGCCTTGATCACGTAGGGCGTGTAGTCGGATCCGCCGTACGGCACGGTGTCGTCGAGCATCGCGAAGTCCTTGCCGGTGGCCGCGGTCCAGTTGTCGAAGGCCTCCTGGTAGGCCGCCCGGGTGGAGCCGGCGATCTCGAGCAGGCCGCAGATCTTCTTGAGGCCGAGCGTCTCCGATCCGTAGCTCAGGGTCAGCTGCGTGTCGAGGTAGGGGCCCGCGTTCGTGGGCGAGATGTTCGGGGTGCTGAAGCAGAACGGGTCGACGCCGGTGCCCTGCACCGAGACGATGCCGCTCTGCTCGTAGTAGTCGGCGTTGACCTCGCAGTCGAGCAGGCTGGCCGAGCCCACGAGGGCGACGGCGTTGGTGCTCTCGACCGCGTCGCGAGCGGCGGAGGACGCTGCCGAGGGGTCGCCCTTGTCGTCGAGGGCGGTGTACTCGATCGGCCGGCCGTCCAGGCCGCCCGCCGCGTTGAACTCGTCGAACACGGCCTGCGCCGCGGCGGAGGCCTCGGGGAAGGTCGCGGCGCCGCTCAGCGCGTTGACCGAGGCGACGACGATGGGGTCGCCGGTCGCGGTGGATTCGTCGGCGTTGCTGCCGGAGCATCCGGCCAGCACCAGGGCGCTGCTCGCGGTGATCGCCGCGAAGACGATAGTGCGCTTCATGTTTCGCATGTGCGTTACCTCTCGGGATTCCGTGCGCGACCTCGGTGTCGCGCATCGGCACTGCTCAGCTGCGGGAGCTGTGGTTCTGGTTCACAGTAGGGACGGCCTCGCGCCCCCTGCTTGTCACCGACGGCACACGTCTTGACTCTCCGCGAAGTCTCCCCAGGCGGCTGCCTCGGAGTGAGGTCGTGCGTATTTTGCGATCCGAGGTGGCCGAAGGCGAGTCCCCTGGTGCTCGGGAGCAGACGGTGATGGCTCGGAAAATGGCGCCTCAACGTTGGGCGGAGGCGAGTTTGGCCCAGCGGGTCGCGATGGCCCGCTGTTGCGTCACGGCGGCGAGGTTCCGTTCGACGACGTTGCGTGCTTAGTAGCCGACCTCATCGAACTCTGGCGAATCTCAACTGACCCAGATGCGAGCAGGCTTTTGTCGACCCAGCCATGACCATCGTCGGCAAGCGCGAAGCGCGCGGCAGCCTCGTACGGTTCGGTGTCCGGAGGCTTGGCTTGGCAGGTTGCTGCCGCGCGCTTCGCGCTTGCCCACGATGACCGTGCCCGGTTCTCAAAGGCGAGCGCGCGTGATCAGGCGGCTGGGCGGTGGGTGGTGCGTCGGCGGGTGGTCGGGATCGGTGTCTGCTCGATGTCGATCCAGCGAGGTGGGATGAGGTGCGGCACCCCCGATTGCATGGTGAGTTTCCAGGATGACTTGTGCAGGTGCGAGTGATGGAAGTGACAGAGCAGCACGCCGTTGTCGATATCGGTACGACCCGGTGGATGATCGGCGGAAACCCATTCGTTGGCGTGGTGTGTTTCGCAAAACGACGGTGGTCGGTCGCAGTCGGGCCAGACGCATCCGCCGTCTCGCGCTGCGAGCGCCCGGTTCTGGGCCGGAGTGAAGAGCCGTTCTGTTTTGCCGTGGTAGAGCACCGCGCCGCGGTCGTTGAAGAGTGTTACGGCGGTGGGGGAGCTGCAGCGCAACTGCGCGATCGTGGAGGCGGGGACGGGTTCGTTGATGCCGTCGATCCACCCGACGCCGCGCCCTGTTTCGAGGTTGTCGAGGGTGATGTGGACGTTGAGGGTGGTGGTGGCGCCGTTGAGGCGGGGCATATCGGGGGCGCCGGCGGCGCGGGCGATGAGTTCGGTGATCGTGTCGGCGTTCTTCTGCACCTGCGAATGGATGTCAGCGGTGGCGGTCTGCGCCACGTATTCGTCTTCGGTCAGGAACCGCGGCCCACTAGAGGGTGAACCTGCGATGCGGGGGCTCTGCATCGCTTGGATGCTCGCCAACCACACACTGCCCTGCTCGGGCGTTAGCGCGAACCGGCCGCGGATCATGCCGTCACTGGCCTGGCCGATGGTGAGCGAGCGCTGCTGCTGGAGCCGCTCATCCCGAGGCTCGGCCCCATCGGGGTCGATGACCTCACGAAGATGGGTGGTGAGCCTGGAGGTCTGATCGGCAGTGAGATGGTTCGTGATGGTTTCGTCGACGAGGGTCTGCTCGGCGCTGGCCACGACATCGGGGGCGCATCCGCGCTCTGCGAGTTCGGCGCAGCGGCTGGCGATGATCGATGCCGTCTCAGCCCCGAGGGAGCCTTCGTCGAGGGCCTGGGCTACGGCCGGGAACGGGGCCGGACCTTCGCCGCCACCCAAAAGTACGGTGCCGCGAAGTCTGCGCCCGATCTCGAGGCGTGACTTGCTCTCCCGCGCCGACGTGCCGGTGACGGTCGAGACGAGCTTGACCGGGCTGGTGAAGTTCTGCGATCGGCTCAACCCCTCATCACCGAGCTCGCTACGGGACCGCACCCCGACCTCCCCGGCAACCCGAATCTGCCAGGCCGAGAGCGCCCGCCCGGCCGCCTCAATTGCGGCCATGACCTCGAGCAGATCCTCGTCACCGAGCCCCGCCATCGCGGCATCCTTCTCGCCCGCGTCACCACGGAGATCGGCGGCGATCCCTTGGAATCGAGCGGCTATTTGCATACTGAGATTCTATCAGAAACACCTGATGAAAGCTCGATTAATTTGCGGAGGATAGGCGCACGATCGCCCCCGGAACCCACCGAAACCACCCAGCCGACCAGGCCGCCAGACGCCGGTAACACCTTCACACCTCTGCCACGCCCCCTCCCCCGCATCCGACCGATCAGACGGGCTGCACGTCGGGGTAGGTAACGGCACCGAGGGGGTAGATGTGGCCGCCCGCGCGGGAGTGGGCCGCGGCGTCGGAGGCCGTGAGACCGAGGAAGACGCCGGTGGTGCGCAGGTCGTAGCCGAGGTCGTGCAGCCACACGCTCGCCACGGCGATCTTGAACTCGCGGAAGCAGAAGAGGTAGAGGCCGTCGTCGAACTTCCAGACGGTGGAGCGGTCGACGTCGCCGTGCCCGCGCTGCACACCCTGCAGGCACTGCCACATGTAGCGCTCCGACGACATGTAGGTGTGCTCATAGAGGTGCTCGGGGCTGTAGCGGTAGACGTTGCGCTTGCCGATCAGGTCGCGCGAGGGAGCCGGCGCGGGCCCTGAGGGGGCAGCGGCCGGGCCCGCCTCGGTGGCCGTGAGCACACCGGGGTGGAAGGTCTGCGTCACCTGCGGCTCGCCGTCGGCGGCGGCCTCCTCCGAACTGCGGATGCGCGAGTGCGTCACGAGGGCACGCCCGGTGCGCGTCGACCAGATCACCGTGATCGCCTCCCGCTCGCGGCTGCGGAGCTCGAGGTTGACGAACACGACTCCGGGGCGCACCTGCACGGCGTCGTAGGGGTCGACGGATGCCGGGCCGTCGGATGCCCGCCCCGTACCGAACGCGGGCGACGACCAGCGCGCGAGCCCCGCATCCGGGAACTCGAGGCGAAGCCGATCCCCACCCAGGTCGAGCTCGACCCATCGGCCGGTCAGGTCGGCGGAGGGCAGGCGGTAGGTGTCGATTCCGGCGGCGAACTCGTCGTAGCTGCGCCACTGGTCGCCCGCGGCCTCAAGGTGGTCTGAGATGTCGGCCATGGTGATCCCTTTCGTCGTCGGAGGGGGGATGCCGCCAGCTTTTCCGCAGAGCCGGGGGCCGAGGTTGTCGGGCCGGGCACGGGGATTGACTCTCAGCGAACGGATGCTCCGCCGGGGTCCCGCGGCCGGGCGCGCTCTGGCACCGTGGTCGCAGTGTCATCAGAGAGGAGACGCAGGATGATCGAACGTCCGGATGTGATCGTGGTCGGTGCGGGGTCGGCGGGGTCGGTGCTGGTGCGCCGCCTGGTGGATGCCGGGCGCCGCGTCGTTCTGCTGGAGGCCGGTGGGCACGACACGAATCCTGCGATCCACGACCCGGCCCGTCTGGGCGAGATCTGGCACAGTGCCGACGACTGGGACTACTTCACCGTTCCCCAGGCGCACGCCGCCGACCGCCGCCTGCACCTGCCCCGCGGCAAGGTGCTCGGCGGATCGCATGCCCTCAATGCCATGATCTGGGTGCGCTGCGCCCCGCAGGACTTCGACCACTGGGCCTCGCTCGGCAACGAGGGCTGGGGCTGGGACGACGTGCTGCCCGTCTACAAGAGCATCGAGAACTGGCACGGCACCCCCTCCGAGCTCCGCGGCACGGATGGCCCGCTCGACGTCACCACCTACGACCTCGCTCCCATCCAGCAGTCGATCATCGACGCTGCGGTGCAGAGCGGCGTTCCCGAGAACCCCGACTACAACGGCGAGCGCCTCGACGGCGTCTCGAAGGAGCAGGTGACGGTGCGCGACGGCAAGCGCCTGAACACCTGGCTCGCCTACGTGCAGCCCGTCATCGACAGCCCCCTGCTGGATGTGCGCACCGGCGCCTGGGTGCACCGTGTGCTCGTCGAGGGCACGCGCGTGATCGGCGTCGAGTACGAGCAGGAGGGCGCGCTGCACCAGGTGTACGCCGACGAGACCGTGCTCTCGGCCGGCGCCATCGACTCCCCGCGCGTTCTGCTGCGCAGCGGAATCGGCCCGGCCGACGACCTGCGCGAGCTCGGTTTCGACGTGGTCGTCGACTCTCCCGGCGTGGGCCGGAATCTGCACGACCATCTGCTCAGCCCGGTCATCTTCTCGACCGAGCGGCGCATCGATCCGCCGGCCGCCGGCAACGGCGTCACCGAGACGCACCTGTTCGCCCGCAGCCGCCCCGACCTCGAGCTGCCCGACACGCAGCCCATCCACTTCAGCGTGCCGATGTACGAGCCGTGGATGACCGGGCCCGAGTGGGGCTTCACCCTGATGGGCGGCATCGTGGCGCCGAAGGCCCGCGGGCGCCTCACCCTGGCGGGCTCCGACCCGCACGCCGAGGTGCTGATCGACATCGACGCGCTCGGCCACGAGGACGACCTCGCCGCGCTGGTGTGGAGCGTGCGGCAGGTGCGCGAGATCGGCCGGGCCGCCGCCCTGGCCGAGGGCTGGGGCGCGACAGAGCTCTACCCGGGCCCGGATGTCGACGACGACGAGGCCCTGCGCGACTACGTGCGCCGCACTGCCATCACGTACCACCACCAGGTCGGCACCTGCAAGATGGGCGTCGACGAGCTGGCCGTGGTCGACCCGCGTCTGCGGGTGCGCGGGGTGACGGGCCTCACCGTGGCCGACGCCTCGATCATGCCGCGGATCACGACCGGAAATACCAACGCCCCGGCCGTGCTGATTGGCGAGAAGGCGGCGGAGTTCCTGCTGGATTGAGTCCTGCGCGGCTGGCGGTGCGGATGCTCGGCCGACTCGCAGAGAGCGCGGCCGGGTATCCGCTCAGGGCGTCAGCAGCTCAGGGCGTGAGCCGCAGCGAGGCGAGCCTCAGCTCGCTCGGCGAGGCGCCGTGCGCCGCCTTGAACACGCGCGAGAAGTGCGCAGCGTCCAGAAATCCCCAGCGCGCTGCGATCGCGCCCACCGAGAGGTGCGCGTTCAGCGGGTCGACCAGATCGCGGCGGCACCGGTCGAGCCGACGTTCCCGGACCCAGGTCGACACCGTCGTGCCCTTCTCGCGGAAGAGTCCGTGCAGGTGCCGGGTGGAGATGAAGTGCGCGGCGGCGATCTGCGCCGGTCCCAGCTCGGGCGAGCCGAGGTTCGCGTCGATGTAGCCCCGGATCTGCTGCATCAGCAGCTGGTGCGAGTCGCCGGACGACGCCTCCAGGTCGAGCTCGCTGGCGAACATCGTGGTGATCAGGTCGAGCGCGGTCTGCACCAGCCGCGGCCCGGCGAGCCCGCCCACCCGGTCGATGTTCTGCGACACCGTGTTCAGGAACGGGATGATCATGCCGCCGAGCCCGTCGTCGCTGGAGAAGCGGTGCGCGGTGAGCTGCCCCACCATCTCCGGCGGAAGGCCGATGCTCTCGCGCGGGAACATCAGCACGAGCATCCGGATGTCGTCTTCGAAGACGAGCGAGTACGGCCGGTCGGTGTCGTAGATGGCCAGGTCGCCGGGCTGCAGCAGCGCCTCCCGGCCGTCCTGGATGAGGAGGCCGGTGCCCGCGACCTGCAGGCTCGCCTTGTAGTACCGGGGATCGTTCGCCTCGATCAGCAGCGGGGTGCGCTCGACGGTGTGCCGGGTCGCCGTCACCTCGGTGACGTGCACGGCGTCGACGTCGACCGTGCGCAGGCGGCCCCAGAACGGGCCGGCGCCGAGGCTGCCGACCTCCAAGGGCACGAACGAGCCCGCCACGGCGTCTCGGAAGTCGCGGAATCCGTTCGACACCGTGGCACGCACGGGGCCGGTCGGCCGGGGAGAAGCCATCTCGTTCACGTATTACCACCTTGTAATAGCGAGTCGTCGCCCGCCGGGGTTCAGGGCGGGCTGGTTGTGATTTTATCGCGCCGCGAGTCGGGGCGATCCGGTGAACCCCGGGAGGTTCACCGGATCGTGATCACGCGAACGGATCGGGTGTCAGCACGTACTTCGTCTCGAGGTACTCGTGGATGCCCTCGAAGCCGCCCTCGCGGCCTAGCCCCGACTGTTTCACGCCGCCGAAGGGAGCCGCCGCGTTCGACACCACGCCCGTGTTGAGGCCCATCATGCCGGTGTCGATCGAGTCGATCAGGCGCTGGCCGCGGGCCAGATCCTTCGTGAACACGTACCCCACCAGGCCGTACTCGGTGGCGTTGGCCTTGGCCACGGCGTCGGCCTCGTCGGTGAAGCGGATGATCGACACCACCGGCCCGAAGATCTCCTCGCTCAGGATGTCGCTGCCCTGCTGCACGTCGGCGAGCACCGTCGGCTCGTAGAACGAGCCGCGACCCTCGACGGCGGATCCGCCGGTCAGCAGGGTGGCCCCGCGCCCGACGGCGTCGTCGACGAGCGAGCCGACCTTGGCCACGGCCTTGTCGTCGATCAGCGGCCCGATCGTCACGCCCTCTTCGGTGCCGCGCCCGATCCGGAACGCCTTGACCCGCTCGGCCAGGCGACGGCCGAACTCGTCGGCCACCTTCTCGTGCACGATGAAGCGGTTCGCCGCGGTGCAGGCCTGGCCGATGTTGCGGAACTTCGCCAGCAGCGCGCCCTCCACGGCCTTGTCGAGGTCGGCGTCGTCGAACACCACGAACGGGGCGTTGCCGCCGAGCTCCATCGAGGTCTTCAGCACGTTGTCGGCCGCCTGCTTGAGCAGCTGCACGCCCACCGGGGTCGAACCCGTGAACGACAGCTTGCGCAGCCGCGGGTCGGCGATGATCGCGCCGGAGACCGGGCCGGTCGTGGTCGTGGTGACGACGTTGACCACACCCTTGGGTAGGCCGGCCTCTTCGAGCAGCTTCACCAGGAAGAGCGTCGTCAGCGGGGTGAGCGCGGCGGGCTTGATCACGCTCGTGCAGCCGGCCGCGATGGCGGGCGCGAGCTTGCGGGTGGCCATCGCGAGCGGGAAGTTCCACGGGGTGATGAGGAAGGTCGGGCCGACCGGGCGCTGGGTGACGATCATCCGGCCGGTGCCCTCGGGGTTCGAGCCGTAGCGGCCCGAGATGCGCACGGCCTCCTCGCTGAACCAGCGCAGGAACTCGCCGCCGTAGGCGACTTCTCCCCGCGCCTCGGCGAGCGGCTTGCCCATCTCGATGGTCATCAGCAGCGCGGCTTCTTCTTTGCGCTCCTGCAGCAGGTCGAAGGTGCGGCGCAGGATCTCGCCGCGTACGCGGGGCGGGGTCGCGGCCCAGTCGGCCTGCGCGGCGACGGCCGCATCCAGGGCCCGGGCACCGTCGTCGACGCCGGCATCCGCGATGCTCGCGATGACCTCGCCGGTCGCGGGGTCGTAGACGTCGAGGGTCTTTCCGGATGCCGCATCCATCCACTCGCCGCCGATGAAGAGCCTCGTGGGAACGCCGTCGAGCAGCGCCTGCTCGGCCGGAGCGAGGCCCGTGCCGGCGGCGCTCACAGCGTGTTCCCGAGCTTGAAGCCCTCGACCGTGTCGTCCTTGCGGGTGTACGAGAAGCCGTCGGCACCGACGGTGACCGCCATCTCGCTGGCATCGGTGCGCTTGATCACGGGCTGCGGGTTGCCGTCGAGGTCGAGCACCAAGGAGGCCTCGGTGTACCAGCTCGGCACCACCGGGTTGCCCCACCAGTCGCGGCGCTGGTTGTCGTGCACGTCCCAGGTGACGACGGGGTTGTCGGGGTCTCCGGTGTAGTAGTCCTGCGTGTAGATCTCCACGCGGTGACCGTCGGGGTCGGTGATGTAGAGGTAGAACGCGTTCGAGACGCCGTGCCGGCCGGGGCCGCGCTCGATCAGGTCGCTCTTGCGCAACGCGCCGAGCTTGTCGCAGATGTAGAGGATGTTGTGCTTCTCGTGCGTCGAGAACGCGATGTGGTGCATCCGCGGGCCGTCGCCGCCGGTGAGGGCGGTGTCGTGCACGGTGTCCTTGCGGCGCAGCCACGCGGCGTAGGTGACGCCGTCTTCGTCCTGGATGTCTTCGGTCACCCGGAAGCCGAGGTCTTCGAGGTACTTGCGGCCGCGCGGCACGTCCGGGGTCACCTGGTTGAAGTGGTCGAGGCGCACGAGGGCGCCGGGGCCATAGAGGTCGTAGCGCCAGGCCAGGCGTTCGACGTGCTCGACCGAGTAGAAGAACTCGTACGGGAAGCCCAGCGGATCGGTGACCCGCACGGAGTCGCCGATGCCGTTCACGAAACCGTCGCTGCGGCGCTCGGTGCGGCAGCCGAGTTCCTTGTAGTAGGCCTCGGCGAGGTCGACGTCTTCGGGCGTGCGCACCCGGTAGGAGAAGGCGGCGACCGCGGCGATCGGCCCCTGGCGCAGCACGAGGTTGTGATGGATGAACTCCTCGAAGCTGCGCAGGTAGATCGCGTTCTCGTCTTCTTCGGTCACCACGAGGCCGAGAATGTCGACGTAGAACTCGCGCGACTTGGCGAGGTCGGTCACCACGATCTCCATGTACGCGCAGCGCAGGATGTCCGGCGGCGTCGCGGAGGGGGTGGGGATGGGTCCGGTCAGGATGTCGTCATTCGTCATTGAACTGTCTTTCTCGAAGTCGTGAGGGGTCAGTGGGCGGCGGGGGCGTTGGCGCCGAAGCGGGCGGTGTGCACGGGGCCGAGGGTGATGTGCACGGCCTGCTGGTCGCTGTAGAAGTCGAGCGAGCGGTAGCCGCCCTCGTGGCCGAGGCCGCTCGCCTTGACGCCGCCGAAGGGGGTGCGCAGGTCGCGCACGTTGTGCGAGTTGAGCCACACCATGCCCGAGTCCACGGCCTGCGCGAAGGTGTGCGCGCGCTCGAGGTTCGAGGTCCAGATGTAGGCGGCGAGGCCGTACTTCACACCGTTGGCCAGCTCCAGCGCCTCCTCCTCGGTGTCGAAGGGCGTGATCGCCACGACCGGGCCGAAGATCTCCTCCTGGAAGATGCGCGCATCCGGAGCCACGTCGGCGAACACCGTCGGCTCGACGTAGTTGCCGGTCGGCAGGTGCGCCGGGCGTCCGCCACCGGCGAGCAGGCGGCCCTCGCTCTTGCCGATCTCGACGTAGCTCATCACCTTGGCGAAGTGCTCGGGGTGCACGAGGGCGCCCACCTCGGTCTTCGGATCGTGCGGGTCGCCCACCACGATGTTCTTGGCGCGGGCGGCGTAGCGCTCGATGAACTGCTCGTAGACGGGGCGCTCGACCAGGATGCGCGAGCCGGCCGTGCAGCGCTCGCCGTTCAGCGAGAACACGCCGAACAGGGTCGAGTCGAGAGCGGCATCCAGATCGGCGTCGGCGAAGATCACGGCCGGCGACTTGCCGCCGAGCTCCATCGACATGCCCTTGAGGGTGGGCGCGCAGTTCGCGAAGATCAGCTGCCCGGTCGAGCTCTCGCCGGTGAACGAGATCAGCTGCACGTCGGTGTGCTTCACCAGTGCGTCGCCGGCCTCCTCACCGAGACCGTTCACGAGGTTGAACACGCCGTCGGGCACGCCCGCCTCGCGGAAGATGTCGGCCCACAGGCTCGCCGAGAGCGGCGTGAACTCGGCCGGCTTCAGCACCACGGTGCATCCGGACGCCAGGGCCGGGGCGAGCTTCCAGCTCTCGAGCATGAACGGGGTGTTCCAGGGCGTGATCAGGCCCGCGACGCCCTTCGGCTTGCGGTTGACGTAGTTGAGCTGACGGCCGGGCACCTTGTAGGTGTCGTCGGCCTGCGCCACGATCAGGTCGGCGAAGAAGCGGAAATTCTCGGCCGCGCGCTGCGCCTGGCCGAGCGCCTGCGTGATCGGCAGCCCCGAGTCGAACGACTCCAGCTCGGCGAGGCGGGCGTCTCGCGACTCCACGATGTCGGCGATCTTGTTCAGGATGCGCGAGCGGGCCCGCGGCAGCATCCGGGGCCAGGGGCCCTCGTCGAAGGCCTTGCGGGCGGCGGCGACGGCGAGGTCGATGTCGGCTTTCTGGCCGGCCGCGGCCTGCACGTAGGTCTCGTTCGACACCGGGTCGAGCACGTCGAAGGTCTCGCCGCCGACGCTGTCGACGAAGGCTCCGCCGATGTAGTGCTGGATGCGCTCCGGCAGACCCTCGGGGATGTGCGGGATGGGGGTGGCGGGCTGAGTCGCCTGGGTGGTGGGGGTTTCCTGGGTGGTCATGGTCATCGTCCTTGATTCACGGGATGGGAGTGGTGAGCCTGATTGGCCTGGTGATGGAGGAGGGCGTCGAGCGTTCCGGTGCGGTGGGCGCGAGCGGCGAGCTCGATGTCGAGGGCGGGTGCACCGCTCTCGATCAGCTGCAGCAGGCGTTCGTGTTCCTCCACCGACTCGCGGGCGCGGCCGGGCACGAAGCCGAAGACCGAGTCGCGCAGCACGGCGAGGCGCTTCCAGCCGCGGTGCACGAGGTCGAGGATGTGCGGGTTCGGGCAGTGCTCGAAGATCACGGCGTGGAACTCGCGGTTCAGCTCGGTGAAGCGGTGCGGATCGAAGTGGTCGAGGCAGTCGCGCATCGCCGCATTGATGTCGCGCGCTTCGACGAGGTCGAGCGGCGTCACGAAGGGGGCCGACAGCGAGGTCGCCATCCCCTCCACGAGGCTCAGCGTCTCCATCGTGTAGAAGTACTCGCGCTCGTCGACCATCGCGACCTGCGCGCCGATGTTGCGCTCGAACGTGACGGCACCCTCGGCCTCGAGGCGGCGGATGGCTTCGCGCACGGGCACCACGCTGATCTCCAGCTGCTTCGCGATCTGGCCGAGCACGAGGCGGTAGCCGGGTGTGTAGCTGCCGTTCTCGATGCGCTCCTTGATGTAGGAGTAGGCGCGCTCGGACTTGCTCTGCGCCGACTGGGCCTGCGTCACGGTCTCGGTCTCGGGGATCTCATTCGCCATCGCGGGTGGCCTCCGTCTGGTCGTTCGTGGCCTGCTCGTTCGTGGGCTGCTCGTTCGCGGCCTGCTCGGCGAACCGCGCCTTCCAGGCCGCGTTCATTGGGTAGAGCCCGTCGACCGACTCGCCCTCGGCGACCCGGGCGGCGATGAACTCCTCCTCGCGCTCCTGCACGATCGCGGCGTCAACCACCTCGTCGACCAGGTGCGGCGGAATGACGAGCACCCCGTCGTCGTCGCCCACGATCACGTCGCCGGGCTGCACCGCGGCGCCGCCGCAGGCGATCGTCACGTCGACGTCCCACGGCACGTGCCGGCGCCCGAGTACGGCGGGGTGCCCGCCCTGCGAGTAGGCCGGGATGCCGAGCGCCGAGACCGCGGCGATGTCGCGGATGCCGCCGTCGGTCACGATCCCGGCCGCGCCCCGCACCTGGGCGCGAAGGGCGAGGATGTCGCCGACGGTTCCGGTTCCGGATTCGCCGCGGGCCTCGATCACGAGGACGTCGCCGGGATTCAGCCCGTCGAAGGCGCGCTTCTGGGCGTTGTAGCCGCCGCCGTGGGAGGCGAACAGGTCGGAGCGGGCGGGGATGAAGCGCAGCGTGCGGGCACGGCCGATCATCTTCTCGCCCGGATGCGTGGGCCGCACGCCGTCGATGCTCACGTCGTCGAAGCCGAGCTTGCGCAGCTGCGAGCTGAGGGTGGCGGTGGCGACCGAAGCGAGCTTCGTGCGACGCTCCTCGGTGAGCTGCCAGGCGGGTTCGAGGCCCGCGGCCTCGGGGCTGCCCCAGGCCTCGGCGCGCTGCAGGTCGTCGATCTTCGGACCGGCGCCGAAGGCTCCCGGGCGTGACGCGCCCTCGACCACGTGCGTGACGAGACGGCCGGTCGACGGCGTGCCCGCAGCATCCGGAGCGTCGACCTCCACCTCGACGGTCTGCCCCGGCAGCACCACGCTCGACCCGGCGGGGGTTCCGGTGAGGATGACGTCGCCCGGCTCGAGCGTGATCAGCTGCGAGAGGTCGGCGACGAGCTGCTCGAACGGGAACACGAGCGTGCCGGTGGTGTCGTCTTGCACGAGCTCGCCGTCGACCCAGGTGCGGATGCGCAGGGCGGCCGGATCGACCGTGCGGGCGTCGATCAGGGCCGGGCCGAGCGGGGTGAAGCCGTCGCCGCCCTTCGAGCGCAGGTTCGAGCCCTTGTCGGCGTAGCGCAGGTCGTAGACGCCGAAGTCGTTCGCCGCGGTGACGGATCGCACGTAGGCCCAGGCGCCGTCCTGGGCGACGCCGCGGGCGGTCTGGCCGATCACCAGGGCGATCTCGCCCTCGAAGGCCAGCAGCTCGGTGCCGGCCGGGCGCTCGATCGGCGTGCCGCTGGCGGACACCGAGGTGCTGGGCTTGACGAAGTAGGAGGGCTGGGCGGGCGTGCGGCCGCGCTGCGCGATGCGGCTGGGGTAGTTCAGGTGCAGGGCGATCACCTTGCCGGGGCGGTCGGCGCCGGCCGGGTCGAATGGGGACCGGACTTCTTCGTAGGTCATGCACAAATGATATACGATATGATCGACGATGCAAGCAATCATTTTCGTGCCAGCATGAAACGACCCTCCGGCACGGAGCGAGAAGAGACGAGGACGTCATGCTCGACGAGGAGACGATCACCGCGATCGCGGACGAATTGGTGGAGGCGGCCCACAGCCGCACGCCGGTTCCCCTGATCACCGCACGCCATCCGGAGATGACCATCGAGGATTCGTACCGGGTGCAGTCGCTCTGGCGATCCCGCAACGAAGCCGCCGGCCGCACGCTCGTCGGCCACAAGATCGGCCTCACCTCGAAGGCGATGCAGGCGGCGACCGGCATCACCGAGCCCGACTTCGGCATCATCTTCGACGACATGGTGCTCGAGAGCGGCGCCGTGCTCGACTGGGGCGTCTACACGCATCCGCGGGTCGAGGTGGAGCTCGCCTTCCGGCTCAAGTCCGACCTGTCGGGCCCCGGATGCACGCTCTTCGACGTGCTCGCGGCCACCGAATACGTGGTGCCGGCCCTGGAGATCCTCGACTCGCGCATCGAGATGGAGGGGCGCACCATCGTCGACACCATCAGCGACAACGCGGCGATGGGCGTGATGGTGATCGGCGGGCGCCCCGTGCGGCCCGACGAGCTCGACCTGCGGTGGGTGGGCGCGATGCTCTACCGCAACGAGGGCATCGAGGAGACCGGTCTCGCGGGCGGCGTGCTCAACAACCCCGCCAACGGCGTCGCCTGGCTGGCGAACAAGATCGCGCCGCACGGCGACACGTTGAAGGCGGGCGAACTCATCCTCGCCGGGTCGTTCACCCGGCCGATGTGGGTGTTCGCGGGCGACTCGGTGTTCGCCGACTACGGACCGTTGGGAGTCGTGACGTGCACGTTCCAGTGAGTGCATCCGGTGCATCCGGTGCATCCGTCCCCGCCCCCATCGAGCCGGACGCCGGCTTCGCCGCCGCGCTCGCCGCCCACGACCGGCCACTCGCCGGCATGTGGGTGTGCAGCGGCAGCCCGCTGATCGCGGAGCTCTGTGCGGGCTCGGGCCTGGACTGGCTGCTGATCGACGCCGAGCACTCCCCCAACGGCCTCGAGTCGCTGCTCGCGCAGCTGCAGGCGGTGCACGGCTACCCGATCCTGCCGGTGGTGCGGCCTCCGGTGCTCGACCCGGTCATCATCAAGCAGTACCTCGATCTCGGAACGCAGACGCTGCTCGTGCCCATGGTCGACACGGCCGAGCTGGCCGAGCTCGCCGTGCGCAGCGTGCACTACCCGCCCCGGGGCATCCGGGGCGTCGGATCGGCGCTCGCGCGGGCCTCACGCTGGAACCGCACCCCCGAGTACCTCGCCACGGCAGCCGAGCGCATCTCGGTGATCGTGCAGATCGAGTCGGCCGAGGCCGTGGAGAACATCGAGTCGATCGTGGCGGTCGACGGCCTGGCCGGCGTCTTCCTCGGCCCCTCCGACCTCGCGGCCTCGATGGGCCACCTCGGCCTGCAGGACCACCCCGAGGTGATCGCCGCGGTCGAGCACTGCATCGCCGTGGCCGTGGCCGCGGGAGTGCCGGCCGGCGTGAACGCCTTCGCCGAGCCGCTCGCGCGCCGCTACCTGGCCGCCGGCGCCGCGTTCATCCTGGTGGGTGCGGATGTCGCCCTGCTCGCCCGCGCATCCGAAGCGCTGGCCGACCGCTACATCCCGGCCCCGGGCCAACCCGGAACGCAGCCGAGCACGGGAGAGCCCGGCCGCGCGAGCTATTGAAGAGTTTACCGCCGCAAAATCCCGCCATTAAGCGCTATAATGGCGATAATATTCGGCGCTAATGAGAATGGATGATCGTGGCGGCCACAAGCCCGGCAGTCTCCCGCGAGCTGGCGCGCCTCGGCGCCCATGTGCGTTCGTGGCGGAAGATCGCCGGGCTGACCGCCGAGATGGTGGCTGACCGCGCCGGCGTCTCCCGCGACACCCTCCGTGCGATCGAGACCGGTCGCTCCGCATCGACCGAGAACCTCCTCGCCGTTCTCCGGATCCTGGGCCTCCTGGCGCCCGTGATCGAGGCCACAGACCCGATCAACAGCGAGTTCGGCGTGCAGAACCTCGCGCGCGCCTCGGTCGAGCGTGTGCGAGTGCCCGGTCGCAGATCACGGACCGAGGAGGATTCGTGAACGACCGCCCCACTCGGGCGACCGTCCACGTCGTCCTGCCCGACGGCGTCGAGGTGACCGCTGGAACGGTGACCAGTGAGGGCGCACCCGGGAGCGCATCCCCATCGCTGGTCTTCCGCTACGCCGACGAGTACCTCGCCGAGCGCCGCGGTTACGACCTCTCGCCCGACCTGCCTCGAAGCCTCGGCCCACTGCGCACCTGGGCCGGGCGGCCGGCGCTGGGCGCTCTGGGCGACGCCATGCCGGATGACTGGGGCAGGCGGATCATCCGCGCCGGCACCAAGGCCGTCACGTCATTCGACTACCTGGTGCACGTCAACGACGCGACACGCCAGGGAGCCCTCCGGCTCAGCGACGACCGGGGATACCTCGGGGCACATCCGCACCCGGTCGCGAAGGTGCACGACCTCGAGCGCATCATCACGGCCGCCCGCGCGTTCGAGCACGGCGTCGAATCCGACGACGAACTACGAATCCTCCTCGACGCCGGCACGAGCGCCGGGGGTGCACGCCCCAAGGCGATCGTGAGCCGGGAGGGTACGCTCTGGATCGCCAAGTTCGCTCGCGAGACCGAGTTCAACAATCCCATGGCGTGGGAGGCCGCTGCCCTCGATCTGGCTCGCGCCGCCGGCATCGACACCCCGCCGTTCGAGCTCGTCCGCATCCGGGATTCGAACTCCATCCTCCTGACTCGCCGCTTCGACCGTGACGGCGTCCGGCGCATCGGCTACATCAGTGCCCATTCGCTCGTGACGAAGGTCGACAGCGATCCGTCGTCGTACTCGCATCTGTCGGACACTCTCGCCCTGTCCAGCTCTGCTCCGGCGCGCGATCAGGCCGCTCTCTTCCGGCGGATCGCACTGAACCTGCTGATCGGGAACGTCGACGACCACCTGCGCAATCACGGCTTCCTGCGTGTGGCCGAGGGCTGGAGCATCTCCCCGGTCTTCGACCTGGAACCGAATCGCCAACCCGATCGAGTGGAGGCCACTCCGATCACCGACGGCGGCGAGCGGATGGGTCGCGACATCCGCGAGCTCCGCGACACCCATGATGCCTTCCGGCTGAGCCGTCACGCTGCCGAGAGCATCATCCGAGACGTCGCCGAACGCACGACCGACTGGCGCGGCGCCGCGATCGCCCGCGGTATCTCGCCCGAGGCGGCGCACGCCATGCGCCATGCGTTCGAGAACCGCAATCGCGACCATGCCCTGTCGATGGGCGAGAAGGAACCCGGCGGCTCGCCGGCGAGCGAGAACTCAGGAACGCCTCGTCGACGCCGGGGCGACGCGGGGCTGGGCGGAAATCGCGGCCGCTTCGCGTGAAGCCGTGCGCGAGCCCCGCGCGCGGTCAGCGGCGGCGGAGGGCTCCCGTGATGCGCTGCCAGAGCGGGGGCTTGGCGGGCTCGTGCAGGTTCTGCAGTTCGGGGAGGGCGCCGAGCTCTTGCACCTGCACGTGTTCGCTGATGAGAACCGTGCCGGCCTCGGGGCGCGCCGCCGCCGAGCCACCGAGCGAGGGGCGGCCCTGCGAAACCCACTTGAGGTAGTCGGCGTAGGGATCGCCGTGCGGCGCGGAGAGGCCTGATGGGCTCATCGCGGGGCTCGCCCGGCGATAGTTCTGTCGCCCCATCGCCGTCCCCTTTCACCCAGGCCCTTCCACTCAGGCCCTTACATCCAGAATCGTCCTCCGAGAGCGGATGCCGCGCATCCCCCTTCGGAATTCGTTACCCGTTCGTTTCCAACGCAACGTGCCTTCGCCGGAACCGGGCCGCTCTCTCGAGCGGTTCACCCATCGTCTTCCGGCGGTCAGGCGGCGCGTGCCAGCACGAACTCGCGCTCGACGGTCACGACGACACCGTCGCCGCGACACTCGATGCAGAGGTCGACCTGATCGAGCTCGAAGCCCTGGCGCGGGTCGGCGCCCGAGCCGTCACACCGTTCGCATGTCTCGAAATCGTTCATGCGCCCATTGTGCGCCGCACCACCGACATCGGCGGATGCCACGCCGTTCACCGACCGCACTCCCGGGTGGCAGGACCCGAGCCGCGCTGCCGGGACGACCCTCCCGATGGGCACTTCTCCCCATCGACACCCCCGATGCCCCCACCTAGCCTCGGAAGATGACCCGCCACCGCGAAGCCACCGACGACGAGACGTTCGAGGACTTCCTCTGGGAGGTCGACGTCACCCGACGGCGAGCGCCGGCCGAGCATCCGGCGCCCCTGCCGACTCGGCCAGCGGCACCGGTATCGGCACCCGCACCCACACCCGCAGCGACACCCACGCCCGCACCCCAGGCCTACCGTTCCACACAGCCCCGACCGGGCACCTACCACCCCCGGCTCCGCTTCTCCCGGCACCTGCTCGCCCAGCTGGCCGGCGCGGTCTTGCTCGTCGGCGGCACGGCGGCGCTCGTGCTCATCGCCGTGACGCGGTGAACGACACACGTCGTCACAGTTTCACACAGGCAACACTCAGCCACTAGCCTGAGGAGGCGCGCCGAACTCAGGGGGGAATCGGGACGCCTCGGGGGTCGACCCGCTGGGGGTCTTCATTCGTGCGCGCCCCTCGCCGCTGATGATTGGATCGACCGTGTCGTACCCCGCTGCTCCTGAACCCTCCGAACCCTCGCTCGTCGCGAAGCTGATCGCCGAGGTCGCGGGAACCTTCCTGCTCGTGTTCGCCCTGGTGGGCGCCGCCACGTTCTCGGCCACCTTCGGCTTCGCCGACGGCACCCCGCTCGGCGTCGGCTTCCTCGGCGTCGCCCTCACCCTCGGCCTCACGGTCATGATCGGCGCCTACGCCTTCGGCCCGATCTCCGGCGGTCACTTCAACCCGGCGGTCACCCTGGGCCTGGCCGCGGCCGGCCGCTTCGCCTGGAAGGATGCGCCCGGATACATCGTGGCGCAGCTGGTCGGTGCGATCGTCGGCGCCACCGCGATCTTCGCCCTCGCCTCGGGCGGCCCCGGGGGCTTCCTCGACGACGCGATCGCCGGCGGCTTCGTCTCCAACGGCTACGGCGAGCTCTCCCCCGGCGGCTTCGGCATCGGCTCGGCGATCGCCGCCGAGATCATCATCACCTTCCTCTTCCTGCTGGTGATCCTCGGCGTCACGCACGCCCGTGCGGTCTACGGCTTCGCGCCGATCGCGATCGGCTTCACGCTCACGATCATGCTGCTGGTCACCATCCCGATCGACAACGCCTCGCTGAACCCGGCCCGCTCCATCGCCACGGCAATCTTCGGCGGAGGCGACTGGCTCGCGCAGCTCTGGGTGTTCATCGTGTTCCCGATCGTCGGCGCGCTGATCGCCGGCTTCAGCTACCGGTTCCTCTTCGACTCGGTGAAGAGGCTGCCCGCGCAGAACTGACCCGCGCCGCACCGAAGGCCTCCGCACGACTCCGATCGGCGGGGGCCTTCGGCATGTGCGGGTCACCCTCGGGCATTGCACGGCTGTTGTCCGCGCTGTCTGTACATTTAGCTCAGACGAATCCGACCAGACACAGTACGATGGCGGGCAAAGGAGAGGTGCAGTGTCGCAGACGATCGAGCGGGAGTCCCCGGTCCCCTATTACGAGCAGTTGTTCGACATCCTGAGAGACCGGGTGCGCAGCGGCGACTTCCCCACCGACGAGCGGCTGCCGAGCGAGCTCGAACTCTGCCGCGAATTCGGCCTCTCCCGCGCAACAGTACGCCAGACCCTGTCCAAGCTGGAGACGGAGGGCTACGCGCGTCGCGTGCCGCGCCGGGGCGTGTTCGCGGCCGTGCCCGAGCAGTCGTCGGGCTGGATCATCCAAGACGCCCAGGGCTTTCTCGAACTGCAGCTGCGCCACGGCCAGACCGGCATCACCACGACCGTGGTGGATGCGCGATTCCGTGTGCCGCCCGCCCACGTCAGCGAGGCACTCGGCCTGGATGCCACCGAAGAGGTGTTCGCCCTGGAGCGCGTGCGCTCGCTCGACGGCCGGGTGGGCATGTTCAGCACCAACTGGTTCCCGGGCGGCGCCGGGCAGACCATCGCCGCCGCCGACGACGTGCTCGCGGGCACCGGATCGGTGAACGTCACCCTGCGCGAGGCCGGTTTCATCACCAGCAGCGCCCGCCGCGTCATCCGCTCCCTGCCGGCGCCCGAGACGGTGGCGGCGCACCTCCAACTGCCCCCGGATGCCCCGGTGCTGCAGGTGGGGTCGCTCTCCTGGGGCCACGACGAGCAGCGCTTCGACTACTACGAGACCTGGGTGCGCACCGATGTGGTGCCGCTCGAGGTCAACGTCGCCGCGAGCTGACCCCGCGAGGATCAGAGCCGGCCGAGAGCGACGGCCGGATCGGGCGCCCAGCCTCGGGCGCGGGCGGCGAGTAGGGCAGCGCCGACGGCGGTGACCTCGGGCTCGGCGATGACGGCGGTCGGGCGGCCGGTGACGGCGGCCTTGATCTCGAGCCAGCCCGGCGAACGGGCCCAGCCGCCGGCGAGCCGCACCTCGCGGGGCCTGGCCGCATCGTCGTGCGGAGCAGACTCGGCGACGCGATCCACCGCGAGCACGGCATCCCGCCCGACCGCGGCGAGCGCGCCGAGCACCGCCGAGGCCCGGGCCAGCGGGTCGCTCGGAGCGTCGAGCGAGTACGAGGGGCGGCCGCCGCCGCGCGGACCGGGCACGAAGTAGCCGGCATCCAGAACCGGCTCGGGCTCGACGCCGCCCTGCAACAGGAGTCGGATCCGGGCCGCCACCTCCGGATCCTGCGAAGCCCACTCCACGTTGCGGGCGAGCTCTTCGACCCGCAGCAGCGTGCTGCCCTCCGAGCGGATGCCGGGCGCCACGTCGACGTGCTCGTGCCGCCGCAACCCGGGTCGGAGCGACTGCGCCACGATCACCTCGGCCGTGCCCATGGAGTCGAGCACCGCGCCGGGCACCAGCTGGTCGACGCCCCAGCCGCCGATCGGGTGATCGTGGCCGCCCGCGACGGTGATGGCGTCGGATGCCAGCACTCCCGCCGCGCGAAGCGCCGGAGAGTCCACCGCGCCCACGACGTCGCCGGTCCGCACCACGGGTGGCAGCAGGTCGGCCGAGCCGAGCGTCAGCGCGACCCGTTCGGCCGACCACTCCCGGTCGGCGGCGCGCCAGGCGCCGGTGCGCGAGGCGAGGGTGTCGCTGAGGAAGGCCCGGCCGCTCCAGCGCACCCCTGCCAGGTCGGCGAGCGCCACCCAGCTGCGGGCTGAGGCGACATCCGCACCCGCACCCTCGAGCTCGGCGCGCGACCAGGCCCAGCCCACGAGCGTGCGTACCGGATCGGTCTCGGCGTCGAAGGCCTCGTCGTCGCGCAGATCGGCGCGAAGCGCGCGGAAGACCCCGTGCCGACGCGGATCGAACCAGGCCAGCGCCTTCGAGAGCGGCCGCGATGCGGAGTCGACGAGCACGCCGTCCTCCCCCACACCCGCCGCGCAGATCGCGTGGATCTCGTAGTCGTCGCCGCAGGCCTCGAGCACCATCTCCTCGATGGCGGCGAACAGCGCGTCGGCGTCGACCCACTGTCCCTCGGCGTCGCGGGGCGTCGGCCGCCCGGCCCGCGCGAGCACCGCGCCGTCCTCCCCGATCAGCACGACCTTGGCGTTGGTGGTTCCGACGTCGACGCCGCACGCGACGGGCCGCCGACTGCTACTGCCCACCACCGCACCTCCCCTAGACCGAACCGGCACCAAGACCGAACCGATCCTATTGCGCGAGGTGCGCCCCAGCCTGGGGAGTGTCAGGAACGCACGTAGTCTTTCAACTGCTCGAGGACGCCGTCCGAGATCGTATTGGGGCCACCGAGCACACCGATCTGGTCGGGGTTCAATCGCCGTAGTTCCCGTGCGACCGCGTCGGGGATCGCGTCACCGGCTACCAGGAGAACAGGTGAACCGAAGGCGGTGGCGGCGGCCGACCCCGCCAAGGCATCGGAAAAGACTGCCCCGGATGCGATCAGGACGGCATCGAGGTTGGAGCAGAACTCATCTCGTGAGGTGTTGACTGACACCTCGAACCGGTCCACACCCGAGATGCGGGTCGTGCTCGCGAAGGCGGCCAGACGGCCGACGACGGCATCGCTGACGGAGCTCGGTCCCCCCACCACGATGATCCGCTCCAGGTCGGGGAAGCTCGCGAGAGCACGCACAATCGAGACCGGCACCTCGTCTCTCTCGACCAGCAGTACCGGCCCATCCTCGGCACCCGCCGCGGCAGAGGCCGAGAGCGCGTCGGCGAAGCCGCTCCCGGAGGCTACATAGGCGGTGCGAGTGGATCGCGAAAAGGCGCTGCGGGCGATATTCGCCGACACCTCGAAACGATCGGCCCCAGCGATTCGGTCGACGATCGGCGCGAAACTGCCGAGCGAGCTCTCGAGCTCGGTCGAGATCGTGGCCGTACCGCCGAGCACGACGATCCTCCGCGGCGCCAGCCGGATCAGTTCGGAGCGAACCTCGGGCGTCACGTCCGTGCGCGTGACCAGCAGAACCGGTGCCCCGTCGAGGCCCGCCGCCGCCGAACCGGACAACGCATCCGGAAAAGTCTCACCCGAGGCGATGTAGACCGTGCCGCCGGTGGAGACGAACGCCGCCTGGGAGATCGTGGCCGAGACGGCGTATCGATCGGACCCGCCGAGACGGTAGACCCCCGGTTCGTCGGGCGGAGCGATCGGGCAGTCTTTGACGCCCTCCGCTCGAGCCGGACTCGCCCCGGCCGCCCCGGCCGCCCCACTCAGCGATGCAAGCACGACGACCGCGAGAGCGGCCCTCAGGACTGACTTACTCTTCATCCCGACCTCGATCCTCATTCGTTTATTGAGTGTACCTCACTTTGATCGCAGCCTGGCCGGACGGGATCCGGGTAGAGGGAGGCATAGCCGAGGGCGGACTGGGCCGCCCGGTGCTGGGCTCCGATGTGCGGCTCGGGGGAGGCCGGGGGCAGGGTGGTGACGGAGACCGGCCACGAGGGGAAGGCACCCGTGAGGGTGGAGGCCGCCTGCAGGGCCGCGCCCTTGGTGACGTACTCGTCGAAGGCGGGCAGGGCGACCGGCACGTCCACCATCTGGGCCAGGATCTGCTGCACGGCCGGACTCTGCGCCGCACCGCCGATCAGCAGCAGGCGCGACACCGAGATCCCGCAGGAGCGCAGCGCGTCGAGCATCACCGTCTGGCTGGCCAGAGTGCCCTCGATCACCGCGCGGGCGAAGTTCGGCCGGGTGAAGTTCAGCAGCGAGGCGCCGAGCAGCGAGCCGCGCTCATGCGGCAGGTCGGGGGTGCGCTCGCCCTCGAAGTACGGCAGCAGCGTGAGTCCGCCCGACCCGGGCGCGGCCTCGAGGGCGAGCGCCGAGAGTTCGGCGTGCGTACAGTCGAGCAGTGCGGCGCCCAGGTCGAAATTGCGGGCCGCATTCAGCGTCGCCACCAGCGGAAGGTGGTCTCCGGTCGCATCCGCGTAGCTGCAGACGTACCCGGCATAGTCGTGAACCGGTGAAGCGGTGCGGGTGTAGACCACCCCCGAGGTGCCGAGCGAGAGCACGACGTCACCCTCTGCCAGCCCCAGCGCCAGCGAGGCGGCGGCGTTGTCACCGCTGCCCACCCCGAGCGGGATGCCCGCCGGGATGCCCGGAAGACCGCCGCCGGTCAGCCCCGCCGTGTCGAGGGGCCCCAGGATGCGCGGCAGCACCGCCGCGTGACCGAAGGCGTGCTCGAAGAGATCCGGCGTGTACTGCTCGGTCTCGCCCGACCAGTAGGCGGTTCCGCTCGCCTCCGAGCGATCCGTCGTCAGCCGGTCCAGCCCCGCGGCGCCCGAGCCGGCCCCGAAGCCCATCAGCCGCCAGGTGAGCCAGTCGTGCACCACCGCGACCGCGGCCGTCCGGCGCGCGGCGTCGGGATCGACGTCCCGCAGCCAGCGCAGCTTCACCACGGTGTCCGACAGCGTGAGCGGCAGTCCCGTGCGCCGGATCCACTCGTCGCGCCCGAGCTCCTCGTTCAGCGCCACCATCTGCGGATGCGATCCGGTGTCGTTCCAGAGCGGCGACTGCGCCGTCACGGCCCCGCTCGCATCCAGGAAGATCGGCGTGTGCTGCTGCCCGCTCACCGCGATCGCGGCGACGTCCTGCAGCCCGCCGGCGCGGTTCACGGCGAGCAGCAGGGCGTCCCACCAGCACTCGGGGTCGAGGATCGTGGCCGCCGGATGCACGGCCTTGCCCTCACGCACCATCCGCCCCGTCTCCAGATCGCGCACCGACACCTTGCAGCTCTGCGTGCTCGAGTCGATCCCGGCCACCAGCGTCGTCATGCGGGGAACCCCAACAGGTACTGCCACTGCGCCCGGACACCATCGGCCCACTCGGCCAGAACGGCGGTGCGCGCCGGGTCGGGCCGCACCTCTTCGGGCGAGCAGTCCGCCCACGAGGCGACGGTTCCGGATGCGAGCGCCTGCGCGCCCCGCGACACCACTTCGGGAAACTGCGAGACGCTCAGCGGGCGCCCGAGCAGGTCGGCTTTGAGCTGCATCCAGAGCGGATTGCGGCCGGCGGGCCCGATCACCTTCACCAGCACCGGCTCGGCGCGGAACAGCGCCAGCACGTCGCGGAACTGCAGAACCAGGCCGAGGAAGCAGCCGAACACGATGTCGTCGGCCGTCGCGTCCGTCGCCAGTCCGGCGATGATGCCGCGTGCCCGTGCGTTCTTCGTGGGCGGCGGGCTGCCGCGGAACTGCGGCAGCACCAGCGGAGCGGTGCGCGGGTCGAGCGACCCGGCGAGGTACCGCTCGTGCACGCGCGCGACGGTCGCGGTGAGCTCGTCCGGCGACTGACCGAAAAGGCCCTGCAGCGTCTGGAACGCGGATCCGCCGGTCGGAATCGAGGCGAACAGGGCGTAGTCGGCGCCGTCGCCCACCAGACCGTTCGCGAGCTTGGACGCCTCGGCGTGCTCGTCGAGCACCGGCGCGGTGCCGAGCAGCAGCAGCCCCTCGGTGGTGCCGGTCGAGTTCAGCAGCTCGCCCTGCGCGAGCCCCGCACCCACGGCACCCACGATGTGGTCGTGCCCGGCGACGTGCACCACGACGTCCTCGGCCAGGCCGGCCGCCTGCGCGAACTCCGCGGTGACCACCGATCCCGAGGTCGCGGCTCGCAGCTCCGGGAACAGGGAGACCGGCAACCCGAGCAGCCCGCACACCTCCGCCGACCACCCGCGGGTCGTCAGATCCAGCGCCATGGTGCGGCTGGCCAGCGAGTACTCCGACCAGCGCCGGCCGGTCATCCGCGCCGCCAGGTATTCCGACACGTTCAGCCACTGGAGCCCGTCGAGAGCACCGGATGCCGCACCGGCGCCCGCGGCATCCGTCACCCGATCGGCCGCCCACGCCACCTTCGACAACCCGTAGTTGCCGTTCACCGGCAGCCCGGTCACACGGTAGATGCGCGAGCGGTCGGCCGCCGAGAGCCGCGCCAGGTACTCGGCGCCGCGGTGGTCGTGCCACAAGATCATCGGCGAGGCGAGCGAGCCGTCGGGCCGCACGAGCCCGCCCGACTCCCCCACACCGGTGATCGCGATGCGCCGCGTCGACGCCCGCTGCCCGGCCGGGAGCCCGGCGGCGAAGCCGGAGACGACCGCCCACAGCGCGTCGACGTCGTAGATCTCGCCCCAGGCATCCGCGACCGTCGGGGTGGCCTGGCGTGCCGAGGCGAGCAGGGTTCCGGCGGCATCGAACAGGCAGAGCTTGACGCTCGTGGTGCCCACGTCGACGGTGATCGTAGGTAGCACTGGGGGTTTCCTTGCTTCAGGTGCGGGTGCGGGCGCGGGCGCGCCGCCTAGGCGACCGAGGGGTTCAGGATGCGGATGCGGCGCTCGACGACGTCGGCGATGGCGATGACGGAGTCCTTCGCCACCCGGATCAGGGAGGTCTCGTCGGGGTTGGCGACGAAGGCCTCGCCGTAGCTGCGGATCATCGCGTTCCGCAGATCGCTGGCCACGTTGACCTTCACCACACCGAACTCGTTCAGCCGGCCGAGCTGTTCGGCGGGCAGGCCCGATCCGCCGTGCACGACGAGGGGCACGCTGCCGGCCGCCTCACGAACCCGGGCGAGCAGGTCGAAGTCGATGCGGGCGTTCGGCGCGAAGCCGTGCACGTTGCCGACCGAGACAGCGAGCATGTCGACGCCGACGGCCTCGATGAACGGGGCGACCTGGGCCGGGTTCGTGGTGTTCGCGTACTCGGGGGCGACGTCGTCCTCTTTGCCGCCGATGCTGCCGAGTTCGGCCTCGAGGGCGATGTCGGGGCCGCACATCGCACGGGCCTTGGCCGAGGTGGCGACGTTGTCATCGAACGAGGCCTCGGAGTCGTCGATCATGATCGAGGTGAAGCGGGCGGCGAGAGCCGATTCGACCGCGTCGAGCGACTTGCCGTGGTCCAGGTGCAGGGCCACGGGCACCGAGGTGTCCGCCAGGCGGCGCGACACCATGTCGTAGATGTACTCGTAGCCCGAGAGCGCCACGTTGGTGGGGGCGACCTGGATGAAGGTGGGCACCCCGACCCGCTCGATGGCGTCGACGATCCCCATCGTCGTCTCGAGGTTGGTGGTGTTGAAGGCGCCGGCCACGAGGCCGCGTGACACGCATTCGTCGATTACTTCCAGGCCACTGACCAATGCCATTGCAAGTCCTTCCGGGGTGGATCGCGGTTCGGCCTTCACAGTAGCGTCCTACAGTCCGTATTGTCGAGTCTGTACGTACAGAACAGACGACTCGTGCAGGTCGCGATCTGCGATGTATGTTCTGTACGTACAATCCGTACGACCTGTTCGGAGTCCCGGCGTGCCGCCGGAGCATCCGTAGTCCTGCCACTTCAGAGAGGAAGTCCGCAATGCGAACCACAGCGAAAACGGGAGTCGTGCTTGCCGGCCTGACCGCGAGCGCCCTGCTGCTCGCCGGATGCTCGAGCGAGGGATCCACCGCGATCAGCGCCGACACCCCCCAAGAGCGAAATCCTGCTCAGCTACTCCCAGCCGCACACCGACCCGTTCCAGAACGCCGAGAACGTCGGCTCGATGGAGCGCTTCGCGGAAGAGGGCTACGGCACCATCCCGGCCACCAACGCCGACCGCGACGCCGCCCAGCAGCTCACCGACATCCAGACCCTCATCAACAAGGGCGCCAAGGGCCTGGTCATCTCGGTGGGCGACGCGGATGCCATCGTGCCGGCGATCGAGTACGCCAACGACGCCAGCGTGCCGATCGTGGCCATCGACGAGGCGCCCGCCTCGGGCAACATCGCCATGATCGTGCGCGCCGACAA
>NZ_JAHFUW010000093.1 GCF_023264855.1 Herbiconiux sp. | reverse complement strand
GGGCCGTTCTCGGTGAGCGAGAGGTAGGGCAGCGTGATGCTGGCCGACATGCCCGAGGAGAGCTCCTTCTTGGCCTGCTCCGCGGCCTCCTTGAGGCGCTGCTTGGCGATCTTGTCGTTGGAGACGTCGACGCCGGTGGTGTCTTTGAACTGCTTGATCAGGTAGTCGACGATCCGCTGGTCCCAGTCGTCGCCGCCGAGGCGGTTGTCGCCCGAGGTGGAACGCACCTGGATGGTGCTGAAGTCGTCGTCTTTACCCACTTCGAGCAGCGACACGTCGAAGGTTCCGCCACCGAGGTCGAAGACCAGGATGAGCTCGTCTTCCTTGCCCTTGTCGAGGCCGTAGGCGAGCGCCGCCGCGGTGGGCTCGTTGATGATGCGCAGCACGTTGAGGCCCGCGATCTCGCCGGCCTCCTTCGTGGCCTGGCGCTCGGAGTCGTTGAAGTACGCGGGAACGGTGATGACGGCATCCGTCACGGTGTCGCCCAGGTACGACTCGGCGTCGCGCTTGAGCTTGGCCAGGATGCGGGCCGAGATCTCTTGCGGCGTGAGCTTCTTGCCGTCGATGTCGGCCTTCCAGTCGGTGCCGATGTGGCGCTTCACGCTGGAGATGGTGCGGTCGACGTTGGTGACGGCCTGGCGCTTCGCGGTCTCACCGACGAGCACCTCGCCGTCTTTGGTGAAGGCGACCACCGAGGGGGTGGTGCGGAAACCCTCCGCGTTCGCGATGACGGTGGGCTCTCCACCTTCGAGCACGGCCACCACCGAGTTGGTGGTTCCGAGGTCGATGCCTACTGCACGAGCCATGTGGCTGTTCTCCTTCTGTTGCGTTGCTGTCGTATCGAAAGTCTGTTCAAGACCTGAGCCTTGTGACCTCAAGTTTTCCACGAGGCGGATCGAGAGTCAAGTTCTCCCAGCAAAAGTTGAGCCAACTCGACTCAAGGTGCAGAACGAAGGCCCCCTGCACCGAGGTGGCAGGGGGCCTTCGAGGCGACCGGTCCGGATCAGGCGGCGGGGCCCGCGATCAGCGTCACGGTGGCCGACTGGGCGGCGCCGGCGGCGGTCGTCCAGCCGAGGGTCACCGATTCTCCCGGCTCCATCTGCGCGATGGCGGCCGACAGGGCGGTTCCGGATGCCACGGCGGTACCGTTCACCGCCGTGATCGTGTCGCCGGCAACGAGCCCCGCCTCGGCGGCGGGGGTGTTCTCGTAGACGCCCGCCACGAGCGCGCCGGCGGCGGAGCCGGTCGCCGTGGCCGTGGACTGGGCCAGGCCGATGCCGAGGAAGCCCGAGGCGCCGATCTGCACGGTGCCCGACTCGTCGCCCGCGACGATCTGCGAGGCGATCTCGAGCGCCGTGGAGATGGGGATGGCGAAGCCGGTGATCTCGGCCGAGCCCGAGGAGGCGGCCGTGTCGATGCCCACCACGGCGCCGTCGGCGTTCAGCAGCGGCCCGCCGGAGTCGCCGGAGACGATGTCGGCGTCGACCTGGATGAGGCCGGTGAGGTCTTCGCTCGAGACGCCCGACTCGCTCTGGGTGGTGATGCTCTGCTGCAGGGCCGTGACGGTTCCGGATGCGGCGACGAGGTCGCCGGTTCCCTCGGCATTGCCGACCGCGGTGACGGCATCCCCCACGGCGGCCGCCGCCGAGTCGGTGGCGAGCGGCTTGGTCGAGAGCCCGCTGGCGTCGGCCAGCTGCAGCACGGCGATGTCGTTCGTGGGGTCGACGCCCACGACCGTGGCCGAGTAGCTCTCACCGGTCTCTTCGTCGGTGACCTCCACCGCGGTCGATCCCTCGATCACGTGGTTGTTGGTGAGGATCAGGCCGTCGGAGGTGAGCACGATCCCCGTGCCGGCGGCCTGCCCGCCCTGGTAGCTGAGGTCGGAGACGATCGTGACGACACCGGCGGTCTGCTCGGCCGACGCGGCGACGGCATCCGTCTGGGTGGAGGCGGAGCCCGTTCCGGAGCCGGAGCCGTATCCGAAGCCGCTGGAGCCCGAACCCGAACCCGAGTTGTAGCCGTACCCGTTGCTGCTGCCGGTGCCGCCGCCGTAGGGCGCCACCTGGCCGAACGAGGAGCCCGGGCCGGTCGTGGTGGTGCCGGGCTCGACGATCGCGGTGGTCGAGCTGCCGGACGTGGCCTGCGCCACGACCGCCTGGCCCACGGCGAGCGCCGTTCCGCCCGTGCCGAGCAGGCCCACGAGGCCGAGGGCGGTGGCGCCCACGATGAGACCGGTCTTGCGCCGGCGGGAGCGCCGGGCGGCGTGCGGGTCGGGCAGGGTCGTGATGGAGTAGTTCATGGGGTCCTCGAGTCTGGTTCAGGGAAGTGGGCGGGGCTCCTGTGCGGTGCGGTAGTCAGTTCATCCCGCTCGTCCAAATGTCCGCTGGGCCTGCGCTATGAGCTGCCTATGATCCGTCGCCCGCTGTTCACCCCCGCGGGCTACTGTGGCTGCATGACCGACGGCTCCACGCCGGCTGCCAGCGCAGCCCCCCGATTCCGCCACGTGCTCGCCTGGGGCCTCTGGGACTGGGGATCCGCCTCGTTCAACGCGGTCATCACCACCTTCGTGTTCACGGTGTACCTCACGAGCGACTCGTTCGGCGGCGAGACCGCCGTCTCGGCGCAGCTGGGCATCGCCATGACGATCGCGGGCGTTCTCGTGGCCCTGCTCGCGCCCATCACGGGGCAGCGCTCCGACCGGCGCGGCCGCCGCAAGCTCTGGCTGGCGATCAACACCTACATCGTGGTGGGGCTCTCGGCGCTGATGTTCTTCGTGGCGCCGGATCCCGGCTACCTCTGGCTCGGCCTGTTCCTGCTGGCCGCGGGCACCATCTTCTTCGAGTTCGCGAGCGTGAACTACAACGCCATGATGTGGCAGGTCTCGACGCCCACGACCATCGGCAAGGTCTCCGGCTTCGGCTGGGGCATGGGGTACGTCGGCGGCATCGTGCTGCTGCTGTTCGTCTACTTCGGGTTCATCGAGCCGATCGGCGGCACGGCCCTGTTCGGCGTTCCGGCCACCGACGGGCTGCCGATCCGGGTCACCGTGCTGGTCTCGGCGATCTGGTTCGGGCTGTTCGCACTGCCCGTGCTGCTCTCGGTGCCCGAGTACAACGCGCCGTCGACGGATGCGGCCGCCCGCGGGCCCCGGGTGGGCTTCTTCGCCTCGTACGGGGTGCTCGTCCGCGACATCCGCACGCTCTTCCGGGAGAGCCGGCAGACGGTCTACTTCTTGGTGGCGAGCGCGGTGTTCCGCGACGGCCTGACCGGCGTGTTCACGTTCGGCGGCGTGCTGGCGGCGGGCTCGTTCGGGTTCACGTCGGGGCAGGTGATCATCTTCGCCATCGCCGCGAACATCGTGGCCGGGGCCTCCACTATCCTGGTGGGACTGCTGGATGACCGCTTCGGGGCCAAGCCCGTGATCGTCACCGCGCTGGTGGGGCTCGTGCTGTGCGGATCGGCCGTGTTCTTCCTGCACGACGGCGGCCAGACGGTGTTCTGGATCTTCGGGCTCGCGCTCTGCGCCTTCGTGGGGCCGGCGCAGTCGGCGAGCCGCTCGTTCCTCGCCCGGCGCATCCCGGCCGGCCGCGACGGCGAGATCTTCGGGCTCTACGCCACCACCGGCAAGGCGGCGACGTTCCTGTCGCCACTGATGTTCACCGTGTTCATCGGCATCGGAGCCGCGATCGCCGGCCCCGGGGCGAACGTGCAGTACTGGGGCATCCTGGGCATCGTGCTGGTGCTGCTCGCCGGCCTGCTGCTGCTCCTGCCCGTGAAGTCGGGCGGCGTGGGGGCGCTGGCCGACCGCGGCGGCAGCCTCGACGGGCGGGCCGCATCCGCCCCGTCGCCGAGCGCTCGCTGAGCTCGCGTTCACTCCAGCGAGATCCAGGCCGAGCTCCGCCACCATGGCAGAGCTGGCGCTCAGACTCGCTGGAGTGAACCGGATGCGGCGCAGGAGGCTCGCGGGTCAGGCCAGCGAGCCTAGCCAGAGGCCGAGGGTGGCGGCCGCGACCGAGGCCACGAGCATCCCGAAGCCGTTGAGGAACGCGGCGGCCGCCTGGCCGGTCTGCAGCAGGCGCACGGTCTCGAAGCTGGCCGTGCTGAAGGTCGTGTAGCCGCCGAGGAAGCCGGTGCCCAGGATGAGCAGCCACTGCTCCGACACCACGTGCGAGAGCGCGAGGCCGGTGAGCAGGCCGAGCAGCAGCGATCCCGACACGTTGATGACCGTGACGCCCACGGGATAGCTCGACCGGATGCGGGTGCGCACGAGACCGTCGACCACGAAGCGGGTGGCGGCCCCGAGGCCTCCGGCCACCGCGAGCGCGACGAACACGAGCGGGGTCATCGGGTGCCCTCCCGCCCGGTGTCGGTTCCGGTTCCGGCGTCGGTTCCGGTGCCGGCGTCGGCGTCCGGGTCGATGGGGAGGGCCGACTCCGGGCCGCGGCGACCGAGGCGGGCGCCGAGGAGGATGCCCGCCCAGCTCGCGAGACCGCCGACGACCACGGTGGCCACGCCGTAGCCGAGGGCGAGGCCGAGCCCGCCGTCGGTGAGGATCTCGGCGCTGTCGGCCGAGAGGGCGCTGTAGGTGGTGAAACCGCCGAGCACCCCCGTGCCCACGAACAGGCGCAGGGTGTGCCGCACGCCGGCGTCGGGGCCGCGCAGGGCGAGCGCCTGCAGCAGCACGCCCAGGATGAACGCACCCACGATGTTGATGCCGAAGATCGCCACCGGGAACGAGCCGATCGGGCTCACCACGAGAGTGATGGCGGCGCGCGCGGCCGTGCCGATC
>NZ_JAHFUW010000092.1 GCF_023264855.1 Herbiconiux sp. | reverse complement strand
CCCCCCCCCCCCCGACCTCCGTTGCGGTTGGAACCCGCAAACACGAATGCCTCCGCCCACAGAGGGCGGAGGCATTCAATAGGTCTGCAGTTTTCGACCGAACACGAGTCCTGAGCATCGTCTCGTATCAGGCCCTACTCGGTGAGCGTGTGGCCAAGGGATGCGACCGCAGGCCGCGTCCCTTGACCGCGCGCTCACATGTCGCGGCTCGCCGGGCAGGGACCGGCGAGCCCCGGGAGCGCCGAGCGAAGCCCGGCGCCCCCGGCAACTAACTACCGAGCGCCGGTCAGGTGCTCGAGAGCCAGCTGCTGCAGGCGCACGAAGCCGAAGCCCTTGCCGTTGAAGTAGGCGTCGGAGTCGAAGTCCTCGTAGGAGGCGCGGTCGGCGATCAGGTCGTCGTACGACTCGCCCGGGTTCAGGGTGGGCTCCGAGAGCTCGGGCACGCGCGAGGCGGCGAGCGCCTCCTGCACCTCGGGGTCGGCGCGGAAGGCCGCGGCGCGCTCCTTCAGCAGTAGGTAGGTGCGCATGTTCGCGGCGGCCGAGTCCCAGACGCCGGTCTCGTCTTCGGTGCGCGAGGGCTTGTAGTCGAAGTGACGGGGGCCGTCGTAGGTCGGTCCGCCGTTGGGGCCGCCGTTCTCCAACAGGTCGACGAGGGCGAAGGCGTTCTGCAGGTCGCCGTGACCGAACACGAGGTCCTGGTCGTACTTGATGCCGCGCTGGCCGTTGAGGTCGATGTGGTAGAGCTTGCCCTGGTAAAGCGCCTGGGCGATGCCGGCCGCGAAGTTCAGGCCCGCCATCTGCTCGTGGCCGACCTCGGGGTTCACACCCACGAGCTCGGGGCGCTCGAGGGTCTCGATGAAGGCGAGCGCGTGGCCGAGGGTCGGCAGCAGGATGTCGCCGCGGGGCTCGTTGGGCTTGGGCTCGATGGCGAAGCGGATGTCGTAGCCCTTGTCGGTGACGTAGTCGCCGAGCAGGTTGACGGCCTCGCGGTAGCGCTCGAGAGCGGCGCGGATGTCTTTCGCCGCGTCGTACTCGGCGCCCTCACGGCCGCCCCACATCACGAAGGTCTTGGCGCCGAGCTCGGCGGCCAGGTCGATGTTGCGGATGACCTTGCGCAGCGCGAAGCGGCGCACGGCGCGGTCGTTCGAGGTGAAGCCGCCGTCTTTGAACACGGGAGCCGAGAACAGGTTGGTGGTGACCATCGGCACGATGACGCCGGTGTCGGCCAGTGCGCCCTTCAGGCGGTCGATCTGGGTCTGGCGCTCGGCATCCGTCGAACCGAAGGCGAACAGGTCGTCGTCGTGGAAGGTGAGGCCGTAGGCGCCCAGCTCGGCGAGCTTCTCGACGCCGTGCACGACGTCCAGCGGGGCTCGGGTGGGGCCACCGAAGGGGTCGGCTCCGTTGTAGCCGATGGTCCACAAGCCGAATGAGAACTTGTCTTCGCGGGTGGGGGTCAACGACATCAGGGTGCTCCAGTTCAACGTCTTTGTAGAGTCGCTCGCCGATGCGGCGACGGGAAAAGTTACTGCCCCCAACATATTGCCCGCTTTGGATGGTGTCAAAGCAGCCCACCCACATCCTCAGGTCACGAATTGGCAACAAACGCCAACGCTGGCAGCAATTCTTTGCGTTGGGCCTATCGCTGTTATATGTTTCGGAGGTCAACAAAGATGCACCAAGAGTTGACCATTACAAGGGAGTAATAGCGTTCCGCTAGATCCCCCTTCCAAAGATGAAAGGGACTGACATCACATGTCAATGACGAAGAAACTGATGGCTCTGGCCGTCGTCGGCGGCCTCGCAGCCAGCCTGGCCGCCTGCAGCTCGGGCTCCTCCTCCACCGGCGGCAGCACCGATGGAGCCACGGTCGCCGACTGCAACGTCGGCATCTCGATGCCGACCCGCTCGCTCGAGCGCTGGATCAACGACGGTGAAGGCCTGCAGAAGCAGCTCACCGACGCCGGCTGCACCGTCGACCTGCAGTACGCAGACAACAAGACCGAGCAGCAGATCTCGCAGATCCAGAACCAGGTCGCCGGCGGCTCCAAGATCCTCGTGGTCGCGGCCATCGACGGTGAGACCCTCGGCCCGGTGCTCGCCGACGCCAAGAAGCAGGACATCACGGTCATCGCCTACGACCGCCTGATCAACGGCACCGACGACGTCGACTACTACGCGACCTTCGACAACTACAAGGTGGGCCAGCTCCAGGGCCAGTTCATCGAAGAGCAGCTGGGCCTGAAAGACGGCAAGGGTCCGTTCAACTTCGAGCCCTTCGCCGGCAGCCCCGACGACAACAACGCCGGCTTCTTCTTCCACGGCGCCTGGGACGTTCTCGAGCCCTACGTGAAGAGCGGCCAGCTGGTCATCCCTTCGGGCAAGAACCCCGAGGGTGAAGACGGCTGGAAGTCGATCGGTATCCTCGGCTGGGGTTCGGATGACGCACAGGCCGAGATGGACAACCGCCTGAGCTCGTTCTACTCCGGTGGCCAGAAGGTTCAGGTCGTCCTCTCCCCCAACGACAGCCTGGCCCTCGGTATCGAGGCCTCGCTGAAGTCGGCCGGCTACACCGCCGGTGCGGACTACCCCGTCATCACCGGTCAGGACGCCGACAAGGCCAACGTCAAGGCCATCCTCGACGGCACCCAGTCGATGACCGTCTGGAAGGACACCCGCGAGCTCGGCAAGCGCGTCTTCGAGATGATCCAGTCGATCTCGGCCGGTGAAGAGGTCGAGGTCAACGACACCGAGACGTACGACAACGGCAACAAGGTCGTCCCGTCCTACCTCCTCGACCCGGTGGTCGTGGTCAAGGACGACGTGCAGTCGACGCTGATCGACTCCGGATTCCTCAAGGCATCCGACGTCGGACTCTAAGTAGCACCACGGTCGGCGGCGGCCTCCTCCGGGGGCCGCCGCCGATCATCCTTGTTCCACCTGTTCCACAAGCACCACCCGCACCACCCCACACCCACCCGAAAGAGAGCGACGCGACACATGAGCAACGCGATTCTGTGGATGCGGGACATCACCAAGGACTTCAACGGTGTGAAGGCGCTCGACGGCGTCTCGATCGTCGTGGAGCGCGGTGAGGTCCACGCCATCTGCGGTGAGAACGGCGCCGGCAAGTCGACCCTGATGAAGGTTCTGAGCGGCGTCTACCCGCACGGCTCCTTCGGCGGCACCATCGAGTTCGAGGGCCACCCGACGGCGTACAAGACCATCAACGACTCCGAGCACGACGGCATCGTGATCATCCACCAGGAGCTCGCCCTGAGCCCCTACCTGTCGATCGCCGAGAACATCTTCCTCGGCAACGAGAACGCCACCCGCGGCGTGATCGACTGGAACAAGACCAACCGCGAAGCGGCCACCCTGCTCGCCCGCGTGGGCCTGAACGAGAACCCGGCCACGCCGGTGCTCGAGCTCGGCGTCGGCAAGCAGCAGCTGGTCGAGATCGCGAAGGCGCTCTCCAAGCGCGTGAAGCTGCTCATCCTCGACGAGCCCACCGCGGCCCTGAACGACGACGACTCCGATCACCTGCTGACCCTGATCAACCACCTGCGCGAGCAGGGCATCACCTGCATCATCATCAGCCACAAGCTGAAGGAGATCCGCAAGATCGCCGACACCGTCACGATCATCCGCGACGGCAAGACGATCGAGTCCTTCAGCATGAAGGAAGAGGATGCCACCGAGGGCCGCATCATCCGCTCGATGGTGGGCCGGTCGCTCGACAACCAGTTCCCGCCGCGCACGCCCGACATCGGCGAAGAATACTTCCGGGTCGAGAACTGGACCGCGTACCACCCCGTCGACACCGAACGGAAGGTCGTCGACGACGCCTCCTTCACCGTCAAGGCGGGCGAGATCGTGGGCTTCGCCGGTCTCATGGGAGCCGGACGCACCGAGCTCGCGATGAGCATCTTCGGGCGCTCGTACGGCATCAACATCTCCGGCAAGGTCTTCAAGGCCGGCAAGGAGATCCACACCCGCACGGTCAGCGAGGCGATCCAGAACGGACTCGCCTACGCCACCGAGGACCGCAAGAAGTACGGCCTCAACCTGATCGGCGACATCGCCGAGAACATCTCGGCGGCAGGGCTGGACAAGCTCGCCAAGGCCGGGGTGGTCGATCGCAACCGGGAGACCAAGGTGGCCGAGGAGTATCGGGCCTCGATGAACATCAAGACCCCCTCCGTCTCGGCCATCGTCGGCAAGCTCTCCGGTGGAAACCAGCAGAAGGTCGTGCTCTCCAAGTGGATGTTCACCGGGCCGGACGTGCTGATCCTGGATGAACCCACCCGCGGCATCGACGTCGGCGCCAAGTACGAGATCTACGGCATCATCAACGAACTGGCGGCCCAGGGCAAGGCGGTCATCGTGATCTCCTCCGAACTCCCCGAGCTGCTCGGCCTCGCCGACCGCATCTACACCATCTCCGAAGGCCGGATCACGGGCGAGGTCGCCCGCGAAGACGCCACGCAAGAAACTCTCATGCACTACATGACCGCGGGAAGGGACTGACCCGAATGAGCAACATCGCCACGGAAGCGCCGACGGAGCCCTCGGGCCCCGCACCTGTCGTCTCCCCCAAGAGGCAGCGGGTCGACCTGCGCCAGTACGGCATCCTCGCCGCCCTGGCCATCATCATCCTGCTGTTCGAGATCCTGACCGGCGGGCGCCTCCTGATGCCCGGCAACGTCAACAACCTCATCCAGCAGAACTCCTACGTGCTGATCCTCGCGATCGGCATGGTGATCGTCATCATCGCCGGCCACATCGACCTGTCGGTGGGATCGGTCGTGGCGCTCGTCGGCGCCGTCGCGGCCCTCGCGATGAACAGCTGGGGCATGCCCTGGTGGGCCGCCGTCATCCTCTCGCTCGTGGTGGGTGCCGTGATCGGCGCCTGGCAGGGCTTCT
>NZ_JAHFUW010000064.1 GCF_023264855.1 Herbiconiux sp. | reverse complement strand
CGGACCGAAGGTACGCTCGAGGGGTGAGCACGGCATCTCTGAACCGGCGCGGCGCGAGTGCCCTGCGTGTGGTCAGCGTCATACTCGGGCTCGGCGTCGTGTGGTTCGTGTCCGACGCTGCCACCTCCCCGTCGACCATGCTCCTGGTCGCCGCGCTCATCGCGACCGGCACCGCCGCCACCGCCCTGGGCGCGGTCTCCAGCGGCGCCCGCGCTCTCGTCAGCCTGCTCGCCGCGCGGCTGGGCGCATCCGTGCCCCCGCAGCCCGAGGAGTCCACCGAGCTGCCGACCGTGATCGTGCAGAGCCGGCCCGATGCGCCCGGCAAGCCCAGCCCGCGGGCACCCGGGCTGCTCCTCGCGGCCGCGTAGGAGTCCGAGCCCCGCACCCCACCCCGCCCGGGCACCCCAGTGCCCGGGTCCCGGGCACTCCTCCTCCGCGACCACACGGACCGTCTCGTCGAGACGTCCCAGATGGCCCCCATTCCGCAGGAATAGCGGCCGTTCGGGACTTCTCGACGGGGATTCGCTCTGACGAGGAGACCTTCTTGAACATCTACGCCATTCCCCCGATCGCCGCCGCACTAGACGGTGCGGCCGCGATCGTGCAATTTCTCACCACCGTGCTCCAGCCGCTCGCCGGCGCGAACTCCGCCGCCCTCTCCGTGGTGCTGATCACCCTGCTCGTGCGGCTCGTACTCATCCCTGTGGGCCTGTCACAGGCCAGAGCCCAACGGATGCGACGCCGCCTGGCCCCGCGACTCGCCGAACTGCAACGGCGTCACGGCAAGAACCCCGAACGGCTGCGCCGGGAGACCGCCGCCCTCTACGCCGAGGAGAACGCCTCTCCCCTGGCCGGATGTCTGCCCCTGCTGATCCAGGCGCCGATCCTGTCGCTGCTTTACGGCGTGTTCATCCTGCCGACGATCAACGGGCATCCGAACACCCTGCTCACGCAGACCCTGATTGGAGCACCGCTCGGCACCAGCCTCGCCACCGCAGTGACCCGCGGAGACGACCCCGTCGGTGTCGTCGTCGGCTTCGCCGTGGTCGCGGTGATCGCGACCGTCGCCCTGATCTCGAGGCGGCGCACGCTGTCCACGGCGGCGGCATCGCCGGGCGGCTCGGCCGGAGCACCCGCCCTCGTTCCCCTCACCGCCGGCACCTCCCCCGGCCAGGCCACCCCCGGTGTCCCGGCGATCCCGGCGAGCGTTCTGCAGGCGATGAGCTGGCTTCCGCTCATCACCGTGATCATCGCCGCCTTCGTCCCCCTCGCGGCGAGCCTCTACCTCGTGGTCACCACCACCTGGGCGCTGGCCGAGCGCGAGGTGCTGCGACGCGTCATCCGCTGATCGCCCGGCCGGCGGACGACCTCGCCTCCGGGGGCGATCAGCCGCCGGCCGGCCCGAACACGGCCGCCACCAGCGCATCGACCACCTCGTCGGTGCCGGTCTGCGGATCGATCGGCGTGGTCAGCCGATCCAGCACCAGGCCGTCGATCGCATAGTGGAACAGGGCGATCTCGCGGGCCCCGCCGGGCAGTCCGGCCTGCGCGGTGAACGCGATGTCGGCGGCGAACGCCTCGCGCTGCCACTGCCCGATGGTGGCGGCGGCCTCGGGCCGGCGCGCCGACTCGAGCCGCAGTTCGAACAGGGCCAGGGCGAGCGGAGCGTCGCCGAGCAGCCGCTGCAGGATGTACCGCAGGTACTCGGCGTACGCCTCCCGGCCCGGCGGATGCTCCGCCAGCACGGCGAGCACGGCCGGGTCGGGGGCGAGCCGCTCACCGATCCGCTGCACCAACGCCGCCAGCAGCGCCGAGCGGTCGCGGAAGTAGTTCGAGGCGGTGCCGAGCGGCGATCCGCTCTCGGCGTCGACGGCGCGGTGCGTGAGCCCGCGGGCACCCTCCCGGGCCAGCACCGCGACGCCGGCATCGGCGAGAGCAGCACGGCGGGCGAGGTTGGTGGGCATGCTCCGACCCTAGCGCAATCACTACATCCGTCGTAGTCTTGCTATCCACTACAGACGTTGTGAAACAGAGAGGATTCAGGATGCGCCCCCTCACCTATTACGTCGCCGTCTCGCTCGACGGCTTCATCGCCGCGCCCGACGGCGACTTCTCGGCGTTCCTCGCCGAGGGCGACCACATGCCGGCGCTGCTGAGCGACTACGCCGACGCCCTCCCCGGCGTGGCTCTGGACGCCTTCGGCATCGAGCCGCCCCGTACGCGCTTCGACACCGTGCTGATGGGCTGGAACACCTACGCCGTCGGCCTGCCCGTCGGCCTCCGCGACCCCTACCCGCACCTGCGCTCGGTGGTGTTCTCCCGCCATCGCGATCCGGCGGATGCCGACCCCGCGATCGAGGTCGAGTCGCGCGACCCGATCGAGGTCGTGCGCCGGCTGAAGGCCGAGCCCGCACCCGCAGACCGCCCCGACGCCGGCATCTGGCTCTGCGGCGGTGGGCAGCTCGCCGGCGTGCTCCGCCACGAGATCGACGAACTCGTGCTGAAAGTGAACCCGGTGCTCCTCGGCAGCGGAATCCGGCTGTTCGAGAACGACGTCACAGAGACGTCTCCGGATGCCCCGACCGCGGCTGCGCATCCGTTCACCCTGACGCGCAGCACGGCCTACGACTCGGGTGTCATCGTCTCCGAGTACCGCCGCGCCGCTTCGAGCCCGGCCCGGTAGCCCTCGTCGTACCCTTCGGCCCGGCCGAGAGCGATCGCCTCGTCGGTGCCGAGCCGGAACATGTCGGTCGGCCCGGTGCGGGTGAGCGCCCGTGCCGGCGTCTGCAGCGAATCGACGACGGCGTGCCCGAACCCGCGCACGAGAGCAACCGGCATCCCGCTCGCCTTGCCTTTCACGAGGTCGCCGGCCGACGCGAGCTCGTCGGCCACCGCCGCCTGGGTCACCACGAGCTCGTGCCCGAAGCTGTCGCGGCTGCCGCGCAGATCGTCGAGCACGCTCACCCCGGCGGCCCCGATCGCCTGGTCGATCTGACCCTCGCGCCACGGGCGCCCCAGGGTGTCGGAGACGATCACCCCGAGTCGCACACCGAACCGCTCCCGTAGCGCCCCGGCGAGTGCGCGGGCGGACGCATCCGGATCCACGGGCAGCAGCAGCACCGTGCCGTCGGGCGTGTTGCTGGCGTCGACTCCCGCCGCAGCCTGCACGAGCCCTTGCCGGTTCTCGACGATCCGCGTGACCCCGCCCGGATGCTCCCGGCTCGCGACCACCCGCACCGTCTCGGCGGTGATGGCGTCTTCGCGGTCGGCCGCGGCGATGACCCGCCCCTCGGCCTTCGACACGATCTTGCTGGTCACCACGAGGATGTCGCCCTGCTCGGGCACCAGGCCCGCGGCCACCAGCGCGTCGCCGACCAGTGCCGCCAGGTCGGCTCCCGCCGCGATCTCGGGAAGACCCCCGAAGGCCACGATCCGCAGCTCGGCCACGGTCGGGGCAGCCGCGTTCCCGCCGCTCACCGGCGCACTTTCGGCAGCACCTCGCGCGCGAACACGTCGATCCACTCACGCTGGTTGCGGCCCACGTTGTGCAGGTAGATGCGATCGAACCCGAGGTCGGCGTAGCGCTGGATGTGGGCGCGGTGCACGTCGGGGTCGCTGGAGATGAGCATCCGGCCCTCGAAGTCCTCCACCCGCACCATCCGCGCCATCTGCTCGAACTCGAACGGGCTGCGGATGTCGGCCTTCGGAAACCGCATGCCGCCGTTGGGCCACTCGGTCACGGCGTTCCGGCCGGCCTCCTCGTCGGTCGGCGCCCAGGAGAGGTGCAGCTGCAGCACCTTCGGCATCCGCGAGGGGTCCTTGCCCACCTCGCGCGCGCCGTCGTCGAACTTCGCCAGCAGGCCGGCGATCTTCTCCATCGGCGCACCCACGGTGATCAGGCCGTCGACCGTGCGGCCGGCGCGCTTGGCCGTGACGGGCCCGGCGGTCGCCACCAGAACCGGCGGCGCCACCTCGGGCATCGTCCACAGCCGGGTCGACTCGAGCTTGAAGAAGCTGCCGGAGTGCTTCACGTCTTTTCCGGCGACGGATGCCGTGAACAGCTTGTTGATGATCTCGACGGCCTCGAACATCCGGTTGATGCGTTCCGGGGCCTCGGGCCAGTAGCCGCCGGCGATGTGCTCGTTGAGCGCCTCGCCCGATCCGATGCCCAGCCAGTGCCGGCCCGGGTACATCGCCGCCAGCGTGGCCGAGGCCTGCGCCACCATCGCCGGATGCCAGCGGTAGCTCGGCGTGGTGACGCCCGGCCCGAAATCGCCGCGGGTGCGTTCGCCGACGGCGGCCAGCACGTTCCAGACGAAGGCGGACTGCCCCTGCCGCGGGATCCAGGGCTGGAAGTGGTCGGCGGCCATCACCCCGTCGAATCCGTGGTTCTCGGCGTACTCCGCGAGCGCCACCGCCTCGCTCGGGTGGAACTGCTCCAACTGCGCGGCGTAGCCGATCTGAATTCCGGGCATGCCCTCAGTCTGTCGTGTGCTTGAGGAACTCCGCCACCACGGCCGGCACGTACGGGCCCACGTCGCCGCCGAGCGCCGAGACCTGGCGCACCAGCGAGCTCGACACGTGGGCGTGCGCGGGATCCGGCAGCAGGAAGATGGTCTCGACCCCGGCCAGGTTGCGGTTCACGATCGCCATCGGCGTCTCGTACGCCACGTCGACCTGCGAGCGGATGCCCTTGACGATCGCGCTCGCACCGACGTCGGTGCAGTAGTCGACCAGCAGCCCGACCGACCAGGAGTTGATGACGACACCGGCGCCCTGCAGTCCACGTTCGGCGAGCGACTGCTCGATCAGGGCCACCCGGTGGGCGATCGGGATCAGCGCGTGCTTGTCGGGATTGTGCACCACGACGACGTGCACTTCGTCGAAGAGCGACGTCGCGCGTTCGATCACATCGATGTGACCCAGGGTGATGGGATCGAACGAACCGGGGACGACGGCGACACTGCTCATGCCTCCCAGGCTATCAACCGCCGGTTTCGGCCGCGTTACGCCCGGGTCAGGTTACGGGGAGTTTCGGATGCCGCGGCGACTCGGGGCTCCGCCGACGTGCGCTCCCGGGCCACGAACTCCTCGGTGAGGCGGATGGACGACGCGAGCAACGCCCTCAGGCGGTCGTCGGGGTACGGCGTGCAGGCCGAGCGCACGCCGTCGACCGACATGGCGATGGTGGCGTGCGTCTGCCGCGACGTGATCTCCGACCGGCGCCAGCGGGCGTTGCGGTCGAGGAACCGCTCGGCCCAGAGGTGAGCCTCGGGCGCCTCGCCGAGCGCGGTCCGGAAAGCCGTCTCGACGGTGCCCGATCCGGAGCCGCCCTGGCGTTCCAGAGCCTCCAGGCACACCAGGCCGCCTACGGCGAGCGCGTGCTGCCTGTCCAGCGGAGCATCCGGCAGCGCGGCGGCGACCGCGTTCACCGCGAGCATCAGTTCGAGCCGGGTGTCGTCGCTCGTCAGCCCGATCACCGAGGGGATCAGCGGAGCCAGGCGCCCGCGGCCCTCATTCGTGGTGAGGTCGTTCACGGCACGCGCCAGGTGCGCCAGCCCCGCGTGCGTGCAGGCGGGATGATCGCTCCAGCGCTCCCCCGCCAGGTAGGAGGCGAACTCCATGAAGCAGGCTCCGGAGCGCGGTGATCGGTGGCGGCCCGCCGAGAGAACCGGAAGGATGTCATGAGCGAAAGCGCTTTCGGGCGTTCCGCGTCGTGATCTCGTCGTCTTCATGGCCGACCTCGTCTCCACTGCGTCTGCTGCGGTGCTGTCTGCGTGCTGATTCCACTGTGCTCCCGTGGGAGCGATTTTTCAATGGGTGCAGGCGGAGAATTCGGTCGTCGCCCTACTGCTCCTCGTGGGTCTCGGGATCGCCGCCGAAGAGCCGCCCGTCGGGCTTGCTCAGCGCCGTGATGGCCGCGACCTCGGCCTCGGTCAGCTCGAAGCCGAACACGTCGAGGTTCTCGGCCTGGCGGGACGGGGTCGCGCTCTTCGGGATCGGCACGCTGCCCAGCTGCACGTGCCAGCGCAGGATCGCCTGCGCCGGCGTCACGCCGTGCGCCCGGGCGGCGGCGGCCACGGGCTCCTCCTCGTAGGGCGCGTTGCCCTTGCCGAGCGGGCTCCACGCCTCGGTGACGATGCCCAGAGCGGCGTTCGCCGCGCGCAGCTCGACCTGCGGGAAGTACGGGTGCAGCTCGATCTGGTTCACGGCCGGCGTGACGCCGGTGGCCGCGATGATCTCCTCGAGCTGGCCCGGGGTGAAGTTGCTGACGCCGATCGAGCGCACGAGGCCCTGCTCGCGGGCGTGCACGAGAGCCTCCCAGGCCTCGACGTACCGGCCGACGCTCGGGTTCGGCCAGTGGATCAGGTACAGGTCGAGGTGGTCGAGGCCGGTGCGCCAGAGCGACTCGCGGATGGCGGCCGCCGCATCCGCTCGCCCGTGATAGCGGCCGGGCAGCTTGGAGGTGACGATCAGGTCGTCGCGCGGCACGCCGCCGCGGCGGATCCCTTCACCGACAGCGCCCTCGTTGTCGTAGTTGAACGCGGTGTCCAGGCCCCGGTAGCCGGTGCGGATGGCGGAGGCGATGGCCTCGGCTCCGTCTTCTCCGCGCAGCGGGTACGTGCCGAAGCCCACCGCGGGGAGGGAGTGGCCGTCGTTCAGGGTGATCAGGGGTGCGAGTTCGGTCATGCCTCAACGCTACGCCGATCACGTCTTCGCGAGGAACTCCCGCTCGGTCTCGCGCAGGCGCCGCTCGAGGGCGTCGTGCAGTGCCGGATGCCCGGCGAGGGTCGGATCGCCCGTCACGATCTCGAAGGCCACGGCCCGGGCATCCTGGATCACGTCGGCGTCTTTCACCACGCGCAGCAGCCGGAGCGAGGAGCGCCCGCCCGACTGCACGCTGCCGAGCACGTCGCCCTCGCGCCGTAGCTCGAGGTCGATCTCGGCCAGCTCGAAGCCGTCGAGGGTGGCCGCCACGGCGTCGACCCGCTGGCGCGCGATCGAGCCCTCCTCGGCGTGCGAGACGAGCAGGCAGACCCCCGGAACTCCCCCTCGGCCCACGCGGCCGCGCAACTGGTGGAGCTGGCTCACGCCGAAGCGATCGGCGTCGAGGATGACCATGGCCGAGGCGTTCGGCACGTCGACGCCCACCTCGATCACCGTGGTGGCCACCAGCACATCGATCTCGTGCTCGGCGAAGGCCCGCATGATGCGGTCTTTCTCCTCGCTCGGCAGGCGCCCGTGCAGTGCCTCGATACGGGCGCCGGCCAGCACCGGGAGCTCGCGCAAGTGCTTCACGGTGTCGAGCACCGAGAACTTCACGGCTGCGGGCTTCACCGCCGGCTCCGGCTCGCCCGCATCCGGATCGTCGAGCCCATCGCCGCTCGTGTCGGCGGGATCGATCGCCGGGCACACCACGAAGGCCTGCCGGCCGAGCGCCAGCTCTTCGGCGACGCGCTTCCAGATGTTCGGGCCCCATTCCGGCTTCTCGGCGAGCGGAACGCTGAAGCTCTGGATGCCCTGCCGGCCGGCCGGGAGCTGGGTGATCACGGAGACGTCGAGATCGCCGAACACCGTCATCGCCACGGTGCGCGGGATGGGCGTGGCCGTCATCACGAGCACGTGCGGCGGAGTGGCCCCCTTCTGGCGCAGGGTGTCGCGCTGCTCCACCCCGAAGCGGTGCTGCTCGTCGACCACCACGAGACCGAGATCGTAGAACTGCACGGCGTCCGAGAGCAGAGCGTGGGTGCCGATCACGACCTTGGCCTGGCCGCTGATCATGCGCAAAAGGGCCTTCTTGCGAACCGCCACCGGGAGCTGCCCGGTATGCAGGGTGGGCATCAGCTCGGCCGCGAGGTCGGGGCCGAGCATCTTCACGATCGAGCGCAGGTGCTGCGCCGCGAGCACCTCGGTGGGGGCCAGAAGGGCGGACTGGCCGCCCGAGTCGGCGACGGCGAGCATCGCGCGCACGGCGACCAGGGTCTTTCCCGACCCGACCTCGCCCTGCAGCAGGCGCATCATCGGGTAGTCGCCCGCGAGGTCGCGATCGATCTCGCCGCCCACCATCCGCTGATCGGCGGTGAGGGTGAACGGCAGCATCGCGTCGAAACGTTCGAGGTACCCGCCCGGCTTCGGCCGCCGCGGCGAAGTGCGCACGGCGTGCGCGGCGTTGCGCCGGCTGACGAGCGCGGTCTGCAGGATGAGCGCCTCATGAAAACGCAGCGTCTCGCGGGCGCGCATGAAGTCGGCGTCTTTCTTGGGACGGTGGATGCCCTCATAGGCGTTCTTCGCCGTCAGCAGCCCGCGCTCGACCCGCACCTCCTCGGGAACCGGGTCGGGGATGCGGCCGCGCAGGTCGTCGAGCACCAGCTCGACCGAGCTCGCGATCGTGGCGCTGGTGAGGGAGGCGGTGGCCGGGTAGATCGGGATCGGCATCTCGGCGAGGCGGCGGGCCTCGGCGTCGTCGAGCCCCGATCCGTCGGCCGCGCCGGCCCCGAGGGCCAGCTCGTCGAAGAGCTGGTAGGTGGGGTTGGCCAGCTGGAGACTGCCCCGGTACTCGGTGACCTTGCCCATGAAGATGCCGCGAAGGCCCGGGCGGAGCTCCCGGGCACGGTACTTCTGATTGAAGAAGGTGAGCTGCAGGAAGCCCTCGCCATCGGTGATCGACACCTCGGTGAGGGTGCCGCGCCGGGCCTTCATGTCGCGCTCGCGCACCTCGCGCACCTCGGCCACGATGGTGACGTTCTCGTTCAGCGGCAGCTTCGCGATGGCGGTGAGCTCGCCGCGCCGGGCGTAGCGACGCGGCAGGTGGTTCAGCAGGTCGGCGTAGGTGCGGATGCCGAAGGCCTTCTCGAGCGGTGTGGTGGTGCGCCCGCCGATGACGCCGGTGAGCTTCGCGTCGAGGGCAGAGGGTGTGGTGCGGGGGGCCGGCCCTGCGGAAGCGGCCCGGGAAGGCGCCGCAGCAGGTGAACCGGTCATGCCCTGATTCTAAACGGGGCCGCCGTCACCGGGGCGGTAGGGTGCTGAGCGTGACACGCATCATCGCCGGCGCCGCCGGCTCGCTCGCCCTGACGGTTCCCCGATCCGGCACCCGGCCCACCAGCGACCGGGTGCGTGAGGCGATCTTCTCGGCGCTGGAGGCGCGCGGCGGCCTCGAGGGGCTGCGCGTGCTCGACCTCTACGCCGGATCGGGGGCGCTCGCGCTCGAGGCGGTGAGCCGTGGGGCCGTCGAGGCGGTGCTGGTGGAGAAGAACGCGGCGGCGGCGCGGATCGCGCGGCAGAACGCCGGCACCGTGACGGCGGCGATCGCCAAGTCACGGCGCGGTTCGACGCCCGGCCGGGTCACCGTGGCGGTGCAGGCGGTGCAGCCGTACCTGCGCGCCCAGCCGTCCGTTCCGGGAGCGGGGTTCGACGTGGTGTTCATCGATCCGCCCTACGAGCAGTCCGAAGAGGAACTGGCGGAGGCCCTCACGGCGCTCGTTCCGCTGCTCGCCGACGAGGCATCCGTTCTCGTCGAACGCAGCAGCCGCTCCCCCGAGCCGGCCTGGCCCGCCGGGATCGCCCTCGACCGCCGCAAGTCGTACGGCGAGACCACCCTGTGGTGGGCCGTCCCCGCCTGAAGCGGTTCCACCTGCGCCGCTCAGCCGGCGTGGCCGTCCCAGTCGGCGTACGGGTCCCAGCCGCCGAGTTCGTCGTGCGCGCGGTCGCCGACCAGTACCTGGGGGCCCGACGCGGAGGCGGAGCGCACGGCGCCCAGGGCGCGGAAGCCGTCGGGCAGTGGTGCGTCCGGCGGGAACGTGGCGAGCAGGGCGTGGTCTTCGCCGCCCTCGAGCACGAATCGCACCGCGTGGTCGCCGACCACGGCATCCAGGTCAGACAGTTCGCGGGCCTCGCGGGCGATGGCTGCGGGGTCGAACACGATGGTGCAACCGCTGGCCACCGCGATGCGGCGGGCGTCGAGCACGAGGCCGTCGGAGACGTCGAGCATCGCGGTGGCGCCGTGCCCGGCCGCCACGACGCCGGCCGGGATGGGCGAGCGGGGTGCCAGCTGTGCCTCGACGATGTGAGGATGCCGCGACCGCACCTCCCGCCCGGCCCGCTCGTCGGGCTCACCCGGCGTGCCGTCGCCGGCGGGGGCACCGACACCGTCGCGGAAGAGCAGCCAGATGCCGGCGCCCGCCCGCCCGAGGTCGCCGGCGACCGCGACCACGTCGCCCGGCCGCGCTCCGGAGCGGCGCACCGGCCGGCGCCCCTCGAGGTCGCCGAAGGCCGTCACCGAGATCGTCAGTGCCCCGGCGGTCGACAGGTCTCCGCCCACCACACCGCACCCGGGTGCGACCGCGGCGCAGGCGTCGCGCAGCCCGTCGGCGATGCCCAGCAGCGTCTGCACCGGGGTCTCGAACGGCGCGGCGAGCCCCACCACGAGCGCGGTCGGCCGGGCGCCCATGGCCGCCACATCGGCGAGGTTGCTCATCGCGGCCTTCCAGCCGAGATCATGAGCCGTCGACCACGCGGCACGGAAATCCGGCCCCTGGATCATCATGTCGGTCGTCACCACGTACCGCCCGTCGGGCGCGGCCACCACGGCCGCGTCGTCGCCCGGCCCGAGCAGTTCGGCGTCGGCGTGCGGCAGCCGCGGGAAGATGCGCCGCAGCGTCTCACCCTCCCCCACCTGTGCGAGCGTCTCGGGCGTCGGGGCCTCAGCGGGGTCGTTCGCAGCAAAACCGGAGTCGGGGGGCACCCGTCAACGGTAGCCTGAACTGCGATGCACGCCCCCACACGCTTCCCCCGCGCCATCCGGCTCGCGGATGCCACGACCGCCGCCGCCCGCCCCGTGCCCCGAACCCGCCGACGTGCGGCCGGTGCGCTCACGATCGCCGTGCTCGCGGCCTCGCTGCTGAGCGGCTGCGCGGGCGCCGTGGGCCTGCAGCCGGCCGCGGACGCCACGAACCCGAACTGCGCCGACGTGATCGTGCGCCTGCCCGACACGGTGGCCGACGCCCCCGAGCGCGAGACGGATGCCCAGGCGACGGGCGCCTGGGGCGACCCCGCCACGATCCTGCTGCACTGCGGTATCACCCCGCCCGGCCCCACCACGCTGCCCTGCGACAACGTGAACGGCGTCGACTGGATCCGGGACGACTCGCAGGCGCCGCTCTACACCTTCACCACCTTCGGCCGCGATCCGGCCGTGGAGGTCACCCTCGATTCGGAGAAGGTCTCGAGCAGCTCCACCCTCGTCGACCTCGCCATCGCGGTCTCGTCGATCCCCCAGACCGACGCCTGTCTCGACGTGCAAGACGTGCCCGGCGGCACGTCCGCCCCCACCTCGACCCCGGTGCCCATCCCCTCCGACGCCCCCTAGCCTCGGCCGGTCAGGGCCTTGCCTCGGCCGGTCAGGGCTCGAGGGCCAGGGCGATGAGTTCGTCGATGAGGGCGGGGTAGGTGACGCCCGAGGCGATCCAGCACTTGGGGAACATCGAGATCGGGGTGAAGCCGGGCATCGTGTTGATCTCGTTCACGACCAGGCCGGTGGGGGTCAGGAAGAAGTCGACCCGGGCGAGACCCGATCCGTCGATCGCCGTGAAGGCCCGCGCCGCGGTGTCCTGCATGTCGGCCAGCTCGGAGTCCGTCAGCACCGCGGGGCACACCAGGTCGATGCCGGGCGCGTCGAGGTACTTCGCCTCGAAGTCGTAGAACTCACGCGAGGTCATCACGATCTCGCCCGCCACAGACACCCGCGGCGCCGCGCCGTCGCGGCCCGAGAGCACACCGCACTCCACCTCGCGGCCCACCACGGCAGCCTCGACCAGCACCCTCGAATCCTCGCGGAACGCCACCTCGAGAGCCGCCGACAGCGCCGAGGCGGATGCCGCATCCGTCGCCTCGAACGACGACACCTTGCTGACGCCCACCGACGACCCCGCCCGCGCCGGCTTGACGAACAGCGTCGAGCCGAGCGCCGCGACGTCGGCGACCACGGCATCCGGAGCCGACGCCCACTCGCGCGCGGTCACCGTGCGCCACGGCGCCACGGCGATACCGGCCTTCTCGAGCACGGTCTTCGTGTAGTGCTTGTCCATGCCCAGGGCGGATGCCAGCACTCCCGAGCCCACATACGGCAGCCCGATCAGCTCGAACAGCCCCTGGATCGTGCCGTCCTCCCCGAACGGCCCGTGCAGGATCGGGAACACCACGTCGATCTGACCCAGCTCGCGCACCGTACCGTCGGCGTCACGCACGCCGAGCATCCGCGAAGCCGTCGAATCCGGCCAGAGGATGCGCGTGCCGTTGTCGTGCACACGGGGTAGCGACGCGGCATCCGGCCCCAGCCCGAACCGCGACGGGTCGTCGGCCTCGAGCACGAAGGCACCCTCGGCCGTGATCCCCACCGGGATCACCTCGTAGCGCGACCGGTCGATCGCCTCAAGAACGCCGCCCGCCGTGGCGCAGCTGATCGAATGCTCGCTGGAGCGACCTCCGAAGAGCACCACGACCGTGATCTTGCCTGGCATCGAGAGTCCTTTCGCCCTGAGGTCCCGAGTCGTCGTCGGTGGTCAGGTGGGGGGCTATGTCTTTCGGATCGAGCGTACCGGCCAGCACTTCGCTCACCTGACGGCAGATGGGCATGTCCACGCCCTTGGCCTGCGCGAGGGCGAGAACGGGGGCAACGGATGCCAGACCCTCCGCGGTCTGCTGCATCGACTTCACGACGTCGGCGAAGCTGTACCCCTGGCCGAGCAGGCGCCCGGCGGTGTTGTTGCGCGACAGCGACGATCCGCTGGTCGCGATCAGGTCGCCGAGGCCCGCGAGCCCGGCGAGGGTGTCGGGATGCCCGCCGTAGGCCACCGCGAAGTCGGTCATCTCGACCAGACCGCGGGTGATGATCGAGGCCTTGGTGTTCTCGCCGTAACCCACGCCGTCGACGATGCCGATCGCCACCGCGATCAGGTTCTTCAGCACGCCGCCGAACTCGGTGCCGATCACGTCGGTGTTCACGAAGGAACGGAAGTAGGGCGACGTCGCGATCTTCGCGACGGCCTCGGCGGTCTCCAGGCTCACCGAGGAGACCACGGCGGCCGTCGGCTGCTCCTTGGCGATCTCGAGCGCGAGGTTGGGTCCGGATGCCACGGCGATCCGTTCGCGGTCGATCTCGAGCACCTGCTCGAGCACTTCGCTCATCCGCATCCCGGTGCCCTTCTCGACGCCCTTCATCAGGCTCGTGATGGGCACGTCCGCGGGGATGAGCGGCTTGAGGGTCTGCAGGTTCGCACGCAGCGACTGGCTCGGGATGGAGACGAAGACGTACTCCGCACCCGACAGTGCGGCCGCGACATCCGACGTCGCCGTGACGGCCGGTGGGAGGTTCACGCCGGGCAGGTAGTCGCTGTTGCGCTTGGCCTCGCGGATCTCCTTCGCGAGCTCGGGCCGGCGGGCCCACAGCGTGACGTCGGCACCGCCGTCGGCGAGCACCTTCGAGAAGGTGGTGCCCCAGCTGCCGGCGCCGAGCACCGTCACCCGGGGGCGGGGCCGCGAGCGCGCGGGATGGGCGCCGCGGGCTGCGCCGCGACCGGTCTGCTTGGTCACTCGGTGTCCTTCGTGGAGGTCTTGCGCCCGTCGTCGATGCGGCCGAACTCGCTCTGGTTGTGCTGGGCGGGGTTCCAGCGCTCGGCCGGGGCCGTCTCGCCGCGGAGCTGCTCGAGCAGTCCCGTGATCGCCGTCATCAGGCGATCGGTGGCCTCGGTGAGGGTCTTCTGGTCGAGCGCGTGACCGCGCAGGTCGTCGAGATCGATGGGCGGGCCGAACACGATCTGGATGCGCTTGCGCGGGAAGAGGCTGAGCTTCTTCGAATAGCGCGGGAGCACCGCCTGCGTTCCCCAGTGCGCCACCGGGATGAGGGGCACACCCTGCTCCAGCGCGATCCTCGCCGCCCCGGTCTTGCCGCGCATCGGCCACAGATCGGGCTCCCGGGTGAGCGTGCCCTCGGGGTAGATGATCACGCCGCCCTGGTGCTCCACCAGGTCGCTCGCCGCCAGGATCGGGGCGTTGCCGCGCCCGCCGCCGGTGACGCGCTCCACCGGGATCTGCCCGATCTTGCGCAACCCGAAACCCACCACGGGGATGCGGAACAGCGAGGCCTTGGCCAGGAACCGGGGTGCCCGGCCCAGCTTCCACACGCTCCACGCCACGATGACGGGGTCGAAGTTGCTGTAGTGGTTCGGGCCCAGCACGAACGGCCCGGTGACCGGCAGGTTCGCGGTGCCGTGCAGGTCGAGCTTGGCGATCAGGTTCAGGAACGGGATGACGAGCACCTCGACCACGCGGAAGGCGAAGGTCTTCTCGTGGTTGGGCCGCTTCTGCAGCTCGGCGGACGGCTCCACCGCCGCCCTACTCCGCGAAGGAGAAGTCTGCTCCGAGCTTCTCCAGCTTGCCCACGAAGTCGCCGTAGCCGCGGGCGATCAGGCCCACGTTCGACACGCTCGAACGGCCCTCGGCCACGAGGGCTGCGATCAGGTGGCTGAAGCCGCCGCGCAGGTCGGGAACCTCGAGCTCGGCTCCGTGCAGCTTGGTGGGGCCGGTGATGACGGCGGCCTGCTCGAGGGCACGGCGCGGCACACGGCGGTTCGGGTCGGCGAGACCCTCCTTGTGCACCTCGATGTTCGCGCCCATCTTGATCAGGGCATCGGTGAAGCCGAAGCGGTTCTCGTACACGGTCTCGTGCACGATCGACACTCCCTGCGCCTGGGTGAGGGCCACGATCAGCGGCTGCTGCCAGTCGGTCATGAAGCCGGGGTGCACATCCGTCTCGATCACGACGGGCTTCAGCTCGCCACCGGGGTGGTAGAAGCGGATGCCCTCCTCCTCGATGTCGAAGGCGCCGCCGATCTTGCGGAAGACGTTGAGGAAGGTCATCATCTCGGACTGCTTGGCGCCCGTGGTGAAGATCGAGCCGCCGGTCGCGAGGGCGGCGGAGGCCCAGGATGCGGCCTCGTTGCGGTCGAAGAGCGCGCGGTGGTTGTAGCCCTGCAGGCTCTCGACGCCCTCGATGAAGATGGTGCGGTTGGGCTCGACCGAGATGATCGCGCCCATCTTCTGCAGCACGGCGATGAGATCCATGATCTCGGGCTCGATCGCCGCGTTCTTGAGCTCGGTGGTGCCCATGGCGCGTACGCCGGTGAGCAGCACCTGCTCGGTGGCGCCGACGCTCGGGTAGGGCAGCTCGATGTTCGCGCCGCGCAGGCCGTTCGGGGCCGTGATGTTGATGCCCGAGGGCAGCTTGTCGACGACCGCGCCGAACGCGCGCAGAGCATCCAGGTGGAAGTCGATCGGCCGGTCGCCGATGCGGCAGCCGCCGAGGTCGGGGATGAAGGCGTGACCCAGACGGTGCAGCAGCGGGCCGCAGAACAGGATGGGGATGCGGCTCGAGCCCGAGAGCGCGTCGATCTCGGCGCTCTTCGCGCTGGCGACGTTCGACGGGTCGAGCTGCAGTACGCCGGTGGCGGCGCTGCCCGTGATCTTCACACCGTGGATCTCGAGCAGGCTCGCCACCACGTGCACGTCGGAGATGTCGGGGACGTCTCGCAGGGTGCTCGTGGTGTCGCCGAGCAGGGAGGCCACCATCGCCTTGGTGACGAGGTTCTTGGCCCCTCGCACGTCGATGGTGCCCCGGAGCGGGCGACCCCCGTTGATGAGGATCGTGTCGGACTTGAGCCCGACTCGCTCGGCGGCTTTACGCGCATCCTGGACGAGACTGTTCACTTACATCACCTGCACTGTCTTGGTTGGACGATCCGTGGCGCCCGATCATCCGTTGTGGGGGTGATCGGTGCTACTTGACGGGAAGAGTTCTCGGTCTCCAACTCTCCCGGCGGCCCTCGAATTCCGTGATGGCCGCTTCGTCTCGAAGGGTGAGCCCGATGTCGTCTAGACCTTCGAGCAATCTCCACCGAGTGTAATCGTCGATGGCGAAAGAGACTGTGAGGTCGCCGATGGCGGCGGTTCGCTCGAGCAGGTCGACCGTGATCTCGACGCCCGGCTGCGCCTCGATGGCGGCCCAGAGCTTCTCGATGTCGGCCTCGTCGACCTGCCCGGTGAGCAGGCCCTGCTTGCCGGAGTTGCCCCGGAAGATGTCGCCGAAGCGCGAGCTCAGCACGGCCGTGAAGCCGAAGTCGCGGAGCGCCCAGACGGCGTGCTCGCGGCTGGAGCCGGTGCCGAAGTCGGGGCCGGCGACCAGCACGCGGGCGTTCTGGTAGGCGGGCTGGTTGAGCACGAACTCGGGGTCGTTGCGCCAGCCGGCGAACAGGGCGTCTTCGAAGCCGGTCTTGGTGACGCGCTTGAGGTAGACGGCCGGGATGATCTGGTCGGTGTCGACGTTGCCGCGCTTCAGCGGAACGGCCACGCCCGTGAGGATGTCGATCTTGTCCATGCTCAGGCTCCTACCGTCTCGCGCGCATCGGCCGGTTCGTTCAGATCGCTCACGCTGGAGAGCGTGCCGCGGATGGCGGTCGCCGCGGCGACCAGGGGCGACACCAGGTGGGTGCGGCCGCCCTTGCCCTGGCGGCCCTCGAAGTTGCGGTTGGAGGTGCTCGCGCAGCGCTCCCCCGGGGCCAGCTGGTCGGGGTTCATGCCCAGGCACATCGAGCATCCGGCGAAGCGCCACTCGGCGCCGAACGCCTCGACGATCTTGTCGATGCCCTCGGCCTCGGCCTCGATGCGCACGCGGGCACTGCCCGGAACCACCATCACGCGCACGTTGTCGGCCTTCTTCTGGCCCTTGATCACGCTGGCGAAGGCGCGCAGGTCTTCGATGCGGCTGTTCGTGCACGAGCCCATGAACACGGCGTCGACCGGGATCTCCTTCAGCGGGGTGCCCGCCTTGAGGTCCATGTACTCCAGGGCCCGCTCGGCGCTCGCGCGCTCGTTGGGGTCGATGATGGTCGACGGATCCGGCACGTTGTCGCTCAGCGAGACGCCCTGACCGGGGTTGGTGCCCCAGGTGACGAAGGGCTCGAGGGTGTCGCCGTCGAGGAAGACCTCGGCGTCGAACACGGCCTCGTCATCCGTCTGCAGGGTGCGCCAGTACTCGACGGCGTCGTCCCAGTCCTGGCCCTCGGGCGCATGCGGGCGGCCCTTCAGGTAGGCGAAGGTGGTCTCGTCGGGGGCGACCATGCCGGCGCGCGCACCCGCCTCGATCGACATGTTGCAGATCGTCATCCGGCCGTCCATCGACAGGCTCCGGATGGCGCTGCCGCGGTACTCGAGCACGTAGCCCTGGCCGCCGCCGGTGCCGATCTTGGCGATCACCGCGAGGATGATGTCCTTCGCCGTCACGCCGGGGCGGAGCGTGCCCTCGACCGTGATGGCCATCGTCTTGAAGGGCTTGAGCGGCAAGGTCTGCGTGGCGAGCACGTGCTCGACCTCGCTCGTGCCGATGCCGAAGGCCATGGCGCCGAACGCGCCGTGCGTGCTGGTGTGGCTGTCGCCGCAGACCACGGTGATGCCCGGCATGGTGAGGCCCAGCTGCGGGCCGACCACGTGCACGATGCCCTGCTCGACGTCGCCGAGCGAGTGCAGGCGCACCCCGAACTCCTTGGCGTTCTTGCGCAGGGTGTCGATCTGCAGGCGGCTGGTGAGGTCGGCGATCGGCTTGTCGATGGCCAGCGTGGGGGTGTTGTGGTCTTCGGTGGCGATAGTGAGGTCGGGGCGGCGCACCGGGCGGCCCTCGGCGCGCAGGCCGTCGAAGGCCTGAGGGCTCGTGACCTCGTGCACCAGGTGCAGGTCGATGTAGAGCAGGTCGGGGCTGCCGTTCTCGCCCTTGGCGACGAGATGGTCGTCCCAGACCTTCTCGGCGAGGGTGCGGGGGCGAGGCGCGGCGGGCTCGGGCGCGGCGGTCTCGGTGGCGGCTTCAGATGTGGGCGCGGCGTTGTCGCTCATGTGTTCGCGTGTCCTTCGAAGAGTAGGGGGTCAGCCATCGACAAACTCCGCGACGAGGGAGGCCTGGGGATTAGGACTCGTCGCGGCGACGAAGGAGAAGCCGACCGAACAGCACCTTGCGATCGTACCACCGTGCCGCCCGATGGTGCCCTCGGCACGGCCCGACCGCACTCCCGTCCGGCCATCGGGTCTTGTACCCTTTCGGCGGGGGGAATGATGAGACCACGAATCCGGGCGTCGATCGCGCTCACGGCCGCTCTGCTCTGCGCGGGAGGAGTCGTCGCGGCCACGCCGGCAGCGGCTTCGTCTGCGGCCACCACCGCCGTCGCCGAGCTGAACTCCGGTGCCGACTGGACCGTCGAGGCGGTGGATGCCGGCTACCTCGTGACCAAGACCGTGCAGAACCTGCCGGAGCGCTCGGCCGCACCCGTTCTCTGGGCCGACGGCGTGGCCCTGGGCTACGCGGTGCGCACCCCCGACGGCACGGCCCTCACCACCACGACGAGCGACGAGCGGGTGCTGACGGCCGACGACGTGCTCGTGGGCTGGAGCGGCGAGGGAGACCCCGCCGACCGGTCCGACTCCCTGCTCGACGGGCGCGGCCCCGCAGGCGATCCCGCCCCCGACCCGACGCCGGGAGCCGCCTCGGCTCCGCCGCTCGAGGTCGACCCCGGCGCATCCGGACCCTATTCCGTGGTGCGGGCCGACTACGACCTCGGCGACGAGGCCGAGCCGATCTTCGGATTCCGGGGTGCGCGCGGCGAACTGCGCGCCGCCGTGTACCTCCCGGACGGCGCCACGGGCGAGCTGCCGGTGGTGGTGTTCCTGCACGGGCAGCACGTCGCCTGCCTCAGCGACGACCCGCAGGCGCCGCCGGTGTGGCCGTGCGCCGCCGGGGAGACGGAGATCCCGAGCTATCTCGGCTACGGCGGTCCGGCCGAGGCGCTCGCCTCGCAGGGCTACGCGGTGGTGTCGATCTCGGCCAACGCCATCAACCGCCTGAACGGCCTCTACACGCCCGACCAGGGAACGGATGCGCGCGGCCACCTGGTGCTCGACCACCTCGAGCTGCTGCGGCGGGCGGATGCGGGGCCGGTCGACGGCATCGGCTCGGCGCTCGTGGGCCGCCTCGACCTGAACCGGGTCGGCCTGATGGGGCACTCCCGCGGCGGCGACGGCATCGTGCGCGCGGCCGTGCTGAACGCGTCCACGCTCACCGGGCCGGCCGGCGCGGCGGACGCCCCGTTCGGCATCGAGGCGCTGCTCCCCCTCGCCCCCACCGACTTCACCCGCACCGCGGTGCCCGACGTGCCGATGGCGGTGCTGCTCCCCTACTGCGACGGCGACCTCAGCGATCTGCAGGGGCAGCACTACATCAACGATTCGCGCTACGCCTTCGGCGACGACGTGCTGCGCTCCTCGGTGCTCGTGCTGGGTGCCAACCACAACTTCTTCAACACCGTCTGGACCCCCGAGCTGTACCCCGCCGGCGCAAGCGACGACTGGGCGGCCAATCCGGCGCTGAGTGACGACGACCCGGTCTGCGGCAGCGCCGCGCCCGGCCGGCTGAGCGCCACGGAGCAGTACGCCGTGGGCACCGCGTACGTCGCCGGCTTCTTCCGGCTCACCGTCGGCGGCGAGAGCGATCTGATCGGGCAGTTCGACGGGTCGGATGCCCGCCCCGCGTCGGCCGGACGCGCCGACGTGCGCGTCACGGCGACCTATCCCGCCTCCGACCGCCTCGACGTGAACACCTTCGCCGATGCGACGGTGCCCGTGACGACCACCGGCAGCGCGCAGGCCGAGTACTGCGAGAGCGCCGAGCACATCGCCGTGGCCACCGAACTGCCCTTCTGCCTCTCGGGGAATCTGTATCCCGAGCAGGCGGGCGAGTTCACCGGCTCGCTCTACGGCGGCGCCATCCCGACCACCCCGTCGCTGCGGCTGAGCTACACCGCCGAGCCGCAGGGGCGTGCCGAGCCGGCCTCGCTCGTGGTCGCCGCACCGGGCGGCACCGTCGACGCCTCGGGCGCATCCTTCGTGACCGTGCGCGCGATGCCCGACGAGACGGTGACGGCCTCGACCGCTCTCACCGTCACCCTGCGGGATGCCGACGGAGCCGCGGCGAGCGTCGAGGGCGCCGACTTCGGCGGGGCGCTCAGCCGGCTGCCGGGTGAGAACACGCCGCTGGCGAAGATGCTGTACCAGGATCTGCGCATCCCGGTGTCGGCCTTCGCCGGTGTCGACCTCAGCCGGATCTCCGCCGTGCAGCTCGCGGGCGCGGGCACCGGGGGCGTGCTGCTGTCCGATCTCGCGTTCGTGGGCGAGGCGAGCGTGGGCACGGCGGCTGTCGTACCGCGGGCGCAGGCGAGTGTGCAGCGCGTGCAGGCCGACCTCGGGGCGACGGCATCCGGAACCGCCTCGATCAAGGTTCCGATCGTGCTCTCCCGGCCCGCCACCGAGACCGTGCGGGGCTGGCTCAGCGACTACACCTCGCCCGAGGACTTCCTCGCGCGCGACTTCACCGTGCCGGCCGGCGAACGCTGCGTGGTCGTGACCGTGCCCGTCGGCCAGGAACGGCTGCCCGAGCCGGGCGGCACCTCGGCGTTCGGCACCGGGCTCGGCTACCTCACCGGCGGCGGCGTGGCCGGCGAGGCGTTCGCCTCGGTGCACCTGCGCGATCCCGGCGCCGTGGTCACGGATGACGTCGACACGCTCCCGCTCGGCACCCAGGGCGACGCCTGCATCGAGGCGCTCGCGCAGCCGGTGGCGCTCACAGCGCCCGGCACCGCGCCGGCCGGCGGCGTGATAGACGTCTCGGCCGAGGGGTACCGAGCGGGCGAGGGCGTGACGGTGCAGCTCGCCGGCCGCATCATCGGCACCGGCATCGCGGATGCGTCGGGCACTCTGCGCGCCACGGTCGCCCTCCCGGCCGACAGCGCCGCCGCCGACACCGCTCTCGCCGCGGTGGGCGCGGGATCCGGCCTCCGGGCTGCGACCACGCTGCAGGTCACCGCGGCCGTGACGCCGACTCCGGCACCGACCCCCGCGCCCGATCCGGGCAGCA
>NZ_JAHFUW010000015.1 GCF_023264855.1 Herbiconiux sp. | reverse complement strand
TCGACCTGCGCTGGCTCGACCGCGCGTCGATCGACTGGGACACCATCGGGGAGTCGATCACCAAGACCAACAGCGTGCTCATCGTCGAGCAGGGCGCCCAGGGCACCTCGTACGGCGGCTGGCTCGCCGACGAGATCCAGCGCCGCTACTTCGACTGGCTCGATCAGCCGATCGAGCGGGTGCACGGAGGTGAGGCCTCGCCCAGCATCTCGAAGGTGCTCGAGCGCGCCGCCATCGCCCGCACCGAAGAGGTCGTCGCCGGCCTCGAGCGCGTGCGACTCGGATTCGGAGAGCGCTGATGTCGACCGTCATCCGGATGCCGGAGGTTCTCGCGGGAGCCGCCGAAGGCGCCATCCAGTCGTGGCTGGTGCAGGTGGGCCAGTCGGTCGTGGTGGGCGAGCCGCTCGCCGAGGTCGAGACCGAGAAGGCCACCGTGGAGTACGCCGCCGAGATCGGCGGAACGCTGCTGAAGGTGCTCGTCGGCGAAGGCGTGTCGGTGAACGTGGGTGAGCCGATCGCCGTGGTCGGCGAGCCCGGGGAGAGCGCCGACGACGCTCCGGGCCCCGATGAGGATGCGGCACCCGGTGCGGAGCCGGTCGAAGCCGGAACCTCGGTGCCCGCGGGCTCGAAGCCGGCCGACGGTGCGGCAGCGGCCGAGCCGCGCGTGGCCCCGGAGCCGGAGACCGCTCCGGAGGGCGAGAGCTCGCCGGTGGCTCAGGCGCCGGTCGATCTCGGCGGTGGCGCCGAGGCGTCGGGGAACGGATCGGGCCAGAACGCATCCGGCGAGAGCGGATCGGCCGAGAACGGATCCGGCGAGTCGGGTTCGCGGCTGTTCGCCAGCCCGATCGTACGCCGGCTCGCGAAGGAGCGCGGGGTCGATCTCGGATCGCTCCGCGGTACCGGACCCGGCGGGCGGATCGTTCGCGCCGACCTCGAGCGCGCGCCTGAGAAGGCGGCCCCGACCTCGGCGGCTACGGCTGCACCGGCCTCGCCTGCTGCACCCCCTGCGCCGGCATCCGCACCCGCGGCATCCGCCGCTCCGGCCGCGGCGTCGGCCCCCGCGGCCCCGGCCGCATCCGGAGCCGGCTTCGTCGAGGTGCCGCACACGGGAATGCGCCGGGCCATCGCCCGACGGCTCACCGAGAGCAAGTCGACCGTGCCGCACTTCTACCTCGTGGCCGATTGCCGGGTGGACGAGCTGCTCGCCCTGCGCCGCTCGGTCAACGAGGCCTCCGCCGTGAAGATCTCGGTCAACGACTTCGTGCTGAAGGCGGCCGCGGCGGCCTTCGGCGACGTGCCCGAGGCGAACGCCACCTGGACCGACACCGCGGTGCGCCGCTACGACTCCGTCGACATGTCGGTGGCCGTGGCCATCGAGGGCGGTCTGGTGACCCCCGTGCTGCGGTCGGTCGAGAAGCTCTCGCTGAGCGAGGTCGCCCGCTCGGTGGCCGACCTGGCCGGCCGCGCCCGCGAGGGCAAGCTGCGCCAGAACGAGCTGGAGGGCGGCAGCTTCGCGGTGTCGAACCTCGGCATGTACGGCGTGACCGAGTTCTCGGCCATCATCAACCCGCCGCAGTCCGCCATCCTGGCGGTGGGCGCGGCCCGTCCCGAGCCCGTGGTGCAGGACGGCGAGATCGTGGTGGGAACCGTGATGACCGTCACCCTGTCGGCCGATCACCGGGTGCTCGACGGCGCGCTCGCCGCCCAGTGGCTGGCCGCGTTCGTGAAGCGCATCGAGAAGCCGCTGTCGATCCTGATCTGAGCAATCGATCCTGATCCGGGCGGCGCCCGTTCCCCCGATTTCCGGAGGACGTTCCGCGGAAAGGGCGTGTTGACCGCCTCCTCGACCGCTTCCTAGCGTGGTGGTGGGCGCCCGATCCGTTCGGTGCGCCCTATCACCCGCAAAGGAGCACGATGATGCCAGACCAGACCGAGGCCGCCCCGCGCACGGGACACACCGGGCCGGGCTCGGACGACCGCGCGGCGATCGACGACCTCTACAACACCTACCTCTGGGCGCTCGACACGCAGGACATCGACCTCTATGTCGGCACCTTCTGGCCGGATGCGGCGTTCAAGGAGACCCAGCTCGACGGGTCGGTGGAGACCTGGACGGGTGCCGACAGCATCCGCGCGTTCTCCGAGAGCCACTTCGGCGGCTACAGCGGTCATCAGCACCGGGAGTCGAACCGGCTGTACCTCCCCGATGAGAACGGCGGCACCGACCGCTGGGGCATCCGCGCGTACTGGTTCGCCAGCCATCGCGAGGCCGGTACCGGCGAGGTGACCTTCAGTTCGACCGGGCACTCCCGCGACATCGTGGAGCGGCGCGACGGGGTGTGGCGGTTCGCGCAGCGCTGGGTGGAGCGCTGGCCGGGCGACCTGGCGCATCCGCTCGCCGCCGCGTCGTCGTCGGCCGAGTCGATGCAGCAGGCCGGGAGCTGAGGTGGGCGAGACCCCGCTGAGCCCCGAACTGATCCGGCCTGCAGCCTCGACCGACCCGGCCGAGACCTTCGCGGCGGCGGCCCGGCTGATCGAGCGCGCTGCCGGCATCGTCGGCGCGGCCAACGTCTCAGCGGCCGACGACGTGGACGACTACCTCGACGCGTACGCCCTCGGCGACCGGCGCACCTTCCTGCCGGGCGGTGCGGTGCGGCCGGCCGAGGCGGAGCAGGTGCAGGCCGTCGTGCGCGCCGCCGGCGAGCTCGGTGTGCCGCTCTGGCCGATCGGCCGTGGCAAGAACCTCGGCTACGGCGGCCCCGCACCCCGGGTGCCGGGCAGCGTGGTGATCGACCTCACCCGGATGAACCGGGTTCTCACGGTCGACGACCAGACTGCGTACGCGATCGTGGAGCCGGGCGTGAGCTTCTTCGAGCTGCACGACGAGCTGCTGCAGCGCGGGTCGCGGCTGTGGGCCTCGGTGCCCGACCTCGGCTGGGGCAGCGTCGTGGGCAACGCCCTCGAACGCGGCTACGGCTACACCGCGCACGGCGACCACCAGCAGTTCGTCTGCGGGCTCGAGGTGGTGCTGCCCTCGGGCGAGCTCATCCGCACGGGCATGGGGGCGCTTCCCGGCTCCGAGGCGTGGCCGCTCTACCGCGGCGGCTTCGGCCCGGGGTTGGAGGGGCTGTTCATGCAGTCGAACCTCGGCATCGTCACCAAGATGGGCGTCTGGCTGATGCCGCGGCCCGAGCGCTTCGCCGCCTGCCGCATCGCGATCGACTCCGAGGAGGCGCTGCCGCAGCTTGTCGACGCGATGCGCGAGCTCAAGCTCGACGGAACGGTCGACGGTGTGGTGAACGCCGCGAACGCGGTGGGCGTGGCGGCCGGGATGTCGCCGCGCGAGCGCTGGTACGGCGGCGACGGGGTTGTTCCGGATGACGTGGTGCGCCTGTTGGCCGACGACCTCGGCATCGGCCTCTGGAACGTCAAGTGCGCCTTCTACGGATCCGACGCCCTGCTCGACCTGAAGGAGCAGCGGCTGCGTGGGGCGATCGCCGCCATCCCCGGCAGCACCGTGATCGTGCACCGCTACGACGGCACCGCGAGCGCCGACGAGGTGGAGCCGGTCGACCACTTCGCCGCCGGCATCCCGGGCATGCTGCTGGCCGAGGGCGTGCGCTGGCGCGCCAACGGCACGGGCGGGGCGCACATCGGCCTCTGCCCGGTGTCGCCGCTCACGGGCGAGCACGTGGTAGAGGCCTCGCGCATCATGCGCACGCACATCGAGGCTGCGGGCTTCGACTACATCGGCGGCTGGCTGGGCACCGCCCGGCACGCCGTGAACGTGCTGATGATCTTCTTCGACGCCGCCGACCCGGTGGAGGCGGAGAAGGTACGGGTGGCGTTCTCGGAGCTCGTGCCGCTGCTCGCGGCGAAGGGCTACGGCGAGTACCGGGCGCACCTGGAGTTCATGGACACGGTGGCCGCCCAGTTCTCCTGGAACGACGGAGCGCTGCTCGAGTTCGTGCGCACGCTCAAGCAGGCCGTCGATCCGCAGGGCATCCTCGCGCCCGGCAAACAGGGCATCTGGCCGCGATGACCGGCCCCGTGCTCACCCGTGCGCTGGTGGCGCGCGGAGACGGCTCGCCGCCGGAGACGATCGAGCTCGAGCTCGACCCGCTCGGTGCGCGCGACGTGCTGGTGGAGCTGGAGGCCTCGGCCATCTGCCGCACCGAGCTGCTGACGATCGACCGGCGACGCGCCGATCCGGATGCCCCGGCCGTGCCGGTCGACGGCCGCCGCCGGGTGCTCGGTCACGCGGCCACGGGGCGGGTCAGCGCGGTCGGCGCCGCCGTGACCCGGTTCGCGCCGGGCGATGCCGTGGTGGTGACCGGTACCCGCCAGTGCGGCGAGTGCTTCTACTGCCGCAACGGAACCCCCGGGGCGTGCGACGAGATCTTCGCCTTCGCCGAACGGAGGGTGGGGGTGGCCGCCGGCGGCGAGGTCGTCTGGAGCGACGGCGGGATCGGCACGCACGCCGAGCGGATGCTCTACGTCGAGTCGAACCTGGTGCGGATCGCCGGCCGCGCCCCGGCCGAGCATCGTGCCCTGCTCGGCTGCGGCATCCCTTCGGGTGCCGGTACCGTGCGCGACGTAGCCGTCGTGCGCGCCGGGCAATCGGTCGGCATCTCCGGCTGCGGGCACGTGGGCCTGTGGATGGTGCAGGCCGCGGTTCTCGCCGGGGCGAGCATTGTGATCGCGATCGATCCGCATCCGTGGCGCCGTGAGCAGGCCCGCGCGGCGGGCGCCACCCACACGCTCGCCCCGGGGAACGACATCGTGCACCAGGTGCGCGCGCTCACCGAGGGGCGCGGCGTCGACGTGGGCCTCGAGGCCGCCGGCACCACCCTGGCCATGCGCCAGTCGTTCGACCTCACCCGCTACGGCGGCACCGTGGTGCCCACCGGCCTGGAGAGCGAGCGGGCCGAGGTGCGGCTGGACAACCTGCAGTATTCGCTCGGCTCGCGCCGCATCGCCGGCTCGCAGTGCGGCGGCGGCGACGTGCGCCGTTCGGTGCCCGAGCTCGAGGCGCTGCTGGAGAGCGGGGCGCTGCGGGCCGAGGGCATCGTGACCGCCGTGCACACGCTCAACTCGGCACCCGAGGCGTACCTCGCGCTCGAGGATCCGCACCAGCTGACCGCCGTCATCCGCCTCGGGGTCGCGATCGCGGTCGATCCGCCCCGCACGCCGGCCCCCGCGCATCCGTCCCCGCCGCTCGAAGGAGAGAAGCCATGACCCCACCCGACACCACCGTCGCACCCCCACCCCCATCGCTGCAGGACGCCGACGAGGGGCGCATCCTCGAGCGTGCCCGCTCGCTGCGCGAGCTCATCCGTTCGCAGCAGGACGAGTCGGAGCGGCTCGGCCACTACCCGCCCGAGGTGCACGAGCGCATGCTCGAGCTCGGCCTCTACCACCTGCTCACGCCGCGCCGCTTCGGCGGGGCGCAGGTCTCGCTGCGCACCTGGCTGCGCACGGTGATCGAGATCTCGGCGGCCGACCCGGGAACCGGCTGGTGCTACTGCCTGGGGCACTCGCACAGCATCCAGCTCGCCTCGTCGTGGCCCGAGTCGGTGCAGCAGGAGGCGTTCACGGATGCGGCCGGCTACTTCCGCTCCTCGCACAGCCTGTCGCCCGCCGGCACCGCGCGGCCGGTCGAGGGCGGATACCGTCTCTCGGGGGTCTCCCGCTACCAGTCGGGCTCGCCGTACTCCACGCACGCGATCGTGTTCGTGACGGTGGAGGGCGAGATCAACGGATCGGGCGGTCCGCGCTCGGCGCAGGTGCTGCTGCCACGCTCGTCGTACACCCGGCTCGACGACTGGGGCGGGGGGCAGGTGCTCGGCATGCGCGCCAGCGGATCGAACTCGGTGGCGTTCGACGACGTCTTCGTGCCGACGGAGAACCTGGTCGACGCGACCTGGGCCGGCGAGGTGCCCGCGGGCGAGACGGGGGCGGCGCTGCACGGCGATGCGCTCTACATCGGCAGCGTGCAGGCCTTCCTCGGCGCCGAGCTGGCCGCCGTCACGGTGGGAGCCGCGCGGGCCGCGCTCGACGAGTGGGAGCGCCTCGCCCGGGTGCGCAAGGCGCCGCTGCCGCCCTTCGTCACCCGCGACCACGATCCCTCGAGCCAGCGCATCTTCGGTGAGGCCTGCATCAAGGCCGACTCGGCCGAAGCCATCCTGATGCAGGTGGCCGACACGATCGCCGACTGGTCGGAGCGCTTCGCGACGCAGGGCGCGCCACTCACCCGCGGCATGGACACGCGCCTGAACGGCCTCACGCTCGAAGCCGGCCGCCTGGCCGCCGAGGCCGTCGACCTGCTGTTCATGTCGGCGGGCAGCTCGGAGGCCCGGCCCGGCCACCGGATGGAACGCTACGCGCGCGACATCATGATGTACCGCACCCACGCGGCCGCCCAGTACGGGGCATGGATGCAGGGCATCGGCGCCACCATCCTCGGCGTGCAGCGCTCGGCGTTCGACCTGCCGGATGCGCCCGCCGACGGCGGCGCGCCCGTGCCTGCCGACGGGGGAGCGCGATGAGCGTCGTCGGAGCCGGCCCCTCGCCCGCCGATCGCCTCGCCATCGCCGCGGTGATCGACACCGGGCTGTGGGCGCTGGATACCCGCGACCTCGAGGTCTACCTCGCCACCTTCTGGCCCGACGCGAGCTTCAGCGAGGTCGGTCCCGACGGCGCCCTCGGCGTCTGGCACGGCATCGACGACATCCGCCGGATGTCGGCCGCACGGGTCGGCGGCCCGACCGGCCGGCAGCACCGGCTCTCGAACACCCTGTTCATCCCGCGCGAACCGGCGGCCGGGGCATCCGAGGGCCGTCCGCCGGGCGAGGCCTGGACCGCCTGGGCCTACTGGATGACCTCGGTGCGGCATCCGGAGACCGGCGAGGTGCGCTTCGAGATGAGCGGCTACCTGCGCGACGAGCTCGAGCGGCGCGACGGCGAGTGGCGGTTACTCGGCCGGCACCTCGACGGCTGGCCCGGCGACCTGCGGCATCCGCTGCGCACCGTCGGCACCACCGGCTGAACCGTGCTCCGAGGTGGCCGCGCGCGCCGCGGAACCGGGCCAGGCGGCCGAGGCGGCGCGGATCACGGCACGCGCCGCCGGCGAGGGGCGGATGTGCGCCGACCAGGCGAGCGTGGCATACTCCACCGGCGAGTCGGTGCGCAGCGGACGCACGGCGAGCGGACGCCCCTCCTGCGTGAGGTCACCGGCCGGCCGGTGGATGTGCAGGGTGTAGCCGAGCCCCCGCCCCACCAGCGACCGCGCCAGCTCGTAGCTGGGCGAGCGGAAGCCGATCCGCGGCCGCACGCCGGCCTCGTTGAACAGCGTGCGCGAGTGCGTGGCTCCGGGCTCGGTGTCGAGCATGATCCAGGTCTCGTCGGCGAGCTCGTGCACCCCGATCTCGTCGTTCGAGGCCAGCGGATGACCCGCCGGCAGGATGACGTTCACCGGCAGCGGGCACAACCGTACGGCCTCGAGGTCGGTGGGCTGCCGGCGGTCCAGCGTGATGGCGAGGTCGACCTCGCCGGTGAGCAGCCGCGGCCAGAACGACTCCTCCAGGCCGATCTCCACCGACACCACGAGCTCCGGATGCTCCCGCGCGAGTCGTTCGATGATCGGCGGCAGGATGCCCGGGGCCATCTCCTCGGCGCAGCCGATCGTGACCGCGCCCCCGAGCGACGACGAGCCGCCGCGGATGCTGCGTTCGAGCTCGTCCGCATCGCCCAGCAGTTCGCGCGCCTGCCGCTGCAGCTGCCGCCCGCTCGCCGTGAGCGAGACGCCGTGGGCGCGGCGGCGCACGCACAGCTGCGCGTCGAGGGTGCGCTCCAGGGCGGAGAGGCTAGCGGCCACCGCCGATTGCGAGACGTGCAGGCTCGCGGCCGCCAGCGAGATCGATCCGGAGTCGGCGATGGCCAGGAAGTACTCCAGCTGGCGCAGGCTGAGGTTGCTCGAGGCCATGCGAACTCCTTCGGTCGCGGTCCACGGATGCGGCGCCGAGGAGCAGCGAACGACCTGCTTCCCCGGAAAAAGTGTGGAGATGACCATGGTAAACCCGCATCCGCTCGTGCTGAGGTGGAGTCGGGCGTGAGCCGCGGGCAATGGGCAGTGCGAGCGGTAGGCAGTGTGAGCGCTAGGCACCGGCCAGGACGACGGAGGAGACGGAGACGGATGGACGTGCAGGGCAAGGTGGCCGTGATCACGGGCGGAGGCTCGGGCATCGGGCGGGCGATCGCGCTGCGGCTCGCCGCCCAGGGAGCGCGGGTGGCCGTGGCCGACATCGACCTGGGAGCGGCGCAGCGCGTGGCCGCCGAGGTGGGCGGCGCGGGGTTCGCCGTCGACGTGAGCGAGCTCGCGAGCGTGACGGCGCTCGCCGAAGCCGTGCGGGCACGGTACGGCGGAACCGACATCCTGGTCAACAACGCCGGGGTGGCCTCGACGGGCCGGCTGGAGAGCATGAACGATGCGGATTGGGCGTGGCTGCTCGGGGTGAACCTGATGGGCACGATCCACGGGGTCACGGCGTTCCTGCCCCAGCTCCGGGCGGCGGGAGGCGCCATCCTGAACACCGGCTCGATGGCCGGCCTCGCGCCGGATGCGGGCATGGGCGGGTACGGCACCACGAAGTTCGCGGTGACGGCCTACACCGAGGTGCTCGCCGACGAGCTCGCCGACGAGGGTATCGCGGTCACGCTGCTGGCGCCCGGGCCGGTGCGTACGGGTCTCGGTGCGAGTTCGCGCAACCGGCCGGAGGGCTCGGCGGGCGGGCTCGTCGACGTCGATCTCGCGGCGGGTGACGGCGGCGGGCTGCCGTGGCTGGAGGCCGAGGAGGTGGCCGTGATCGCGGTCGACGCGCTCGCCGAGGGCCGCCGGTACGCGATCACGCACCCCGACTGGAGCGACGTGGTCATCCGGCGGCATCGCGCGATCGAGCACGCCTTCGCCGAGGCCGAAGCCAAGGCCGAAGCGGCTGCCGCGGGGCCGGCCGACGGAGCGCGCGTGTCGGAGCGGGGCTAGCCGGTTCCCGCGCCGGCGCCGTTGCCGGTGGTGCCCCCGGCCGCCGGTGTCGTCGTGGGGGTCGGGACGACCGGGTCGGGAGCGGGCTGCACCGAGGGAACGGGAGCCGGGGCATCCGGAGTCGGGGTGGCCGTGGGGGTCGGCGTCGAATCCGAGTCGGAGTCGGAGGACCCCGAGGAGTTGTCGCCGTAGCGGGTGGACGAGCCGTTCACGAGCTCGCGGTCCGGGTCGGGGAAGTCGCCGCCGCCCAGCACGTCGTCGTTCTCGGTCATCACCGATTTCCAGATGCGGTGCCGCACGGTGCTGCCCGTCCAGTCGTTGGGCTCCACGTCGGTCATCGAGACGTTGCCGGTGACGTTGCCCACCCACACCGCGGTGGCGGCAGCGGTCGAGGCGCCCACCATCCAGGTGTCCTTCTCGTTGTCAGTGGTGCCGGTCTTGCCGATGTGCGTGATGTCGTCACCGGGGTCGGATGCGGTGGCGGTGCCGCTCTCGATCGGCCCGAGCATCGCATAGGCGAGCGTGGCGGCGATCGTCGGATCCAGTGCCTGCGTGCAGTTCGCGGCCGGCGGCGTGAGCTCGCTGCCATCCGGCGCCACGATGCGGTCGATGGCCACGGGCGCGCAGTACAGCCCGTTCGCGGCGATGCCCGCATAGGCGGCGGCCATGGTCAGCGGCGCGATCTCGTTGGTGCCGAGCACCGACGAGGGCTGCGTGTCGAGGTCGTCGCCGTCGGCCCGGTGCACCCCGAGCGACTCGGCGGTGTTCTTGATGTTGCAGAGGTCGAGCTGCTGCGCCATCGCCACGAAGGCGTTGTTGACCGAGTTCGTCAGCGCGCTCTGCACGCTCATCGTGCCGGGCCGCGAGCTGCCGTCGTTCGCCGGCTCCCACGAGCCGCCGAGCGTGGTGCACGAGTTCGGGAACGTCGACATGTCCCACGTCGTCTCGTTGCCGCTCACCCGGTCGGACAGGGTGTGCCCCTGCTTCAGCCACTCGGCCAGCGCGAACACCTTGTAGGTCGACCCCACCTGGAAGCCCGACGATCCGCCGTAGTCGATGTCGGTGTTGTAGTTGACGGCCGTGACACCCGGAGCCGACACCGAGGAGTCGTCGCTGAAGGTCGTGTTCTGCGCCATGGCGAGGATGCGACCGCTTCCGGGCTGCACGGTCACGATGGTGGAGCCGATCGCGATGTCCTCCATCGAGCCCGGGATGTACTCCTTCATCGTCTCGTCGGCGTTGGCCTGCAGCGTCGTGTCGAGGGTGGTGTAGATCTTGTAGCCGCCCTGCTTGAAGTTCGACCAGCGGGCATCCGCGGTGTCGCCGAACGTGGGGTCGTTCTTCACGATCCAGGTCACGTAGTCGCAGAAGTAGGCGGCCCCGGATGCGGCGGCCTGGCATCCGGTGGTCGGCTGCGTGATGTTCGGGGTGACCGGCGTGGCGATCGCCTCGTCGTACTGCGCCTGGGTGATCGACTTCTGCTTGAGCATCGAGGCCAGGATGTCCTCGTCGCGGCGCGCGGTGTTGTCGGCGATGTTCTCGGGCTCGTCGATCCGCAGCGCGTTCGGGGCGTTCACGGTGGCCGCCAGGCTCGCGGCCTGGGGCAGGGTGAGCTGGGCCGCGGTCACGCCGAAGTAGTACTCGGCGGCGGCCTCGATGCCGTAGACGGAGCCGCCGAAGTTGGCGATGTTGAGGTAGCCGAGCAGGATGTCCTCTTTCGAGTACTGCTTCTCCAGGGCGATGGCCAGCCGCATCTCGGTGATCTTGCGGTCGAGCGACTCGGTGGTGGCCTCGGCGTACGCCGCGTCGCGCTCGGCCTGCGTGGGCAGCTGGGTGGCCTGCTGCACCAGGATGTTGCGCACGTACTGCATCGTGATGGTGGAGGCGCCGCTGGAGACGCCGCCCGAGGCCACGTTGCCGAGGGCCGCCCGCAGGGTCGAGGCGATGTCGACGCCCGAGTGCTCGTAGAAGCGCGGGTCTTCGGTCGAGACGACGGCATCCTTCACCGACTGGGAGATGTCGTCCCAGCCCACCTCCTGGCGGTTCTGGTCGAAGACGGTGGCCAGCAGGGCCGTGGAACCGTCGGCGTTGGTGGCGTAGATCTCCGACTTCTGGGCCAGCGTCGAGGGCCGGATGGAGTCGGGCAGCGTGTCGAGCACGTCGACCGTGCGACTGGCGTAGACACCGGAGACGGCCATGGCGGGTACGGCCATGACGGTGACGAGGAGGGCGGCGACCACGCTGAGGGCGAGGATCATGCCGACGGGGCGTTTCGTGCCGTCGATCAGGCGCTGGAACCAGGCGACGAAGCGGTGGGGACTTTCGGGCATATGCGCCAGGGTAGGGCGTCAGTTTCGGAAGTGCCTGATAGGGCCTCGTGTTTTCGCTGATGGGATCGTGCCTGCCGGCACCGGCCCATCGGTTCTAGGGTGAGGTGATGACCACCAGCATCGATGTTCTCGAAGACGCCTTCACCCGCATCCGCGACACCGTGCGCCGTGCCGTCGGCGGGCTCACCGCCGAGCAGCTCTCGGCGCGGCTCGACCCCGAGGCGAACACGATCGCCTGGCTGGTGTGGCACCTCACCCGGGTGCAGGACGACCACGTGGCTGAGGTGGCCGGCGGCGAGCAGGTGTGGAACGCCGGCGGCTGGGAGCAGCGCTTCGGTCTGCCCTTCGCTCCGGATGCCACGGGGTACGGCCAGTCGCCGGCCGAGGTCGCGCAGGTGGCCGGCCCGGGTGTCACCGCCGAGTCGCTCGTGGGCTACCACGAGGCCGTCTATGCGGCGACGCTCGCCTACCTGCGCTCGCTTGGCGAGGGTCGCGCGGCGCTGTCGGAGGTCGTCGACGAGAACTGGGATCCGCCCGTGACCCTCGCCGTGCGCCTGGTCAGCGTCATCTCCGACGACCTCCAGCACGCCGGCCAGGCGGCCTTCATCCGCGGAGTCGTCGAGCGCGCCTGAGGAAGAAGCGAGAGGGCTCAGAACGCGAAGCGGGCCTCGGGGGTGCCGGCCAGGCACTGCTGCAGGCGGGCCGTCATCTCGGCCGACATCTCCGGCAGCGCGTCGAGTGCGAACCAGCGGGCCTCGGTGTTCTCGCCGTCGGCGGGGTAGGGCTCGCCCGAGACGTAGCGGAACAGGAACGCGATGTCGATGTACTGCGAGCGGTCGCCGTTGGGATAGACGATCTCGGGGATCGTGTGCACCCAGGTCAGCCGCACCGGCTCGGCCACGATCGCGGCCTCTTCGAGCACCTCACGCGCGGCGGCGACGGCGGGCTCCTCGCCCGGGTCGATGATGCCGGTCACCGGAGTCCAGGCGCCGTTGTCGGCGCGGCGCACGAGCAGCACCTCGGAGCCGCCCGCCTCCTCGCGAACCACCACGGCGGTGATGCCGCTCAGCCAGAGCGGGGCGTGCCCGATCTTCTCGCGCAGAGCCAGAACGAAGTCGGGAGTCGCCATGCCCCGAGCCTATTGGGTCAGGAGAGCTGGTTCGCCTCGACCCAGGAGAGGTACTCCGGCGAGACCGTTCCGGTGACGTAGTCGCCCGTGAAGCAGCTCATCTCGAGGTCGTGCACGTCGGGCGAGCCCTGCGTGATCGCCGCGCGCATGTCTTCGACCTCCTGGTAGATCAGGTGGTCGGCCCCGATGGCCGCCGCGATCTCGGGGATCTTGCGGTCGTGCGCCACCAGCTCGTGCCGCGAGGGCATGTTGATGCCGTAGACGTGCGGGAACCGCACCGGGGGCGCCGCCGAGGCGAAGGTGACCTTGTTGGCGCCGGCCTGCCGGGCCATGTCCACGATCTCCTTCGAGGTCGTGCCGCGCACGATCGAGTCGTCGACGATCAGGATGTTCTTGCCCTTGAACTCGCTCGACATGGCGTTCAGCTTCTGCCGCACCGACTTCTTGCGGGCAGCCTGCCCGGGCATGATGAACGTGCGGCCGACGTAACGGTTCTTGTAGAAGCCCTCGCGGTATTCGACGCCGAGCTTCTGCGCCACCTGCATCGCTGCCGGCCGCGAGGAGTCGGGAATGGGCATGACCACGTCGATGTCACCCATCGGCGTGTACCGCGCCACCGTGTCGGCGAGGTAGTTGCCGAGTCGCAGCCGCGCCTCGTATACCGAGATGCCCGAGAGCACCGAGTCGGGACGGGCGAGATACACGTACTCGAACGAGCACGGCACCAGCCGGGCGTTCGGCGCGCACTGCTTGGTGATCATCTCGCCGTCGAGGGTGATGAACACGGCCTCGCCCGGAGCGACGTCGCGCACGATGTCGTAGCCGAGGCTCTCCATCACGAGCGACTCGGAGGCGACGACGTACTCCATCTGTCCGCTCTCCAGCAGGCGGCCACCGATGGTGAGGGGGCGGATTCCGAAGGGGTCGCGGAACGCGAGCAGCCCGTGCCCGGCGATCATCGCGATGGTGGCGTACGAGCCCTCGACGCGCTCGTGCACGCGCGAGACGGCGGTGAAGATCTGCTCGGGGTCGAGCGAGAGGCCGGTGATCTGCGACTGCAGCTCGTTGGCGAAGACGTTGAGCAGCACCTCGGTGTCGGAGCTCGTGTTGAGGTGCCGGCGGTCGATGTTGTACAGCTCGCCGGTGAGCTCCCGCGTGTTCGTGAGGTTTCCGTTGTGCACGAGGATGATGCCGTAGGGCGCGTTCACGTAGAACGGCTGCGCCTCCTGCTCCTGCGAGGCGTTGCCCTGCGTCGCGTAGCGCACGTGCCCGAGGCCCATGGTGCCGAGCAGCGATCGCATGTCGCGGGTGCGGAACGCCTCGCGCACCTGGCCCTTGGCCTTCACGATGTGGAAGATGTTGCCCTCGGCCGTGGCGATACCGGTCGAGTCCTGACCCCGGTGCTGAAGCAGCAGAAGGGAGTCGTAGACGAGTTGGTTGACGGGCTCAGACGAAACGATGCCCACGATGCCGCACATTGCATCGATTCTATCCTGTGCGCGACGACCTCAGGTCGGCGGACCTGACGGCAGCAAAGATCATATGTATTATCTAATTGACCTCAGGGGAATCGGATCGCGAAGGAGCACCGGGTGGGCAGCAGCATCGAGCGGCACGCGCTGGTCGTGGGCATCGAGCCGGCCAAACGCGAGGAGTACCTCGCGCTGCACGCGGCCGTCTGGCCCCAGGTCGAGGCCACGCTCACCGCGTGCAACGTGACCAACTACACGATCTTCGTGCGCGGCGATCTGCTCGTGGCGTACTACGAGTACGTGGGCGAGGATCACGACGCCGACATGGCGCGGATCGCGCTCGACCCGGTCACGCGCGAGTGGTGGACGCACACCGATCCGTGCCAGGTCGCGATCTTCCCCGACCTCCCGTCCGGCGAGCGCTGGGCGCCTCTGGCCGAGGTCTGGCACCTGCCGTGAGCGATTCGCAGGCGCCGGGCGACCCGCACGCGCCGGGTGGTGCGGATGCGCCGACGGCCGAGCACGTGGTCGGGCATCGTGCCGCGGTCGAACGCGCGATCATCGACGCGCACGCCCACGTCTGGAATCGCGCACGCACCCCGATCGACTGGATCGACGAGTCGCTCCCCGAGATCGACCGTGACTTCTCGGTGCCCGAGCTGGAGACGGTCGCTCAGGATGCCGCGACCGCGCTCGGGGCGCGCATCGACGGTTTCGTGCTCGTGCAGGCCCTCAACGACGCGGGCGAGACGGCCGACCTGCTCGCGGCGGCGCACGGCCCGGTGGTGGGCTGGCTCGATCTCGACGCCCCGGATGCGCCCGGTCGGCTGGACGTCCTGCGGGGGCAGCCCGGCGGCGAGCGGCTCGTGGGCATCCGTCATCTGGCGCACGTCGATCCCGACCCGGAGTGGCTGCTTCGCCCCACGGTGGCGCACGGGCTCGACGCGCTCGCCGCCGCCGGGCTGAGCTTCGACCTGGTGGTGCGTCCGTGGCAGCTCGCGACCGCGGCGCGGGTGGCCGACGCCCACCCCGAGCTGCAGTTCGTGCTCGACCACCTCGGGCAGCCGCCCGCGACCGCCGCTCCGGATGCCGCCACCTCCGCCGATCCCGCCACCTCCGCCGAGCCCGGCGATGCAGCCGAGGCCGGTCCGGCCCTCACGGCCATAGCCGGTTCTGCCGAGAACGGCGAAGCCGCCTTCGCCCGCTGGGCCGCCGACCTCGCCGAGCTCGCGCGTCGCCCGAACGTGGTGGCGAAGGTCTCCGGGGTCGCCGTGCGCGGCGGCCCCGCATCCGTCGCCCGGCTCGACCGCGTGGCCGGTGTGGCGCTCGAGGCCTTCGGCCCCGGCCGCCTGATGTTCGGCTCGGACTGGCCGCTCGTGCGCCTCGCCGACGACTACCGCCCGTGGCTCGCTCAGTACCTCGCGTGGTCGTCCGCGCTGTCTTCCCACGAGCGGCAGGCCATCGATGCTGATACCGCCCGATCGGCCTACACACCCACTCGGGTGCCCCGCGCGCTCGCTTCAGCGCCCGGCGCCGCCGCCGCATCCGCAGAAGGAACGCTCCGATGACCTCCTCGCTCCCCACCATCCCCACGCGCCCCCTCCGCGGCACCGCCCTGAGCGTCACCGAGCTCGGCTTCGGCGCCGCGAGCCTCGGCAACCTCTACCGCGAGACCTCCGACGCCGAGGCGCGCGAGGCCGTCGACCGCGCCTGGGCGCGCGGCATCCGGTACTTCGACACCGCGCCGCACTACGGGCTCGGTCTCTCCGAGCGCCGGCTCGGCGAGGCGCTCGCGGCCTACCCCCGCGACGAGTACGTGCTCTCGACCAAGGTGGGCCGCCTGCTCGTGCCGAACGAGCATCCGACGGGGCAGGATGCCGACTTCGTGGTTCCGGATGCGCTGCGCCGCGAGTGGGACTTCTCGCGCGACGGCATCCGGCGCTCGCTCGAGCAGAGCCTCGAGCGCCTCGGAACCGACCGCATCGACATCCTCTACGCCCACGACCCCGACCAGTTCGGCGAGCGCGCCGCCTGGGAGGCTTCGGAGACGCTCACCGAGCTGCGCGATGCGGGCGTGATCGGCGCTCGCGGTGTGGGCACGAACGACGCCGGCCAGTTGGCCGCGTTGTTCGCCGCCGACGCCATCGACGTGGCCATGCTCGCCGGCCGGTACACGCTGCTAGAGCAGGAGTCGGCGCAGCCGGCTCTGGATGCGGCGCTCGCGCACGGCAAGTCGATCGTGGCGGTGGCGGTCTTCAATTCCGGACTGCTCGCGACCGATCGACCCGCCCCCGATGCCCGCTACGACTACGGCCCGGTGCCGCCCGCGCTGCGTGAGCGCACCATCGCGCTCGCCGAGATCTGCGAGGTGCACGGGGCGACCCTGCCGCAGGCGGCCATCGCCTTCCCGCTGCAGCATCCGGCCGTCGTGAACGTCACGCTGGGCATGCGCTCGGGCGAGCAGGTCGACCGCAATGCCGACCTCTACGCGGCCGAGGTGCCCGATTCCCTCTGGCCGGCTCTCGGAAAGCAGAACGTATGATGTATGTTGTTTACCGGGCCGCACTGTCGCGACCGGAGACGCGCCTGGCGCGGAGGGAATCAACAGCATGAAGGTCACCGGCTTCACGAGCCTCAGCACCGTGCACGACTGGGGCCGCCCCGTGGGCGACGTGAACGGCGTCATCGCGGGAGGCGTCACCGAGGTCGGCGTGCTGCTGCTGCACACCGACGGCGGGCTCACCGGCGTGGGCCTCGGCGCCCACCCCGACATCGCGCGGGTGTTCCCGGCGATCGAGGGCGAGGATCCCCGCGCGGTCACCACCCTCTACGACCGGATGCTCGCGCACGTGTTCAAAGCCGGTCACGCCGGCACGTTCGGCACCATCGGCGCCATCGACATGGCGCTCTGGGATCTCAAGGCGAAGATGGCCGACGAGCCGCTCTGGCGCACCCTCGGCGCCCGCGACCGCTTCGTGCCCGGCTACGCCTCGGGCCTGGACATCGCGCTCGACGACGAGGCGCTGTTCTCCCTCTACCAGCGCTACGCCGACCACGGCTTCACCAGCGCCAAGCTCAAGGGCGGGCTGGATGCCGAGACCGACATCGCGCGACTGAAGGGCGTGGCCGACGTGCTGCGCCGCAACAGCCCCCGCCCGGCCCTGATGCTCGACGCCAACGAGGCCTGGAACCGCAAGCAGGCCGTGCGCTACGTCTCGGAGGTCGAGTCGCGTGTGCCGCTCACCTGGATCGAGGAGCCCGTGCGGCGCTGGGACGCCGAGGGGCACGCCGTCGTGGGACGTGCCGTGAAGGCATCCGTCGCCACCGGCGAGAACCTCGTGGGGCTCGAGCAGTACGGTCCGCTGCTCGCCGCGAACGCCGTCGACGTGGTGCAGGCCGGCATGATCTGGGGCATCACGCACTTCTTGCGAGTTTCAACCATCGCGCACGCCCGCGACCTGCCGGTGAGCCCCGTGGGCTACAACGGCAACCCGATCGCCCACGCGGCGGCCGCGGTGCCCAACCACCTCAGCACCGAGGTGCAGGATCTCGCCTTCCCGCACGGTCTCACCGTCGACCAGACGATCGCCGACGGCGGCATCGTGCTCGGCGATACGCCGGGCCTCGGCATCGCGGTCGACCTCGACGCGATCGCCGCGCTCGATGCGGGCGAAGGCTGGCGGGCGCCCGCCGGCCCGCACGTGCGCCCCGAGCGCGCCGGCCTCCGCCTCGTGCCCGGCCAGTGACCTCGCTTCTTCTCCTCTCCTCCTCGACCAGAAAGCACCTCGCATGAAGTTCCAGCGCCGTGGCCCCGTGGGCCAGGAGACCCCCGCCGTCTTGATCGACGGCACCGCCTACGACCTCACCTCGGTGACGGCCGACATCGACGGCGCCTTCCTCGCCGGCGACGGCCCCGCGCGGGCGCAGGCGGCGTTCGACTCCGGTGAGCTGACCGCGCTGGCCGACCAGGATGCCCGGCTCGGCGCCCCGGTCGCCCAGCCCACCAAGATCGTCTGCATCGGCCTCAACTACCGCGACCACGCCGACGAGACCGGCGCCGCGTACCCGCCCGAGCCCGTGATCTTCATGAAGGATCCCTCGACGCTGGGCGGAGCATCCGACTCCGTGCCGATTCCGCGGAACTCGACCAAGACCGACTGGGAGGTCGAGCTCGGCATCGTGATCGGCCGCACCGCGCGCTACCTCGACTCGGTCGAGGAGGCCGCCGGGCACATCGCCGGGTACGTGCTCTCGCACGACGTCTCCGAGCGCGAGTTCCAGCTCGAGCGCGGCGGGCAGTGGGACAAGGGCAAGAGCTGCGAGGGCTTCAACCCGCTCGGCCCGTGGCTCGCCACTGCCGACGAGTTCGCCGACCCGCAGTCGCTCGGCCTGCGCCTCTGGGTGAACGGCGTGGAGCGGCAGAACGGGTCGACCGCCAACCAGATCTTCGGCATCCAGCACGTGGTCTGGTACGTCAGCCAGTTCATGGTGCTGCGGCCCGGCGACATCATCAACACCGGCACCCCCGCCGGTGTGGCGATGGGCATCGAGGGCCAGCCCTACCTGCGCGTCGGCGACGTCGTGGAGCTCGAGATCGACGGCCTCGGCCGCGCCCGCCAGGAGTTCGTGAGCCATGTCTGAAGCTGCTGAGACCACCCCTGCGGGTGCGGGTGCGGGTGCGGGCGCCGGCGCCGTCGCTGGCGCCGCCACTGCCGGTTCCGCGGCCGCCCTTGCCGCCGGCGAGTTCGCCGGGCTGACCGCGATCGTCACGGGAGGGGCATCCGGAATCGGCCTCGCCACCTCGCTGCACCTGGCCGCCCGCGGAGCCCGCGTGGCCGTTCTCGACCTCAACGCGGACGGCCTGCCCGAGGGTCTCACCGGGTTCGCCGCCGATGTGACCTCACGCGAATCGGTGGATGCCGCCGTCGCGGCCGTGGCCGAGTGGGCGGGCGGCATCGACATCGTGGTGAACAACGCCGGCGTGAGTGCCATCGGCACCGTCGAGGCGAACGGCGACGACGACTGGCGCCGGGTGCTGGATATCAACGTGATCGGCGTCGCCCGCGTGAGCGCCGCCGCGCTGCCGTACCTGCGCAGCTCGGCGCACGCCGCGATCGTGAACACCTGCTCGGTGTCGGCGAGCAACGGCATCCCCGAGCGCGCGCTCTACAGCGCCTCAAAGGGCGCCGTGTTGGCGCTCACCTACGGCATGGCCGTCGACCACGTGCGCGAGGGTGTGCGGGTGAACTGCGTGCGCCCCGGCACCGTCGACACCCCGTTCGTGTCGAACTACCTCAAGAAGTACGACGACCCCGTGGCCGAGCGCGCGGCTCTGGATGCCCGCCAGCCGACGGGCCGAATGGTCACCCCCGAAGAGGTCGCGTACGCGATCGCCACCCTCGCCAGCCCGCTGGCCTCCGCGACGACGGGCACCGCCCTCGACGTCGACGGCGGCCTCACGACCCTGCGCATCCGCCCCCTCGCGACCTGACCGGATGCCCCGGCGAATTGGGGGCCGTGCCAGGTGAGTGGAGGCGTCACCGGCGTTGTTGCGGTGATGGGGCGGGCCTGGCCGGATGGGCGGTGTTGGTGGATTCTTCGGTCGATCGTGCGCCCACTTGCCACAAATTATTCGAGCTTTCATCAGGTCTTTCTGATAGAATCTCAGTATGCAAATAGCCGCTCGATTCCAGGGGATCACCGCCGATCTCCGTGGTGACGAGGGTGAAATCAAGGCCGTGTTGTCGGGGCTGCAAGACGAGGATCTGCTCGAGGCCATGGCCTCGATCGAGGCCGCCGGGCGTGCGCTCTCCGCCTGGCAGGTTCGGGTTGCTGGTGAGGTCGGGGTGCGGTCGCGGAGCGAGCTGGGTGATGAGGGCTTGAGCAGGTCGCAGAACTTCACCAGCCCCGTCAAGCTCGTCTCCACCGTCACCGGAACCTCGGCCCGGGAGAGCAAGACCCGACTCAGCCTTGGACGGCGCTTGCGTGGTGCGGTGCTTCTGGGTGGTGGTGAGGGGCCGACCCCGTTCCCGGCCGTCGGTCAGGCTCTGGATGAGGGTGTCCTCGGAGTCGAGACGGCGTCGATCATCGTGACCCGGTGCGCCGAGCTGTCGGAGCGTGGATGCGCCCCCGATGTTGTGGCCAGTGCCGAGCAGACCCTCGTCGACGAGACCCTCACGAAGCGCCTCACTGCCGATCAGGCCTCCCGGCTCGCCACCCACCTGCGCGAGGTCATCGACCCCGACGGTGCGGAGCCTCGGGATGAGCGACTCCAGCAGCAGCGCTCCCTCACCATCGGCCAGGCCAGCGACGGGATGATCCGCGGCCGGTTCGCCCTCACACCCGAACAGGGCGCGGTGTGGCTGGCGAGCATCCAGGCCATGCAAAGCCCCCGCATCTCAGGTTCACCGGGCGGCGGCCCGCGGTTCGTCAGTGAGGACGAATTCGTCACGCAAACCATCACCGCTGACATCCGCACGCAGGTGCAGAAGAACGCCGACACCGTCACCGAACTCATCGCCCGCGCCGCCGGCGCTCCCGATATGCCCCGCCTCAACGGGGCCACCACCACGGTCAACGTCCACATCCTGGTCGATAACCTCGAGACAGGGCGCGGCGTCGGGTGGATTGACGGCATCGACGAGCCCATTCCCGCTTCCACCATCGCCCAACTGCGCTGCACTTCTCCGGTCGCCGCGACCCTGTTCAACGACCGGGGCGCGGTGCTCTACCACGGCAAGACAGAACGGCTCTTCACTCCGGCCCAGAACCGGGCACTCGCAGCGCGAGACGGCGGATGCGTCTGGCCCGACTGCGACCGACCACCGTCGTTTTGCGAAACACACCATGCCGATGAGTGGGTTTCGGCCGATCATCCACCGGGTCGTACCGATATCGACAACGGTGTCCTGCTCTGCCATTTCCATCACTCGCACCTGCACAAGTCAGCCTGGAAACTGACCATGCGCACGGGTGTGCCCCACCTCATCCCACCCCGCTGGATCGATATCGAGCAGACGCCGATCCCGACCACCCGCCGACGCACCACTCACCGCCCAGCCGCCTGACCACGCCCACCTGCCTCCGCGAACCGGGCACGGTCATCGAGGGCAAGCGCGAAGCGCGCGGCAGTTACCTGCAAAGCCGAGCATCCGGGTACCGAACCGTACGAGACTGCCGCGCGCTTCGCGCTTGCCAACGATGATCATGGCTGGGTCGGCAGGTCGCGCATTGCACCCGGGGTCGTCGAAGGTCGCCCATGACGGTCCCGGCCGGATGCGGACGCGGCCCAATCGGGTCCGCGGCCGGGCATCGTCGCGGTGATTTCAGAGCCTTCCGACTAGATCAGCCCCAGCTCCGGCATGTGCCGGCGATCGGCCGCGCGCGTTCGATGGTGTCGACTCTAGGGCGCGCAATGTCGTCGAACGGAACTTCGCCGTCTTCATGAGACGGCGGGCGATCGTGAACCCCTAGGCCAAACTCGCCCTCTCTTGCCGGCGAGGCGCAGTTCTCCGAGGCATCACCGTCGTTACCCCGAGCAGCATGAGACACGTCCTAGCGGGCGGGGTGGTCGGCGGCAGCGATGTCAGCGGGGGAGGCGGCGGCGTTCCCAGGCGAGCGCGATGTGCTCGCGCATCGTGGCGGCGGCGGTGTCGGCGTCGCCGGCCACCACTGCGTCGAGCACCTGCTGGTGCTCGACCAGCGTCAGCGCGAGCCCCTCGGGCCCCGGCTCGCCGTGGAAGCGCGCGTATTCGCTGGCGCGCTGCACCAGGGTGTGTGCGATCGACTCCGCCAGCCGGCTGCCCGAGGTCTTCATGATCACGTCGTGGAAGCGCCGGTCCAGCTCCTGGAAGGCATCCAGGTCGCCGATCGCATCCCGCTGCACCTGCAGCGCCGTCGTCAGCGCCTCGATGTCGGCGTCCGTGCGCACCCGGGCCGCTTCCGCCGTCATCGACGACTCGAGGTCGCCGCGCACCTGCGCCAGCTCGTCCAGGATGCCCAGGGTCTCGTCGTTCTCGATCATCGTCGAGATCACCACGCGGTCGAGCAGGTTCCATTCCGAGGGCGGCGTCACCACGGTGCCGCGCCCCTGGGCCACGGTCACCATGCCCTTCTCCTCGAGTCGCTTGACCGATTCGCGGATGACCGTGCGGCTCACCCCGAACGAGCTCACCAGATCCCCCTCGGGCGGCAGCGGCTCGCCCGGCTTCACCGCACCGGTCACCACGGCGGTCACCAGATCGTGCACCACGGCCACGCCCAGTCGCGCCGCGGGGGCGCGTTTCTCGCCGCTGACCAGGATTCCGGATGCCACAGGGCTGCTCGCCAGACTCATGACGGTCAGTGTAGACGGATACGTATGATCACTGCGGTCCATCCCGCGGAAATGCAAGGATGGAAGGAGTGGCAGCGCTAACTATGGCTCATACGTAAGATGTATGATCTAATGGAGTCACGCCGCACTGCGGCAAATCGTCAACGATGCCGACACGAAGGAACCGCCCATGGCTGCACAGCACCGCCGCCCACTCGCCCGAATCCTCGCGACCGCCACAGCGGCCGTCGCCATCGGAGCCCTCGCCGGGTGCGCCGGCGGCAGCGGCGAGGTGAACAGCGACTACGGATTCGCCACGGCCGAGCAGACGGCCGACAGCACCATCACCGTCTGGGTCGACGCGGCCCGCGAGCCGATCGCGAAGGCCTTCGAAGAGGCCAACCCCGACGTGCCGATCAGCATCGAGACCTACGACGGCAACGCCGGCGGATCCGGCTCGTTCCAGACCAAGGTCGCACTGTTCGACCAGTCGGGCGAAGGCTGGCCCGACGTCGTGTTCTCCACGCAGACCAACGACGCATCCTGGGCCGCGAAAGAGACCAACGGCGTGCAGGCCTTCGCCGCACCGCTGAACAAGGGATACTTCAGCGACGACTTCCTGAACGGCTTCACGGATGGCGCGAACGACCCGATGACGGTCGACGGCACGGTCTACGGCCTGCGCAACGACCTCGCGCCGGTGGTGCTCTGGTACAACAAGCCGCTGCTGGACCAGTTCGGCTACGACATCCCCACCACCTGGGAGGAGTACGAGGCCCTCGGCGTCAAGCTCGCCGCCGAGCACCCCGGCTACATCCTCGGTTCGATCGGCGACAGCTTCGTGGGCACCTACGTCTACTACTGGGGAGCCCAGGCGCCGATCTTCCAGCTCGACGGCAACGACTTCTCCTCCGACTTCGAGGACGACCACTCGGTCGCCATGACCGACATGCTCGACTCCATGTCGGCGAACGGCACCCTCGTGCAGGACAGCGTGTTCAGCGCCCCCTTCGTCGAGAACTACTCCGACAAGATCGTCGCGATGCCGGGCCCGGCATGGTACGCCGGCGCGCTGTTCCAGAACCCCGACAGCATCAACGCCACCGCCGGCGAGTTCGGTGCGGCCGACCCCCTGTACTGGGAGGGTGAAGACAAGGTGACCGGCAACGTCGGCGGCGGCGTCTGGTACGCCTCCAGCCACTCGAAGAACCTCGCCGCGGTCGAGACCTTCCTCGAGTTCGCCACCTCCTCCGATGAGTCGGCGGCCCTCAACTCCGGTCTCCCGGCCTACGACTCGGCGGCCTCGACCTGGCTCGACGCCCAGGCGGAGAGTAACTTCTTCGCCGGTGACTTCAAGTCGGCGGTCTCCACCGCAGCGGCCAGCGTGTGGGGCGGATGGGGCTTCCCGAGCTTCAGCCCGGAAACCGCCTACGCGGCGGTGGTCGTGCCGGCCCTCGCCGAGGGCAAGACCATCGCGGACGTCGTGCCCGACTGGCACGAGCAGATCCTGAACGAAGCCCAGGTCCAGGGCTACACCGTCAAGTAACAGCTCCCTGCGAGGAGCTGCACCGTCGAGTAGACAGGCACTGATCATCACAACCACGGCTCAGACCACGGCTCCTGCCGTCGCCCCTCTGGAGACAGAGGCGCGGCGGCGGGGCCGCCTCCGTCGGCGCAAGCCCGATGCCAGCCAGACCCGCATCGGCTACGTCTTCTCCAGCGGCTACGCCATCCTGCTGGTCGCGTTCGGCATCATCCCGGCCCTGTACGCGGTCTTCCTGGCCTTCACCAAGAACGGCGCCTTCGTGGGCGTCGACAACTTCGTGAAGGTGTTCGCCGACTACCGCTTCTGGCCCGCCGTGCAGCACGTGGCGCTGTTCGTGGTGATCTGGCTGATCTCGCTCACCATCCTGGTGGTGCTGCTGGCGCTGCTGGTGCACGCCATCCGGGTGCGCTGGCTGTCGTCGGCGTCGCGCTTCCTGTTCTACATCCCGGGAGCGCTCGCGGGGGCCTCGAGCGTCATGCTCTGGCTGTTCCTGCTCGACCCCGCGGTCAGCCCCGTGTCGGGCATCCTGAACGCCTTCGGTCTCGAGACCTTCGTGCAGACGGTGTCGCTGGACAACCTGCCGGTCATCTTCACCCTGATCGCCTTCTGGGCGGGGGCCGGTGGCTGGATCATCATCATGTACGGCGCGCTGAACAACATCCCGGTCGAGGTGATGGAGGCGGCCCGGATCGACGGCGCCGGCCCCGTGAAGACGGCCTGGCACATCCAGATCCCGCTGATGCGCAAGTGGATCTCGTACATGGCCGTGATGTCGCTCGCCGCCGGAACCCAGCTGTTCGTCGAGCCGCGCGTGCTCTCGCAGGCGTCGAAGGGCGTCGTGCCGCCGGATTACTCGCTGAACCAGCTGGCCTATCTCTTCGCCTTCCGCCAGAACGACTTCAACGGATCCGCAGCCATCTCACTGCTGCTGCTCGTGGTCGCCGCCGGGCTCTCGGCCCTGTTCGTCTTCCGAGGAGGACTCTTTGAGCGCGACTGATCTCTCCACCCGACCTTCGTCGCTGGATGCGGCGCCCGGCCGGGGCGACCGCGACCGGGGTCGCTCCCCGCGGCCCTCCTCGCCGCGCCGGCCCGGTCCCGCCCGCTGGATCGGCCGCGTGCTCGGCTGGAGCGTCATCGGCGTCTTCCTGTTGTTCTTCGTGATCCCGATCGTCTGGCTGCTGCTGGCGCCCACCAAGACCGCCCGGCAGCTGCTGCTCGACGGCCCGTTCACCTTCGGCGCCTTCGACACGCTGGCCAGCAACTGGGGCGAGCTGATGGCGTTCCAAGACGGCATCGTGTGGGTGTGGCTCGGCAACGCCACCCTCTACACGGGCGTCGCGCTGATCATCACGCTGGTGGTGAGCATCCCGGCCGGCTACGCGCTGGCGATGGTGGAGTTCCGGTTCCGCCGGGCGCTGCTGGTCACCACGCTGATCGTGATGCTCATCCCGAACACCGCGCTGGTGCTGCCGATCTTCCTCGAGCTGAGCTCGCTGAAGCTGGTGGGAACCCCGCTGTCGGTCATCCTGCCGTTCTCGTTCTTCCCGTTCGGGGTGTACCTCACCTACATCTACTTCTCGACGGCGGTCTCGCGCGACCTGCTGAACGCGGCGCGGATCGACGGCGCAGGGGAGTTCCGGGTGTTCGCGCAGGTGGCGATGCCGCTGGCCACACCGGTGATCGCGCTGGTGGGCTTCTTCAGCCTCGTGGGCAACTGGAACAACTACTTCCTGCCGTTCGTGATGGTACCCGGGCGCAAGTCGCCCATCCAGGTGGGCCTCGCGGAGCTGCTGTCGAACGTGCCGCTGTTCAACCCCACCACGGCGGGGTCGGTCACCATCTCGCTGCCCGTGCTGGCGCTGGCGACCCTGCTCTCGGTGGCGCCGGTGCTGATCATCTTCCTGTTCTCGCAGCGCTTCCTCGTGAGCGGGCTCACGGCGGGCGGCACGAAGGAGTAGTGCCCGGATGGGCTGCGCTGCCGGCGCGGCCCACCCGCTGCCCTCACGACGCGCGGTTGCGTTCGGCACCCGCGGCGGCCGAGCTGCCGAGGTCGCTCCCGGCCACGGCCGTCCCGGCCTCGACGGCGGCGACCCAGCCGGAGGTGTCGATCACGGCGGCCCAGTTGGAGTTCAGCAGCGCCATCAGCGTCTCGTGCACGGTGCGGGCATCGGCGGATCCCGCGTCGTTGGTGAGGTGGATCGCCCCCGTCGCATCCGACAGCACCTCGATCGCGAAGCCGGCGTACTCGGCCTCGACGGCCGAGGCGAGCACGCAGTTGTTCGTCATGTAGCCGACCAGGGTGACGGTGTCGACCTCGCGCTCGCGCAACCACTCGGCGAGGTCGGTGCCGGCGAACACGGAGCCGTACGACTTCGTGAGGTGCTTCCAGTCGGCGGATGCGCGGCCGGCGATCTCGGGGTGCAGCTCGAACTCGGGGGAGTCGGGGTCGAAGACCGGTGCACCACTGCCGCTGGAGTGCTGCACGGCGACGACGGGGATGCCCGCCGCCGCGGCGGCATCCACGGCCTGCACGATCTTCGGCAGCGATTCCGTGTGCGGCGGGTACTGGATCTCGAGCAGGCCGTCGAAGTACTGCTGCTGCACGTCGATGATCACGAGAGCGCGGCGGGGTGTCGTCATGGCATTCATAGTCGCATCATAGGTTCGCGCCAAGGTCTTGATAAGCCCCGTCCCTAGCGTCGGGGGCGTGAAGATCGCCAAGAGAATCAAACGGATGCGCCCGCGCACCTGGGTCATCGCCGGCGCGGCCGCCGTCGTCATCGTCGGGGGCGGGGTGACCTGGGCGGTGCTCGGCACCTCCTCGGCGTCGGCTTCGGCCGAAGCGCAGCGGGCGAGCACCTCGCAGAGCGTGGCCGCGAGCCTGGAGACGCTCGAGAAGACCGTCGACACGAGCGGCACCCTCACGCCGACGGTGCAGGAGGACGTCGACTTCGCGGTCGCCGGAACCGTCACGGCCGTGAACGTGCAGGCGGGTCAGACGGTCGCCGCGGGCGACGTGCTGGCTGCCGTCGACACCCTCACCGTGCAGGCCGAGGCGCTCTCGGCGCAGGCCACGCTGGCCAAGGCGGCGGCGACACTCGCCTCGGCCGAGGCCGACGACGACGGCACCGACGAATCGGCCGCCACCATCGCCGCCGATGCGGCCGCGGTGGCCGTGGCCCAGGCCGCCTCCGACAAAGCCACCGCCGCGATCGCCGATGCCACCCTGGTGGCGCCGGTCGCAGGCCTGGTGACGGCCGTGAACCTCGAGGTGGGCGACACGACGAGCGGATCGGCCTCCAGCTCGAGCGGCTCGGGTTCGACCGCATCCGGAACCGGCGCGACCGGCACGGGCACCGGCTCCACCAGCACCGCCTCCACGGCGGCCTTCACCATCGTCAGCACCGACTCGTGGGAGGTCAGCCTCTCGGTCGGCGAGACCGACGTCGCGAACGTGGCTGCCGGCGACCAGGTCGAGCTGTCGACCGATGACGGCGACTCCATCTTCGGCACCGTCAGCGAGGTAGGCCTGCTGCCCTCCACCACGTCGGGCGCCGCCGCGTACCCCGTCACGGTCGCCGTGACCGGCAGCCCCGAGGGCTTGTACGACGGCACCTCGGTGACCGCCTCCATCGTCTACGAGCGCCGCACCGACGTGCTCACCGTGCCGAGCGCGGCCGTGACCACGGATGCCGACGGCGCCTCGACCGTGACCCTGGTCGACGCCGACGGGAACGAGACCACCACCACGGTGACGGTCGGCGAGACCGTCGGAACCCTGACCGAGATCACCGAGGGCCTCGCCGAGGGCGACCTCGTGAAGGTCACCGTGTTCACTCCGGGCAGCGGCAATTCCGGCACCGGCGGCACCGGAACGTTCCCGGGCGGCGGCACGGGCACCCTGCCCGAGGGCTTCGACCCGAGCCAGCTCCCCAGCGGCTTCGGCGGCGGGCAGGCCCCCACCGGCCAGACGGGCGGCAACTGATGAGCGCCCTCGCACCGACCGTGCAGCCGCATATGCCCGAAGGGGAATACGGCGAGCCGGTCATCCAGCTCACCGCCGCCCGCAAGGTCTACCGCAGCGGCACGATCGAGTTCGAGGCACTCCGCGGCGTCGACCTCGAGATCCGTCAGGGCGAATACGTGGCGATCATGGGGCCGTCGGGGTCGGGCAAGTCGACGCTGATGAACATCCTGGGCTGCCTCGACACCCTCACCACCGGGCACTACCGGCTCGCAGGTCACGACGTCGACGATCTCGACGAGGCCGAGCTGGCCGAGATCCGCAACAAGGAGATCGGCTTCGTCTTCCAGCAGTTCAACCTGCTGCCCTCGCTCGAGGCCTGGCGCAACGTCGAGCTGCCGCTGATGTACGGCCGTGTGCCGTCCCACGAGCGACGGGCCCGCGCCGAGCGCGCCCTCGAGCGGGTGGGCCTCGGGTCGCGCCTGGCCAACAAGCCGGGCGAACTCTCCGGCGGCCAGCAGCAGCGCGTGGCCGTGGCCCGGGCGCTGGTGGCGGAGCCCACGATGATCCTGGCCGACGAGCCCACGGGGAACCTCGACTCGGTCTCCACGCGCGACGTGCTCGGCCTCTTCGACGAGCTGCACGAGCTCGGCCGCACGATCGTGCTGATCACGCACGAGCTGGAGGTCGCCCAACGCGCCCGGCGGATCGTCTGGGTGCGCGACGGGGTGATCGCCGATCCGGCCGAGACGGCCCGCGCGATCGGGCACGCCGGCCCGGGCGGAGGCGCGGCCGCATGAACTGGACCGAAACGCTCGGCACCAGCTGGGCGGCCGTGCGCTCGCACGGCCTGCGCTCGCTGCTGACCGTGCTGGGCATCCTGATCGGCATCGCCGCGGTCATCCTCACCGTGGGCCTCGGCCTCGGCACCCAGAAAGACGTGAGTTCGCAGATCAGCTCGCTCGGCAGCAACCTGCTGATCGTCTCGCCGGGCTCCAGCACCGACAGCTCGGGCGTGCGCGGCGGCTTCGGCACCAGCGCCACGCTGACGGCCGCGGATGCCACGGCGCTCGACTCCGACGTGAACGCGCCGGATGTCGCCGGCGTGGCCGCCGAGAAGAGCACCTCGCTCGCGCTCGAGGCCAACGACACCAACTGGACCACGACCGTCACCGGCACCACGCCCTCCTGGCTGGACGTGCGCTCCCGCGAGCTCGTCTCCGGCGAGTTCATCACCGACGACGACGAGGCCTCCTCGGCCGCCGTCACCGTGCTCGGCTCCGAGACCGCCACCGAGCTGTTCGGCACCACGAACGTGGTGGGCCAGACCGTCACCATCGACGACCGCAGCTTCGAGATCGTCGGCGTGCTGGCATCCGCCGGCTCCGACTCCTCCTCGAACCTCGACGACCTGGCGATCGTGCCGCTCTCGACGGCGGCGACCCAGCTGATCGGGGGAACCGACTCCGCCTCGGTGTCGACCATCTACGTGAAGGCGGCCTCCGACACCCAGCTGGCGGCGGCCTACCAGGAGGCGCAGACGGTGCTGCTGAACCTGCACTCGATCGGCTCGGCCGACGACGCCGACTTCACCATCAGCTCGCAGAACGCGCTGGTCGACACGGCCACCTCGATCTACCAGACGCTCACCGTGCTGCTCACCGGCATCGCCGCGCTGTCGCTGCTGGTGGGAGGCATCGGCGTGATGAACATCATGCTGGTGTCGGTCACCGAGCGCACCCGCGAGATCGGCCTGCGCAAAGCGCTCGGGGCGCCGCCGTGGGCCATCCGGCGGCAGTTCCTGGTGGAGGCGGCGATCCTCGGCCTCACCGGCGGCGTGCTCGGCGCGGTGCTCGGCTGCGGGGCGGCGCTGCTCCTCCCCGGCGTGATCGGCTCCTCCATCGTCATCGCGCCCGCCGCGGTCGCCCTCTCCATCGGCGTGGCCATCGCGATCGGCCTGGTGTTCGGGGTGTACCCGGCCACCCGGGCGGCACGGCTCGCCCCGATCGACGCACTGCGCAGCGAATAGCCGCAGCCCCTCCTCGACATCCCACCCGAACCAAGGAATGACACCATGACCCTCTCCCGCACCCTCCCCCTCCGCCTCGGCCTCGTGCTCGCCGCGGCCGGCGTGCTCACGCTGAGCGCCTGCTCCTCCAGCGCCTCGTCGGAGTCGGCCGGCTCGACCGCGGCGGCGACCAGCGCCCCCAGCCCGCAGCAGATGGGAGGCGGCGGCACCTCCGGCGAGATCGCGGCGATCTCGGGCACCACCCTGCAGGTGCAGGCCACCGACTCGCAGACCGCCGTGAGCTACAGCGACTCCACCACCATCACGCAGAGCGTGGCGGCGGCGCTGTCCGACGTCACCGCCGGCGTGTGCGTGACGTCGATCAGCGGCGGGTTCGGCGGCGGTTCCGGATCGGGCGACTCGTCGTCGTCCGACTCCACCGATGCCGCCTCCTCCGCCGCCACGAGCGTGGTGATCAGCACCGCGGTCGACGGAGCGTGCAGCACCGGCTTCGGCGGCGCAGGGGGTGGGCTGCCCGGCGGCGGCACCCCGCCGACCGACCTCCCCGACGGCGGCGCCATCCCGACGGATGCGCCCGACGGCGTGATGCCCTCCGGTGCGCCCGGCGACGGTGCGGCGGCCGGTGGCGCGGGCGGCTTCGGCGGCTTCGCGAGCGGCCTGGTGACGGCGGTCAGCGGCAGCACCATCACCGTGCAGACGACGGATGCCGACGGCGCCAGCGCCACCAGCGCCACCAGCGACATCACGGTCGACGACTCCACCACCTACACGAAGACGGTCTCGGCCGATTCCTCGGCCCTCGTGGTGGGCGCCTGCGTGACGGCCCTGGGCGAGTCCGACGACAGCGGAGCGGTCGCGGCCACCTCCCTCGCGGTCTCCGAGGCCGGCGACTCCGGATGCTCCACCGGCTTCGGCGGCGGCATGGGCGGCGGCCCCGGCACCGGCCAGCGTCCGGGCGCCGACAGCGGCACCGGCACCTCCACGAGCGGAAGCTGAGATGGCGAAGCGCACGAACGACGACGCCTCCGCGGCCGAGCCGACGGCTGCGGTCGTGGCCTCCACCTCCGACGGCGCGGTGGCCCCGGTGACGCCCGAGCCGCTCACCGCCAAGAAGCTCAAGGCCCGGCGGCGGCGCACCAAGCGCATCCTCGCGGGCGTCGTGGCCACGGCGGTGCTCTGCGCGGCCGGCACGGGAGCGGCCTTGGCCCTCTCGCAGGGCTCGGGCGGCTCCTACCGCACCACGGTCGCCGAGCTCGGCTCCGTCGACGAGACCCTCGCCCTCACCGGCACGCTCGCCTCGGCCACCCGCCGCGACACGGCATTCGCGGTGGGCGGAACGGTCGCGTCGGTCTCGGTCGCGCTCGGCGACACCGTCACCGCGGGTCAGCAGCTCGCGGCCCTCGACACCTCCGACCTGCAGGATGCCGTCGACACGGCCCAAGAGGCCGTCACCACCGCCGAGGAGCAGCTCGAGAGCGACCTCGACGCGCAGTCGTCCACGTCGAGCAGCTCGACCACGAGCACGGATGCGTCCGGCGCCACCGGCGCGACGGGATCCGCGCCCTCCGGCAGCGGTGCCACCGGGACCGACGGCGCCGCGGGCGGCACGGGATCGGGGGCGGCCGGCGGCACGGGTGCGGACTCCGGGAGCGGCTCCGGCACGGGCACGGGCACAGACCCGGGCACGGGAACCGGCTCCGGCTCCGGCACCCCCCTCGACACCACGGCGATCGACTCCGCGGTGGCCGCCGTGAAGTCGGCCCAGGAAGCCCTCCTCGCCCAGTACTCCACCGCGTCGGCGGCCGTCGCGGCCACCCAGGAGACCATCGCCACGTCCGACGCCACCTGCCAGCCCTTTCTGGAAGCCACCCTCGACGACCTGACCGGCGGATCGGGCGACCCCGCATCCGGAACCACTGACTCCGGCGCCACCGAGGCCGACCCGGCCGAAGCATCCGGAACCGACGCATCCGGAACCGACGCATCCGCGACCGACGACGGCGCCACCACCGACCCGAACGCGCAGCTGGACACCGTGAAGGCTCAGCTGGCGGCCTGCCAGAGCGCCATCACCGAGGTGCAGTCCGAGCAGTCCACCGCGAACGACGCGCAGAGCGCCGTGCTCGCGCTGATGGCGCAGCTCGACGAGGCCGTCACGGCCCTGCAGACCGCCGTCGCCGACGCGGTCGCCGCGTCCACCGGCTCTGACACCGGCGGCAGCTCCACCCCCACCCCCACGCCGGCCGCGACCCCCACCCCCACCGCCACTCCTGAGGCCTCCGCCGAGACCACCTCGACCCGCACCTCCTCCACGATCGTCCTCGCCGCGGCCGTCACGGCCACCGACAGCGGCACGGGAACCGGCGGCACGAGCACCGGCACCGGCGCGGCGGGCGTGGGCACGTCCGCCACCATCACGGCGGAGACGATCGTGGCCGACCAGGCCGAGATCGACCTCGCGACCGCCGAGCTCGCCATCGCCGAGCAGCAGCTGACGCTCGCCACGCTCACCAGCCCCATCGCGGGAACGGTCGCGGCGGTCTCGATCGCCGCGGGCGACACGGTCACCGCGGCCTCCACCACCGCCGTCATCACGATCATCGGCGACGACGGGTACGTCGTCTCGTCCACGGTGACCCTGGCGAACGTCGCGAAGCTCGCGGTCGGCCAGAGCACGGCGATCACCCTCGCTTCCACCGACACGCAGCTCACCGGTGTGGTCAGCTCGATCGGCATCCTCGACGTCTCGAGCGACTCGGCCACGCCGTCCTACGACGTCACGATCGCCGTCGACCCCACGGATGCGGCCGTCCTGAACGGCGCCTCGGCCCAGCTGGCCGTCTCGGTGGCCGCGCAGGACGCGGTGCTCACCGTGCCCACCTCGGCGGTGCACCGCGAGGGTTCGGCCTACACGGTCGACGTTCTGCAGAGCGGATCATCCGAGCCCGTCACGGTCGAGATCGGCGCCATGGGCTCGGAGCGCACCGAGATCACCTCCGGCCTCGCCGAGGGCGACGTGGTCGTGCTCGCCGACCTGAACTCCGACGTGCTCGACTCCGACACCGAGTCCTCCGACAGCACCGGCCTCACCGGCCTCGGCGGGTCCACCTCCACCACGACGGGTGGCACCGGTTTCCCCAGCTTCCCCAGCGGCGGCACCGGAACCACCTTCCAAGGCCCGCCCACCCAGTAGGGCGACCGCCCGCGCCCTCACAGGTCAGTTCAGCCGCTCCGGGTGGTGCGGGCGGCGGCGGATGTCGTGGAGTGCGACCGGGCGGGCGATCACGAAGGCGACGAGGTCGCCGGCGTGCACGTCGACGGGCAGGATGCACTGCAGGTCACCGTAGCGTCGGCACGGCCGCGCCACGAACAGGGCATCCTGCGCTCGTGAGGCCCGGCCGATCAACCGGAAGGTGCTCTCCAGCGGCTCGCAGCCGTCGAGCTCGGCGTCGACCCACAGGTCGTAGCCCTCGCCCTCGGGCGAGACGGTCACCGCCTCCACCGCGGTCACGACGATCGCGCAATGGCGTTCCCCGGCGGCCGCCGACCAGGAGTGCGCGGCCGATTCCGAGACGCGGGTGCAGGGGGTGCCGACGGCTCGGGCCAGGCCCGTCATCGATTCGCCGGCGATCGTCACGTCGTCGCGGGTGACCGCGGCGGCTCGGGGCCACAGCGCGAGATCCGGGTGCTCGATGTGATGGCGCCGGTACCAGTTCAGGGTGTGGATCATGCTCACGACGCAACCGCCGCGCGCAGCTGCCGGCAGCAGACCGACCCGGCACAGGGCACCGCCACGAGGTCGCCCACGGCGAGATCCTCGGGCAGCGTCACGGTCACGCCGCCGATCTCGAACGGGCGGATTCGCCTGGTCGACGCGCGCCCGATCATCCGCACCTCGTCGAGGTGTGCGGGGACCGCGCCGAGGTCGGCGTCCAGCGTCAGCGCACCGGAGCTCTCACGGGAGGTGACGCGGGCGACGACGACGGAGGCCTGCTCCCGGTCGGAGGGCCGGCCGTGGGTGCCCGGGATGACGGCGGCGGCGATGTGCACGCACGGGGGTCGCAGATCCCGACCAGGCGGAGCATCGAGACGCCGGAGACGACGACGTCGGTGGTGGTGGGGTGGGTCCACTCGGGCCACCGGTCGATGGCGAGGGGGTCGGGGATCGAGGCACGGAGGGTGGGGAGGATGCTGGTGAGAGTCACGAGAGAAGGTCTACGCCGCTCGCGAGGGCGATGGGCCACTCCTAACGGGATACGAGCGGCCACGCCCCGAATCCTGACGGGAATCCTCCTCCCCGGGGGTCGACGGCCGGGTGCGCGACAGGATCCCGTATGGGTTTTCGCCGTTCGCGGCCCGCCGGCGTCAGGAACTCGTTAGGACCGCCGATCGGGGCCGATCGGGCGAGCATGATCGTCATCCGTACCCCCGCACCCACTCCGGGTGCCTGTCGGATGGAGAAAATCACCGTGCTCGACGTCGTCTACATCGTCGCGATCCTCGCCGTCTTCGGCGTGGTCGCTCTGGTCGCCTGGGGGGTCGGGAAGCTGTGATCGTTCTCGAACTCGTCGCCGCGGTACTCGGGGTGGCCGGCGTGGCCTACCTGATCGTCGCCCTCGTGAAGCCGGAGAAGTTCTGACATGGAAGCCTGGCTTCTGGTCGCCCAACTGGCGACCCTCGCGATCATCCTCGCGGTGATCCACCGCCCCCTCGGCGACTACATGGCGTGGACCTTCACCTCCGCCAAAGACCTGAAGGTCGAACGCGGCCTCTACCGTGTCGTCGGCGTCGATTCCGCCGGGGAGCAGACCTGGGGCGCGTACCTCCGCGGTGTGCTCGCCTTCTCGCTCATCGGCGTGCTGTTCGTCTACGCCCTGCAGCGGCTGCAGGCGGTGCTGCCCTACTCGCTGGGCCTGCCCGCCGTTCCCGAAGGGCTCTCGTTCAACACGGCGGTCTCGTTCGTGACGAACACGAACTGGCAGTCGTACTCGCCCGAAGTGACCATGGGCTACACCGTGCAGATCGCCGGCCTCGCCGTGCAGAACTTCGTCTCGGCCGGTGTCGGCATCGCCGTGGCCGTCGCGCTCATCCGCGGTTTCTCCCGCCGCAGCACGGGCACGCTCGGCAACTTCTGGGTCGACCTGACCCGCGCCACGTTCCGCATCCTGCTGCCGCTCGCGGTGATCTCGAGCATCGTGCTGATCGCGGGCGGGGTGATCCAGAATTTCAACGGCTTCACCGAGGTCACGTCGCTGACCGGCGGTACCGCGACCGTTCCCGGCGGACCCGTGGCCTCGCAGGAGGCCATCAAGATGCTCGGCACGAACGGTGGTGGCTTCTTCAACGTGAACTCGGCGCATCCGTTCGAGAACCCCACCCCCTGGACGAACCTGTTCGAGATCGTGCTGATGCTCGCCATCCCGTTCTCGCTTCCCCGCACCTTCGGCAAGATGGTCGGCGACACCCGCCAGGGCTTCGCGATCCTCGCCGCGATGGGCACGCTGTTCCTCGTCTCGCTCGCCGCGCTCACCACGTTCGAGATCATCGGCTCCGGAACGGGCACGCAGCTCGCCGGCGGGGCGATGGAGGGCAAGGAGCAGAGGTTCGGCATCGCCGCGTCGACGCTCTTCGCGACGACCTCCACGATCACCTCCACGGGTGCAGTGAACTCGATGCACGACAGCTTCACGTCGCTCGGCGGCATGATGACGCTGTTCAACATGATGCTCGGCGAGATCGCCCCCGGCGGTGTCGGATCGGGTCTCTACGGCATGCTGATCATCGCGATCATCACCGTGTTCATCGCGGGCCTCCTGGTCGGCCGAACCCCGGAGTACCTGGGCAAGAAGCTCGGCCCGCGCGAGATCAAGCTGGCGAGCCTCTACATCCTGGCCACGCCCACGATCGTGCTCGTCGGCACCGCGCTCAGCTTCGCGATCCCGGCCATCCGGGAGGACGTCGAGGGCACCTCGATCTGGAACCCGGGCCTGCACGGCTTCACCGAGGTGCTCTACGCGTTCACCTCGGCCGGCAACAACAACGGATCGGCGTTCGCCGGCATCACCGCCAACACCCCGTGGTTCAACACCGCGCTCGGCGTGGCGATGCTGCTCGGCCGTTTCATCCCGATCGTGTTCGTGCTCGCCCTGGCCGGCTCGCTGGCCGCGCAGAGCAAGGTGCCCGTCACCGCCGGCACCCTGCCCACCCACCGCCCGCAGTTCGTGGGCCTCCTCGTCGGCGTTGTTCTCATCGTCGTCGCTCTCACCTACTTCCCCGTGCTCGCACTCGGACCGCTCGCCGAAGGGCTTCAGTAATGTCCACACTCACCCCGACCAGCTCACCTGAGCCGTCAACCCGACCCGCCGCCGCCGCCGACTCAGCCGCACAACAGCGTGCGCCCGGCGCGCGCACCTTCAGCCTCGCCCAACTGGCGAAGGGCCTGCCCGGCGCCGTGCGCAAACTCGACCCGCGCGAGATGTGGCACAACCCCGTCATGTTCCTCGTGGAGGTGGGCGCGGCCCTCACCACGGTGATCGCCATCGCGCAGCCCTTCCTGCCCGCCGAGACCGGGCCGCAGGCCACCTCGCTGGCGTTCACCTGGGCCATCGCCGTGTGGCTCTGGCTCACCGTGCTGTTCGCGAACCTCGCCGAGTCGGTGGCCGAAGGCCGCGGCAAGGCGCAGGCCGCCACGCTCCGGGCCACCCGCACGAGCACGATGGCCGCCCGGGTGGTGGGCTACGACGCTGCGGGCGACCCGGCGGCGCTGAAGGCCGGCACCGCCGCCGTGGCATCCGCTGATCTGAAACTCGGCGACGTGGTGGTGGTCGTGGCCGGGGAGCTCGTTCCCGGCGACGGCGACATCATCGAGGGCATCGCCTCCATCGACGAGTCGGCCATCACCGGCGAGTCCGCGCCCGTGGTGCGGGAATCCGGCGGCGACCGCAGCGCCGTCACCGGCGGAACCCGGGTGCTCTCCGACCGCGTCGTGGTGAAGATCACCTCGAAGCCCGGCGAGACCTTCGTCGACCGGATGATCCGCCTCGTCGAGGGCGCGTCGCGCCAGAAGACGCCGAACGAGATCGCGCTCAACATCCTGCTCGCGAGCCTGTCGATCATCTTCCTGATCGTGGTGCTCACCCTCGGCCCGATCGCCGGGTATTCGGATGCTGCGCCCTCGATCGCCGTGATGGTCGCCCTGCTGGTGTGCCTCATCCCCACCACCATCGGCGCGCTGCTCTCGGCCATCGGCATCGCCGGCATGGACCGGCTGGTGCAGCGCAACGTGCTCGCGATGTCGGGCCGTGCGGTCGAAGCCGCCGGCGACGTGACCACCCTGCTGATGGACAAGACGGGCACGATCACCTACGGCAACCGCCGCGCCTCCGAGTTCCGCGCCCTGACCGGTGTCGACGGGATCGCTCTCCGCGACGCGGCCGCGCTGTCGTCCCTCTCCGACCCCACCCCCGAGGGCAAGTCGATCGTCGACCTGGCTGAGCAGCAGGGCTTCCGCCGCCCGTCGACGGTCGACGGCGAGATCGTGCCCTTCACCGCGCAGACCCGGATGAGCGGGATCGACTTCGCCGACGGCCGCCAGATCCGCAAGGGCGCCGGCTCGGCCGTCACCGCCTGGGCGCGCGAGAGCGGCACGGCGGGCAGCTCGCTGTTCGACGAGCTGCAGGAGCAGACCGACGCGATCGCCGGGCTGGGCGGCACCCCGCTCGTCGTGGCGACGCGCGAACCCGGGAAGCCGGCCCAGATCCTGGGCGTCGTCTACCTCAAGGACATCGTGAAGGAGGGCATGGCGTCCCGCTTCGCCGAGCTGCGCTCGATGGGCATCCGCACCGTCATGATCACGGGCGACAACCCGCTCACCGCGAAGGCCATCGCCGAGGAGGCGGGTGTCGACGACTACCTCGCCGAGGCCACCCCCGAGGACAAGCTCGCGCTGATCAAGAAGGAGCAGGAGGGCGGCCGGCTGGTCGCCATGACCGGCGACGGCACCAACGACGCCCCGGCCCTGGCCCAGGCGGATGTCGGCGTGGCCATGAACACGGGCACGAGCGCCGCGAAGGAGGCCGGCAACATGGTCGACCTCGACTCCGACCCCACGAAGCTCATCGACATCGTGGCGATCGGCAAGCAGCTGCTCATCACCCGCGGAGCCCTGACGACGTTCTCGATCGCGAACGACGTGGCGAAGTACTTCGCCATCATCCCGGCCATGTTCGCCGCGGTGTTCCCGGGCCTCGGCCTGCTCAACATCATGGGCCTGCACTCGCCGTCGTCGGCCATCCTCTCGGCGGTGATCTTCAACGCGCTGGTGATCGTGGTGCTCATCCCGCTCGCCCTGCGGGGCGTGAAGTACCGGCCGATGTCGGCCTCGCGCATCCTCAACCGCAACATCCTCATCTACGGCCTCGGCGGGGTGATCGCGCCCTTCGTGGGCATCAAGATCATCGACCTCCTCGTCAGCCTCATCCCCGGCTTCTAGACCAGACCAGACCAGACCAGACCAGAACAGGACAACGCACATGGCTACCAATCGCGGGTTCGCCCGCCCCTACTGGGTCGCGATCCGCTACATGATCGTCGCCACGGTCGTGCTCGGCATCGCCTACCCCGTCGCGATCCTCGGCATCGGTCAGCTCGCGCTGCCGGCCCAGGCCAACGGATCCGTCGTGACCGTCGACGGGGAGCCCGTCGGTTCCTCGCTGATCGGCCAGTCGTTCACCGACGACGACGGCAACGCCCTCCCCGAGTGGTTCCAGTCGCGGCCCTCCGCGGCCGGCTACGACGGCGGCGCCTCGGCGGGCTCGAACTACGGGCCCGAGAACGAGGACTTCATCGCCGAGATCCAGGCCCGTCAGGCCGCGATCGCCGACAGCGACGGCGTGGCCGTGGGAGACATCCCGGTGGACGCGCTCACCACGTCCGGTTCCGGGCTCGACCCGCACATCAGCCCCGAGTACGCCTACGAGCAGGTCGCCCGGGTGGCGGATGCCCGTGGCCTCGACGAGAGCGAGGTGACCGGTCTCGTCGACGCCTTCGTGCAGGGCCGCGACCTCGGCTACCTCGGCGAGCCGACCGTCAACGTGCTGCAGCTGAACGTCGCGCTCGCGCAGCTCGGCAGCTGATGGTGCGCCGATCCGCCCGGGAGGCGCGATGAAGCAGGGGCGGCTCCGGGTACTGCTCGGGGCCGCCCCGGGCGTGGGCAAGACCTACGCCATGCTCGAGGAGGGCCGGCGGCTGCGCTCGCAGGGCAAAGACGTGGTCGTGGCCGTGGTGGAGACCCACGGCCGCACGGCCACCAGGGCGATGACGCTCGGCTTCGAGATCGTGCCGCGCACCCGCGTCTCGCACCGTGGCGTTGAGCTGGAGGAGATGGACCTCGACGCCGTGATCGCCCGGGCGCCTCAGGTGGCCCTGGTCGACGAGCTCGCCCACACCAACGCTCCCGGCCTCGCGCACGAGAAGCGCTGGCGTGACGTCGAGACCCTGCTCGACGCCGGCATCGACGTGATCTCGACGGTGAACATCCAGCACATCGAGTCGCTCAACGACGTCGTGCAGCAGATCACCGGGGTGCCGCAGCGCGAGACGATCCCGGATGCCGTGCTGCGCGACGCCGACCAGATCGAGGTCGTCGACCTGGCCCCGCAGGCCCTGCGCGACCGCCTCTCCGAGGGCGTCGTCTATCCCGAGGCGCGGATCGACGCGGCCCTGTCGAACTACTTCCGGCTCGGCAACCTCACGGCCCTCCGCGAACTGGCCCTGCTCTGGCTGGCCGACGAGGTCGACTCCTCGCTGCAGAAGTACCGCACCGAGCACGGCATCGGACAGAAGTGGGAGGCCCGCGAGCGGGTCGTGGTGGCCCTCACCGGCGGGCCGGAGGGCGAGACCCTGCTGCGGCGCGGTTCGCGCATCGCCGCCCGCTCGGCCGGCGGCCAGCTGCTCGCCGTGCACGTCACCAGTCAGGACGGACTCCGCCAGGCGGCCCCCGGTGCCCTCGACGCGCAGCGCTCGCTCGTGGAGAGCCTCGGCGGCAGCTTCCATCAGGTGGTGGGCGCTGACATCCCGCAGGCGCTGGTGCAGTTCGCCAAGGCCTCCAACGCCAGCCAGCTGGTGATCGGGGTGAGCCGGCGCAGCCGCCTGGCCGCCGCGACGGGCCCCGGGATCGGGGCCACGGTCATCCGCGAGTCGGGCGACATCGACGTGCACATCGTCAACCACGCCGCAGCCGGCGGTTCACGGCTCTCCCTCCCGCACCCGCACGGCTCGCTCACCGTGCGGCGCCGCATCTACGCCTTCGTGCTCGCGCTCGCCGGCGGGCCGCTGCTCACCTGGCTGCTGGCGTCGTTCCGCAACGAGGACTCGATCACCTCCGACGTGCTCAGCTACCAGCTGCTCGTGGTGGTCGTCGCGTTGGTCGGTGGCATCTGGCCGGCCCTGTTCGCCGCCGTGCTCAGCGGCTTCACCCTCGACTTCTTCTTCGTCGATCCGCTCTACACCGTCACCGTCGACGAGCCGCTGCATCTGCTCGCCCTGTTCCTCTACGTGCTGATCGCGGTGCTCGTGAGCATCGTCGTCGACCAGGCCGCCCGCCGCAGCCGGGCCGCCCGGCGCTCCGCGGCGGAGTCGGAGCTGATCGTCGGGGTCGCCGGCGAGGTGCTGCGAGGGCAGGACGCCTTCCAGGCGTTCGTGACCCGCACCCGGGAGGCCTTCGGGCTCACGGGCGTGCGCATCCTGATCGGCGACCGCCTGCTCGCCTCCGACGGTGAGCCGGCGGGCGACGACTCCCTCGACCGGGTGCCGATCAACGACGAGGCCGTGCTCGAACTGCACGGCCGCGCCCTGCACGGCTCGGACCGGCGGCTTCTCGGCGTGATCGTGCTGCAGCTCGCGAACGCGCTGGAGCACGCCGACCTCGAGGAGACCGCCCGCGAGATGGCGCCGCTGGCTGCGGCCGACAAGGTGCGCAGCGCGCTGCTCGCCGCCGTCGGGCACGACCTGCGCCGCCCGCTGGCCGCCGCCACCGCCGCGGTGACCGGGCTGCACGCCTCGGGCCCGCAGCTCTCCGCCGACGACCGCGAGGAACTGCTCGACACCGCCGAGACCGCGCTCAAGCAGCTCACCGACCTGCTGACCAACCTGCTCGACGTCAGTCGCGTTCAGGCCGGGGCCCTCGCGGTGGCGCTGGAGAGCGTCGATCTGGTCGACCTCGTGCCGGCGACGCTCGAAGAGCTGGGGGTGGGGCCCGAGGCCGTCGACCTCGAGATCCCGGCCGGGCTGCCGCAGATCGAGGCCGATCCCGTGCTGCTGGAACGGGTGCTGGTGAACCTGCTCTCCAACGGCCTGAAGTACTCGCCGGCCGACCAGAAGGTGGTGATCGCCGCATCCGCGTTCCACGACACGGTGCAGATCAGGATCATCGACCGCGGGATGGGTGTGCCGGATGACCGGCGGGAAGACATCTTCGTGCCGTTCCAGCGCCTGGGCGACACCGACAACACCACGGGCCTGGGCCTCGGCCTCGCCCTCTCGAAAGGATTCGTCGAAGGAATGAACGGAACGCTCGAGTTCGAGGAGACCCCGCTCGGCGGGTCGACGATGGTGGTCACCCTGAGCGCGGTCTCCTCCGGGGCGGTCGGCGCGTGAGGATCCTGATCGCCGACGACGACCCGCAGATCCTGAGGGCCCTGCGGGTGACCCTCGGCTCACAGGGGCACGAGATCATCACGGCCGCCGACGGGAGGGAGACCATCGCGGCGGCGTCGAAGACCCCGCCCGAGCTGCTCATCCTCGACCTCGGCATGCCGCACCTCGACGGGCTCGACGTCATCCGCACCGTGCGGGCCTGGTCGTCGCTGCCGATCCTCGTGGTCTCGGGCCGAACGGATGCCGCCGACAAGGTCGATGCCCTCGATGCCGGCGCCGACGACTACGTCACCAAGCCCTTCGCCATCGACGAGCTGCTCGCCCGGGTGCGCGCGCTCACCCGGCGCACGCCCACGACGCTCAACCGGCCGGTCGTCACCCTCAGCGGAGTGACGATCGACCTGGTGTCGCACGTCGTCACCCGGGAAGGCCAGCGGGGCGCCATCCGGCTCACGCCGACGGAGTGGAAGATCCTCGAACTGCTCGCGCGCAACCCGCACCGGCTGCTCACCCACGCCGATCTCTTCACCGAGATCTGGGGCACCCCCAACGTGCACGAGACCGGCTACCTGCGGCTGTACATCGGCCAGCTCCGCAAGAAGCTCGAGCCCGACCCGTCGCGGCCCGTGCACATCCTCACCGAGACCGGGATGGGCTACCGGTTCGAGCCCGACCCGAGCGCGGATGCCTGACGCGGGAGCCGAATCCGACATGCGTTGCGGATAGGATGTAGCCGATCCGAGCCAGGGGGGCCAAGGCGTCGGTGCCGATGCGTCTCCCGGATGGCGACCCGCGCTCTCGGTCCGACCGAGAGGCTCCTCGCTTGTCGAATCCCCGTCGCCGCCGTGGCCTCCTCGGCGCAATCACCGTCTCCGCCCTGGTGGCAGCCTCTCTGGTCGTCGCCCCCATCGCAGCCGGCGCGGACGAGGCACCCGAACCGACCCAACCCACCGAGCGCGCTGTGATGGGCGACTTCGATCCGCAGTTCTACGTCGAGGAGGCCGCCGCCACCCCGCCTGAGCTGACCGCCGCTCTGCAGTCCGACCTCGGGATCACGCCCGAGGAGTACTACGCGCAGGCCGACGCCGCAGCCGTAGCCGTCGACGTGGTGGACGGGCTGGAGGCCTCCGGGATCGCAGTACTCGACTCTCGCGTGGAGGGCACCCGGCTGATCGTGAACGTCGGTACGGAAGCGGATGTCGCTGCGGTCGAAGAGGTCGGTGCGACGGCCGAGCTCGACGGCGAGGTTGAGACGCAGCGAGAGGGAGAGCGCGGCAGCGCCGACCTCGAGGGCGCGGCCCTGTTGCGCGACCTCGTGGGTGGCCAGGGCTTCTACACGGTGGCCGGTTCCTACATCTACTACTGCTCGGTCGGATTCAACGGCATCAGCACGGGCTCGTCGTGGTCGTCGCAGCTGCTCACCGCTGGTCACTGCGCGATCCCGGGCGGCGAGAACAGCGGCGAGATCTACGACACCGGCCAGTCCCGCCCGAATCAGGATCCCTCGCGGGCGGGCGACGCCATCGGCTATCCCTCCTACGGCTCCACCTTCCTGGGGAACTACTACGACACCAGCCTGTACTGGAAGGAACTGACGGGCTGGGACGCGAAGCCCGCCGTCGGCACCTGGAACAACAACCAGGGATCGGTCACCTCGGGGTCATCCGTCACCGTGCGCGACTACTCCCGCGCCATCGTGGGGCAGCCGATCTGCAAGTCCGGCCGCACCACCGGCTGGACCTGCGGAACGGTGCTCGAGCTCGACGCCGCTGCGAACGTCGACGGAACCATGATCAATGTCTTCGTGAGCGATATCTGCGCTCTCGGCGGAGACAGCGGCGGATCGGTGGTCTCCGGGTCGAACGCTCTCGGCATCGTGTCGCTCGGCACGTTCCAGAAGACCTGCAACGAGCCCGGTGCGCGCACGGGTCTGTTCCCGATCGACGCGAAGTACGAAGACGTGCTCGACGTGCAGACGCAGTGGGAGCTCGACGTCGACGTCGCCGTTCCCGCCAGTGCCACACTCGGCGGAGGCGCTCCGTTGTACCGTGGTTCCCCGGCCACCGGAACCGTTCTGGGCGGTGGCAAGCGGCATACCGTCGTGATCACCGTCGACGGCGACCCCGACCAGCACTACGTGATCCCGGTCGCGGCGAACGGCACCTGGACGGCGAGCCTCGGCTCGGCGCTTTCCAACGGTTCACACACCTTCTCGATGTACACCATCTACCGGTCGGGCATCCAGCAGTCCGCCGAGGTCACCGGAACCTTCACGGTGGCCGATCGTCCCGCGGTCGACCGCATCACGGGCGACACGCGTTTCGATGTTGCTGTCGAGGTGGCGAATCGGGGCGGCTATACGGCGGGGGTGCCCGTGGTGTACGTGGCCACCGGGTACAACTACCCGGACGCGCTGAGCGCCGGCCCCGCGGCCGTCGAGCAGGGCGGGCCTCTCCTGCTCGTGCTGAGTGATTCCGTGCCCGCCGCGGTCGCCGCCAAGCTGCAGCAGCTCGCACCACAGCGCATCGTGGTGGTGGGCGGACCCAACTCGGTGAGCGGCTCCGTGCTGCAATCGCTGCAGGGTCTCGTGCCCGGTGCCTCCGTCGAGCGACTCTCCGGGGCCGACCGCTATGCGGCCAGCCGTGCCGTGGTCGAGTCCGCCTTCGGCACGGGCGGTGCCGCCCACGCCTACACCGCGACGGGCGGCACCTTCCCGGATGCCCTCTCCGCAGGCGGCGCCGCCGGCTCCAAAGGAGAGCCTGTCGTGCTGGTGAACGGGGGCGCGCCCTCGGCCGACAAGCCGACGCTCTCGCTGTTCCAGACCCTCGGCACCTCCTCGGTCACAGTGGTAGGCGGCGTGAATTCGGTGTCGGATGCGGTGACGAACTCGCTCGGGAGCGGCATCCCGGCCACGGTGAACCGGGTGGCCGGAGCCGACCGCTTCCAGGCCTCGATCGCGCTCAACCGCGCAGCCTTCACGACTGCCCCCACCGTCTATCTCGCCACCGGCTACAACTTCCCCGACGCGCTCGCCGGGGGAGTGCTGGCCGGCAAAGACGGATCGCCGCTCTACGTGGTGCCGACCGACTGCGTGCCGCGCGGCGTGCTGGCCGACATCACGAAGCTGAAAGCGTCGAAGGTGGTACTGCTCGGCGGGCCGAACTCGCTCAACCCGGCCGTCGCCGGGCTCACCGCCTGTGCCTGGTAGGCGAGAATGGACGCATGAGCAACAGTTACGCCGAGGCCGGAGTCGACACGGAGGCGGGCGACCGCGCCGTCGAGCTGATGAAGGCGGCGGTGCAGCGCACCCACGGCCCCGAGGTGCTGGGCGGGGTGGGCGGCTTCGCCGGCTTGTTCGACGCCTCGGCGCTCACAGCGTTCGAGCATCCGCTGCTCGCCACCTCGACCGACGGCGTGGGCACCAAGATCGCCATCGCGCAGGCCCTCGACAAGCACGACACCATCGGTCAAGACCTCGTGGGCATGGTGGTCGACGACATCGTCGTGGTGGGCGCGAAGCCGCTGTTCATGACCGACTACATCGCCTGCGGCAAGGTGGTTCCCGAGCGCATCGCCACCATCGTGGCGGGGATCGCGCGCGCCTGCTCCGAGACGGGTACGGCACTGGTCGGCGGGGAGACCGCCGAGCACCCGGGCCTGATGGGCGAAGACGACTACGACGTGGCGGGTGCCGCGGTGGGCGCCGTCGAAGCGGATGCCGTGCTCGGCGCCGAGCGGGTGCGCGACGGCGACGTCGTGCTCGCGCTGGAATCCTCGGGACTGCACTCCAACGGCTACTCGCTCGTGCGGCACATCCTCGCGTCGGCGTCGCTGGACTACGCCTCGCACTCCGACGACTTCGGCGGCACGGTGGGCGAGGTGCTGCTCGAGCCCACCCGTCTCTACAGCGGGCCGCTCGTGCGCGTGCTCGCGATCCCGGCGCTGAACGGCGCCATCCACTCGCTCTCGCACGTCACCGGCGGCGGCATCGCGGCGAACCTCGCGCGCGTGCTGCCCCGCGGATCGTGGGTGGAGGTCGACCGCTCCACGTGGTCGCCGGCTCCCGTGTTCCGCGTGCTCTCCTCGATCGCGGGCTCCACGCTGGAGAGCGCGGAGGGCACCTGGAACCTCAGCATCGGCTTCTTCGCCGTGGTGGACGCCGCCGCCGCGGCCCGCGTCACCGCCGCGATCCAGGCGGAGGGCATCCGCACCTGGCAGGTCGGCACCGTCTCCACCACCCCCCGCTCCCCGGAGTCCCTCGAGGGCTTCGAGCAGGGCGCCAAGGGCGTCGACGGCGGAGCCGTCCGCCTCGTCGGAACCTACGCCTCCTAAGCTGAGTCCACCGGCTCAGGAGAGCTGAAGGAGGTCGGGATGGCGGCACCGGTTCCCTCGGAGGACGCACTCGAGCGCCTCGACCTCGTGGTGGCCGAGCTCGGTGACCCGGCGATCGTGCGCGGGCGGATGATGGGCCGGCCCATCCTGACCCTGCAGGGCACGATGTTCGCCTGCCTGAACGGCGAGCTGCTCGGGCTGAAGCTGGGCGCGACCACGCCCGAGCACGCCGAGGCGCTGCGGATACCCGAGGCCGAGCTGTTCGACCCGTCAGAGAAGGGGCATCCGTTCAAGGACTGGGTGAGCATCCCTCCGAGCGCTCCAGACCAGTGGATCCGCTTCGCGCTCGCCGCCGTCGAATTCGTGCGCGCCCGCTGATCAGCCGCCGTCGCCGCCGGCAGAGCCCGCGTTCTCGTGCGTGTCGTCCTCCAGCTGCACGCGCAGCAACAGGGTGACCCAGGTGCGGAACGGCGCCCAGGCGGCCGTGATCTCGTCGAGGGACGCGGCATCCGGAGCCGACGGCAGCCCGTAGGCGTGGGTGAGCGCCGTGATGAAGCGGGGCTCGTGCAGCGGGGCATGATCGGGATCGCCCGCCCCGCGCAGCAGAATCAGCTCGGCCGAGAACGGGCCGATGCCGGGCATCGATTTCAGCGCCTCGAGCGCCTCGTCGCGCGGCATCCCGCGAAGCGACTCGCTGTCGAACGCATTGCGCCGGGCGGCCTCGCCGAGCGCCCGCAGCCTCTCGACCTTGGGGCCGACGAGCCCGGGGAACCCCTCGAGCCCGGCCAGCACGGCGGGCGCCGGGAACGCCGACCGGGCGCCGCCGTTGACCACCACGGTCTCGCCGAGTTCGCCGGCCATCCGCTGTTTGATCTGCGCCGCCTGCGTCATGCGGATGCGCTGCCCGATGATGGCCCAGGCCGCCGCCTCGTACCACGACCAGAAGCACACCGGACGAAGGCCCGGATAGCGCTGCTGCATGCCCGCCACCACCTCGTCGCGCTCACCCACGGCCGTGAACGCGGTGCCGTCGACGTCGAGCGAGAGGATGCGCTCGACCTGGGTGCGCGCGGCCGACAGTTCGGCGCGCTTCAGGGCTCGAGAAGCATGCAGCCTGCCGCGCACCTGTGTACCCACCTGTTCGAGGCTCACCCCCACCACCTGCCACGACCCCTCCAGGGAGAAGGCGAAGTCGAGTGTGGCCGAGGACGCGGCCTCGTACGCCGCCGGCGCGAACCCCTCGAGAAAGCGGATGCTCGACGCCAGTGAGAACGGCCCCCGCGGGTCGATCGTGAACGTGCCCCGCGATGCGGCGGAGGCGGTCTCCCGGGCGTCGTTCAACAGGGCCTCCTCGAGGCGGGCACCGGAGCATCCGAGTGCGCTGGGTTCATCCTGCGGGATGCCGCCGACATCCGCCAGCGCCGGGTAGCCTGGGGAGATGACTACACCTGCTCTTGCGCACCTGAGCGGCGGCCCGCTCGACGCCCAGACCATCCCCCTCGACGACGGAGCCCCCGAAGAGCTCGTCCTCCCGTACAGCGAGGGCCAGCTCGTCTACAAGCTCGTCTCCGACGGATCGGACGACTCCGAGGGCCCCGCCACCGCCCAGTACCGCTTCGGCGAGGTCTCCGAGATCCTCAACGAGGGCAAGTACGACGAACGCTGAGCGCCGGCTCACCTTTCCCGTTCACTCCAGCGATTCTGGGGCCCACCTCCGCCATAGTGGCGGAGCTCGGCGTCAGGCTCGCTGGAGTGAACCGTTTCGGCGGGTCTCGTCGGGCGTCTCGCCCAGAAAGCGCGCGTAGCGCCGTGAGAAGTGCGGGTAGTCGGCGTAGCCGAGTGCGGCGGCCAGCCCGCTGAGGTCGGTCTCCGGATGCGCGTAGAGCGCGGTGGAGGCGGCCTGAAGCCGGCGGCACTCGATCAGCCACTTCGGGCTCACCCCCACGTGCTCGCGCACGAGCCGCTCGAGCGAACGCACCCCGAGTCCGGCCCGATCGGCGAGTTCGGCCGCGCGCAGGATCTCCGGATCGGTCTCCGCCAGCCGCCCCACCTCGTTCATCAGCCGGCCGCGGTCGTCGACCCGCGCAGCGATCGGAGCGAGCCAACCGCGCAGCGCTCCCACCAGGGCGCGCCGGGCCACGTCGCCGCTCGGCAGCCGGGTCATCGCCGCCTCGACCGCGCTCTCGGGCGCGCCGGGCAGCGGCATTTCGCGACCCGCGAGTGATCGCGGATCCGTTCCGCCCAGCAGCAGCGGCCCCGCCGCAGGCCGGAACAGCACGCCCACCGCCCACGACCGCCCGCGCAGCGACACCACCGACAGCTTCGGATCGGGCCCCGCCAGCGCCGCCCCGCCCAGGGTGCCGCTCGCCTCGGACCCACCGGCCGGCTGCAGGATCGCGTTGAAGGCCGGATACGACAGCGTGCGCTGCGGTCGCGACTCGCCCTCGGGCACGCTCCAGCGCACGACCCAGACGTGCCGCACCAGGTCGCCCACGCCGGAACCGAGCTCGAAGCGGTCGAAGGCCACGCCGTCGGCTCCCGGGTTGAGGTGCCCGAGCGACACGGGTTCGGATGCCGTCATCGCTGCTCCTTCCGCTCGCGGCGCCGCTGTCGCAAAAGTTCAAGACGCACGCCCGGGGTCTTTCTAGCATGGGCTCATGACATCCGAAACCGAATCGCCCTCAGCATCCGCCATCGAACCCGCCACCGGCGCGCACACCACGAACGGCCTGCCGCACGGCTCCACCTCCCTCACGCCGCACATCGTCGTGACCCCCGCCGAAGACGCGATCGCCTTCTACCGCGACGTCTTCGGCGCCACCGTGATCGACGTCACGCGCTTCCCCGCCGAGGGCGGCGGCGAGCTCGTGGCCCACGCGGTGCTCGACTTCGGCAGCGGCATGATGACGCTGAGCGATCCGCTCGAGCCCTACGGCCTGGTGGCGCTGAGCCCGGACGCCGGGCATCCGTACTCGCTCGCGGTCTATGTTCCGCACGTCGACGCGGTCACCGCCGCCGCCGAGAAGGCCGGGGCCACGGTGCGCGAGCAGCCCGCCACGTTCGTGTCGGGCGACCGCTTCGCCTCGGTGCTCGACCCCTTCGGCATCCGCTGGTCGATCATGACCCGCGTGGAAGACCTGTCACCCGAGGAGGGTGCCCGACGGGTCGCCGAGTGGGCCGCCTCGCAGAGCGGCAGCTGACGGCGGCGATCAGCCGCCGGTCCCTCCGGCGCGCGTGACAGATGTCGATGCAGGCGGCAGAGTGGACCCATGTCACGGCTCACCGATGTGATCGAAGGCCTGCGCGATCCGCACGCCCCCCTGCTGCACGTCGCGTACGACTCGGGCGCGCCGGAACAGGCGGCGCCTTCCGGGGAGGCCGCCGAGCATCCGATCGTCGTCATGATCCACGGCATCGCCTCCTCGGCGGCCACCTTCACCTTCGTGCGGCCGTTGATCGAGCCCACCCATCGCGTGATCGCGATCGAGCTGCTGGGCTTCGGCGGATCACCGCAGCCGGAGAACGCGAAGTACACCCTCGAAGAACACGTCGCCGCGCTGGCCCACACCGTCCGCTCGCTGCACCTCACGCGCCCCTTCGTGCTGGTGGGGCACTCGCTGGGCTGCCTGATCGCCACCCGTTACGCCGCCACCCATGAGTCGCACGTGCAGAAGCTGGTGCTGGTGAGCCCGCCCGTCTACCTGGCGCCGTCGGAGATCGGCGACCCCCGCGCACGGCTGAAGATGGCCGGCTATCTGCAGGCGTACCAGTACTTCCGCAAGAACAAGGACTTCACCCTCGCCCACGCGGCGATCGTGTCCCGCCTGCTCCCCGTGGAACACGTGATGGAGGTCACCGAGCAGAACTGGACGCCCTTCGTGCTGTCGCTGGAGAACTGCATCGAGCAGCAGACCGTGATCAGCGACCTCTCGCGCGTCGACATCCCCGTGGAGGTCGTCTATGGCCGTTTCGACGAGTTCCTGGTGCCCGAGAACCTCGCCATCGTCGAGAAGATGCGCAACGTCACCACCCACGTGGTGAACGCGAGCGACCACATGATCCGCAAGCCCATGGCCCGCGTGGTGGCCACCGCGATCGACACCCCGGTCTCGTCGTAGCCCAGCCGGCTCAGTGGTCGGCGAGCACGCGCGCCCGCGCGGTGCGGTACTCCTCGTCGCTGATCGCGCGGCTGCCGTGCAGGCGGTCGAGCTCGCCGAGCCGCTCTTCGGTGGAGCGCCCGGCGCTCAGCATCTCGCTGTCGAGCAGCTTGGTGGCGAGATCGCTCTGCAGGGTCAGTGGGTTGTGACCCGAGGCGCGCACGCGCCGTATGTTGGCGACCACCTGCACGATGACCACCACGAAGACCACGACGATGACGGCCGCCACGATCACGAAGAGGATGGGGAAGAGCGCGGAGAGTTCAGGCATGATGCCTCCTTCTATCGGTCTTGTCCTCCGTCAACCCTTCCGCTGAGCCGGCCGGCGAACCCCGATGCCCAGAAAGCTCTCAGGCCCCGATGGCCTCCAGGATGGCCGCCGCCAGCTCGTCGGGCTTGGTGAATTGCGGCCAGTGCCCGGTGGGTAGCTCGATGATGCTCGAGCTCAGCATCAACGGGACCTCGGCGAAGTACGGCACGCCGGCCGCGATCGCCTCGGCGATCTCGTCGCGGCTGAAGGTGCAGCTGATGAGCGTGATCGGCACGCCGTAGCGCGCCGCGTCGGACAGGCGCTGCGGATCGCGCGCCACCCGCGCGGGCTCGGGGATCGCCGCCGTCCGAACGCGCTCCTGCAGGTCGTCGTCGAGATCACGCAGGTCGGTGTCGCTGAACTCGTCCCACGGCGGCAGCGGCACATCCGAGCCCACGCTCTCGAGCTGCTCGTTGATGGCCACCCCGTCGGGTGTCGGCCCGCTGTCGACGTAGATCGCCCGCGCCACCCGGTTCGGCCGGGCGTCGACCGCCCCGTGGATGATCGCGCCGCCTCCCGAATGGCCGACGAGCACCACCGGCCGCGACGGATCCAGCGCATCGAGCAGCGCGATCACCTCGGCGGTCTGTGAGGCGAGCGTGACCTCGCTGCGATCCTCCTCGACCGAGTGCAACCCGGCCAGTGTCGGTGTGTGCACGGTGTGCCCGGCCTCGCGGAGGGCGGGTGCGACCGCGCTCCACGAATCGCCCTGCAACCAGAATCCTGCAATGAGTACGACGTCCATGGCCAAGACAGTACGCCCCACCCCCGACATCAGCCCAGGTGCACCATCGCCCGCTCGTCGCCCGCACCCTGCGGCAGCAGAGCCGACTTGGGCCCGCGGATGAAGAACACCGCGATGGCCGCGGCGATCAGCATCGCCACCCCGGCCCCCACGAAGGTGGCCACGTAGCCGTCGGTGAACGCGGCCAGCTGGCCCGATCCGCTCTCCATCGACCCCTCGAAGGCGCCCGCGTAGAGCACGGTGAACACGGCCAGCCCGATCGATCCGCCGATCTGCATCGCCGAGTTCACCGTGGCCGCCGCCGCGCCCGCGTCGTGCGGGGCGACGCCCGACAGCGCGAGGTTCTGCAGCGGCACGAACAGCATCGACAGGCCGATGCCCAGCAGCACCAGGGAGGGCAGTACCTGCACCCAGTAGTTCCCGTCGACCGTGATGCGCACCAGCAGGAACAGCCCGGCGGCCGAGATCAGCGGCCCGGCGATCATCAGCGGGCGCGGTCCGACCCGCGGCAGCAGCTTGGTGAGGATCGGCACGCAGATCAAGATGACCACGGTCATCGCCACGTTGGCGAGCCCGGAGACCAGCGGCTCCATGCCGAGCACGAGCTGGAAGTAGAAGGTGAGGTAGAGCGTCGATCCGAGCAGCACGCTGCCGACGACGGCCTGGATGAGGAACGCGCCACCGCGCACCCGGTTCAGCACCACACGCAGCGGCAGCAGGGGCTGGGCCACGCGCGACTCGATCCACACGAACAGGGCGAGCAGGCCCGCGCCGAGAGCGAGGAACCCGATGGTGCTGGGCGATCCCCAGCCGTCTTCGGCGAGCGTGAAGCCGTACACCAGCGCGCCGAGACCGAGGGAGGCCGTGACCGCGCCCCACACGTCGTAGCGGTTGTCGCCCTCGGCGCGGCTCTCGGCCAGCAGCAGGAGGCCGCCGATCAGGCCCACGATCACGAAGACGACGTTCACCAGCAGGCACCAGCGCCAGTCGGCGAACTCGGTGAGCACGCCGCCGAGCACGAGGCCCACGGCCGCACCGCTGCCGCCGATCGCGCCGAACACGGCGAAGGCGGTGTTGCGGTCGCGCCCCGAGGGGAAGGTCACCGTGAGCAGGCCCAGGGCGGCGGGCGCGAGCAGCGCCGCGAACAGTCCCTGGAAACCGCGGGCCACGATCAGCTCGGTGCCGTTCTGCGCCAGTCCGCCGAAGGCCGAGGCCACGCCGAAGCCGACCATGCCCACGAGGTAGCTGCGCTTGCGGCCCCAGTAATCGGCCACGCGGCCGCCGAGCAGCAGCAGGGCGCCGAAGACGAGCGCGTAGGCGGTGATCACCCACTGCCGCTGGCCGTCGGTCAGGCCGAGCTCGGCCTGTGCCTGGGGCAGCGCGATGTTCACGATGGTGGCGTCGAGCACCACCACGAGCTGGGTCAGGGCGAGAACGGCAAGCGTCCACCACCGGCGGCCGGATGCGGGGGAGACGGATGCTCCGGTGGCGGATGTGGGGGTGGATCCGGACATGAAGAAACCTCCAGGCTTCTGTGCGAAGGTGCTGGAGGTTTCAAGCCTCGGACCGGCAGAACCGGCCTCCCCGACCAGACGGGGTCGATCAGGCCTCCAGCCTACCGGATCGCGCTACCGCCCGGGCGCCTGTCCTCCGGTCACCCGCTCGAGCAGCTCGCGGTAGCGCAGAACGGTCTGCTCCACGATCTCGTGCGGGAGCGTCGGCGGCACGCCCACCTGGTCCCAGTTCGCGGCCAGCCAGTTGCGCACGATCTGCTTGTCGAAGCTCGCGGTGCGGTCTCCCGAGTCGTAGGCGGCGGCATCCCAGTACCGGCTGGAGTCGCTGGTCAGCACCTCGTCGGCCAGCACGATCTCGCCGCTGTCGGCGTCACGCCCGAACTCGAACTTCGTGTCGGCGAGGATGACGCCGCGGCTCTCGGCGATCTGCGAGGCGCGCCCGTAGACCGCCAGCGACAGCGTGCGCAGGCTCTCGGCATCCTCGGCCCCGATCAGCTCGACGGTCTTCTCGAAGCTGATGTTCTCGTCGTGCTCGCCGAGGGGCGCCTTGTAGGCGGGGGTGTAGATGGGCTCGGGCAGCCGGTCGCCGTCGGCGAGGCCGCTGGGCAGCGGAACGCCGCAGACGCTCTGCGTCGCCTGGTATTCCTTCCAGCCGCTGCCGGAGAGGTAGCCGCGCACCACGCACTCGATCGGGAACATCTCCAGGGAGCGCACCACCATCGAGCGGCCGGCGATCCCGGCCGGAACGGCGGGAAGCCCGAGCGCCTTGGCCTCCGCCGGTGAGACGAGGTGGTTCGGCACTTCGCTCAGCTGCTGGAACCACCAGCGGCTGAGCGTGCTGAGCAGCTCGCCCTTGCCCGGGATGCCCGGCTCGAGCACGTGGTCGAAGGCGCTCACCCGGTCGCTCGCGACCACCAGCAGGGCGGCGGGGCGGGCATCCTGAGCGGTGTCGCCGGGCACGTACAGGTCGCGCACCTTGCCGCTGTAGACGTGACGCCAGCCGGGCACGGTCAGCTCGGGCTGCGGGGCGACGGCGCTCACGAGGAGGCCCCGTCGGTTCCGGATGCTGCGCCCGCGGCATCCGGAACCCCCGCCACGCGGGCGGCGATGTCGGTGCGGTGCTGCGAATTCTCGAGGTGGATGCCGGCCAGCGCCCCGTACACGCGATCGCGCGCGGTGGCGAAGTCGCCGGCCGTGGCGACGACGCTCAGCACGCGGCCGCCGGTGGCGCGGATGACCTCGCCGTCGCGATCCGTCGCCGCGTGCATCACGCTCACGCCCTCGAGGCCGGTGGTGTTCTCGAGACCGGTGATGACCCGGCCGGTCACCGGGGATCCGGGGTAGTTCTCGCTGGCCAGCACGACGGTGACGCCCACCTGGTCGCCGAACACGGGTCGCGGATGCTCACCCAGGGTGCCCGTGGCGGCCGCCAGCAGCAGGCCGCTCAGCGGGGTCTCGAGGCGCGGCAGCACCACCTGGGTCTCGGGATCGCCGAAGCGGGCGTTGAACTCGATCACCCGGATGCCCTTCTCCGTGAGGATCAGGCCGCAGTAGAGCAGGCCGATGAAGGGAGTCCCCTCGGCGGCGAGCTGACGCACGGTCGGCAGGGCGATGGTGTCGATCACCTCGTCGACGAAGGCCTTCTCGCTGCCGAAGCGCTCGTCGAGCCAGGGGAGAGGGGAGTAGGCGCCCATGCCGCCGGTGTTCGGGCCCTCGTCGCCGTCGGCGAGGCGCTTGTAGTCCTGGGCGGGGGAGAGCGGAGCGACCGAGTGGCCGTCGCTCAGCAGGAACAGGGAGACCTCTTCGCCTTCGAGGAACTCCTCGATCAGCACCTCGCCGTGCTGCAGCCAGTGCGCGGCGTGCGCGGTGGCCTCGGCGAGATCGGTGGTGACCAGCACGCCCTTGCCGGCGGCCAGCCCATCGGCCTTCACCACGTAGGGGGCGCCGTACTCGGCGAGGGTGGCCTCGGCCTCGGCGAGCGTGGAGGCGTTCGCGGCCCGGCCGGTCGGCACGCCGGCCGCCTCCATGATGCGCTTGGCGAACGACTTGCTGCCCTCGAGGGCGGCAGCCTTCTTTCCGGGCCCGAACACCGGGATGCCGCGGGTGCGCAGGGCATCGGCGACGCCCGCGACCAGGGGTGCCTCGGGCCCGATCACGACGAACTGCACGTTCTCGCTCAGCGCGTACTCGGCGACCGCGTGCGGGTCTTCGGCATCCAGCTGCACCGTCGGCACATCGGCCGCGATACCCGCGTTCCCGGGCGCCGCCACGATCTCGTGCGCGTCACCCTCCCGCAGGAGCGCCGTGATGATGGCGTGCTCGCGCGCGCCCGAACCGAGGACCAGGATTTTCACTTTTGTAGTTTACGGGGGTACCCGGAAACGGTGTTCGCACCCGTGAGGGGGTGGATTTCGGGGGAGGCTTCTCGTCAGGCCGGAGACTTGCTGGGTTAGCTGCCGGTCGCGCCGGGCTTTGCTCGGCGTGACCGGGCTGCGCCGGTCCCTGCCCGGCGCAGGGCGACATGTGAGCGCGCGGTCGGAGGACGCGGCCTGCGGTCGCATCCTCCGGCCACGCGCTCACTTTGGGTCGTCGAGTACGGCCTGAGACTTTGTGCCTCGGTCCCTTACGAGGTTTCGGGCGGGCCGGTCGTTGGCTGTGGGGCGGAGGGCCTCAGAGCGTCAGGGGCACCTGGGCCGAGAGGTCGGCCCGCTGGCCGGACGCTCGGATGCGGGCGGTGGCGATGCCCTCGTCCCAGGGCAGAGATCCGGTGGCGAGGGCTATCCAGGTGGCCGCGTCCATTTCCACCACGTTCGGCGGCGTGCCCCGGGTGTGCCCGGGTCCCTCGATGCACTGCACGGCACCGAACGGCGGAACCCGCACCTCCACGGAGTTCCCCTCCGCCGCATCCGCCAGCACCTGCAGCAGCCACCGCACCGCGGTAGCCCGAGTCTCCCGCGCGGCCCCCTCGAAGTCCCCCACAGCGTCGGCCACGGCCGCCCGCCCCGCTGCATCCGCGATCCGTGCCTTACCCATCCCTCCACGCTACCCCGCACCCCGCCCCGACGAGGTGGTCGACCACCTGCGCAGACGCGCATCCGGTGTTCAGCGGGATGCGCGACAATGGAGGGGTGAGTGATCAACCCGACCCGGCCCGCACGAGCAGTGAGAGCCGCGCAGCCGTGTCCGTACGGCGGGCGCCCCGCTACTTCCGCTTCATGGCCGTGGGAGCCGCCGTCGGCGTGCTGGTGTCGATCGCGCTGACGTTCTCGTTCCCCGAGCAGGAGGACTTCAGCCGCCTGCAGGTGCTGGGTTTCACAGGACTGTTCATCGTGGCGGTCGCCGTGGCGCTCGGCGCCCTCGTGGCCATCGCGATCGACCGCGCGAGCCGTCGACGCGCTCGCACCGTCGAGGCCCAGCGCGTCGAAGAACACGACGTCGAGGCCGTGCCCGAGGCGGCTGCGTCACCCGCAACTGCGCCGTCGGCCGTCGCAACCGCCGCCCCCGCTGCCGACGACGAAAAGGCCTGATCCGCCCTTCGGCAGTCAGGCCCGAACGCTCAGCCGGTCAGGCGAGCTTCTGCTCGTCGGTCGGCTCGAACGCCTCGTCGGAGTCGTCGTCGTCATCGATCCACTTCGAGTAGTCGGGCTCATCCGAGTTGCTGCTCGTGAGCTCACGCTCCAGCGCCGAATAGTTCGTGTCGGGACTGAAGTACTTCAGTTCGCGAGCGACCTTCGTGTGCTTGGCTTTTTGACGGCCACGCCCCATGCGAGACCCCCTCACGATTCGGGCCGGGGGATCACGCCGCCCGGATGAGACGAATAACTACGAAAACTTGGGTCAGTTTAGCACGCAGGCATCACACGACCCGTTGTCGAGGGTGTGCGCATCCGTTCATCTTCGCGGTCCGTCACCACCGCATCGGCGCGATCAGTTGCGGCTGCGCTTGTGCGTGCTCATCGGCTCGGCATGCGGGCGCCGCGGAACCGGCCGCGTCGGCTCACCACGACGCTCCTGGCCGGGCAGCGGTCGCGAGCGCCGGCCGTACAGCAGCTCCGAGGAATCCAGCAGCCACGGCACCAGCGCGATGGTCACCCCGTGCACCAGCATCAGCTTCTTGCGGATGCGACGGGCCTTGTGATTGTGCAGGATGGTCTCCCACCAGTGCCCCACGATGTAGATCGGCGTGTAGACCGTGACGACCTCGGATCCGTGCTCGGCCTGGTGCTTCATGATGTATTTCGCCAGCGGCACCGCCACGTCGCGGTACGGCGACTCGATGATGTTCAGCGGCACCTCGATGTTCATCTCCTGCCAGTCGGCCTCGAGCTTCGAGGTCTGCTCGTCGTCGATGGAGAGGTGCACCGCCTCGATCGAGTCGTGGCGTGCGGCGATGGCGTAGTCGAGGGCCTTCAGCACGGGCTTCTGCATGCGCCCCACCAGCACGATGGCGTGGTCGCCGGATGCCCCGAACGTGGTGTGCGGGTCGACCTCGACCTCGGTGTTCACGTCGCGGTAGTAGCGGTTCACGCCCATCATCAGGATGAACAGGATCGGCATGATCGCGAACACCAGCCATGCCCCGTGCGTGAACTTCGTGATGGTGACGACGATGAGCACCACGGCGGTGAACACGGCGCCCAGGAGGTTGATGGCGAGGCCGCGGTACACGGCCCCCCGGTCGCTGCAGCCCTCGCGCAGCATCCGGAGCCAGTGCACGACCATGCCGGACTGGCCGAGGGTGAACGAGACGAACACGCCGATGATGTAGAGCTGGATCAGCTGCGTGAGGCTGGCCTGGTAGACCACCAGGATCGCGATCGCGAACAGCGCCAGCACGATCATGCCGTTGGAGAACACGAGGCGGTCGCCGCGGGTGAGCAGCGCCTTGGGGGCGTAGGAGTCTTTGGCGAGCACGGATCCGAGCAGCGGGAATCCGTTGAACGCCGTGTTCGCCGCCAGCAGCAGCACGGCCGCCGTGGCCGCCTGGATGACGAAGAACAGGATCGAGTTGTTGCCGAAGGTGGCCGCCGCCACCTGGGCCATCAGGCTGCGCTGCGGTGTGGTGGCGCAGTCGGTGAAGCCCACGAGGTGGCAGGCGTCTTCGGCGTAGTGCACGTTCGAGATCAGCGCGAGGGCGGTGAGGCCGGCGAAGAGGCAGATGGCGATGGAACCCATCAGCACGAGGGTGCGCTGGGCGTTCCGCACCTTGGGCGTGCGGAACGCGGGCACGCCGTTCGAGATGGCCTCGACGCCGGTGAGGGCGGAGCATCCGCTCGAGAAGGCGCGCAACAGCAGCAGGATCATCGCCGCCTGCGTGAGCTGCTCGGCCTTCACATCGAACCCGGCCGACTCGGCGACGGGTGCGTCGCCGAGCACGGTGCGCACGAGCCCGGTGACGATCATCACCGCGACGCTGGCGACGAACAGGTAGGTGGGGATGGCGAAGGCCTTGCTCGACTCGGCCACACCGCGCAGGTTCACGGCCATCAGGATCACGACGAAGCCCACCGCGATCTCGACCCGATAGGGGTTGAGCACCGGCAGCGCCGAGATGATGTTGTCGACTCCGGATGCCACCGACACCGCGACCGTGAGCACGTAGTCGACCAGCAGAGCGGATGCCACCACCAGCCCGGCCTTCTCACCCAGGTTCTTGTGCGCCACCTCGTAGTCGCCACCGCCGGAGGGGTAGGCCTTCACTAGCTGCCGGTAGCTGGCGACGACGACGACCAGCAGCAACACGACGGCCGCTGCGACCCAGGGTGCGAAGCTCAGGAAGGCGAGCCCGCCGATGAGCAGGATCATCAGCAGCTCCTGCGGCGCGTAGGCCACGGAGGAGAGCGGGTCGCTGGCGAAAATGGGGAGCGCCAAACGCTTCGGGAGCAGCTGCCCTTCGAGCTTGTCGCTCGGCAGCGGATCACCGATCAACCAGCGTTTCGCCGAGCGGGGTTCATTGACCACGAGTGAGAACACTACTCCGCGGCAACCCACTGTCAAGTTGACCGGGGTCCGTTTTATTCCCGCGCGACATCGGGGCGCCTCCGGCACCGCGAAAAGCGCCGCACAGGTGCCTCTCGGCACGCCGTGCGGCGCCTCTGCTGAGCGTGGTCTCCGGTTACTCTCCGGGGATCTCGCTGTCGGTGTACTCGCCCGCCTCGGGCTCGGGGCCCGACACGTCTTCGTCGTCCTTGTCGGTGTACTCACCGTCGCGCTCGTCGCGCGCCTTCTTCTCGGTCATGAGATCCTCCTCGATTGTCTGGCCGGTGGTCGCTGGGAGCCGCGGCTCTTGTCGCGAAAGTACACCCTGCCGCCTGCCCGAGCCAGGCCCCGGCGGCCGATCCGCACGGATGTGCAGTCTGCGCCCCGCCATCGCCCGCGCTGCCCCCCGCTGCGCCCCCCCCCGCTGCTCACCCGCGCCGTCGTAAGAGGCTCGCACGGCCGAACCGAGCACACTCAGCGACCCCGCTTCATCGCAGGTAGCTGCGCAACTGCTCGTAGACGTTATCGCTGACGGTGTTCGGGCCGCCGAGCACGACGATCTGCACGGGATTGAGCCGATCGAGTTCGCGCGCGACGGAGGCGGGAATCGAGTCGGCCGCCACCAACAGCACCGGGGCTCCGTTGGCAGCTGCGGCCGGTGAGCCGGACAGCGCGTCGGCGAATACCTGACCGGATGCCACGTACGCGATGTTCACGCCGCCGGTGAAGTTGCTCGCAGATGCGTTGGCCGAGACCTCGAACCGGTCGGCGCCGCCGATGCGCGTGGTGGGCACCGACGCCCTGAGCTGGTTCTCGACCGCGGCCGAAATGGTGTCGGTGCCGCCGAGGACGACGATCCGGCCGGGCTTGAGTCGGGCGAGCTCGTCCAGTGTCGGCTGTGGGATGGCGTCTCGGGTGGCGAGCAGCACGGGCCCGCCGTTGTTGGCAGCGACGGCCGATCCGGAGAGGGCGTCAGGAAACACGGCCCCGGAGGCGAGGTAGGCGACCGGGATGCCGGGTGAGAAGTTGTCCCGGGACACCGCGGCCGCGACGGCATACCGGTCGGCGCCGCCCAGCCTGTCGACCGTCGGCGCGTAGCCGGCGAGCGCGCGCTGAACGGAGTTGCTGACGGATGTGGTGCCGCCGAGGATGATGATCCGCTTGGGCTTGAGTCGCGCGAGTTCGGCCCCGATGGTGGTGGGGATGCTGTCTGAGGCGGTCAGCAGCACGGGCGCGCCGCGCGATCCCGCTGCCGCTGATCCGGACAGCGCATCGGCGAAGGCGGTGCCGGACGCGACGTACGCGACCGGTACCGCGGGGGCGAACTCGGCCGCAGAATTCCGGGCCGACACCTCGAACCGGTCGGCTCCGCCCCTGCGAGACAGCGGCGCAGTGCTGTCGAGATCGATCACGGAGATCGTGTTCGAGGTCGTGCCGGTGATGAAGGCCTGACGGTGATCAGCGTCCATCGCGATCCCCTGCAGGCCGCTGCCGTAGTCGACGTCCGCCTTGCGGATGATGCGAGTCACAGAGAGAGTGACGGTGTTGATCGCGGTGATCGTGAGCTCCGTTCCGACGTAGACCTGGTGGCTGGCCAGATCGACTTCCACGCCATCCGGGCCGTCGCCGATGCCGTTCACGTTGTCGTGCGGAATCACCGCAATGACAGAATTGCGGTTGGTGTCGACCACCGACACCGTGCTGTCGCCCTCATTCGTGACGAAGGCGCGATGTGCGACGCTGTCGACCGCGAGCCGGCGCGGCGCTTTGCCGATGCCCGTCGCGCTGTCATGAGCGATGACTGCAATGACCGAGTCGCTGGAGGTGTCGATCACCGAGACGGTGCCGTCGTCGAGGTTCGTGACGTAGGCCCGGTGCAACGCGGTATCGACCGCGACGCCGAGGGGGAACTTCCCAATGCCGTGTGCGGAATCGTGCGGGAGCACGGTCGTGACGGAGTTCGTGTCGGTGTCGATCACCGAGACGGTGCCGGCCTTGACATTCGCCACGTATGCACGGTGCCGATCGGGATCGACACCGATCCCATCGGGTCCTGATCCGATACCCGTTGCGCTGTCGTGCGGGATGACCGCCGTCACGTCGTTGGTCGTTGTTTCGACCACGGAGACGGTGTCTGAGTTGTAGTTGGTGACGAAGACCTGATGGTGCACCGAGTCCAGAGCAACGCCGGATGGGCCGGCCCCGATGCTCGTCGGTCCATTCGGGATGACCTCCGTAACGCGGTTCGACTCTGTGTCGATCACCGAAACCGTCCCGTCGAACGTGCTTGCGACATAGGCCTGACGTGATGCGGGATCGACCTCGACATCGACCGGAGCAGGATCTGGTCTTGTCGACGATGTGATCGGGATCGTAGCGGTGACGAAGGTGGAGGCCGACGCAATCGGCGCGGCCAGAGGCGATATCACCCCGACGCTGACAACCACCGCGGCTACTAAAGCCGCACCGCTACGCTTAATTGAGAACATCTCAATAGCGTAGCGACCGCCGCCGTCACCGTCAGCCCTCGCGGGTGACCTCGGCGGGGGACTTGTCGGGGCGCCAGCCCCGCCAGGAGGGCTGGCGGAGGCGGCCGGGCCCCGTCCACTCGGCGAACTCGACCTCGGCGACGAGCTTCGGGGTCACCCAGCGGGCGTCGCGGGCGTCGGCGGCCGGAACGTCCTCGAGCGGAGACGTCTTGCGCTCGAGGGCTGCTAGGCGGCTCGTGATGGCGTCGAGTTCGCGGTCGCTGAAGCCCGTGCCGACGCGACCGACGTAGACGAGCCGGCCGTCGGCATCCGGAACTCCCATCAGCAGCGAGCCGATCTGCCGCGCGCGGGCACCCTTGCCGGGGCGCCAGCCGCCGATCACGACCTCCTGCGTGAGATGGTGCTTGATCTTCAGCCACGACCCCGTGCGACGGCCCGGCGCGTAGCCGCTCGAACGGCGCTTGGCCATCACGCCCTCCAGGCCCAGCTCCCGGCTCGCCCGCACCGCGTGCGCGAGGTCGCCCTCGAACGCCGGCGGCACGTGCAGCGGGCCCCGCGAGGCCGGCAGCAGCTCGTCGAGCACCGCGCGCCGGTCGTCGTACGACGACTTCTCCAGCGATGCCCCGTCGAGCTCGAGCACGTCGAACACCATCAGATCGACCTTCACCTGGCGCTGCGCCGCCTCGACGTCGCGCGGGCGGGTGAGGCCCATCCGCTGTTGCAGACGGCCGAAGTTCGGGCGGCCGCGGGCATCCAGAGCCACGATCTCGCTGTCGAGCACCATCTCCCGGCCCTCGGATGCCTCCTCCAACGCCTCGACCAGCTCCGGGTAGCCCGCGGTCACGTCGTTGCCGTTGCGGGTGAAGAGGGTCACGGTGCCGGCGGTCGCCCGCACGAGCGCGCGGATGCCGTCCCACTTCATCTCGAAGGCCCAGTCCTCCTGATCCGGCAGGGTGTCGGCCTCGGAGAGCGTGGCGAGCATCGCCTTGGGCACGCGGGTGGAGGGCTCTGCGGGCTTGACGGGCTGCGGCGGGTTCGAGGCGCGCACCTTCGCCTTCTTCAGCGGCGGCCCGCCCGGCGAACCCGGCTCGGCCGACCAGTCGACCGGCGCCTGATCCTTCATCAGGTGGATCAGCCACTGGTTCGCGCCCTTGCCGTTCTTGCCACCGGTATGGATGAGCGCGAAGCGCCGGCCCTCGCCCAGACCACCCGACTGCTGCCCGTGCAGCGTCGCGATGATCTCCTCGCCGTCGCGCCACTTCTCGAGCTGATAGCTGCCGAAGTCCCAGATCGTGACCGCGCCGGCTCCGTATTCGCCTTTGGGAATATGTCCCTCGAAGGTGCCGTACTCCATCGGATGGTCTTCGGTCTGCACGGCCAGATGGTTCTTGCCCGCGTCGACCGGGAAGCCCTTCGGCAGCGCCCAGGAGACGAGCACGCCGTCGTGCTCGAGCCGGAAGTCCCAGTGCAGACTCGACGCGTGGTGCTCCTGGATGACGAAGGAGCGTCCGTCCGACGCGGGCGGCGTGGCATCCGGAACCGGCTCGGGCGTCTTCGCCTGGTCGCGCTTGGAGCGGTAGACGGTGAGGCGGTCGCGCTCGCCGGATCCGCCGGATGCTGCGGGCTCTCTGTTGCGGTCGGGCTGGTCGTGCGGCCCGCGGTTCGAGTGCCACTCGCCGCCCGGCGCCTCGACCGATCCGGGCGCTTCGGCACTCACGGCCAGCGGATCGTCGCGCGTGCGCATCCGTGAGAGCACCTCGTCGAGCTCGAGCTGCCGCAGGTTCTTCGCCGAGAGCTCCCGCCAGGTGCGCGGCACCGCGACCGTCGGGTGCGACCGCCCCCGCAGCGAGTACGGGCAGATGGTGGTCTTGTTGGCGCTGTTCTGGCTCCAATCGACCAGCACCTTTCCGGTGCGCAGGGCCTTCTTCATGTCGGAGACGACGAGATCCGGATGGTCGGCCTCGAGGATGCGCGCCAGCTCGTGCGCCACGGCCGACACCTCGTCGGAGGTCTGCTTGCCGTCCAGCGCTGCATAGAGGTGGATGCCTTTGCTGCCGCTCGTGACGGGCACCGGCTCCAGGCCCATACCGGTAAGGATCTCGCGCGCCGCGTTCGCCACCTCCACGCACTCGGGCAGCCCTGCGCCCTCGCCCGGATCGAGGTCGATCACGAAGCGATCGGGGTTCTTGGGGCGGCCGTGCGCATCCACCCGCCACTGCGGCACGTGGATCTCGAGCGCGGCGATCTGCGCCAGCCAGGCGAGCGTGGCCTGGTTGTTGACCAGCGGATACACGTTCACGTGGTCGGAGTGCTGGATCTCCACCCGCCGCACCCACTCCGGCGTACCCTCGCCGAGGTTCTTCTGAAAGAACACCTCGCCCGGATGCTCGTCGTCACCCACACCGTGCACCCACCGCTTGCGGGTGGCCGGCCGGTTGCGCGCGTGCGGGATGAGGAAGGGTGCGATCTCGGCGTAGTAGCGCAGGATGTCGGCCTTCGTGGTGCCGGTGGCGGGATAGATCACCTTCTCGAGGTTCGAGATGCGCAGGCGATGCCCGCCGACCGTGACGGTCTGCTCGCTGCTTGTGCCCTTGCCTCTGCTGCTGCTCGTGCCGGCCATCCGGTCCTCCTCGCCCGCCCTCATCCTCCCGCGAGCAGCCGGCGTGCGCCACGGGTGCGGTCGATCCGCGAGTCGCCGCGCTGCCGCCCGCCGCCCGCCGACCGCCGAACGGATGGAGCCGATACGCAGCGACGGAGGCTGAGTCCATCCGCACGCGCACCTGGCCCAGAACTCCATCCGTTCGATAGTCCACCCGCGGGGCGGGCGGCCAGATCATCCGCGGGCGGGCGAGTGGGGCATCCGACGGTCGGGCGGGCGCGCCATCCGCCGATCGGCCGCAAGTTTCTGCCCTGGCGGCGAGATTTCGCGGTTGAATGGGGCATGCGATCCATCTGGAAAGGCGCGATCACCTTCGGGCTCGTCAACGTGCCCGTGAAGGTCTACGGCGCCACGGAGGACCACGACATCTCGCTGCACCAGGTGCACGAGAAAGACGGCGGGCGCATCCGGTACCAGCGCCGCTGCGAGATCGACGGCGACATCGTCGACTACCAGGACATCGCGCGGGCCTACGACGACGGTGAGCGCACGGTCGTCCTGACCAAGGAGGATCTGGCGTCGCTGCCCGAGGAGCGCAGCCGCGAGATCGAGGTGGTGGAGTTCGTGCCGAGCGAGCAGATCGACCCGATCATGCTCGACAAGAGCTACTACCTCGAACCCGACTCGAAGTCGCCGAAGGCCTACGCGCTGCTGCGCAAGACCCTCGAGACCACCGATCGCACCGCGATCGTGCACTACGCGTTGCGGCAGAAGACCCGCCTCGGCGCCCTGCGCGTGCGCGGCGACGTGCTGGTGCTGCAGGCGTTGCTCTGGGACGACGAGGTGCGCGAGGCATCCTTCCCCGCCCTCGACGAGCCGGTGCGCGTCTCCTCGCAGGAGCTCGAGATGGCGCTCTCGCTGGTCGACCAGTTCGCCACCGACTTCGCCCCCGAGAAGTTCAGCGACGACTACCAGGAGCAGCTGCGCACCCTGATCGAGGCCAAGCTCGAGCAGGGCGACACGATCGACACCGACGAGACCTTCGGCCGCGAGCCCGGCGAGGGCGAGGGCGGCGGGGAGGTGCTCGACCTGATGGAGGCGCTGCGGCGCTCGGTCGACAAGAGCAAGAGCGGCGGATCGGGTTCGGGCTCGAAGTCGAAGGCTTCGAAGAAGGAAGACGACGACGACGGCGAAGACGAAGACGCGGGCGGGGTGACCTCCAAGGTCAAGGAACCGTCCGCTCCGGCGAAGAAGCCCGCTGCCAAGAAGCCCGCTGCGAAGAAGCCGGCGGCGAAGAAGGCTCCGGCTGCCGAGTCGACGACCTCGAAGGCTCCGGCGAAGAAGGCCACGCGCGCGTCCTAGCGCCCTCGGCCGTCACCGGCCCCTTCCTCCATGACCGCTCGTACATCGTCCCAGACGGCGAGGAGATTCTCTTCGAGGTCGGTGTCCGGTGGTTCGTCCAGCCATCGCGCGATCGCCAGATCGAAGCAGGTGACGGCGATGGCCGCCAGGGTGTGAGCCTGCGGCTGAGCCACATCCCTCTCGACCAGGGATTGCTCGATCGCGAGACCGAGCCGGTGACTTCGGAGCAGGTCGCGTTCTTGCAGTGCGGGCTCGCTGCGGATGATGGCTTGCCGCCGGGCGATCTGCGGGCGCCATCCCTGCACGCCGCGGCACGCCGAGGCCAGGCCCAGCTGCACCGTGGCCACGGGAGTGCTCTCCGCCGGCACGGACCGGAGGAAGTCGCGCACCGCCTGCGGGAACTCCCGGTCCCTCAGGAACAGCGAGTCGCGTTTGTCGGCGAAGTGCCGGAAGAACGTGCGCGTCGTCAAGCCTGCCCTGGCCGCGATCTGCGGCACGGTGGTGTCGGTAAAACCGTGCTCCTCGAATGAGTCCAGCGCTGCCGCCTCCAGGCGGAGCGCCGCATCAGGAGACCATCTGGGCATGGAGCCATGATGACACGTCGTGCCGTGACGTGTACAGTGACGACACGGCGTGTCATCACGCACGGGGAGACGGAGTCATGATGGTGGACAACAGCGCAGCGTGGATCGATGCGCCGTACGCAAACGTGACCGTTCGGGACGCGCCGATGCCGACGGCGAAATCGGAGCAGCTCGTGATCGAGGTCCGCGCGGTGGCCGTGAACCCCCTGGATGCGATCATCCAGTCCAACGGACGGGTGATGTACGGCTGGCTGCCCTACCCCGTCGTGCTCGGTGAGGACGTCGCGGGGATCGTGGTCGAGACCGGAACCGGTGTGGCGGGGTTCGCCGTCGGTGACCGGGTGGTGGCCTACGCGATCGGTCTGGAGAAGGGGCGCGACGCGGTCACGGAGAGCGGTTTCCAGAACTACGTGGCGGTCGACGCTGCGCTGGCCTCGCCGCTGCCGCACGGGGTGGCCTTCGAGGAGGCGGCGGTGTTGCCACTCGCGATCACGACGGCGGCCGCCGGCCTGTTCGAGGCCCGGCAGCTCGGCTTGGACTACGGCCGACTGGGGCACGCCGAGCCACGGGCTGAGATCGTTGTGATCTGGGGCGGCGCCACATCCGTCGGCGGCAACGCCATCCAGCTCGCCCGCGCCGCCGGGTACCGCGTGATCACGACGGCCTCGGCCCGGAACCACGACCGGATGCGTCGCCTGGGAGCGGAATCAGTGTTCGACTACCACGACCCCGATGTCGTGGATCAGGTCGTGCGGGCGGTGGACGCGGCACCGGTCGCCGGTGTCCTCGCCCTCGCGGTCGGCTCGGGAGTCCCGAGCGTGAAGATCGCGCGCGCCACCGGCGCGAAGAAGGTGGCCATGGCGAGCCCGCCGGTGTCGTTCTACGACCAGCCGCGCCGGGCGGGATTCTCCCTCGAACGCACCGGACTGTTCCTGCGGCTGGGAATCCGTTCGGCGCTCCTGCAGCTGCGCAGTCCCATCACCGGGGTGCGATCGTCGTTCATCTGGGGCAGCGCCATTGCGAGTTCCCCCGTCGGACCGGCTGTATGGCGCTCCTACCTTCCCGAAGCGCTCGCCACCGGTACCCACCAGCTCTACCCCGAACCGCATGTCATCCCGGGCGGCCTGCCCGCGGTTCAGGGCGCGCTCGATGCGCTTCGCGGCGGCGTCTCCTCGACGAAGCTCGTCGTGTCCCTCGTCCCGGAGGTTCCGGGCGCGTGACCGTCGACGCGCAGGTGCGTCTTCGGTCAGCGACCCGGGTGATCGCCGAGAAGGCCCCGGCCGCGACGTCGAAAGCCTCCTAGGCCGACGGATGCGGCCGGGCCGCCGGTCAGCTCAGTCGAGTGCGCCGACCCGCGACTCCGCCGCCGCGGCCAGCTCCCCGCTCTGCACGAGCGCCACGCTCGCCTCGATCTCGGGGGAGAGGTGCCGGTCGGGCCCCGGCCCCGCGACATCGACGCGAAGCCGCTCGAGCACCGCGCCGGTGGCCGGCCCCGGCTGCAGCGGCGCTCGCAGGTCGAGCGCCCGGCCCGCCGTCATGGCCTCGATCGCGATCACGCGCGCGAGCCCGTCGATCGCCGAGCGCAGCTTGCGGGCGGCGTGCCACCCCATCGACACGTGGTCCTCCTGCATCGCCGACGACGGGATGGAGTCGACGGATGCCGGCACGGCCAGCCGCTTCAGGTTCGAGACGATCCCGGCGGCGGTGTACTGCGCGATCATCAGGCCGCTGTCGACGCCGGCGTCGTGTGCGAGGAATGCCGGGAGGCCGTGGTTGCGGGCCCGGTCGAGCATCCGATCGGTGCGCCGCTCCGCCATGCTCGCCACGTCGGCGGCGGCGATCGCCAGGAAGTCGAGCACGTACCCCACCGGCGCCCCGTGGAAGTTGCCGTTCGACTCCACCCGCCCGTCGGCGAGCACCACCGGGTTGTCGACGGCCGAGCGCAGTTCGCGCCCGGCGATCATCCGCGCGTGCGACACCGTGTCGCGGGCCGCGCCGTGCACCTGGGGCGCGCAGCGCAGGGAGTACGCATCCTGGACCACGGTGTGATCGGGGCCCTTGTGGCTCGCCACGATCGGTGACCCTGCGAGCAGCCGGCGCAGGTTGGCGGCGCTCTGCGCCTGCCCCTCCTGGGGTCGCAGGGCGGCGAGATCGGCGGCGAAGGCGGCATCCGTTCCCAGCAGGGCCTCGACCGACATCGCGGCGGAGACGTCGGCGGTGCGCAGTAGCAGGTCGAGGTCGTGCAGGGCGAGGCAGAGCATGCCGAGCATGCCGTCGGTGCCGTTGATGAGCGCGAGGCCTTCCTTCTCGGCCAGCAGCACGGGCTCGAGGCCGGCCGCATCGAGGGCGGTCGCCGCGGGCATCTCCTCGCCGGCGGCATCCCGCACCATCCCTTCGCCCATCAGCGCGAGGGCGCACTGGGCCAGCGGCGAGAGGTCGCCCGAGCAGCCGAGCGAGCCGTACTCCTGCACAATCGGCGTGATGCCGGCGTTCAGGAGGGCGGCGTAGCTCTGCAGGGTCGACGGGCGGATGCCCGTGCGGCCGGTGGCGAGCGTCGAGATGCGCAGCAGCATCAGGGCGCGCACGACTTCGCGCTCGACCTCGGGCCCGGATCCGGCGGCGTGCGAGCGCACGAGGCTCTGCTGCAGCCGGATGCGCTGCTCGGGCTCGATGAATGTGGTCGCCAGCGCGCCGAACCCGGTCGAGACGCCGTAGTGCGGATCGCGGTCGTCGGCCAGTGCCTCGATCACCGCACGGCTGCGGGCTGCGGCCTCAAGGGCGGCGGGATCGATCGTGATGGCCGCGCCTCTCCGGGCCACTGCGACGACCTCGTCGATCGAGACAGGCCCCTCCCCGACGACGACCGCCGTGAGGTCGGGCGCAGTGGCAACGGCAGTGGCAGCAGCAGTGCTTGCAGAGGTGGATTCAGGCATGCACCCATGCAATCGCCCGTTCGATCGGGCGAACAGGCCGCCCGCGCGGTTAGTGTCTCGTATACGAGACGCGAGAGGCGGCCCCCATGGCGAACGGATCGGGCGAAGCGGCGCCCTCACCCGCCGAGCTGCCCGCGACCGAGGCGCTGTCCATCGGGCCCGCGCCTACTGCTCTCGGCGCGACCACGGCATTCGTCGCCGACGAGGTGCCCGCCGCACGGCGCACCCTGCAGGTGCTGCGCTTCCTCTCCGCCCAGCGCGGCCCGGTCGCCGCCTCCACGATCGCCACCGCGCTGGGCCTCCCGCGCTCCAGCACCTACAAGATCCTCGCCGTGCTCGAGGAGGAGGGCTTCGTACTGCACCTCCCCGAGGCGCGCCGCTTCGGGCTCGGCGTCTCGGCTTTCGAGCTGAGCTCGGGCTACTCCCGTCAGACCCCGTTGGCCCGCCTGGGAGCGCCCCTGCTCGCCACGCTGGTCGACCGCATCGGTGAGAGCGCCCACCTCGCCATCCTGCACGGCCGCGACGTGCTCTACCTCGTCGACGAGCGCGCGCCGCACCGCCCGGCGCTGGTCACCGAGGTCGGTGTGCGCCTGCCGAGCCACCTCACGGCGAGCGGCCGCGCGATGCTCGCGGCGCTGCCCCCGAAGCAGCTGCGGGCGCTCTTCCCCGACAGCACCGCCTTCGCGCACCGCACCGACGCCGGCCCCCACTCCGGCCCGCAGGACTACGGATCGCTGAAGCGCCTGCTCGACGACGTCCGCCGCCGCGGCTACGCCGAGGAGGACGGCGACGTGGTGGAGGGTCTCGTCTCGGTCTCGGTCGCCGTGCTCGACCACACCGGCTGGCCCGCTGCCGCAATCGCGGTCACCTCCCCGGCCGATGCGGTCGCCGCCGATCGCTGGCCCACCATCGCCCACGAGATCGCCACCTCGGCCCGCGAACTCAGCCGCCGCATCCGCGGCCCGATGAGCGACCCGGACGCGCGCGAACCGTAGCAGCGGGAGCGTTCGGGCGGGTTCTGGCCCACTTGAGCAGCTTCGGGATCCCAGGCACTTCGGTTGTCGCGGCTGTCATCCGCAGGGCTCAGCCGGCAGCCGTCCGTCTCGACCCCGAGGTGGTCATCCTCGATGCGGCGCGCGATGGAGAGCGCCCCTGAGAGCGCGAACCAGTCAGAGGGGCGTCCTGACTGTGAGTGATGAGAGTCTCTCCTCGCAAACGGAGAGGCTGTGTCACTCTCTGGGCTCTAAAAACTCGTGCGGTTCCTCTATGGTGTTCCTTCAGCTGACCCGGTTTCGGAATTGGTCTTTTCGATATCGGCAATCAACTCCTGGATCGCCGAAGACGTCGCTATCCGCGTCCCGAACGGAAAGGATCCGGTTACGGCGAACGGTAGTTCGACAGTGGCTTCGCCCCATCGAGATGTGACAGCCAGCCCTCGGTATCGTTCGAAGACGTCCTTGGTGATAGTGGGCCGAATTTGTACGATGTCGCTCCACGGAAACCAAACTTCCAGGACTGGGGTTTTCCGGCCAGACCAAAATCCCACACCCGAACTGTCGGCGGTAAGAGTGAGTGTCCTCGGCATGGTCCGTTGACCTCCGGGGCTGACTCTTCTCAGTTCCTGCAGCGTTTGCTCAGTCCTGATCACGGGTGCGACTACATCGAATGTTCCCCTGGCCCGGAGTGCGTCAGCCCGGCCGCCCCATCCGGACATCGTCTTAAGGACGAAAGCGATAAGAAAGACGATTGGCACGAACGAAATCGCCATCAATGCTGGAAGGATCAATGTTTCAGATTCGCCCGCCATTGTCGATCGTACGAATTGAATTGCTATGAATCCGAGTGCGGCTAAGGAGGCGACGCCGACTGCTAGCCAGAATCCTCGCTTGTCGGTCATTGACTCCCTTTCAGAAGGAAAATGTTAGCCCCCCAACGGCGACTGGCCGCGCGATGCTCGCGGCCCTGCCCCCGAAGCAGTTGTGGGCGCTCTTCCTTGACCGCACCGCCTTCGCGCACCGCACCGACACCGGTCCCCAGAACTACGGATCGCTGAAGCGCCTGCTCGACGACGTTCGCCGCCGCGGTTACGCCGAGGAGGACGGCGACGTCGTGGCTGGCCTCGCCTCCGTCGCAGTCTCCGTGCTCGACCACACCGGCTGGCCGCCGCCGCGATCGCCGTCACGGCCCCGTCCGCCTCTGCAGCCCCGTCCGGCATCGTTAACGCCGCCGACCGCTGGCCCGCCATCGCCCCCGCCCCTTGACGCACGTCGAACACCACGCCCTCCACTGTCGCCCTCATCCGACGAGAGATTTCGTCGCAAACTGTCATAAGCGCCTTCGTGGCCGCAGGCGGCGGCAATCATGGCGGGCGTGACCAAGCAGATCCGATTCAACGCCTTCGACATGAACTGCGTCGCCCATCAGTCCTCCGGCATGTGGCGCCACCCCGACGACCAGTCGTGGCGGTACAAGGAGCTCTCGTACTGGACGGGCCTCGCGAAACTGCTCGAGCGCGGCTCGTTCGACGGCATCTTCATCGCCGACGTGCTGGGCACCTACGACGTGTACGGCGGCTCGAACGAGGCCGCGATCCGGCACGGCGCCCAGGTGCCCGTGAACGACCCGATCCTGCTCATCTCGGCCATGGCCGCCGTGACCGAGAACCTCGGATTCGGCGTGACCGCGGGCACCGCGTACGAGCACCCCTACCCGTTCGCCCGGCGGATGTCGACGCTCGACCACCTCACCGGCGGCCGCGTGGGCTGGAACGTCGTGACCGGCTACCTGCCGAGCGCCGCCCGCAACATGGGCCACGACGACCAGCTCGAGCACGACGAGCGCTACGACGTGGCGGACGAGTACCTCGAGGTGCTCTACAAGCTCTGGGAGGGCTCGTGGGAGGACGACGCCGTCATCCGCGACCGCGTGTCGGGCGTGTTCACCGATCCCGCGAAGGTGCACGAGATCGGCCACTACGGCAAGCACTACACGGTTCCCGGCATCCACCTCGCCGAGCCCTCGCCGCAGCGCACCCCGGTGATCTACCAGGCCGGCGCGAGCCCCCGCGGCATCGCCTTCGCCGCCGGCAACGCCGAGGCGATCTTCGTGGCCGCGCCCACCAAGACGGTGCTGAAGGGCGTAGTGAAGAACATCCGCGACGCCCTCGAAGAAGCCGGGCGCGACCGCTACTCGGCGAAGATCTACACGCTGATCACGATCATCACCGACGAGACCACCGAGAAGGCCCACGCCAAGCACGCCGACTACCTCAGCTACGCCAGCGAGGAGGGCGCCCTGGTGTTCATGTCGGGCTGGATGGGCGTCGACCTCTCGCAGTACGACCTCGACGAGCCGATCGGCAACGTCAAGAGCAACGCCATCCAGTCGGCGGTCTCGAACTTCCAGGCCGCGAACGACGACGGCGGCGAATGGAAGGTGCGCGACATCGCCAAGCTGGGCGCGATCGGCGGGCTCGGCCCGTTCATCGTCGGCTCGCCCAGCGAGATCGCCGACGACCTGCAGGCCTGGGTCGAGGAGACGGATGTGGACGGCTTCAACCTGGCCTACGCCATCACGCCCGGCACCTTCGAAGACGTGGTGGAGTTCATCATCCCCGAGCTGCGCCGCCGCGGCGCCTACCCCGAGGGCTACGCGCCCGGCACCCTGCGCAACAAGCTGCACGGCCGCGGCGACCGCCTGCCCGCGGAGCACCACGGCGCCCGCTTCACCATCGGCGAGGCGATCACGACATGATCGGCCTCCAGCAGCTCACCAAGGTCTACGGCCACGGCGCCGACGCGACCGTGGTGCTCGACCACCTCGACTTCCGCGTCGACACCGCCGAGATCTTCGCGGTGGTCGGGCCGAGCGGTGCCGGCAAGAGCACCCTCGCCGCCTGCGTGAACCTGCTGGAACGCCCCACCTCCGGCTCCGTCGTGGTGAACGGCGAGGTGCTCTCCGATCTCTCCGAGGCCGAGCTCCAGGTCGCCCGGCGCCGGATCGGCACGATCTTCCAGTCCGACGGCCTGTTCGCCCGCCGCACCGCCGCACAGAACGTGGCCCTGCCGCTGCAGTACCTCGGCGTCACCGCCGCCGAGACCAGGCGCCGTGTCGCCGAGCTGCTCGACCGGGTCGGACTGGCGGATCGGGCCGGCCACTACCCGCACCAGCTCTCCGGCGGCCAGCGCCAGCGCGTCGGCATCGCCCGCGCGCTCGCCCTGAAGCCCTCCGTGCTGCTCTCCGACGAGGCCACCTCGGGCCTGGACCCGCAGTCGACCGAGGCCATCGTGTCGCTGCTGAAAGAGCTGCGCGACGACCTGGGACTGTCGATCCTGTTCATCACGCACGAGATGGACACCGTCCTGAAGGTGGCCGACTCGGTCGCGCGCCTCGACCACGGCCACATCGTGGAGTCGGGCCGCATCGTGGACCTGCTGCAGGATCCGGCCTCCGATCTCGGCCGCGCACTCCGCCCGTGGCGGGGCCACACCGAGCCCGAGACCGGCGAGACCGCGTGGCAGCTCGCCTACGCCGCGAAAGCGGTTCCGACCGACTGGATCACGCAGCTCTCCGAGCGCCTCGGCGTGCCCGTCTCGCTTCTCGGCGCCTCGATCGAGACGATCAACGGCGCCACTGTCGGCCACGCGACCGTGGGCCTGCCGGCGATCGAGGCGCACCGGGTCGTCGCCGCCGCCGAAGAACTGGGGCTCGCAGCGGAGCGCGCGAGCGCGGGCGCCGGCGACGAGATCGACGAACTGGAGCGGGTCGCGTGAGCGCGCTCGCCGGGTTCGGGGTTCTCGCCAACCAGACCGTGCCGCTGAACGAGATACCCGCGCTGGTGTTCCCGGCCCTCGGCGAGACGCTGATCATGGTGGGCATCACCATGGCCATCGTCGTGATCGTGGGCATCCCGCTCGGCTCGATCATCTTCAATCTCGCACCGGGAGGCCTGTTCGAGAACCGCTCGCTGCACACCGTGCTCAGCTGGGTGATCAGCATCGGGCGCTCGCTGCCGTTCCTGATCCTGATGGCCGCGATCATCCCGTTCACCCGCTTCGTGACGGGCACGAACATCGGCATCCCGGCCGCCGTCGTGCCGATGTCGATCGCGGGCATCGCGTTCTTCACCCGGATCGTCGAGAACTCGCTGCGGAGCATCCCGCCCTCCTACGCCCGGGTGGCCAAAGCATCCGGCGCCTCGAACCTGCAGGTGATCCGCACCGCGCAGCTGAACGAGGCGGTGCCCTCGATCATCGGTGGCCTCACCATCAACACCATCGCGATGATCGAGTACTCGGCCATCGCGGGCACGATCGGCGCCGGAGGCATCGGCTACGTCGCCGTGACCTACGGCTACCAGCGCTTCGACAACACCGTGATGGGCGTGACGATCGTCATCCTGGTCGCCACCGTCGCCGCGGTGCAGCTGATCGGTGACCGCCTGGTGCGCTTCACCACGCCCCAGCTGCGCACCTCCACCCGCGCCGGCTCCCGCCGCGCCACCACCCTCCGCACCAAGACCGCCGTCCAGGCGTAAATCACTCCCACCCACCGAAAGGCACAGCACAGCCATGTCCGCATCCACCCCTCCTCCCTCCTCCTCGCCCGAGACCGATCACGGCTTCGAACTGAAGAAGCGCCGCCGCTGGCCCTGGATCGCGGGCGGCGCGGTCGTGGTGATCGGTGTCGCCGCCGCCATCACGATCCCGCTGGTGAGCCCCGCCACCTCGGCCAACGAGGTCGAGGGCGCCACCCTCACCGTCGTCACCGCCGAGGGCAACGCGGCCGAGGAGGCGCTGGTGGAGTTCGTGGCCGAGAAGGTCGCGCCCAAGTACGGCATCAAAGTCGAGTTCCGCGGCCTCTCCGACAGCACCACCCTGAACAGCGCGGTCAGCTCGGGCGAGGTCGCCGGCACCATCTACCAGCACAAGCTCTGGCTGAGCCAGGTTCTCGAGGCCAACCCCGACTTCAAGGAGACGGCGGCGACGCCCGTCTTCCGCTGGGGCTTCGGACTGTGGTCGCAGAAGTACACCGACGTCTCGCAGATTCCGGATGGCGGCACGGTCTCGCTCTACTCCGACCCGGCCAACGAGGCGCAGGGCCTGCAGATCCTCGAGAACGCCGGCCTGATCACGCTGAAGGACGGCATCGACAAGTCGTACGCGACTCAGGATGACATCGCCGAGAATCCGAAGAACCTGCAGTTCGTGCTGCTGGACTTCGCCGCCCAGTCGCGCGCGCTGCCCGACCTCGACGCGGCCGTCGGCTACACCGAGTACTACCTCGCTGCCGGCATCCCGATCGAGCAGCAGATCTTCGCCCCCACCGCGCCCGACGACTTCGCCGGCCAGCTCACCGTGGGCACCGACTACCTCGACACCCCGAACATCAAGAACCTGATCGCCGCGTTCCAAGACCCGGCCGTGCAGGAGTTCCTGGCGACCGACCCGACGGTGAAGGGCATCCTGCTGCCGCTGGATCAGTGAGCTTCGGCGGAGGCCTCCACCGCGTCCTTGTTCTGCGCGGCCGAGAGCAGGAAGACTCCGCCCACGGCCACCGCACCGGCCAGCACGAACGCGATCACCGCCCAGATCGGGGCGCCCGCGGCCTCGCCGAGGATCGTGATGCCGAGCGCCACCGCCACCACGGGGTCGATCACGGTGAGTCCCGCCACGACCAGCTCGGGGTTGTTCGAGGCGTGCGCCACCTGCACGAAGTAGACCGAGAGCCCGCCGGCCACCAGGATGCCCAGCACGCAGAACAGCGTGAGCACCGTCGCGGCGTCGAAGTGGAACTCCGTGCTCAACACCGTCTGCACGCGCAGGATGACGGTCTTGCCGAGGGTCGCCACGAACCCTGTGAGCAGCCCGCCGGCGAGCACGTAGACCATCGGATGCACCGGGCGGTCGCGCACCCGCGAGAGCACGAAGACCCCGGCCAGCAGCAGAAGCACCACGGCGAGCACGATCAGGATGGCGACCAGCTGCGTCTCGACGATCGGGTGCTGCTCGGCCACGATCGCCGCCACCGTGACGAACACGCCCACGCCCACGATGCTCACCAGGATCGCGCGCGCCACCCGCCGCGAGGGCCGGTGCCGGGTGAGGATCGCCGTGAGCAGCGCCGCGAACACCAGCGCCGTCACGCCCACGGGCTGCACCACGATCAGCGGCGCGAGCGAGAGGCTGGCCAGCTGCACGATGATCGAGAGGGCGAAGGCGACGCTGCCGAGCAGCCAGATCCGGTTGCGCAGGAGCCGGGTGAACTGGCGGGCGCCGAGCGCGGCATCCGCACCCGAGCGCGCCTGCACCTTCGCCACCCCGCGTGACTGCAGCTCGTTGCCGATGGCCAGCAGGGCGGCGGCGAGGATGGCCAGCCCGATGCCGGCCAGCGGCAGGTTGGTGATGGAGATCTCGTCGGGCGTCATCGTTGGTGGCCTGTCATCCGAGGTGTCCTGTCATCTCGTGCGTCCCCATGGCACGAAGCTACCCGATCTCGGCCGTTTCAGCCCGTCGATGCGAGCCCCCAGCGCGGATAGAGCAGGGGGAAGGCGTGATCGAAGCCGTAGGCGATGGTGTCGACGTCGTGCCCGGTGCCGGGCGAGATGAAGAGCGAGGTGCGCATGCCGGCCTCTGCGGCGGCCGCGGAGACGCTGCGGGAGGCCGAGAGGAAGGGCTCGTCGTCGGTGCCGTCGGCGAAGATCGCGTCGGTGTCGGCGAAGGGCGCCCCGGCGGCCAGCATCGCTCCGGCCTGCGCGTGGTCGTAGGCCTTGACGTCGCCGCCGAAGCCCTCGTCGATCGTCTCCTCGGGGCTGCCGAGGTCGGGTCCGAGCTCGCCGGCGATGTCGATCACGTTCCCCCAGAGCTCAGGGAAGGCGGCGGCGAAGCGGATAGCGCAGCCCCCGCCGTTCGAGAAGCCCGCGATGGTCCAGTTCGCCGGCCCGGTCAGCACGTTGAAGGTCTTGGCGATGTAGGCGGGCACGTCGACGTTGACGTAGGTCTGCGCGTTGCCCTCGTAGCCGTCGATGCAGAGCGGGTTGTCGTCGCCGTCTCCGCCGAGCTGGTCGACCGACACCACGATGGGGGCGAGCCCGCCGTGCTCGGCGGCGAAGGAGTCCAGGCTCGCGCCGATGTCGGAGACGTCGGGCGCTCCCGGCTGGCCGCTCATGAAGACCACCACCGGAAGCGCCGGCGCATCCGGCAACCGGGCGGCGGGCGGGAGGTAGACGATGGCGTCGCGGGCCGGGAAGCCGGATGCGGTGGCCGGTATGGTCACCGTGCCCTCGGTGCCGGTGGTGGGCATGCCGGGCGGGGCGGTCCAGGATGCGGCGAGCGCGCCGGGCGGGTTCGTGGAGTGCGGGGCTAGCGACGAGACGTTCAGCGGCTGCTCCACGGGCATGTCCAGTAGGTCGCCGACGTTCTTGGCGATGCCAGAGGCCGAGGCGACGCCGAGCGCACCGCAGAGGGCGAAGACGGCGATGGCGAACACGGCCACGAGTTTGCGCCACCACCGGGAGAGCCACAGGTTCGCGATCGCGAGGCCGACGGCCGCGCCGGTCGCGGCGATCCATAGGCGCACGTCACGCTCCATCGGCGAGTCGAAGACGTCGAGCACGTCTTGCAGCAGCCAGGTGGCGGCGAGGGCCAGCAGCGCGCCGCCGAGCAGGGCGAGCGGAGCCGTGAGCAGCCAGCGGCGGGTGGGGCGTCGGATGACGAGCACCAGCACGAACGCGACGGCGATCAGACGGATGGCCCAGATCGCGGGGCCGTGGTCGATGCGGATGGCGAGTAGCCAGACGGGTACGTCCATTCCCCTCCTGCTGGGTGCGAGCCGGCGTCGACCGGGCCTGCCGCCATCCTCACACCGGCCAGCTGAAGGGCGTCTGAGCACCGACGGCGTCTGAGCGCTTCAGCCCGCCCCGGTAGAGTTGTGGCTGATCCCGCACGAGCAGCCGGCCGCGCGGAACAACCGGAGATCACACCATGCCTGCATCCCGTCTCGATTCCGTCATCGCCCTGGCCAAACGCCGCGGCTTCGTCTTCCCGACAGGAGAGATCTACGGCGGTACCCGGTCGGCCTGGGACTACGGGCCACTCGGCGTCGAGCTCAAAGAGAACATCAAGCGCCAGTGGTGGAAGTCCATGGTGCAGGGCCGCGACAACGTCGTGGGCCTCGACTCGGCCGTCATCCTGCCGCGCACGGTGTGGGAGGCCTCCGGCCACGTCGAGGTGTTCTCCGACCCGCTGGTCGAGTCGCTGCACACGCACAAGCGCTACCGGGCCGACCACCTGCTCGAGCAGTACGAAGAGAAGCACGGGCATCCGCCGGTCAACGGCCTCGCCGACATCCGCGACCCCGAGACCGGGCAGCCCGGTTCGTGGACCGAGCCCAAGAACTTCTCCGGCCTGATGAAGACCTACCTCGGCGCGGTCGACGACGAGGGCGGGATGGCGTACCTGCGCCCCGAGACCGCTCAGGGCATCTTCGTCGACTTCAACGCGGTGCTGAACAGCTCGCGGCAGAAGCCGCCGTTCGGCATCGGCCAGATCGGCAAGAGCTTCCGCAACGAGATCACGCCCGGCAACTTCATCTTCCGCACCCGCGAGTTCGAGCAGATGGAGATGGAGTTCTTCGTCAAGCCCGGTGAAGACGAAGAGTGGCACCAGTACTGGATCGACGAGCGCTTCAACTGGTACGTCGACCTCGGCATCGACCCGTCGAACCTGCGGCTCTACGAGCACCCCGCCGAGAAGCTGTCGCACTACTCCAAGCGCACCGTCGACATCGAGTACAAGTTCGGGTTCACCGGATCGGCCTTCGGCGAACTCGAGGGCGTCGCCAACCGCGGCGACTTCGACCTCACCACGCACTCGAAGGCCTCCGGCACCGACCTGTCGTACTTCGACCAGACCACGAACGAGCGGTGGACGCCGTACGTGATCGAGCCCGCGGCCGGACTCACCCGCTCGCTGATGGCGTTCCTGGTCGACGCGTTCCATGAAGACGAAGCCCCGAACACCAAGGGCGGCGTCGACAAGCGCACCGTGCTGAAGCTCGACCCGCGCCTGTCGCCGGTGAAGGCCGCCGTGCTGCCGCTGTCGCGGAACGAGGCGCTCTCGCCGCTGGCCAAGACACTGGCCGCCGACCTGCGCAAGAACTGGAACGTCGACTTCGACGACGCCGGCGCCATCGGCCGTCGCTACCGCCGGCAGGATGAGATCGGCACCCCGTTCTGCATCACGGTCGACTTCGACTCGCTCGACGACAACGCGGTGACCGTGCGCGAGCGCGACTCCATGGCGCAGGAGCGCATCTCGCTCGATCGCCTCACCGGCTACCTCGCCGAGAAGCTCGTCGGAGCCTGACGCCCCTTCCCCTTCCTCTCTTCTCTTCCTCCTCCTCGCGACCCGTCGATTTCAGCCCTAAACCCTGGTTTTCAGGGCCGAAATCGACGGATCGCGAGGAGTTCTTGCGTGTTCGGGAGGATGCTCCAGAGGCGGAATGCGAGCGGATTAGGGTGGCGGGATGACGTTGTCGTCCCGCTCCGCTCCTGCCGCCGACGCCTCCGGAGAGCGGATCGCGGGAGTGTTCGAGCTGTTCTCGATCGGGATCGGGCCCTCGAGCTCGCACACCGTGGGACCGATGCGGGCGGCGCGCGAGTTCGCCCTCGAGTGCGCGGCGGCGCATCCGGGGGTCGCTCCCGACGCGCTGAGCGTCGCCGTCTACGGGTCGCTCGCCGCGACCGGTAAGGGGCACAACACGTTCGGGGCGGTGCTGCTCGGCCTGGAGGGCGGTGAACCCGAGAGCATCGATCCCGAGGCCGGGCGGATGCGCGTGGACGAGATCGACGCCGGCGCGCCCCTGCGGCTGGCCGGTTCGCCGGCGGCCGGCATCCGGTTCGGCACCGTCGACATCGCGAAGCATCCGCTGGTCGTTCGAGGCCGCTTCGCGAACGAGATCGCCTTCTCGGCGCGCTTCGGCGACACCGTGCAGGCGGCGACCTTCTTCTCGATCGGCGGCGGCTTCATCCTCCGCGAGGGCGCCGACCCGTCACCCGCCGCCGTGCCGCCCGCCGCCGAGCCGCATCCGTTCGCCTCGGGCGCTGAGCTGCTCGCGGTGTGCCGGGAGAGCGGGCTGAGCGTGGCCGGGGTGGTGCTCGCGAACGAGGCCGCACGGCATCAGCAGGGCGCCGAGGGTGTGAGTGAGGGGCTGCAGCGCATCTGGTCGGTGATGCGCGAGTGCATCGAGGCAGGGCTGTCGACCGAGGGCGAACTGCCGGGCGGGCTGCGGGTTCCGCGGCGCGCGGCCCGGCTGGCGCGGGCGCTCGTGGCCGACGGCGCCGGTAACTCGCCCGAGTGGGCCACCATCGCGGCCATGGCCGTGAACGAGGAGAATGCCGCGGGCAACCGCGTGGTGACCGCCCCCACCAACGGGGCCGCGGGAATCGTGCCGGCCGCGCTCTACCACGCCCTCGGGCGCCGCCATCCGGATGCGTTCGATTCGGCAGACGCGCGACGCGACGTCGAGGTCTACCTGCTCACGGCTGCGGCCATCGGCGGCATCATCAAGCAGCGCGCCTCCATCTCCGGAGCGGACGTCGGCTGCCAGGGAGAAGTGGGATCCGCCTCGGCGATGGCCGCTGCGGGCCTCGCGGCACTGCTCGGCGCGAACGCCGCCCAAGTCGAGAACGCGGCCGAGGTCGCGATGGAGCACCACCTCGGCCTCACCTGCGACCCGATCGGCGGCCTCGTGCAGATCCCGTGCATCGAACGCAACGGCGTGGCCGCGGTCACCGCCATCACGGCGGCCAAGCTGGCGGTCAGCGGCGACGGCGCCCACCACGTGAGCTTCGACCAGGTGGTGGAGACGATGCGCCAGACCGGCGCCGACATGAGCGACAAGTACCGCGAGACCTCCCGCGGCGGCCTCGCCGTGAACGTTCCGGAGTGCTGAGCAGGACTCTCAGGCGCCGGGCGTCGGGGAGTGCGAAGGATCGGGAGTGGCCTTCGGCGTCGGGGTGCCGTCGATCGAGTCGAGCGTGCCGAAGAGCTGGCCGTTGACGTTCTGCGTCTCCATCAGCGCTGCGTAGGCCTCGCCGTAGGTGTCGGGTTCGGGTTCGCCCTTCACCCCGTACTTGGCGATGACCAGACCCAGCAGGCCCTTCGCCGGGTTGCTGATCGGCTTCGCCCGCTGGTCTTCGGAGGTGGCGTCGAAGCTCACCTCGGGGTTCGGCGGCGTGTACTGCGGCAGCGTCTGCGGCCACTCGGATGCGGGGCGCGGCTTCTTCAGGTTCACCGCGTCGAACATGTCGCGCGAATTCACGTCACGGTGCGTCAGTGGCTTGAGCCCATGCAGCTTGGTGAGCGTGGCGATCACCGATCCGTGGTCCATCTGCTCGTTGATGATGGTGTTCTTCGCGGTGTAGGCCGAGATCGCGATCGCCGGCACGCGGCAGCCCAGGCGGTCGAAGGTGAAGTCCATCTCGCCCGCCTCGCCGGTTCGGGGTGGCGTGGCGGAAGGCGGCGGCACGTGATCGTAGGTGCCGCCGTGCTCGTCGAAGGTGACGAGCAGCATGGTGTTCATCGCGTTCGATCCGGTCGGGCTGTCGCTGGAGCGCACGGCCGAGTAGATGGCGTGCAGCAGCGCATCGCCGGCGCGCGCATCCGACACCGCACCGTCGATCACGACATCGCCGTCATCCGTCGCGTCGTCGCTCTCCCGCAGGGTGCCGTGCGGCGGATGCATGTCGTTGTGGTTGTAGATCATCCGCGGTTCGATGAAGCAGTAGTCGGGCAGGTCGCCGTTCGCCACGTCGTCGTAGAACTGCTCCATCACCCGGAAGTTCGTCTTCCAGTACGGCTCGAGCACCGGTGCGTGCAGCACGCCCGTCATCGACACCAGCTGCGCGGCGTCGTAGTAGACCCGCCAGCTGAGGCCGGCCTCTTCGAGGCGGTTGAAGATGGTGGGCGCATCGTTCGCGGCGTCGAGCCACTTGTCGTAGCCGCCGTCGCCCTTGTTGGTGACGTAGCCGTGCGAGGTGGAGGCGTGGAAGAACACCCGGTTGCAGAAGGTCTGCGAGGGCACCGCGCTGAACCAGTGGTCGTAGACCGCGAAGTTCTTGGCCAGCGTGCTGAACACGGGCAGCATGTCGGGCGTGAAGCCGCCCATCGCCAGCTCGTACTCCTTGCGCGAGGGCTCCTTCTTGTTCTTGGTGAGCCGCTTGTAGTTGATGATGTAGTCCTGCACGAAGCCCTTCATGGTGGGGCTCTCGTTCGGACCGGGCGCGTTGTAGGGGTACTGCAGGCCGTTGGCGTGCAGGTCGCTGTTGCCTTCGGGGTCGACCTTCTGGAACAGCTGCGTGTTCACGTGCGAGTACTCCTCGCCCGGATCGGGGTTGGGGCTCCCCATGATCTCGTCGGTCGAGCCGGTGTAGGCGTGCGCCTTGATCACCTCGTCGGTGCCGGGCACCGGGTTCGAGTGGTCGCCCTGGTGCAGCCCCTCGAAGCTCTGGCCGTCTTTCAGTTCTTCGTTCTTGTAGAGCCAGCCGAGCAGGTTGTCGAAGGAGCGGTTCTCGTACATCACCACGACGAGGTGCTCGAAGCCGGGCTCGGCCTCCGGCGTCTCGGGTGCGAAGTCGAGCGAGGACTCCTGCGCGTAGACGCCCGCGCCGATGGCCGCACCGGCCACGCCGCCCGCGGCAGCTCCCGCCGCGCCGACGGCGGCGGCCTTCAGGAACGCGCGCCTCGAGGCCACCGCCCCCGCGGCATCCGGAGCCGCCGGAGTGGGCTCGACCTTCTTGCGACCGAACGGTGGAGTCATGCGGTGCCGCCCGGATTCCACGCGGAGACCTCGTCGAGCCGGGCCACCTCGTCGGCGGTGAGCTGCGTCGAGCCGACGGCGAGAAGGTCGGCGACCTGATCGAGACGGCTGGCGCTCGCGATCGGAGCCGTGACGCCGGGCTTGGCGACCAGCCAGGCCAGAGCGGTGGTGGCGATCGAGACGCCGTGCGCCGTGCCGATCTGCTCCAGCGCGTCGATGATGGCGAGACCCTGCGAGCTGACGTACTTCGAGGCCGACGCCGCCCGGGTGCTGCCCTCGAAGTCGCTCTTCGAGCGGTACTTGCCCGTGAGGAATCCGCTCGCCAGTGCGAAGTACGGCATGATGCCGAGGCTCTCGCGCAGCGCGATGGGCACGAGGTGGTCTTCGACGTCGTTGCGGTGCACGAGGTTGTAGTGCGGCTGCAGGGCGACGGGCCGCGCGAAGCCGTTCGCGTCGGCGATCTCGAGGTAGCGCACGGTGTTCTCGGGCGAGAAGTTCGACAGGCCGAGGTAGCGCACCTTGCCCGCCCGCACCAGGGCGTCGAACGCCGCGGCGGTCTCCTCCAGCGGCGTCTCGGGGTCTTCGGCGTGCGCGTAGTACAGGTCGATGCGGTCGGTCTGCAGGCGGCCCAGCGAGGCATCCGCCGCCGCGGCGATGTTCGCGGCCGACAGTCCCTTGAACTGCGGATGCTTCGCCACCTTCGTGGCGATCACGGTCGCGTCGCGCGACCCCCGGCGGGTGAACCACTCGCCGAGGATCGTCTCGGACTCGCCGCCGACGTTGCCGGGGGCGCTGGCCATGTAGGTGTCGGCGGTGTCGATGAAGTTGCCGCCACCGGCCGCGTGGGCGTCGAGGATGTCGAACGAGGTGTCACGGTCGGCCGTCCAGCCGAACACATTTCCGCCGAGTGACAGCGGGAACACCTCGAGGTCGCTCGATCCGATGCGTGCCATGGCGGTCTCCTGAATTCGTCGGTACTGCACTTCGCCGGTGTTGCGCTTTCGATCGACGTTACTACGAGCCCGCAGGCCGGCCTTGACATTGACGCGACGTCAACTCGTAGTCTCGCCTGTGGAGGAGATGATGACCATGACGACCGACTGGCCGATCCAGGAGGTGGCCCGGCTTACCGGTGTCACGAGCCGCACGCTGCGCCACTACGGCCAACTCGGGCTCGTGGAGCCCAGCCGGATCGGCGCGAACGGCTACCGCTACTACGACCAGACCGCGCTCGTGCGGCTGCAGCGCGTGCTGCTGCTGCGCGGACTCGGCCTCGGGCTGCCGGCGATCGCCGAGGTGCTCGAGAAGCACACGGATGCTCCGGCCGCGCTCCGCCGGCACCTCGAGCTGCTGCGCGACGAGCAGCAGCGGCTCGGACGGCGGATCGCCTCCGTGCAGTCCACGATCGAGATGATGGAAGGAGGTGATGATCTGATGGCAGACACCATGTTCGACGGCTTCGACCACACTGCTCACAAAGAAGAGGTGACCGAGCGCTGGGGTGCCGACGCGTACGCGACGAGCGACGCCTGGTGGCGCGCGAAGTCGCCGGCCGAGAAGGCCCGGTGGCAGCAGCGCCTCGAGGCGCTGCAGAGCGACTGGCGCGAGGCCGCCGCCCGCGGCGCCGACCCGTCGGGAGCCGAAGCGCAGCAGCTGGCCCAGCGCCAGTACGACTGGCTCGCCGGTGTGCCCGGCACACCCACCGCCCCCACAGGTGGCCCCGCGAGGGACTACTTCGTGGGCCTCGGCGACCTCTACGCCACCGACGAGCGCTTCGCCGCCCACTACGGCGGCCTCACCGGAGGCGCCTTCGTGCGCGACGCGCTCGCCGCCTACGCGGCCGAGCACCTCGCGTAGCCCGCGCCTCCCCGCCCGCACCTCACCGGGAACCGGGCGGGGAGGCGAGGGTGAGCGGTTTGCGCATCTCGAGCTCGCGCTGGGCGGGGTCGAGCGGGTAGGGGCGGGTGACGCCCGTCTCCACGAAGCCGCGGGAGCGGTAGGCGGCCACGGCGCGCGCGTTGTCCTCGTTCACCTCGAGGCTGAGCGAGCCGCCCCGGGTCGCCGCCCATTCCTCGATCACGCCGAGCAGATCATCCGTCACGCCGATCGCCCGGCCGCGGTGCGAGGGCGCCACGTACACGCCGTAGAGGTAGGCCCCGGATGCGCCGAGCGGCACCTTCGACATCATGGTGGCCACCCAGCGCCCCTCGTCGGTGATCGCGACCACCGTGATGGAGGCCTGCGAGGAGCCGTCGCGCGCCCAGGCCCGCCACTGCGCCTCCGGCCGCCGCAGCGCCTGAGCGCGGGTCTCGAGGTAGGCGATCGGCGTATCGGCCAGCATCTCCAGACGCAGCGCCCGCACCTCGGGCCAGTCGGCCTCGACGGTGCGCCGCACGATGAACCCACGGCCCGGCCCGGCAGCTGCCGGCCGGCCGGCATCGGAGGCGGGGCGGGTTGCATCCTCGTTCATCGTCCGAGTCTAGGATGGCGACCGATCATAGCGGGGGCACCTTTGCAGAGCCCAGGGGAACGCGTTCGATCGGTCTGCGAGAGTAGATCTACCACTGTCGTAGAGCGATGAGGAGTCACGTGGGCGTCGTCCGGAAATGGGTGTTCCCGATCCTCAGGATCGTCATCATCGCGGTGATCGCCGTGGCCCTCGCCAAGCTGGCCTTCTTCCCCGATCAGGCGGTGGAGGCCGATCCGGCCGTGCCGACCGGCGAGATCGTGGAGCCCCGCACCGCTGCGACGCTCGGCACCATCGTGAACGACGTGCTGGTGAAGGCCACCGTGTCGGCCGATCCCGCGATCCCGGTGAAATCGACCGCGGCCGGCACGGTCGACGAGATCTTCGTGGCCCAGGGCGCTCCCGTCGCGGCCGGCGACGTGGTGTTCGACGTGAAGGTGCAGATCGAGCGCGATCCCACCGAGACCGTCGACGCCGAAGGCAAGCCGCTGCCGGCGATCTTCCGCTACGAGCAGGTGCTGGCGCCGGCATCCGGAACCCTCAGCGCCCTCGGCGTGATCGCCGGACAGGACGTGACCATCGGCATGGTGGCCGGCCAGGTCGCGCCGCCCACCTTCTCGGTCTCGGGATCGCTGCTGCCCGAGCAGCAGTACCGGCTGATCGACCAGCCCACCGAGGCCTCGATCGCCATCACCGGTGGGCCCGCGCCGTTCACCTGCACCGGGCTACGGATCGTGACCCCGCTGCCCGGCAGCGACGGCGGATCGGGCGGAGGCGGCACGGAGGGCGGCGCATCCGGTCTCGGCGCGACCGGCGGCGGCGGATCGGGCGGCTCGACCACGACCGTCAGCTGCCCGGTGCCCGACGGCGTCACCGTGTTCTCGGGCCTCGCGGCCGAAATGACGATCGCCGGCGGAAAGGCCGAGAACGTGCTCGTGGTGCCCACCACCGCCGTGCGCGGAGCGGCGCAGAGCGGCACCGTCTGGGTGAGCACCGCGGATGGCGCGACCGAGGAGCGCGCGGTGGGCCTCGGCCTCAGCGACGGCAGCCAGGTGGAGGTGACCGGCGGCCTGGCCGAGGGCGAGGAGATCCTGCAGTTCGCGCCCGGCGCGCTCGCCGTGACCCCGGGCGCCGACGGCTGCACCACGTTCCCCGACGGCTCGATGGCCTGCGCGTGAGCCTGCTGCAGCTCGAAGACGTGACCCGCACGGTGCTTCCGCCGGATCAGCCGGCCCTCACCATCCTGAACGGCGTCGACCTCACCGTGGAGCCGGGCGACCGCATCTCGATCGTGGGGCGCTCCGGATCGGGCAAGTCGACCCTGCTCAACCTGATGGGCCTGCTCGACGTGCCCACCAGCGGGCTGCTCAGCTTCGACGGCAAGCCCGTGAAGTCGTACTCGGGAGCCGCCCGCGACCGCGTGCGCGGGGCGCAGATCGGCTTCATCTTCCAGCAGTTCAACCTGCTGCCCGGGCGCACCGCGCTCGAGAACGTGGCCATGCCGCTGCTCTACGCCGAGGGCCGGCAGTTCTGGCGTCGCCGGGCGCTGGCGGCCGGGATGCTCGAACAGGTGGGTCTCGGACACCGGGTCGACAGCATGCCCGACCGGCTCTCCGGCGGCGAGCAGCAGCGCGTGGCGATCGCCCGGTCGCTCGTGCGCGGTCCGCGGCTCATCCTCGCCGACGAGCCCACCGGCGCGCTCGATCTCGACACGGGGCAGAGTGTGATGGAACTGATCGACGAGGTGGCGACGGGAACGGGCGCGGCGCTGGTGACGATCACGCACGACCCGGCGATCGCCCGGCGCGCCCGCGACCACTTCCGGCTCGACCGGGGCGTGCTGACCCGGGCGGAGGTGCTGGCATGAAGCGGATGCTCACCGGCTTCGTCGGCGCGGTGCTCGAGGCCTGGCAGGAGCTGCGCGTGCACCGCACGCGGGTGCTGCTCTCGCTGATCGGCGTAGCGGTGGCCGTGTGCTCGCTCACCACGGTGGTGGCGCTCGGCGGCATCGTGCAGCAGGCCAACGAAGAGCTCAGCGAGCGTTCGAGCGGGCGGCCGGCCACCCTCTACCTCTCGGCGTACACGAACGACGGATCGGCCGTGGACGCCGAGACGATGGACTCCACCTGGGCCGAGACGCTCGCCCGCTACGACATCCGCTACGGCAGCCGCGTGATGCAGGGCGGCGAGCTCGTGCCCTTCGTCACCGGCGCCGCGAATGTTGGTGTGCAGGCGGTCGATCAGCCCTACGGCGACATGCACCGCGTGAAGGTGAGCGAGGGCTCGTGGTTCGCGCCCGGCGACGAGGAGCTGCTCGCCCCACCGCTGGTGGTGAACGAGGTGTTCTGGGACAGGCTGGGGCGCCCGGATCTGCAGACGCATCCGGTGGTCAGGCTCGGCGGGGAGGACGGCACGACCGCGGTCGTCGTCGGCGTGTATCCCGCTGCCGGCTGGGAGACCGAGCCCGCCATGTACCTGCTCGCCGGCGACTACCAGGCGATGCGGGAGGCGGATCCGGCAGGCAGCGCGGTCGACCCCTCGGGCTTCGGCGGCGGGCAGACGCAGTACGAGATGTGGGTTCCGCCCGAGATCTCCGACCAGCTGACGGAGGTGCTGAAGCGCGACTTCACGGCGGCGCTCGGCGACGGGGCGCAGGTCGACGTGTTCCGGCAGGACTACGCGCAGTTCGGCGACGACCCGTTCCTCGTCACGAAGCTCGTGGTCGGCGGGATCGCCGTGCTCGTGCTGCTGCTCGGAGCCCTGGGGTTGGTGAACATCGCGCTCGTGACGGTGAAGCAGCGAGTGCGGGAGATCGGCATCCGGCGCAGTTTCGGGGCGACCGCGGGGCGGGTGTTCTTCGCCGTGATGATGGAGAGCGTGGTGGCCACCATCGCGGCCGGCGCCGTGGGGGTCGTGGCCGCCGTCCTGCTGGTGCAGAACCCGGTCACGATGGAGTTCGTGGGCCAGGGGATGGTGAGCGACTTCCCGCCGTTCCCCGCGGAGGCCGCACTGCTCGGGCTGCTCGCGGCGACCGTGGTGGGGGCGCTCGCAGGCCTCCTGCCGGCACTCGTGGCCGTGCGCGTGAAGGTGATCGACGCCATCCGCTACTGATCCGTCTGGTAGACTTGTCGGCAACAAGGGGAGTACTCCCGGCTGCGGCCGGCCCGTCAATACGGATGTGAAGTCGCATCCCGGGCCGCCGGTTCTGATGAAAGTCAGAACGGAGGAGACCTTGGCGTCATCGTTTCGCCAACCCCTTTGGAGCACCCTGTGCAGGTCACCTTCCTGACGTGGATCATCACGATCGCCGTCACCATCGCGTTCTTCGTCTACGAGTTCTTTGCGCACGTGCGAAAGCCGCACGAGCCCACCATTGCCGAGTCGGCCCGCTGGTCGGCGTTCTATATCGGTCTCGCGCTGCTGTTCGGCGTGGGTATCGGCGTGGTCTCCGGATGGACCTACGGCGGCGAGTACTTCGCCGGCTACCTCACCGAGAAGGCGCTGTCGATCGACAACCTCTTCGTCTTCCTCCTGGTGATGGGCGCCTTCGCGGTGCCCAAGGCCTACCAGCAGAAGGTGCTGATGATCGGCATCGTGATCGCGCTCATCCTGCGCGGCGGGTTCATCGCCGTGGGCGCCACGCTGATCGAGAACCTCAGCTGGATCTTCTACCTCTTCGGCGCGCTGCTGCTGTTCCTGGCCTACCGCCAGGCGTTCAGCTCGCACGAGTCCGACCCGGCCAACGGGCGCTTCATGAAGCTCGTGCGCCGCATCCTGCCGGTCTCGGATGAGTACAACAAAGACAAGCTGACCGTCGTGAAGAGCGGCAAGCGCTTCGTGACGCCGATGTTCCTCACGATCATCGCGATCGGCTTCATCGACCTGATCTTCGCGGTCGACTCCATCCCGGCCATCTACGGGCTCACCAACGAGGCGTACATCGTGTTCACCGCGAACGCCTTCGCACTGATGGGCCTGCGGCAGCTGTTCTTCCTCATCGGCGGACTGCTCGAACGCCTCGTGTACCTCTCGCAGGGCCTCGCCGTCATCCTCGCCTTCATCGGGGTGAAGCTCGTGTTCCACGCCCTGCACGTGAACGAGCTGCCGTTCATCAACGGCGGGCAGCACGTGGAGTGGGTGCCCGAGATCCCGATCTGGTTCTCGCTGCTGTTCATCGGCGCCACGATCACGGTGGCCACGGTCGCGAGTCTCGCGAAGACCCGCGGCGACGCCCGCAAGGGGCAGGCACTCGGTGCTCCGGATACCGATGCGACCCACACCCGCACCACCGACACGAAGGAGGATCACCGATGAGCGGCTTCTCGCGACTGCTCGGGATGGCCCAGAAGGCTCTCGACAAGACGACGTCATCGGGCGGTTCCGGTGCGAATGGTTCCGGCTCGCAGGGCGGCACCGACTGGCGCTCGATGGTGCGCAACGCCGCCGAGGCCCTGACCGGTGACGGGCAGCAGGCGCAGCAGGGCCCCGGCCCGACCCCGACCCCGCGCCCGCAGAGCAGCCCGACCGCGGCTCCG
>NZ_JAHFUW010000063.1 GCF_023264855.1 Herbiconiux sp. | reverse complement strand
GCTCGATGCAGATGAACAGCAGCGCGATCATGATGTGCGCCACGTTCAGCAGCGCGTTCGCCTCGCCGAGCCGGAACAGCGCCTCGAGCCGCGACAGCAGCCCCGCGCTGTTGTCGACGGCACTGTCGTAGGCGGCCTGCTCGGTGTCGCGCGCATCCTGAGCCTTCGCCAGCGTGTCCTTGTCGGAGGCCAGCTGCTCGGTCGCGGCATCGAGGCGGCTCTGCGCCGAGGTCTCGAGGGTCGACTGCGCCGCGGTCAGTGCCGCGGCTTCGGCTTCCTTGGCCGAGTCCAGGCGCGCCTGGGCGGCCTGCACGGCCACGAGCTTCGACTGCGTCACGGCTCCGTCGCCGCGGATGCCCGTGCCACCGGTTCCGTCGATCTCGGCGAGATAGGCGGCCTGGGCCGCGTCGAACGCGGTCTGCGCCGCAGCGGTCGCAGCCACCGCGGCCGCGTAGTTCGGGTCGGACGACAGGTCGGTCTGCAGCCCCTGGTCAACGATCGCCTGGTTCGCCGCGATCGACTTCTCGAGGTCGGGAATGGCGGCGAACCGCGGATCCGCCGCCATCCGCTCTTCGAACGCCGCCTTGTCCTCAGCCTGCATCACCTGGATCTCGGAGTTGATCTCGGCCGAGAAGATCTGCAGCGTCAGCGGCGTGGAGATGACGGTTCCGATGATCAGCGCCAGCGCCACCCGCGGGATCGCGAGCCCGATGTTGCGCCACACGCCCTTCTGCTTGGCCATGCCGATGATCAGCAGCCGGTCGAGGTTCAGGATGATGACACCCCAGAACACACCCACGATGATGGCGACCGGCAGAGGTGCCCCCACCGCCATCACCAGCGCGAACGACGCCGACACGGCCGAGAGGAAGGCCGTGCTCAGGATGACGCCGCCCATCGCCACGAAGCGCGCGCGGTCGCCGGGCGCATCCTGCAGCACGTCGAGCCGGGCGCCGCCCAGCCAGGCCATGAAGTTCGAGACGGGGTTGGAGTTGTAGCGGCGGTCTGACACGAGGTGCGAAGCTACCCCACGAGAATCCGCGTTTCCTGGCACAGCTCTGTGTACTCGCCATCACCCGCCCGACCCGCTTACCCGCGCCGGCTCGCAGGCAGGAGTCATCCGCCGACGGCGATCGCCCGCCGCCTGCCTGCCCTCCGCGCGAGAAACCGGGGCACCTGCGAGATGGTGACGACGCCGGCGATGACCACGAGACCGCCCAGCAGTTCGGCCGGCGCGGGCAGCTCGCCGAGCCAGATCCAGGCGATCAGCACGGCGACCGGCGGCACGAGGTAGAGCAGCGAGGTCGACAGGGCCACCGGCATCCGTGCGACCGCGTAGGCCCACAGCACGAAGCCGGCCGCGGAGGGCAGGAGCCCCAGGTAGACGGCGGCGAGCCAGGCCGCCGGGCCGGCGCCGAGCATCCCGTCGAGGTCGAAGGGCACGAACGGAAGGGTCATGACCGTCCCCGCCACCATCGCGTAGGAGGCCACCTCGATGCTGGAGTACCGCTTCAGCAGCGGTCGCTGCAGCGGATGGTAGATGCCCTGCACCACCATCGCCGCCACGACGATCCACACCGCGGCCGACAGCGACACCCCAGCCCGGGCGAGGCAGACGAACGTCACTCCCGCGAGCGCGATCACGCTTCCCACGATGGTGGCCGCCGAGATCCGCTCGCGGAAGAGGATGCGCGCGACGCCCACCGACACCAGCGGGGCGGCCGCGACGATGATGCTCGCCGTGCCCGCCGGAACATACAGCTCGCCCCAGTTGAGCAGCAGCTGGTACGCGGTCATGCCGAAGAAGCCGCAGGCGGCGATCCAGCCCAGATCGCGAGCCCGCGGCAGACGCGCTCGCGCGATCACCGCTACGGCGAGGAGAGCGACGCACGCCACCGTGAGCCGCGCGAACGACAGGCCGATGACCCCCATCGCCGGCGCGGCGACCCGGATCGCGGGAAATGCGGATGCCCAGAGCACTACCACGGCCAGGCCGGCGAACAGCGCACGATCGATTCTCATGACTCGAAGGTGTCAGAGGTGCGACGTAACTACCAGTTACTATTCGTGACGCTATTCGTAATCTAGTCTGATTCGTATGATCGACGTGCGGAAGATGCGCCTCTTGTCCGCCTTGCAGCGCCTGGGCACGATCGCCGCGGTCGCGGAAGAGGTGCATCTGAGCGCTCCCGGGGTATCGATGCAGCTCACCGCGCTCGAGAAGGAAGTGGGGCTCCGCCTCACCGAGCGGCGCGGGCGCCGGGTCGTTCTGACCGCCGCCGGCCACACCCTCGCCTCGCACGGGCACGACATCCTCGACCGGCTCTCCCTCGTCGAACTCGAACTCGACTCGCTCCGCGCCGGAACCGTCGGCCGGTACACCCTGACCGCGTTCCCCTCCGCCGCGCGCACGATCGTCGCCGACGCCTATCGGCGCCTCCTCGCGTACGACGGAGCCGCCCTCGATCTGAGCCTCGCCACCGCCGAGCCCGACGAGGCACTGACCGCACTGCTCTCCGGCCTCGCCGACCTCGCGATCATCCACTCCTATTCCAACGTTCCGCGCGACCTGCCCGACGGCATCGCACACCGGCCTCTCGGCGGCGAGCCGGTCTGGCTGGCGACCCGCACCACCGGCCCCGGCGGTCCCGGCGGTTCAGCGAATCCGATCACCGGCCCCAGCGGCCCCGCCGACCTCGCCGACTACGCGACCGCATCGTGGATCGCGCCGGCCAGCGGCTTCACCTGTTTCGACATGATGGAGCGTGCCTGCGGCCTGGCCGGCTTCCGCCCGAGGATCGTCGCCGAATCGCTGGACTTCGCCGTGCAGCTCGAGCTCGTGGCCGCCGGCGTGGGCGTCGCGCTCGTTCCGGCGCTGACGATCGATCACCTCCCGGCGGGAGTCTCCCTGAGCGCCCTGACCACTCCGGTGCAGCGCAGCCTCCACCTCGCCGCCCGCACGCCCGACTTCGCCGACCCCGGCATCCGTACCTTGGTGGGCCTCCTGGAGGACACGGCCACCGCACACCTCCCCGTCCGCCCACTTCCGGCCTGAGAGGGAAGCCCTCCCCCCGCAGCTCGCCACGGCCGGTCAGATCAGCGCGGAGCAGGCTTTCGACGCCGAAGGCAGAGGCGTCGGCACCGGGGTGCGGATGCCGTCGAGGATGATGTCGAGGTGCCGGCTCCAGGCGAGCGGATCGCTGTCCCTCGTGGCCTCGATCACGCCGGCCACCGAGAGGATGATCACCGCGAAGTCGGATTCGACCACATCCGGCCGGATCGCCTTCTGGTCGTGGGCCCGCTGCACCAGCTCACCCAGACGGTCCCGGATGCCGGCCCGCAGCTCAGCCAGTCGCGGTGCCCCGTCGAGGGAGGCCGTCATGAGGAAGGTGAAGCCCTCCTCCCGGGCCTCCAGCTCGCAGAGACCGCGGAGGAAGTGCTCCAGACCCGACCATGCGTCGTCGCGTTCTCCCGCCGTGCCGATCAGCTCGGTGACCTCGAGCAGCGGGCCCTCGAGCACGCTCTGCCAGAGATCGGCGCGGGTCGGGAAATGGCGGTAGAGCGTGGCATTGCCCACCCCCGCCGCGGCGGCGATCGGCTCCAGCGGAGCATCGAGCCCGTTCCGGGCGAAGGCCCGACGAGCAGCGCAGAGCAACCGTGCCCGGTTGCGCACCACGTCTTTGCGCGGTGCGCGGCCCGGCTCGCCCTCGCTTGCGGTCATGATCCGATAGTACGGAAATCCGTCGGGAGAAGCGGGAATACGGAGAGTACTCTCCGGATTGAAACGGAAGCTACTGTTCGTTTCACTCATCGGAGCCCTCATGCACATCGTCGCCATCGTCCTCTCGATCCTCCTCGCCCTGGCCCTGCTCGGCTCGGGCATCCAGAAACTGCGCCGCGCCCCGGCCATCGCGACCCAGCTCGGAGGCCTCGGGGTCACGCCCCCGATGCTGACCGTGCTCGGCCTGCTCGAGGTCGCGGCCGCCGTCGGCCTGATCGTCGGCATCTGGTGGGTGCCGCTCGCCATCGCCGCAGCCATCGGCACCGTGATCTACTTCGTCGGCGCGATCATCGCGCACCTCCGCAAGCGCGACACCGCGCTGGCGCCGGCCGCGGTGCTGCTCGTGCTCTCGATCGCGACGCTGGTGGTGCTCATCCTGAGCGTGTGACGCCGATATCGTTGACCGCATGAAGATCGCCGTCGCCGGAGGCACCGGAACCGTCGGACGCCACGTCGTCGACCTCGCCCGTGAGCGCGGCCACGAGGCCGTGGTGCTCAGCCGCGGGACGGGCATCGACCTCGTGTCGGGCGACGGCCTCGCCCGCGCCCTCGCCGGTGTCGACGCGGTGGTGGATGCCGCATCCGTCGCCACGCAGTCGGCGAAGGTGTCGGAGGAGTTCTTCGGCACGGTCACCGCGAACCTGCTCGCCGCCGAGGAGACCGCCGGTGTCGGGCATCACATCGCACTCTCGATCGTCGGCAGCGACCTGGCCCCCTACGGCTACTACGCCGGGAAGGCCGTGCAGGAGCGACTCGTCCGCGCGGGCGGCGTCCCGTGGACGATCCTGCGCGCCACCCAGTTCCACGAGTTCGCGCAGCAGCTCTACGGGCGCGTGGACCTCGGCCCGATCCACCTGGTGCCCACGATGATCTCGCAGCCCGTCGCCGCCCACGAGGTGGGACTGCGCCTGGTCGAACTCGCCGAGGCCAGCCCCGCGGGCCTCGCCACCGACCTCGCCGGGCCCGAGGTGCTGACGATGGTCGACATGGTGAGGGCGTACGCGGCGGCGACCGGCGGCACCGGGCCGATCCTGCAGATCCCCCTCCCCGGCGGGTTCGGCAAGGCGATGCGCGACGGCACGACCGTGGCCGGCTCGGACGCCGACCGCGGCACCCAGACCTTCGCCGAGTGGATCGACGAGCTCACCCGCACGGCTCGCTGATCCGCCCGCTCAGAGCACGCGGCGGCGTGCCGCGATCCCCGCGGTCGTCACGATGCCCGTGAGTAGCAGCAGTCCCGCGAAGGCCACCCCGGCTGCGGGGGCTCCGCCGGTCGCCGCGAGCGCCGGACCGTCCGCTGCGGGCGCCGGTGTCGCAGGCACCGGGCTCGGCGCAGGAGTGGGAACCGGGCCGGCGATGTTCCCCGAGAAGAACAGTCCGTTCGCGACCAGCCGCTGGTTGAAGTCGCCGTTCGGGTAGTTGTTGGCACCGTCCTGGGTGTTCGTCACGGTGACCCGGGAAGGCCCGGACGGACCGATCGCCGGAGCGCCCAGCTGGGCGACGAGTGTGCTCGATCCGCCGCCGTCGAGCAGGATGGCCTCGCTCGCGCCGAGGTCGATCACCGTCTGCGCGGCCTGCTGCCAGGTGACGCCCGGAGAGTCCTCCACGTCGCCGCTCGTGTTGGTGCCGCTCACCTTGTCGATCACCGCGAGTGTGACCGCGGTGCCGCTCTCGTCGAGGCCCACGACGGTCTCGGCATTGGTGCCCCGCGGGAACGGTGTGTTCCCAGCCGGAAGGATCTGTCCGCCGGAGGCGATCTGACCGACTCCGCCCACGAGCGAGGTGATCTCGGCGCCGAGCTGCAGGCGGTCCGACCCGTCACCCACGGCGAGCGCCTGAGGAATGCCGAGGGTGTCGCCGGCCTCGATGGAGTTCTTCAGCCAGAAGCCGGCCGTGTTCTCGACGTCGCTCTGCGAGGCGAGAAGGATGATCTGTCCCGGAGCCAGTCCCGAGATCTCGGCGATCCGGCCGGGAAGGGCGACGGCGTCCACGACATAGCCACCGGATCCGTCGGCGTGAGCCCTGACCTCTACGGCCGCCGCGCTGGCGGGCAGGATGTACTGCGAGTCAGGACTTTCGTTGTAGCTCGCGTTGAGCACCACGTCGCCCATGTCCGGGGTGATCAGCGTAATCCCCGTGCCGGTGGTGGGCTCGGCGTGGTCCTTGGGGCAACCGGGCTGGGGAACGCCGTCGCCGAGGGTGTTGACCGAATCGAGCGCGTGCTGGTCCTGGATGCTGCCGTCGGCGGCGACCACCTGGATCGAGGCGTCGAAGTACACCTGGCCGATCCCCATGGTGCCGTCGGCGTTCACGAAGATGCTGGCGTTGAGATCGGCGTTGTTCGGCGGGCTCTTCCACACCTGCCCGTCGATGACCACGCCGCCGCAGACGACGCCGGAGAACGGTTGGGGCGTGACGTCCGCCAGCAGCGGGCCCTTATCGTTGTCGAAGTAACCGCCGTTGACGCCGACGACGGCTCCGCTGCGGTTCGCCATCGAGGTGACGGTCTCGTTCGTGATCTCCGGATTCGTACCCGCCGGCGTTCCGACGGGCTGGAAGATGCGGTCGTTGCTCTGCACCACCTGCGGGAGCACCCCGGCGGCAGTGAGATCGATCGTGGCCGTGTGCACGTAGTTGCCCTGCTCCGGGGCGTTCGGGTTGTCCGGGGCGGGCGCGCCGGTGACCGTGCAGCCGAGGCTGATGCCGTCGGCCACGTACTGCGGGTTGGTGACGCACTGCCCGGGCAGCGTCAGCTCGGGCAGGGGCTCGGCGGCGTAGGCGCTCGCGCCGGAGCCGGCCACGACGAGCGCCGCGGCGAGACCGGCGGTGAGAACGAGGGAGCCGGCCCTGAGCAGCCGCCGGCCGTGCGTGCTCATACTCAGCGTCCCTGCGGGGCGCGACGGCGACGAGCGGCGACGAGCGCGAGCACGAGTCCGGCGACCAGCACCGACCCTCCTCCGGCGAGCAGCATCAGCGGCACGCCCTCCACGTCGGTGCCCGTGGCCGCGAGACCCGGAGCGGGTGCGGCGGTGCCGGTGGGAACGGGCGTGGGAACCGGGGTCGGCGTAGGAGTCGGAATCGGCGCTGCCAGCACGGTCGCGGTACCTCCGACCGACACCACGGTGGCACTACCGTCGGGGTTCAGCTGCACGGTGGCGCTCGTGGCGGCGGCGAGGTCGACGCGCTGCCACGATCCGGCTCCGGATGCGGTCTGGTCGAGGGCGTAACCGGAATCGATCTCGGTCTGCGCCAGCACCGAGCTGCGCTGTTCGTCGGTGAGGGTGGGGAAGGTGGTGAGCAGCAGGTTCTCGGCGCCCGCAGGCACCGCCGGCGCCAGTCCGGTCTGCCCGGCGGGTGCGAAGCCGTAGGTCATCCGCTCGTCGTAGGCGACGAGTCCGGATGCCCGGTCGGTGACGATCTGCGCGGTGCCTCCCGGCATGGCCTTGCCGTCGTAGGGATCGTTGGCGTAGGCCTGACCGCGGGCGGCGCAGGCGGCGATCGTGTCTCCGCACCGAGCCTCCAAGTACCCGCGCAGCTCGGCGATGGCGGGCGCGAACTCGCTCACCACGAACTGGGGGTCGGACCACAGCGCGGCCAGTGCCGCGTGCCCGCTGATGCGCCCGCCCATGATGTCGAGGGGTGAGTGCACACCGAGCACGAGGCGGTCGTTGCCGTTCTCCGACGCTCGGGTGAGGATCTCGGGGGCGAGCTCGGGCAGCATCGTGGCGAGCGTGACTCCCGCCTGATAGGCCGTCGTGGTGTGGCCGCTGGGGAAGCTGCCCGAGGTGCAGAGACCCTCGTAGTCGGGGTTCAGATCGACGGATGCCTCTGTGAACTCGCCGGTGTCGTCGGTCTGCGGGGCCACCTTCACGATGTCGAGGTTTCCCTGGGCGTCGGCGTACGGCTTGCTGATGCGGTTGGCCTGCAGCGACGAGCCGTTCACGCTATCAGTCGGGCACGGCGGCTCGTCGGAGGTGCCGGCCTGGCTCGGCAGGAACGGCCGGGGGAAGCTGTAGGTTTCCTTGGCGGCATCCGTCGACACGAAGGCACCCGCGGTGCCGTCTTCGCTGTTGATGAGCGCGCTGGTCAGCGGCAGCGCGCCGCTCTGGCGGCCCTGCACGTAGAGCGGGCCGAGCACCGAACCGAGGCCGGTGGAGATCGTGATCGACTGGTCGTAGCTGTCAGGGCTCTCACCGTATTCGGAGTCCTGCAGCGCTGCGAACTGCTGCGCCGGGGTGGCGTTGTTGTTGATCCAGGTCACCTGCTGGTCGTTCTCGGCCAGCACAGTGGCGTCGACCACCGCACCGTGCAACGGGTTTCCCGCCTCAGGAGTCCAGTAGTCGGAGAAGCCGTCGAGCAGGGTGACGAGATCGGGTTGGGCCGGCTCGCTCACCGAAGCGGCCATCGCGCCACCCGAGGTCGCGGTGACGGCGAGAACCGCTCCCGCTGCTACTGCAAAAATCGATCCGCGCACCGGCTTCATGAAGCACCCCATCGTGTCTCGGCCCTCGGCGCACCCCCGTGGATGATCGACACGGCCGGGTTCACCTTAAGGGAGCACGAGCATCTGGCACGAGGGCTTGCGAAGCCGGGCGGCGATTCGCTAAGGCGTCATGCGTCTGGCTGCTTCGCGCCTTTCCTCGAGGTGATCTCGCCGAGGAACGCCTCGAACGAGGGGAAGAGACGGTCGCGTTCGCGCGAGACCCGCTCGGCCTCGAGGCCGATCTGCAGCACGTCCCGGAGCGGCAGCGCATCGGCGTCGAGTCGCGCGCGCAGGTCGGCGACACGGTCGAACGGAGAGACGGATGCCGCACCGTCAGGCGAGTCTGCCGCCGCCGAGCTGGGCGGTGTCGAGATCCCCAGCGCTGCTTCCAGTGAGGCGAGATCCGGAAGCACCCCGAGTTCCGCCGGAACCTCCAGCGTCGCGATGGCGATCCGCGCCGGCGTCGGCACCGGCAGCACCCGCACCTGATCCGTCAGCGCCACGTCTTCGCCGTGCGCGTTCGTGGCCCGCACCCGGATCCGTCCGGTCTGCCGGGCGGTGAACCGCTCGGTCACGATCCGTCCGCCGACCTCGCGGGTGATGTCGGCCCGTCCGGGCATCTCGATGGTGAGCTGCCGAGCCCCGCTGAGTTCCACCTCGAGCCGCAGCTCGTCACCCTCGGCCACGAGTGCCGGACTCACCACCACACTCCGGATGCTCGGCGCCGTCAGACTCTCGACGATCACGCCGCGCAGGTACTGGTACCAGTCGGCGGCGCCGGGCCGAGCATCCGGATCGCCCTCGAGCGCGTCACGCATCATCCGCTGCCCGGTCTCGTCGAGCACGCTCCGGATGCGGTCGGCATCCCGGCTGCGCTCCAGCCCGTCGCCGGCCGGCGCGAGCACGCGCAGGATCAGCAGCGCGAGCTTGTAGCGGTCGGTGGCGGCCGTCTGCAGCGAGGGAGCCCGCGACATCGACGGCTCCGTCTTCGGGTCGTCGGCATCCGCGTTCTCGAAGGTCTCGGGTGCCGCCCATCCGGCGCTGTTGCGCTGCGGCACGGGCTCGTCCGCAGCCGCCTGACCGACCACGGCCCCCTCGCATCCCACGACGAAGGCTTCGGCGACATCGCCGACCCCGAACAGCACCGAGCGATCGGAGAGGTCACCGTACACGCCTTCGTGCCGGTGCAGCAGATCCAGCAGGAGGCACACGCGGGCGAGCACCGTGCTCCGCGCCACGAGGTCCCGCTCGCCCACGGCGGCCGCGCCGGCTCGCCGGGCGCGTTTGGGCGCGGTCACGAGCCCCTTCACCTGCTGAGGCACCTTGCCCGGGTTCTTCTCCTCGGCCGGCAGGTAGTAGAAGGGATGCGCGGCCAGCGGCACGAGGCATCCCACGACGTCGCCGTCCTCCCCCTCCACCACGGCCAGCGGCCAGGCGGCCAGTCCGTCGAGCAGCGCGCGCTCGCGGGCGTCGAGCGCCCACCGCAGGGCGACGAGCCGCGACAACGCGGCCGAATCCCAGTGGGTCGCGTTCGTGTCGCGGATGTTCACCAGGGCGAGCCCGCCCGGATGCCCCGGAACGGTGAACGCCTCGAGCCGGTGAACCTCGGTGGCCGCCCCGCTCCCGATCAGCGACCGCGCGCCGAGGTCGACGCCGCGCACGCGGATGCCCGCCCCGCGCGACACCACCGGCTGCTGCCCCTGTTCGTCCGACTCTTCCGACACGAGGAGCGAAGCTACCGCATCCGAATCGACGTTGCCTGAGGCACACTCGAGAGGGGGCCGAGAACCGGAGCCCTTCATCGAGCAGCACAAGGGGAACTCATGGACTCGTACTCAGCCGGCGTCTTCGTCGCCATCGCCATCTACGTCGTCGGCTTCATCGTCGCGATCCTCATCCTCTCGGCGGTCATCCGCAACGCCGTGCGCAAGGGCGTCGAAGACGTGCTCTACAAGAAGGGCAAGGACGGCCTCTGGTCGGCCAACCCCTGGATCGTCACGATCGCCAAGGAGATCGCCGCCGAGACCCGCAAGACCGGTTCCTGATCGAAGGGCTATGCTGTTCACCAGACGCACAATAGTTCGATAGGCGCACACCTCGCGTATGACGAACCGGACGCGCTGAGAGCAAGGAGGCTCCCGTGATCTCGAAGACAGTCGCTCACCTCGAGGAGGCCGTGGCGGGCATCGAAGACGGCGCCACCGTCTTGGTGGGAGGGTTCGGCTTGGCCGGGCATCCGATCGCCCTGATCGATGCGCTGCTGCAGCAGGGCGCGAGCGATCTGACGATCGTGAGCAACAACGCCGGCAACGGCGACACGGGCCTCGCCGCTCTGCTCAAGGCCGGCCGCGTGCGCAAAGTGATCTGCTCCTTCCCGCGGCAGGTGGATTCGTGGGTGTTCGACGGGCTCTACCGCGCGGGCGAGATCGAACTGGAGATCGTGCCGCAGGGCAACCTCGCGGAACGCATCCGGGCGGCCGGCTCGGGCATCGGCGCGTTCTACACCCCCACCGGCGTCGGCACCCTCATCGCCGAGGGCAAGGAGACGCGAACGATCCAGGGGCGCGACTACATCCTCGAGTATCCGCTCGGCGCCGATTACGCCCTGGTCTCCGCCTGGAAGGCCGACCGCTGGGGCAACCTGGTCTACCGCAAGACGGGCCGCAACTTCGGGCCGATCATGGCGGCTGCAGCGCGCACCACGATCGTGCAGGTCGACGAGGTGGTCGACCTGGGTACGCTCGACCCCGAGACGGTGGTCACGCCCGGCATCTTCGTGGACCGTGTAGTGGCCATCGGCGAAAGAGCCTGGCTCCAGGACGGCGCCTTCGTCGGGTCGGAGAGCGCATCATGACCGGCGCACTCGACCGGCGCGCCCTGGCCGCGCGGATCGCCCACGACATCACCGAGGGCTCGATCGTGAACCTCGGGATCGGCGCCCCCACGCTCATCGCCGACCAGCTCCCCGCCGGGCTCGAGATCATCCTGCACACCGAGAACGGGATGCTCGGCATGGGCCCGGCGCCGGAGCCCGGCCGGATCGACCCCGACCTCATCAACGCGGGCAAGCAGCCCGTCACCGAACTCGTCGGCGCCTCGTACTTCCACCACGCCGACTCCTTCGGGATGATGCGCGGCGGCCACCTCGACATCTGCGTGCTGGGCGCGTTCCAGGTCTCCGAGCACGGCGACCTGGCGAACTGGCACACCGGGGCGCCGGATGCGATCCCGGCGGTGGGCGGCGCCATGGATCTCGCGATCGGCGCCAAGAACGTCTGGGTGATGACGGATCTGCTCACGCGCGACGGGCAGTCGAAACTCGTCGCCGAATGCACCTATCCGCTCACCGGCACGCGCTGCGTGAGCCGGGTGTACACCGATCGCGCCGTGTTCGACATCGTGCCAGGAGGCTTCGCCGTGACCGAGATGTTCGGGAGCACCACGCTCGACGAGCTCCGGTCGCTGACCGGGCTCGAGCTGGCGTGACCGACGGAGGCGAGGGCGACGGCGCGGGCCCGGGCGAAGGCCCCTTCGTGCAGTCGCTCGCCCGCGGTCTGGCCGTGATCTCGGCGTTCGGCGCCGATCGACCCGAGATGAGGCTGAGCGAGGTGGCCGCCGCCACCGGCCTGTCGCGGGCGACCGCACGGCGCTTCCTGCTCACCCTCGCCGAGCTCGGGTACGTGCGCAGCGACGAGCGGCTCTTCGCCCTGACGCCGAAGGTGCTCGAGCTCGGGTACAGCTACCTCGCCGGGCTCACCCTGCCCGAGGTCGCGCTCCCGCACCTCGAGCACCTCTCCCACGCGCTCGGCGAGTCGAGCTCGGCGTCGGTGCTCAGCGGTGCGGACATCGTCTACGTCGCCCGGGTACCCTCCCGTCGCATCATGGCGGTCACCATCACCGTCGGCACCCGCTTCCCCGCTGCGGCGACCTCGATGGGGCGGGTGCTGCTGGCCACGCTCTCCGAGGAGCACCTGGCCCGGCATCCGGAACTGTTCGAGGTGCCGCCGCTCACACCGAACACCCTGCGCGAGGCATCCGCGATCGCCGAGGAGCTGGCCCGGGTGCGGCGGCAGGGTTGGTCGATCGTGGATCAGGAGCTCGAGCTCGGCCTGCGCTCGGTGGCGGTGCCGGTGAGCCGGCGCGGGATCGTGGTTGCGGCGGTCAACGTGTCGACCACGCTCTCGACGAGCCTCGAGCGCATGCGCGAGGAGTTCGTGCCCGCACTGCAGGCGACGGCGGCCTCGATCACGGCCGATCTCGACCGTGTGAGCAACTGACGACCGGCGCCTCACACCGGGAGGTGGGAGCGCAGCATCCGCGTCATCTCTTCGACGGCTTCCAGCCCACGGGCGGGTTCGCCCGGCGCCGCCGCGAACGCCTCCACGAACAACTCCTGCACCGCCCTGAGGTGCGACGCCGAGGCACGACGGTACTGCGACGCCCCTTCCGCGGTGAGTACCGCCTCTGCACCACGGTTGTCGGTGGGCGACGCCTCCCGCACCACGAGGCCCCGCGCTTCCATGCGCCCGAGGTGGTGCGACAGCCGACTCCGCTCCCAGTCGATGGCCGAGGCCAGTTCCGACGAGCGCAGGCGCTTGCCCTCCGCCTCGGAGAGGGCGAGCATCACGGCGTAGTCCGCCATCGACAACCCCGACTCGATCTGCAGGCGTGCCGCCAGCAGAGAGCGGATGCGGTCGCCGGTCTCCACGTACTCCCGCCACACCCGGAGTTCGTGCGCGGTCGGCGACCTCCGGCTGTGCGCCGCCACGGCTCGGGAATCATTCACGAGTCCTCCTAGTTGACATGTCAATAATACGATCACTGAATCGCACGAGGGGAAGAACGTGACAACCGGCCCGCTCGAATTCGGACTCAACACGTTCGGCGACGTGCCGACAGACCACGCCGGCCGCACCCTCTCCGACGCCGAGACCGTGCGCCTGGTGGTCGAGGAGGGCAAGCACGCCGAGCAGGTCGGCCTCGACGTCTTCAGCGTGGGCGAGCACTACCGCGAGGGCTACGTCGACTCGGCCACCCCGGTGCTGCTGGCCGGCATCGCCACGGCGACCGAGCGCATCCGTCTGGGCACGGCGGTCACGGTGCTCAGCACGAACGACCCGGTGCGGCTCTACAACGAGTTCTCGACGCTGGATGCGATGTCGAACGGACGGGCGCAGCTGGTGCTCGGGCGAGCATCCCAGACCCAGTCGTTCCCGCTGTTCGGCTACGACATCGCCGACTACGAGACGCTCTTCGAGGAGAAGCTCGAGCTGTTCATGAAGCTGCAGCGCGAGATGCCGACCACCTGGTCGGGAACGGTTCGCTCGCCGCTCACCGAGCAGACGCTGCATCCGCAGATGCGACCGGGCGGCATCCCCACCTGGATCGGCGTCGGCGGCAGCCCCAACTCGGTCATCCGCGCCGCCCGCTACGGCCTGCCGCTCATGCTGGCGATCATCGGTGGCGAGCCGGAGCGCTTCGCGGGTCACGTCGACCTCTACCACCGCGCACTCGAGCAGTTCGGTCAGCCGATGCAGCCCGTCGGCCAGCACGCGCTGGGCCTGATCGCCGACACGGATGAGGAGGCCTCCGAGACCTGGTGGCGGGCGTGGGAGCCGATGGTCACGCAGATGGGCCGCGAGCGCGGTTTCTACCCGCCCACCCGCGAGCGCTACGAGCTCGAGCTGGCCTCGGGAGCGCTCTTCGTTGGCTCGCCCGAGACGGTGGCGCAGAAGATCGTGCGCATGACGCACGAGCTGCACATCAGCCGCTTCGACCTCAAGTACGACATCGGCGGCCTGCCGGTCGACGCGCGGGCCCGCACGATCGAGCTGTTCGGCACCCGCGTCGCACCCCGCGTGCGCGAGCTGCTCGCCGTCGAGCAGCATGAGTCGCAGTCGCAGTCGCAGGACCTGCCGACCACCCACCCCGTGCACCCGATCGGAGCAACCCATGCCTGACATCCAGTCCACCCTCCCCACCATCGGCATCCTCGGCGCCGGCAAGGTCGGAACCGTCCTCAGCCGCCTGCTGCTCGCGACCGGCTACCGCGTGCTCATCGCCGGCTCCGGCAGCCCGTCCAAGATCGCCCTCATCATCGACGTGCTCGCTCCGGGCGCCCACGCGACCACGGCGGAGGAGGTCGCTCGTGACGCGGACATCGTCATCCTCGCCCTCCCCCTGGGCAAGTACCGCTCCATCCCGGCCCACCTCCTCGAGGGCAAGCTCGTCATCGACGCCATGAACTACTGGTGGGAGGTCGACGGCATCCGCCCCGACCTCAACGACCCCCGCGTCTCGACGAGCGAGCTCATCCAGTCCTTCCTGCCGGCGTCCCGCGTGGTGAAGGCCTACAACCACATGGGCTACCACGACCTCGACGAGGGCCCGACCCCGGCGGGCACCCTCGGCCGCAAGGCCATCGCGATAGCCGGCGATACCCCATCGGACCTTGCCGCCGTCGCCACGCTCGTGAACGCCTCCGGCTTCGACCCGGTGCTCGCCGGAAACCTCCGCGACAGCATCGCACTCCAACCCCACAGCGAGCTCTTCGGCGCCAACCTCACCGCCGAAGGCGTTCAGGATGCGCTGACCCGCTTCCCGACGAGCGAGCGCGGGCGCGAGGTAGCGGCCGCCCGCGCCGGGGATGGCGTGGCAGGACTGTCGCTGGCCTGAGGCCGTTCTCGAAAAGGCACGCACCCGTGACCCTCCTCATGTCGAATACGCTCGACGGATCAGACATCCTGGGGGGAACATGTCGCACATCCGATCATCCCTGGCAGCAGCCGCCGTGGCGCTCGGGCTTCTCACCGGCTCGATCACGGCACTCGCGCCTGCCGCTGCCGCTGCCGACTCGACGCATGCCATCTCGGGTCACGTCGCTGACCTGAGCCCGGCGGGACAGAACAGCTACGGTGTCCGGGCGCACATCCTCGTCTACGACGAGGCCGGCAACTACGCCCAGTGGGGCGATGCCGACTGGAAGGGCGACTATCGTCTCGACGGACTCGAAGACGGCGACTACCGGATCCAGTTCACGGAGTACCACTCTCCGTACTCCGCGGACGACGTCGGGCTCGCGCCCACCTGGTGGGGCGACACCCCATTCCGCTCGGAGGCCAGAGTGCTCACGATCGACGGTGCCGACGCTGTGGTCGACGTGGGAATGGTCGCGGGAGCGTCGATCAAAGGCGACGTCGATACCACCGCCTATTTCAGCGACAACGTGCAGCGCGCGCTCACCTACATCCGCAATCCTGACGGGTCCTGGGAACGCGGTGCCGAGGCTACCGTCACCAACGGCAGCTACTTCCTGATCGGGGTGCCGGATGCGCCGCAGGTCATCCTGTTCAGCGACTACACGAACGGCATCGGCGGTGGGCAGATGTACAGCCCGCAGTACTGGCCGAACCAGCCCACCCGAGCGACGGCATCGGTGATCCAGCCGTCTGCGGGCGAGCAGCTGACCGGCTACGACGCCACCCTCCTGCCCTGGGCCGCGCGGGTGGTGCAGCGCATCTCCGGCGCCGACCGCTTCGAGGCCTCGGCCAACATCTCCGCCAGCCATTTCGATGCCGGTGTGCCCGTGGTCTTCGTGGCCGACGGCACGAACTATCCTGACGCGCTCAGCGCGGGCCCGGTGGCGGCCCACCTTGGAGGACCGGTGTTGCTCGTGAGGCCGGGCGATGTCCCGTCGGCCATCGCCTCGGAGCTGAACCGCCTGAAGCCGCAGAAGGTCTACGTTGTCGGCGGCCCGAACTCGGTCGCCGACTCGACGTACTCCCGGCTCGCGCAGTATGCGCCTCTGATCGAACGGATCGGTGGGGCGGATCGCTACGAGGTCTCGCGCAAGCTGGCCCTCCTGGCCGCTCCCGCCATCGCGCCCGATCCCACGTCGGGTGAGTCGCGGATCCAGGTACTTTTCGCCGACGGACGCGGCTTCGCCGATGCCCTCTCGGCGGGTTCGGCGGCCGCGTCGGAAGGAGGCGTGGTGATCTTGGTGAACGGGGCGAACCCCGCACTGGATGCGCCGACCGCAGCGATGATGAACCAGCTGCACCCCCAGTCGTCGTGGGTGATCGGCGGGCCGAACTCGATGTCGCCCGCACTGGATGACGACATCCGGTCGTTCGGCGGCAGCTTCAACCGAATCAGCGGCGCCACGCGGTATGACGTCTCGGCGGAGCTGGGCGACTACTTCGTCGGCTGGGGTGAAGACTCCAACGTCTACCTCGCACTCGGCTCGAAGTTCCCGGATGCTCTCTCCGGCGCCGCCCTGGCCGGTGCCACCCACGCGCTGCTGTACATCGCCCCGTCGGACTGTGTGCCGGGCGGAGTACTCGACCGCATGAAGACGAGAGGGACGCCGAACGTGATCCTCCTGGGCGGCCCCAACAGTCTCGGCGCGGGCGTGGAACAGATGCGCCGCTGCTGAGGCCCGTGCTGCGCTGATGGGATGAGGGCAGATCTCAGGGCCCCGGTCGCATCCGCCCCGTGGCCCAGGCCGAGAAGGCGACGGTGACCACCGCGCCGACCAGGAGGGCGCCGTCCTCCCCCGGTGCGAGCGATCCGGTCTGCAGTCCCAGGGTCACGGCGGCGACCGGCACACCGAGCTGGCCGGCTGCGGCGATGGCCTGCATCACCGGCAACCCGGTCGCTCGTGCGGCGAGGTGCGCGAGCACCGCGGCCGCCCCGAGGGCGAGTCCGAGCAGGATCATCGAGGGCTGCGCGAGGATCGCCCGAAGGTCGACCGAGGCACCCAGCCACACGAAGAACAGAGGGCCGAAGAACCCCTCGGTCAGCCCGAACAGCTGCCGCGCCAGACGGCGCGGCTCGCCCACGGCGGCCAGCACGAGACCGAACGCGAACCCGGCGAGCATGATCGACAGGGTCGCGAACTGTGCGATGGCCGCGAACGCGAACAACGCCAGCAAGCTGAACCGCAGCTCGAGCGCGAATCGCCTGCGCTCGGAGTAGGCGTGGAATCGTTCGCGGCCATCCGTCTGCCGTCCCACTCGTCGCAGCACGATCGTCAACACGATGGCCGCGGCGGCGATCGCGACCGCTCCGACGACCGGCCACAGCGATGTCCCCGGAGCGATCACCACGGGCAGCACGACGATGCACACGACGTCCGCGACCGCGATCTGCGCGACCAGCCGTGTGAACGACGCACCCTTCAACCCCAGCGACTGAATCATCGGGAGCACCAGGGCCGCCGACGACGACGCGATCACCACCGCGTACAGAGCGGCGTGACCGGTGCCGAACCCCGCGGCGATCGCTGTGCCGAGCAGGGCGGCGGCGACGCCCACCACCACCGCGCCTAGCACTCCGCCTAGCAGCGCCCGCCGAACCGCGCTGTCCGCCACGGGCACGTGGGAGCCGGCCACCACCATCGTGAGGCCGAACCCGATGTTCGCCAGCAGCTGGAAGTCGTCCGCGTGCGCGTCGACCAGCTGGAACCCCGTCGTGCCGATCAGCACCCCGCCGAGGATCTCTCCGACGACGACCGGCACCCGCCACGCAGCCCGCGCGGCGAGAAGCGGACCGAGCAGGCCCACCAGCACCACGAGCGCCAGCAGCAAGAAGCTCACACCGTCAGGCTAGTGCTGAGCTTTACGAATCCCGCCCTTGCAGACCGAGAAGGCGCTCACTCCCCCGGAAGGCGCACCCGGTTCGTCGAAGAAGCCGTCACCTGCACACCATCCTGCGTGTCGCCCGCGGTCAATCCCAAGGCGACACCCACCCGCCTTCCGCAAGCCGGTACCCTCGACACCCCACGGGTGACATGTCATTCGCCTTCTCCATCATCATGAAGTTCAGCCATCGCAGCGCGTTGTCGAACTCCGATCCCCCGCCACCGAGGGCTGTTCGTCCGGCCTCCGCCAGTGTCGACAGGCATTTCTCGAACACCTCAGCCGGCACCAAGAACAGCACCACCGCGCCATCGATCCGCTGATATTCCACGATCTCCGCAGCTTCATCAGCGCGAAGAGTCCCCTCACCCGGCCTCGACAACACTTTGTAAAGCGCGCGCCCGACGTCCGCATCCCCTCGCGACTGCTCAAGCGCTCTAGGCGATCGGCGCTTGCTCACTCGAGTGACACCATCGAATCCTCCCGACAACCGCGCATCCGCTCCCGGACCGAACCTATAACTAAGCTGAGCATATGTCGATATCCCGATCGAAAACCCCTCCACTTCTCAGCCCGCGCCAGATGTTCGTCGCCGGTTCGATCCTCACGGCCATCGGCTCAGCCCTCACGCTCGTCAGCGACGGCTGGCTTTCGGCACTCTTCGAGTCCGCCCCCGTTGCTTACGCCATCACCGGTTCGATCGCCGCTCTTCTCAAGGAGATCGCGATTACGCTCGGGCTCGTCCTCATCGGCGCCTCCCTTGCGATCAGGACGCTGTCACAAGTTCTCTCTGAGGACGACCAACCGCATCCTCGCTGATGGCGCGACCGGCGCGGCACAGATCGCTCCCACAGCATGCTGCCCACGCGACAACACGAGTAGCGTGACGTCCATGACAAGCAAAGCTGGGCGCACCGCGCTCATCATCGTCGGTGTCGTCGCCCTGCTGATCGGAGGCCTCTTCGCGGGCCAGGGCGCGAACCTGATCCCGGGAAGCTCCATGACCGGCGACCGCACCTGGCTCTACATAGGCCTCGTGCTCGCGGTCGTCGGCGTTGTGCTGATCGTGGTCGGGGTGCGGCGTCGCAAGGACGGCCGCTGACTCGCCATAGCCCAGCGCATCTGGCCGACTAAACCAGGCGGTATCTCCGCGGCGACCCCTAAGCCGCCAGCGCCTCTACGACCGCGGCGGCGGCTGGTACGTCTCGCCCAGCACCCCCGACAGCCCCACGAAGATCCGCACCGCCGATACCTGACACACCGCATCCCCCGGGTCATCCTGCAACGTCGGCGAGTTCTCACAACCGCCCGACGCGACGTCGCTGTTCGTCTGCACGCTCACCGTCGTGTCCGTGGCCGTGTCGTAGAACTGCGTGGTGTTGTAGCCCGACAGCTCGCCCGCATGCCCGACCCACCCCTGACCGCACCCCATCTGCAACCCGTACCCACCGGCACCGGGCGCCGGCGGACTCTGCGACGGATCGAGAAAGCTCTCGAGCCGCAGCTTCTGCGTCGCATCGTCGAGGATGCTCCGCCCCGTGCCCAGCGCCCGCCCCATCGTCAGCAGGTCGTCGGTGGTCGAGATGAGCTCGCCGGCCGTCCAGGCCCACGACGGGTTCCAGTCGGTCGAATCCTCCGGCACACCCGTGCCCTCCGTATCTCCATTCAAGGTATATCCCCGAGCGAAGGGCTTAGGGAGCGCCGCGGATTCGCCAGGCCAGACGGTCCCGGTCAGATCCAACGGCTCCAGGATGCGCTCCCGCAGCTCATCGGCGAACGCGTTCCCGGTGACCTCCTCGATGATCTGGCCGAGGATGACCGAGTTGCCGTTGGAGTACAGGAACCGCTCCCCAGGCTCCGCGGCCGGCGACACCGCGACGGTCGCCTCCACGAGCTCGTCGGGCGTGTACGCCGCAGTCGGGTCGCCGACGTACTTCTCGACGAACGCGTCATTGGCGGTGTAGGTGTTGACCCCGCTGGTCATGTTCGCGAGCTGCCGGAGCGTGATCCGACCCCCGTTCGGGATGCCGTCGACATAGGTGTCGACCGTGTCGTCGAGCGACACCTTCCCCTCTTGCACCAACTGCAGCAGGATCGTGCCGGTGTACATCTTCGTCAGTGATGCGATGCGGGTGTGCATGCCCACCTCCATCGCCACACGGTCGGCCGGATCCGCGTACCCGTAGGCCTTCTCCCACCGCCCCTCGGGCGTCTGAACCCCCACGATCGCCCCCGGCGCGGCCCCGAGCTCGAACGCTTCCTGCGCCGCGGCATCCAGGGCGCTGACGAGCTCCGCCGGCAACTCCCCCGTCGGCAGCGCGTTCTTGCCCGCCGCGATCGCCGCGTCCGGATCGACGACACAGCTCGACACCCCCGCCGCCGCGGCTCCGGATGCTGTGGCCGAGTGAACAGGCTCCTCCGTCACCGGCGTGGTGCACCCCGACAGCACCCCCGCGGCGATGGCCAGCACTGCGGCGCTGACAACAGTCTTGCGAGCGATCACGGGGTTCCTCCGATGGGTGTCCGGCCGCCCGCACGCTCCCACGAGATGCGCTACAGCTGTCGCAAACCTAAATGCCGCGCGAGCCGACGACCATAGACCCAGGTCCCATCGGAGCAGGATCGCGAACGCCCTAGGAGGCTTTCGGCACCGTGATGTCGTCGAGCGCGAACGTCGTACGGATCGGATCCGCGTCCTCGACCTTGATCTCGACCTCGACGCGTCCATTGCGCTTCTGAACCACGGTCGCCGGGAGCAGGGCATCGCCGAACGGAACGATAACCGGGGTGCCGAACTTCGGCACCCGGAGAGCGTCGCTCTTCTTCTCGTTCACAGCGATCCTCCGCTCACCATGGTTGAACACCGGTTTTTCCCCTCAAGTATGTCTCCACAACCGCATCCATTCCAGACGCGAACTGGTTGAGCACGCCGCGAGCCGTACGAAACGTCGCCAAGGTGAGTGGATGCGCCGCCGACGCCTGCCCGAGCTTCACCGGGTCATTGTGCGCTATCCCATTTCTCGCGAGATTGAGCCATTCCACCCATTCATGCCAGCGCGCGCCACGAACGGGGTGAGCTGCATGGATGTTGGGCCAGAGGCGGAGTCCAATCCGCAAGAAATCGTTCCCAAGATTTCCCGCGTTCGCATTCCCGACGTCGAGCTTGCGTCCATCCTCAATGCGTGCTCGCAGAATCTGCCGAATTCCAGGGTCCGGGACAGTTGCCGCAGTGAGAAATCCGTCGGATGCCTGGTCATGAAGATCACGCGAGAACCCCTGAAGCTCGGAGGCCAGCCGAGCGATCAGTGCGTGGTTCAACTCCGTCGTCAGACTCGGCCGGCCGGGCAGGCCTCGCGTGACGGCCTGATGCGCCGCGACCAATGCATCAAGGTTGGCGGAGCGTGAGTCGCGCCACGAGCTCAACGCCTCCGAAACCATAAGATGACGATACGTCACGCAACTACGTCGTCGGGGCAATCCACAGGTTGCCCTAGAGGTCGGCCCAGGAGTCGTATCGGCGGCCGCTACTAAGCTCGAGACACGCAGTGACTACGTGCCCGTGCGCTGCGAGTTCGTTCGCCATGAAGCGCCGGGAGTAACTCGATGGAGTCCAGCAACCACGATGACGTCGCCGCCGGTGCGCCGCACGTCGAGCCGACCGCGTCGGCCGAGCCACTCACCGTGCCCACCGGCCTGAACCTCGAACTCACCACCGCCGGCGTCGTCAGCTACGCCCTCGCGAACGCCCGCCTCTCCGCCCTCGAGTCCGTCACCATCACGAACCCGGGCCCGATGCTCCGCGCCGCCTCCCTCGAGATCGAAGCCACGGATGCCTTCGGCTCCCTGGGCGAACCCAGCACCACCCTCATCGACCTCGCCGAGCAGGCGATCGTCACCCTCTCCGAGCTCAGCCTCTACCTCGACCCGGCCAAGATGCTCGCCGTCGACGAACAGCGCCCCGGGCGCATCACCGCCCGCCTCACCGATGCCGACGGCACCACGCGAGCCGAAGCATCCGCCGACGTCGACGTGCTCGCCGCCTCCCAGTGGCGCACCACCCCGGTGCAGCTCGGCATGGAGCTCCTTCCCGCCTACGTGCAGCCCAACGCCGCCGCCATCCAGCCCCTCCTCCACGAGGCGGGCGAGCTGCTCGAGAAGCGCACCGGTGACCGCAGCATGACCGGCTACCAGCTCGAGGATCCGAGCCGAGTGGATGCGACGGTCGGGGCGATTTACGAGGCCATGCGTTCCCGGCGCATCCGCTACGCCGAACCGCCCGCCAGCTGGTCGAGCACCGGCCAGAAGGTGCGCACTCCGG
>NZ_JAHFUW010000014.1 GCF_023264855.1 Herbiconiux sp. | reverse complement strand
GAACCCGACGCGGTTCTGCGCCTCGTCGACGGGCAGGCCGTTGATGGACTCGATGCGCACGATGGCGTTGTACTTCTGGCGGCCGCTGGAGTCGCCCTCACGCGGCTGACGGATGCTGCCGACCACCGCGTCGCCCTTGCGCAGGTTGTACTTCTTGACCTGGCCGAGCGAGACGTAGACGTCGCTGTTGCCCGGCAGGTAGCCGCTGGTGCGCACGAAAGCGTAGTTGTCGAGGATGTCGAGGATGCCGGCGACCGGGATCAGCACGTCGTCTTCGCTGATCTCGGGCTCGATCTCGTCGCCCCCGGTCTGGCCGCGGCGCTTGCGGTCGCGGTAGCGGTTGCGCGCTCCGCGGTCGTTGCGGTCGTCGCCGTCCAGCTGCGGACCGCGATCCTGGTTCTGGTTCTGCTGGCCCTGGCTGCGCTGGGCGTCGGCGTCCTGCTTCTGCGCCTCGCGCTCGGCGGCCTGGCTGCGGCCGTTCTGCGCACCGCGCTGGTTCTGGTTGCGGTCGGCCTGCTCGGAGCCGGCGTTGCCGTTCTGGCCGTTGCCGTTCTGGGCGGGCGCGTTCTGGGCGTTGCCGTTCTGGCCACCGTTGTTCTGGGCGGCACCGTTCTGGCCACCGTTGTTCTGGCCGTTGCCGTTCTCGGCGTTGTCGTTGTTGCCGCGGCCACGACGGTTGCGGTTGCGTCCGCGGCCCTCACGGCGCTCGGACTGCTCGTTCTGGCCTTCGCCGGCGGCGGCGTCGCCCTCGGCGGTGTCAGAACCGGAGACCGGGGCCGGTGCATCGGCGGCGGGCAGGATCGGGGCCTCGGTGGCGCCGTCGGTGTTGGCGTGGCCGGCCGCGGAGACGCGGTCGGTGGTGACCCGGCGAGACGGGCGGCGCTTGGGCGAGACCGGGCCCTCGGGCAGTTCGATGACGATCTGCTCCTTGGGTGCGGAGCTGGTGGCCGGAGCCGGCAGCAGCAGTTCGTCGGGCACGATCGGCCCGTCGACGGCGGGAGCGGGCACGGAAGCCTCGTCGGCAGCGGGTGCCGCAGCGGCATCCGGAGCCTGCTCGGCAGCAGCGGCCTCAGCCGGAGCGGCCTCGGCGGGAGTGGACTCCTCGATGGTGGGGGCGACGGCCTCGGCCGGAGCATCCACGGGGAACTCGAGGGTCACGGGCGAGCCGGCGGGGAGCTCGGTGGCCCCCTCCTGCACGAGGCGGATGGCCTCGACGAGCTCGCCCTTGCGGAGCTTGGAGGCGCCGGACATGCCGAGCGAGGCGGCGATCGCCTGGAGCTCGGAGACCTTCAAGGTCGACAGGTCGGCGCGGGTGTTGACGTCAGTCACGGAGATGGTGTCCTTCCCCTGTCGGCTACGAAAAGCCAGGCAGAGAACTGACCGTGCGCCGGTACGCGAAGGCTGTGGAAATCGGGAGGATTCACACGAGGCCGTTCACCGGGCCACGGCAGGATGATTTAAGAGGAATACGACCGGGACGGGATTCGAAGCTGCTTCAGGCTGTCGTGCACTCGATCTTCAGGGATCGGGATGCCCGCAAACTGAGGTCTACTTGACTTCGTCCGGGTGCAGCACCACTGTAGCACCTTTGAAGTCCACGGCCAGAACCAGGGACTGCCAGGGTGTCGCGGCCTTGGCCTCGACCAGCGCGGCCGCCTCCAGTCGCTGTCCGGGATCGCTGCAGAGCACCAGGATGCTCGGGCCGGCTCCCGAGACGACGGCGGGGAAGCCCTCGGCCCGCAGCGCCTGGATCAGCCGATCCGTCTCGGGCATCGCACTCGCGCGGTAGCTCTGGTGCAGCTTGTCCTCCGTGGCCGCGAGCAGCAGCTCGGGGCTCTGGATGAGGGCGGCGATCAAGAGCGTGGAGCGCGAGACGTTGAAGATGGCGTCGGCGTGCGGCACCGATTCGGGCTGCAGGCTGCGGGCCAGCGCCGTCGACATGGTCTCGTGCGGCACGAGCACGAGCGGCGACACGCCGCGGTGCACGTTGAGCTTCTTGAACTGCGGGCCCTCGGGCGTGGTCCAGGCGATGGTGAGACCGCCGAACAGCGCGGGGGCCACGTTGTCGGGGTGGCCCTCGAGCTCGGTCGCCCGGGCCAGGAGACCCAGCGGGTCGATGTCGACGATGCCGGTGAGCAGGCCCTTGGCCGCCATGATGCCCGAGACGATCGCCGCGCCGGATGAGCCGAGGCCCCGGCCGTGCGGGATGACGTTGTTCGCGTCGAGGTGGAGGCCCGGCAGCTCCTGGCCGTAGGCGGCGAAGGTGTGGGCGATGGCCTGCACGACGAGATTGGAGGAGTCGGTGGGCACTTCGCCCGCGCCGACGCCGTGCACGTCGACGAACGCGCCGGGCTCCTCGCGCACCGTGACGGTCAGTTCGTCGTAGAGCGCGAGTGCGAGGCCCAGCGTGTCGAAACCGGGACCGAGATTCGCGGTGGTGGCCGGAACCCGCACCGTGACCGAACGGCCGAGCAGGGTCACGAGGCGTCGCCCTGCGCCGCCGTGGCGGGAGCAGCGGGCTGCAGGCCGAGCACACCGGCGATCTCGGCGGCGTCGACGGGAACGATCGTGGGGGTCACGTCGGAACCGTCGGCCGTGCGCAGCGCCCACTGCGGGTCTTTCAGACCGTGGCCGGTGACCGTGAGAACCACGGTGGCGCCGGCCGGGATGACGCCCGCTTCGGAGCGCTCGAGCAGGCCGGCGACGCTGATCGCGGAGGCGGGCTCGACGAAGATGCCGACCTCGGCGGAGAGGATGCGGTACGCCTCGAGGATGTGCTCGTCGGAGATCGCGCCGAAGTAGCCGTCGGTAGCCTCGCGGGCGGCCAGGGCCAGCTCCCACGAGGCGGGGTTGCCGATCCGGATCGCGCTGGCGATGGTGTCGGGGTTCTTCACGACGTGGCCGAGCACGATCGGCGCGGAGCCGGCGGCCTGGAAGCCGAACATGCGGGGCAGCTTGGTGGTGACACCGCGCTCGAGCTCTTCGGTGTAGCCGCGCGAGTACGCGGTGTAGTTGCCCGCGTTGCCGACCGGCAGCAGGTGGAAGTCGGGCGCATCCTGCAGCACCTCGACCACCTCGTAGGCGGCGGTCTTCTGGCCGGCGATGCGGTCGGGGTTGACCGAGTTCACCAGGTGCACGGGGTAGTTCGCCGAGAGCTCGCGGGCGAGGTCGAGGCAGTCGTCGAAATTGCCCTGCACCTGGATCAGCTGCGCGTTGTGCGCGATGGCCTGGCTGAGCTTGCCCATCGCGATCTTGCCCTCGGGCACCAGCACGGCGGCGGTGATGCCGGCGTGGGTGGCGTAGGCGGCGGCCGAGGCCGAGGTGTTGCCGGTGGAGGCGCAGATGACGGCCTTGGCGCCGTGCTCGACGGCCTTGGAGATGGCCATGGTCATGCCGCGGTCTTTGAAGGAGCCCGTGGGGTTCATGCCCTCGTACTTGACGAAGACCTTCGCTCCGGTGCGCGCGGAGAGCGCCGGCGCCGGGATGAGCGGCGTGCCGCCCTCGCCCAGGGTCACCACGGGGGTGGCGTCGGTGATGCCCAGGCGGTCGGCGTACTCGTGGAGGACGCCGCGCCACTGGCGCGAAGGGATGCGGGGGGTGCTGTCGGCCACTAGGGCGTGTCTCCTTCAACTCGTAGAACCGATTCCACCCGCACGACGGCGTCGTGGGAGGAAACAGCCGCCACCGTCGCCGACAGGGCGGCGTCGCTGGCTTCGTGCGTGACAATGACAAGGGTAGCGGTGAGCGGCTCGGATGCCTGACCCGGCGCCCCGGCGGCGGCCAGGACCGACGGTGCGGCCGGCTGCACCGTCTGCTGCAACGCCTCGACCGAGACGCCGTGCTCGCTGAACACGCCGGCGATCTGGGCCAGCACACCGGGCTGGTCGGCCACGATCAGGGTGAGCTGGTAGCGCGTGCTGACCGCACCGATGCCGAGGATCGGCAGGTTCGCGTGCGTGGACTCCCCCACACCCGGGCCGCCCGCGACGTGGCGGCGCGCCGCCGACACGAGGTCGCCGAGCACGGCCGAGGCCGTCTCCACCCCGCCCGCGCCCGCGCCGTAGAACATGAGGTCTCCGGCGGCCTCGGCCTGCACGAACACGGCGTTCTTGGCGTCGTGCACGGCGGCCAGCGGATGCCGCCGGCTGATCAGGGCTGGATGCACGCGTGCGACGACCCCCTCGACGCCGGTCTCCGGATCGGTCAGCCGCTCGCAGATCGCGAGCAGCTTCACCACGTAGCCGGCCTTCTGGGCGGCGACGACCTGCGCGGCGGTGACCGAGGTCATCCCCTCGCGGTGCACGGCCTCGACCGGAACCGCGGTATGGAACGCGAGGCTGGCCAGGATGGCCGCCTTCTGCGCGGCGTCGTAGCCCTCCACGTCGGCGGTCGGATCGGCCTCGGCGTAGCCCAGCTCCGTCGCGATGGCCAGGGCGTTCTCGAAGGTGTCGCCCTCCACGTCCATCCGATCGAGGATGAAGTTCGTGGTGCCGTTCACGATGCCCATCACGCGGTTCACGCGGTCGCCCGCCAGGCTGTCGCGCAGCGGCCGGATGATCGGGATCGCCCCGCCGGCGGCGGCCTCGTAGTAGAGCTGGGCGCCCACCTGCTCGGCGGCGTCGAACAGCTCGGGGCCGTGGGTGGCCAGCAGCGCCTTGTTGCCGGTGACGACGTCGGCGCCGGAGTTGATGGCGAGCAGGATGTACTCACGGGCCGGCTCGATGCCGCCCATCAGCTCGATCACCACATCGGCGGACTGGATGAGCGTGGCGGCATCCGTGGTGAGCAGGTGGCGGGGGATGCTGGTGTCGCGCGGGGCGTCGACGTCGCGCACGGCGACCCCGATCAGCTCGAGCCCGGCGCCCACACGGGCCGCCAGCTCGTCGCCGTGCTCGAGCAGCAGGCGGGCGACCTGCGAGCCGACGGATCCGGCGCCGAGCAAGGCGATCCGGAGGTTGCGGTATTCGATCATGGCTTCACTGCCTCTGCTGCGGTGGTGGGTAGGTAGGACGCGTCTCGGGACAGCAGGTCGTGCTCGGTCTCGCGCCGGATCAGCACCCGGGCCTCGCCCTCCGACACCGCGACGACCGCGGGCCGCCCCAGGTAGTTGTAGTTGCTCGCCATCGACCAGCAGTAGGCGCCGGTGGCCGGCACGCTCACCAGGTCGCCCGGCTGCACGTCGCCCGGGAGGTAGTCGGCGTAGACGACGATGTCGCCGCTCTCGCAGTGCTTGCCGGCGAGGCGCACGAGGGCCGGGTCGGCATCCGATTCGCGGCTCGCCAGGCGCACCGTGTAGTCGGCGCCGTAGAGGGCGGGGCGCAGGTTGTCGCTCATCCCGCCGTCGACGCTCACGTAGCGGCGCACCGCATCCGTGCCGTCGTGCTGACCCACGAGCACGTCTTTCACGGTGCCGACGGTGTAGAGCGTGACGCCGGCGTTGCCGATGATGACACGGCCGGGTTCGAAGGCCAGACCGGGCACCGCGATGCCGAGGCGGCCGCATTCCCCGGCGACCGCGGCCACGATGCCGGCGGCCAGTTCGGCGATGGGGGTCGGGTCGTCGGCTCCGGTGTAGGCGATGCCGTACCCGCCGCCGAGGTTGAGCTCGGGCACCTCGCCGCCCGCCAGCAGCTCGGCGTGCACGGCGAGGAGGCGCGCGGCCGACTCGGCGAAGCCGGCGGCCCCGAAGATCTGCGAGCCGATGTGGCAGTGCAGGCCCCGAAAGCGCAGCGACTCGTGCGAGCGGATCGCGGCGACGTACTCGGCGGCCTGCTCCAGGCGCACGCCGAACTTCTGGTCTTCGTGGGCGGTGGCCAGGAAGTCGTGCGTGTGCGCGTGCACACCGCTGTTCACGCGCAGCCGCACCCCCTGCACGCGACCGTGCCGGGCGGCGGCCTCGGCCACGCGCTCGATCTCGATGGCACTGTCGATCACGATGGCGCCGACGCCCGCGGCGACCGCGCGGTCGATCTCGTCGAGCGACTTGTTGTTGCCGTGCAGCCCGATGTGCGCCGGATCCGCTCCCGCGGCCAGGGCGACCGCGAGCTCACCGCCGCTGCAGACGTCGATCGAGAGGCCCTCCTGCACCATCCAGCGCACGACCTCGATGCTGAGGAACGCCTTGCCCGCGTAGTAGACCGTCGCGGTGGTGCCGGCGTTCGCGGCCTCGGCCTGGAAGGCCTCGCGCACCTCGCGGGCGCGGGAGCGGGCATCCTGCTCGTCGATCACGTAGAGGGGCGTGCCGAAGCGCTCGGCGAGAGCGGGCGCGGCGAGGCCGCCGATCTCGATCTCGCCGGTCGCGGTGCGGGCCGCGGAGCGCGGCCAGATGGCGGCCGGGAGGTCGTTCGCGTCGGCCGGGTGGTCGAGCCACTCGGGCGCGAGCGGGCTGGAGGTCATGGACGGATCCCTTTGCTGTGTCGTCGACCCTCGGCGGGGTCTCGGGCGCGTGCCGCGGCGGCACAAGGGGCGAGCGGACCTGGCTTGGTCCCTGAAGCCGGCTCCGGGGGATGATCACCCGGACGTACCGACGATCTTAGCGGGCGACGGATGCCGCAGCCGTCATGTGACGGCCGGGCCCTCCGGCCGCGGGCGCACCCGGGGCGTGCGCCGAACGGTGACGGTTTCTTCGTCGCGGCGCGTCGAGCTCGTAGGATCGGACGGTGGACTTCCTCGCCGCCCCCGTCCTCCGCAACGAGTTCGTGCAGCTGGAGCCGCTGAGCGATGCGCACCACGACGACCTGGTGGACGCCGTGCGCGTGGACGACCTCTGGCGGGCGTGGTACACCCACATCCCCTCTCCGGACACCATGTCCGCGACGATCCGGAAGCGCCGCTCCGCCCACGCGGAAGGGTCGATGGTTCCCTGGGCCGTGATCGATGCGGTTTCCGGCCGCGCCGTGGGGATGACGGGGTATCTCGCGATCGAACCGGCGAATCGGCGCCTGGAGATCGGCTCCACGTGGCTCGGCGTCGGTGCGCAACGCACGGGCATCAACACCGCAGCCAAACTTCTGCTTCTGAGTCGGGCCTTCGACGAGCTGGGCTGCGGGGCGGTGGAGTTCCGGGCGCACTGGCACAACCGGCAGTCACGGGCGGCTATCGAGAAGCTCGGCGCGAAGCAGGACGGCGTGCTGCGCAATCACACGGTCTTCGAGAACGGAACCGTTCGCGACACGGTGGTCTACTCCATCATCGACGGGGAATGGCCGACGGTGAGATACGGGCTCCAGGAGCGCCTCACCTTCGGCAACTCGCGCTAGCCGCAGGTGCCGAGCGTGCGCAGGCTCTCCTCTCCGAGCACGAACTGCTGGGCGCTGAGTTCGGCGGTGACCGTGCCGGGCGTGACCGTGAGGGTATCGACGGAGGCGCCCTGCGGGAGGTACTGCGCGACGCAGACCGTGATGGGCGACTTCGCGACACCCGGGAGCAGTTTCGAGAGGTCGAGCGAGGTGCTGCCCTGGGTGACCGCGATGCCGGTCGGCTCGATCGTGACGGTGTCACCGCCCGCCTGCACCGCACCGGTGACGCGGAAGCCGATGGGCAGGCCGAAGACCGAGGCCTCGCCGTCGTAGGAGACGTCGCCGTCGCCGAGCTCGAGGGTGGCGCCGTCCGGAAGCTGGACGACGTCGTTCACGGCCGCCTGGTCGAGCGTGAGGGTGGCCTGGATGTCGCCGACCGGCTTCGCGAAGTCGGTGGGCACGCCGGTGGCGACGACGTGCGCCTCGACGGGGACGCCGTCGACCGTGAGGGACGGGGCATCCACCGTCACCTCGTCGAACGTGCCGGCGGCCAGCTGGGCCAGGAAGGAGAAGCCGCCGATCGCGATGTGCACGTCGCCGTCGACCGAGTCGGGAAGCTGCGTCTGGATCTCGGCCTCCGCCTGCCCCTGCGCGTAGGCCCGGAAGCCGATGTCGGCCACGACGACGAGCACCGCGAGCAGCACGACCGCACCGATCAGCCACCACACCCAGCGCTTGCGGCGCCTCGGCGGCGCCGCGGCCGCCGCCGGCTGCGCGTCGGGCAGGGGCACGGTGGGGTACTCGGCGCTCATGCCCCCATCCTGGCACGGGCTTCCCCGACGACCCGGGCAGCACCCCCGGCCCCGACCCCCGTCCGTAACGACGGAGGATCCCGCCGCAGAGGCCGGACGACGGAGTCTCAGCCCGAAGGAGGGCGCGCGCTCCATCTCTGGCGCAACGGGACGGAAGGCTACATGCGGTCGGGAGCGGAGACGCCGATCAGGTCGAGGCCGTTGCGGATGACCTGGCCGGTGGCGTCGTTCAGCCAGAGGCGGGTGCCGTGCACGGGGGTGATGGGCTCCTCGCCGAGCGGCAGCACGCGGCAGGCGTCGTACCAGCGGTGGTAGTAGCCGGCGAGCTCCTCGAGGTAGCGGGCCACGCGGTGGGGCTCCCGCAGCTCGGCGGAGTGCGCCACGATCCGCGGGAACTCCTGCAGCGCACCGAGCAGTGCGGTCTCGGTGGGGTGCACCAGCAGCGAAGGCTCGAAGTCGTCCCGCGTGACCCCTGCCGCGGCGGCGTTGCGCGCCACCGAGCGGGTGCGGGCGTGCGCGTACTGTACGTAGAAGACCGGGTTGTCGTTGGTGCGCGAACGCAGCTTCTCGCCGTCGAGCGCGAGCGGCGAGTCGGCCGGATACCGGGCCAGCCAGAAGCGCAGGGCGTCGGCGCCGATCCAGCTGAGCAGGTCGTCGAGCTCGATGATGTTGCCGGCGCGCTTGGAGAGCTTCGCGCCGTTCAGGTTCACCAGCTGGCCGATCAGCACCGAGAGGCCGGTATCGGGATCGTCTCCGGCCGCCGCGGCCAGCGCCTTGAGGCGCCCCACGTAGCCATGGTGGTCGGCGCCGAGCAGGTAGATCTTCTCGGGGAAGCCGCGGTCTTTCTTGGAGAGGTAATACGCGGCGTCCGCGGCGAAGTAGGTGACGATGCCGTTGCCGCGGGTGAGCACGCGGTCTTTGTCGTCGCCGAAGTCGGTGGTGCGCACCCACACGGCGTCGTCGGCCTCGAACACGTGGCCCTGGGCGCGCAGCCGCTCCTCCGCGTCGTCGATCGCCGTCTTGCCGGTGACGGCATCCGGAGCATGCAGGGTGCGCTCGGAGAAGAACACGTCGAAGTGCACGTGGAAGGTCTCGAGCGAGTGCTTGATCTCGGCCATCTGCAGCTCGTAGGCGGTGTCGCGGGCGATGGCCACGGCCTCGTCGTGCGGCTTGTCGAGCAGGTCGGGCACGGCGGCCAGCACCTGCTTGGCGAGCTCGCCGATGTAGGGCCCGGGGTAGCCCTTCTCGGGGGTCGGCTCGCCCTTGGCGGCCGCGAGCACCGAGAGACCGAACATGTCCATCTGGCTGCCGGCGTCGTTGATGTAGTACTCGGTCGAGACCTCGGCTCCGGATGCCTTCAGCACCCGGGCGATCGAGTCGCCGAGCGCCGCCCAGCGGGTGTGGCCGATGTGCAGCGGGCCGGTGGGGTTGGCCGAGACGAACTCCATGTTGATGGTGTGACCGGCGAGCACGGCGTTGTGGCCGTACGACTCCCCCGCCTCGAGGACGGTGCGCGCGATCTCGCCCGCCGCCGCCGTGTCGAGGGTGATGTTGATGAAGCCCGGGCCCGCCACGTCGACCGCGGCCACGCCGTCGATCGCCTGGATCGCCGGCACCAGCTCGAGCGCGAACTCACGCGGGTTGGTGCCGAGCCTCTTGGCCAGCTTCATGGCGATGTTGGAGGCCCAGTCGCCGTGGTCGCGGTTGCGCGGGCGCTCGAGTGCCGCATCCGATTCGGTGATGGAGACGCCGTCGACGGCGGACAGGCGCTCGCTCACGATGGCGAACAGATGAGCGGAGAGGGCTTCAGGAGTCACGGCGTACGATCCTACCGCTCCCGCGCGGGCCAGGCCCTCTCGTGCGCGCGTCAGCGCAGGGCAACCAGCTGCATGAGGTCATCGGTGGGCAGGATGTCGGCGACCGCGGTGACCTCGAAGTGATCGAGCACCAGGTTGCCGCCGTGGTTGGTGAGGAAGGCGGTGTCGGCGGCATCGCGGCCCGTGGCGATCCGCACCAGGGTGCTGCGGGGCGCCAGCGTGGTGGCGTCGACCACGTTCCAGGCGCCGTCGACGTAGGCCTCGGCCACGGCGTGGAAGTCCATCGGATACAGGCCGGGTGCGTACACCGACACCAGACGGGCCGGTACGTCCAGCGCCCGCAGCAGCGCGATCACGAGGTGCGCGTAATCACGGCAGACGCCCTGACGCAGCAGCAGGGTCTGCACGGCGCCATCCGTCGGCAGGCTCGACCCGGGAACGTACCGCAGCTCGGAACCCACCCACGAGCTGACCGCCTCGAGCAGGGTGCGTCCGGTCAGGCCCCGGAACTCCCCCAGCGCCGTGGGCATCAGGGTGTCGGACTCGCAGTAGCGGCTCGGGCGCAGGTAGCGGATGAGGTCGACCGGCTCGACCGGGGCCGGCTCGGCCTGCCCGTCGACCACGGCCTCGTAGTTGGCCGTGAAGCTGCCGGCCGGCACGGCGAACCGGTGCAGGCGGGTGCCGTGCTGATCCAGCAGCTCGGTGGGTTCGATCGGCTCGCCGTCGACGGCGTACTCGATCCGCTCGCGCAGCAGCGGCACGCTCTGCGCGGCGGCGATGGAGAACACGACGGTGGTGCCGAGATCGACGGTGGCGTCGATGCGGACGGAGACGGATCGCTGCATGGTCAAATCCTGACACGCTCGGGCCGCATCCGATGACCGAAACGGCCCCGGCGGCCTGCTAACCTTGACGAGCACCCCGAGCCCCCATAGCTCAGGGGATAGAGCGTCTGCCTCCGGAGCAGAAGGCCGTAGGTTCAAATCCTACTGGGGGCACACGTATTCATATCGCGCCGCCGCCATGTGCCTACATCGCGCCGCCGCTCCTGCGGCGCGAGGGCCATTCGGCCGTCTCAGGTCTTTTCGGGCCGCATCGGCGGTAGGATGCCGCCACGCGGACCACCCATCCGCGTCGGGCGCGGACGACCCATCCGCGTCATCCGTCGATGAAGAAGGATCCGAGAGCATGGACGCCGTCGAGACCTACCGCAGCCACAACATGTGGCACAACCGGATGCAGGGCGAGGAGAGCGACCTCTCCACCCACGTCATCCGCAGCCAGGCGATCGCCGAAGGGCGCACCTGGGCGAGAACCCGGCACTGCGACCACATCGTGAAGAACGCGGACGGCACCGTGGAATCGGTGACCAGCTACGCCTCGGCGCCCACCGAGGTGTGAGCGGCTACACCAGCCGGACGAAGTAGTACGAGCCCCAGAGGTTGGTGGCGTGCGTCACGTAGCGACCCCAGTCGGGCGAATGGATGACGCCGCCCTGGCCGTCGTAGATGCCGATGTGCGCTCCCGGCCAGACGACGAGGTCGCCGGCCTGGGCGTTCTGCGGCGAGACCTGCACGCCCATCCGCGCCTGAGCGCTCACCAGGCGGGGCAGCGAGATGCCGAACTGGCCGTAGACGTACTGGGTGAGGCCGTCGCAGCCGAAACTGTCGCTGGGATCGGCGCCCCAGCCGTAGGGCACCACGCCGACGAACTGCTCGGCGTAGGCGACCACGGCCTCTCCGCTGTAGGTCTGCGCGGGCGGCGAGACGTTGATGCCCCCACCGCCGCCGCCACCGCCGGACGAGCCCGAGCCGGACCCGGAATCGGAGGAACCCGAGTCGGAACCGCCGGAGCCGCCGCTCGCCTCCTCGGCCGCTTCCGCCGCAGCAGCAGCGGCCGCAGCGGCGTCGGCACGCGCCTTCTCCTCGGCGAGCTGACGCTGCCGCTCGGCCTCGACGCCGGCGTTGTACTGGGCCTCGGTGGTGATGCTGTTCTGCTGCAGGGCGGCGAGCTGCACGGTGAGCTCCGCCTCGTGGTTCTGCTGCTCGATCAGGGCCGACTGCACGACCTTCTGCGCGTCGATGGCCGACTGCAGCGAAGCGGCGGCAGCGGTGGCGAGCGACTCGAGGCTGCTCTTCGCGACCGCGGCCTGCTGGCTGAGCAGGTCGGCGGTGTTCGCGTCCTGCTCGGCCTTCGCGAACACGTCCTGACTGGTCTCGCTCAGCTTGGACATGGTGCCGAGCTGGTAGAGCAGGTCGTCGCTGTCGCTGCCGGAGACCATCAGATGCGAGGTGAGGTCGTTGCCGGCGCTGCGGGCGAACTGCGCGGCCAGGGCGGCAGCGCGCTTGTTGGAGGCTTCGGACTGCGTGGCCGCCTCGGCCGACTGTGCGGCGAGCTCGTCGGACCTGCGGGTGCCCTCGGCCAGCGCGTTCTGCGCGGCCTGGTCGGCGGCCCAGGCCTGGTCGGCCACGGCCTGCGCCGCATCCACCTCGGCGGCGAGGCCCGAGATGAGGCCCTGGATGTCGCTGATCTTCGAGGCCGTGGCATCGGTGCTGGCCTTCGCAGCCACCACGTCGTCCCACGAGGGGTAGTTCGTGGCCGAGGCGGGGGTGGTGAGAAAGAGGGTCGACCCGAGCGCGACGGCGCCCACGAAGGCCACGGCCGCGGCGAAGCGCCTCCTGGCCGGCACGACTGGAGCGGTGGCCCGCATGACTCCCCCGAACGATCGAGTGACGCGGCCCTGAATCACATCAGTAACACACGTAACAGCAACAACATCGACCACAGTAGCAACTCCCCGGCGTTTCTTACACACTTTTTCGCGCAGGCAGGCGTATAAGACGGTCGCCGAGACGGGATCCGAAGGAGCGGTGCGGGTGGAAAGCGCGTCAGGCCGCGAGGGCGCGCGCCTGCGCGAGGGTGCCGAGAAGGCTCTCGAGCTGACCCGAGACCGCACCCGGGTCTTCGGGGTGCCACTGCACGCCGAGCACGGGGGCGTCGCGGTGCTCGATCGCCTCGACGAGGCCGTCGGATGCCGTAGCCACACCGCGCAGAGACGCCCCGAGCCGGTCGACGGCCTGGTGGTGGGCACTGCGCGTGGTGGCGGTGTCGCCGAGCTGGGCGTGCAGCCGGCTGCCGTTCTCGATCCGCACCAGATGGTCGGCCATCACGAACTCGATCGGCACGTCTTCGTGCCGGTGCGAGGAGCGTTCGCCGAGATCCTGGATCAGGGTGCCGCCGAGCGCCACGTTGATGACCTGATGGCCGCGGCACACCCCGAGCACGGGGGTACCGCGCTCGACGGCGCGCTGCACCAGCGCGATCTGCGCCTCGTCGGCTCGCTCGGCGTGCGCGCCTTCACCGGCGTACCCGCGGGCGCCGCCGTAGAACTCGGGGGCGATGTCTTCGCCACCCAGCACCAGCAGCGCCGACGACCCGTCGGCGGCCCGGAGCGACCCGGTCAGACCCGCCTCCTGGGCGGCGATCACGTCGACCTGCCAGCCCTCGGCCCGCGATGCCGCGACCGCGCGCTGCAGCAGCAGAGCGGAGTACCGCTGGTACTCCGGCGCGTGCGGGCGCGAGGTCGTCACGACGACGACGCTGAGGCGGGCGGCTGGCATCCCCCCATCCTGCCGAGTGCCGCATCCGGATGCACGCGCGCCCGTAACCCGGTGCAACATACGGACGGTGCGCCAGGGGCGGTGCGGCCCGAGGGCGCCCGGCCGACCCTCACGGCGCACTGCGGCCCGCAACATCCGAGGCTCCCGGGAATCGTGGGGAGAACACCCAGTTTCGTAGACGTTTTCGGCGAGACCCTCCTAGACTTCATCGGAATGAGACCCCCGCACCGGACGCGCCGAGCGGCGCCCCTCCGAACCCTCGTCGCCACTGCCGTCGCCCTGGTCGGCTTCGCCCTGCTGGCCCCGGCCGCGCCCGCCTTCGCCGGGGATCCGGTCGATCTGAACGGCCGCTACATCGTCGACGAGGCCGGCGTTCTGGGCTCGGACCAGAGCACGGTGCAGGATGCGATCGACACCCTCGCTACCGAGCACGGTGTGAACCTCTTCGTGGTCTACACCGATTCGTTCACGAACCCCTCCGACCGCCAGCAATGGGCCACGGATGTCGCGAACCAGAACCAGTTCGGCACCAACGACGTGCTGCTCGCGGTTGCCGTCGACGACCGGGTCTACCAGCTCTCGGTCGACGCCGACTTCGCGCTCTCGGACGCCCAGTTGAGCAGCATCGAGAACGACGACATCGTGCCGCAGCTGCGCGACAGCGACTGGGCGGGCGCGGCCGTCGCGGCCGCCGAAGGGTTCGGCGACGAACTCGGCGGCGGCTCGTCATCCTCCTCGGATGCCGGCGGGAGCGGCTTCGGCGTCTCGTCGTGGGTGATCGCGATCGTCATCATCCTGCTCGTGCTCGGCGGCCTGATCTTCTTCCTGGTGCGCCGGCGCAAGAAGCTCGACGCCCGCGACACGGCGGCGGCCGTCGCGGCCGGCCCCACCCAGAAGGAGCTCGACCAGCAGGTCGGCGCCGTGCTGGTCGACCTCGACGACGCCGTCACCTCGAGCGACGAAGAGCTGGGATTCGCCGTCGCGCAGTTCGGCGCCGAGGCCACCAAGGGCTTCTCGGAGACCCTGGCCACGGTGAAGGCCTCGCTCTCGCAGGCCTTCACCCTCAAGCAGAAACTCGACGACGCCGTGCCCGACACCGCGGAGGAACGCCGCAGCTGGTCGGAGCAGATCATCGCGATCTGCGACCAGGCCTCCGACGCCCTCGACGAGCAGCTCGCCGCGTTCACCGCGCTACGGGACGTGGAGCGCGATCCGGCACCCGCCCTGGAGACGGCCCGAGCGGAACTGGCCGCCATCGCCACCGGCGGTGCAGCGGCGCGCGAGCGGCTGCTGCGACTGAGCCAGGCCTATGACGCGCCCGCCCTCACCAGCGTCGGCGGCAGTGCCGAGCAGATCGACCAGCTGCGCGTGTTCGCCGAGTCGCAGATCGCCGAGGCCGCCGCTGCGGTGACGGCGGGCGATGGCGCCTCGGCCGCCCTCAAGATCCGCACCGCCCGCCAGGCCATCGCCCAGGCGCAGACCCTCGCCACGGCGGTGACCGCACTCGAGACCGACCTGACCGCCGCCGGCAGCGCCCTCAGCGCGGCGATCGCTGACGCCGAGCAGGATCTCGCCGACGTCGCCCGCCTGCAGGCCACAGCATCCGCCTCCCCCGGCAGCGCGACCGACCCCGCCTTCGCCTCGCTCTCGAGCGCGGTCGGAGTCGAACTGCAGCGCGCCCGCTCGATGGGCGCCCGCGATCCGCTCAACGCCCGCCTGGCGCTGGAGAAGGCCGATGTGCCCCTGGATCAGGCCCTCGCCGCCGTGCGCGGCGAGCAGGAGCGGATCGCCCGGGTCACCGCCCAGCGGGACCGCGCCATCGCCGGAGCGCAGAGCGAGGTCGCGCAGGCGGCCGCCTACCTGCAGACCCGTCGCGGGGCGGTCGGCCCGGATGCCCGCACCCGGCTCTCCGAAGCCCAGCGGCATCTCGACCAGGCCGTCGCGATCGCGATCGCCGATCCCGAGGGCTCGCTGCGCGAAGCCACCACGGCCTCGCAGCTCGCCTCCCGCGCCTCGGCCTCGGCCCAGCAGGACGTGTCGTGGGCGCAGTCGTCGGAGGGCGGCTACGGCGGATCGAGCTCCGGCGGCGGCAGCGACTTCAACGGCGCGCTGCTCGGCGGCCTGCTCGGCAACCTCCTCGGCGGAGGCGGCGGAGGCGGCGGCTACAGCGGCGGCGGCTCCTCCTGGGGCGGCGGCTGGGGCGGCGGGAGCCGCGGAGGCAGCAGCCGCAGCAGCAGTTCCAGCAGCCGGCGTTCCAGTGGCGGCAGCCGCTCCAGCGGAGGCGGCCGTCGCGGAGGCGGAGGCCGATTCTGAGCACGCATCCGCATCACGGGTCGCCCTGAGACCTCCCCGGAATCATCCGGCGCCCCCGCATTCTCAGCACCCCCACTCGCATCACACACCAGACCACGCAACAAAAGGAGACCACGATGTCCAACAAGCAGTCGATCTTCGGGCGCATCGCCCAGCTCGCCAAGGCCAACATCAACGCCCTCATCGATCAGGCCGAAGACCCCCAGCTGATGATCGATCAGCTGGTGCGCGACTTCACCTCGAACATCGCCGACGCCGAGAGCGCCATCGCCCAGACCATCGGCAACCTGCGCCTGCTCGAAGACGACCACCGCGAAGACGTGGCCGCGGCTGCGGACTGGGGTCGCAAGGCCCTCGCGGCGAGCACCAAGGGCGACGAGTTCCGCGCCGCCGGCAACACCGTCGACGCCGACAAGTTCGACGCCCTCGCCAAGGTGGCGCTCACCCGCCAGCTGCAGGCCGAGAAGGAGGCGAAGGACGCCGAGCCCTCGATCGCCTCGCAGACCGAGTCGGTCGAGAAGCTGAAGTCGGGCCTGGCCTCCATGAAGGAGAAGCTGAGCCAGCTGAAGTCCAAGCGTGACAACCTCGTGGCCCGTGCCAAGACGGCCGAGGCCCAGGGCCAGGTTCAGGATGCGCTGAAGAACATCAACGTGCTCGACCCCTCGAGCGACCTCGGCCGCTTCGAGGACAAGATCCGGCGCGAGGAGGCCCGCGTGCGCGGCCAGGAGGAGCTGAACGCCTCCAACCTCGACTCGCAGTTCGAGAGCCTGGACGACCTGGGTGAGCTCACCGAGGTCGAGGCCCGCCTGGCCGCCCTCAAGGCCGGCTCGGGTTCGGGATCGGCCCCGCAGGCCGTCACGAGCGGCGAGTAGGGCCCGTCGCATGGCCGCGCGCTTCGTCGTCGTGCCCGCCTGGCAGGGCTCGGGATCCAGCCGCGCGATGCGGCTGATCGACGGGGCCGAGGCGATCCGCGGCGACCTGCCGGCGGCGGCGACCACCGTGGTGGAGATTCCGGCGGGAGCCGGTGAGTCCCTGGAGACGGGGGTTCACCGGTTCTCGTCGATCGCCGTGATCGTGGAGGCGACGGATGCCGCGCTCCGCGAGGTGAGCGCCGGCATCGGCGGCTCCGTCGACGGACCCTCGGGAAACGTGCCGATCGTGATCGGCGGCGACTGCGGCGTGGAGTTCGCGGCGGTGCGTCACGCGCTCGCCTCCGCACCTCAGACAGCGCTCGTGTGGTTCGACGCGCACGGCGACCTGAACACGCCCGAGAGTTCGCCATCCGGAGCGTTCCACGGGATGGTGGTGCGCACCCTCCTCGGCGACGGTCCCCCCGGGCTCGCGCCGGCCCCTGTGATCGATCCCTCACGGGTGGTCTTCGCGGGCACGCGCGCGCTCGACGACGCCGAGGCCGAGTACCTGGAGGCCGGCGGCCTCGCAGTGCTCTCCCCTGCCGAGCTGGCCGATCCGCAGGGCCTGGTCGACGCGGTGCGCGCCACCGGTGCGACCTCCGTCTACCTGCACGTCGATCTCGACGTGCTCGACCCGAGCGAGATCGACGGCGTGGCCTTTCCCGAGCCGTTCGGGGTCACGACCGCCCAGTTGACCGCCGCCATCCGGGCACTGCGCGAGCAGTTCCCGCTGGCCGGCGCCGGCATCACCGAGTTCGCGCCCTCGGCACCCGAGGCCTCGGTCGACGACCTGCCCGCGATCCTGCGGATCGTGTCGGCACTCGTGCGCTGAACCCGCGTATCACTCATGAAGGATGAAGGAGCAGCAATGACCACCGAATACGACGTCATCGTCATCGGCGCGGGAGCAGTGGGCGAGAACGTCGCCGACCGGGCCGTGCAGGGCGGACTCTCGACCGCGATCGTGGAGGCCGAACTCGTCGGCGGCGAGTGCTCCTACTGGGCCTGCATGCCGTCGAAGGCGCTGCTGCGGGCCGGCGAGGTGGTGCGAGCCGCGCAGAACGTCGACGGTGCGAAGCAGGCCGTGACGGGCTCGATCGATCCTGCGGCCGTGTTCGCCCGTCGAGACTCCTTCACGAGCAATTGGGACGACTCGGGACAGGCCGACTGGGTGAAGGGCGCGGGCATCGACCTGGTGCGCGGCCACGCCGTCTTCACGGGTGTGAAACAGCTCACCGTCACCGCCTCCGACGGCACCGTGACCGAGCTGCGTGCTCGCCACGGCATCGTCGTGTCGACCGGTTCGGTGGCGCTGCTGCCCGACATCCCCGGGCTCGCCGAGGCGAAGCCGTGGACCAGTCGCGAGGCCACCAGCGCCAAGAGCGCCCCGGCCCGGCTCACGGTCGTCGGCGGTGGGGTCGTGGCCTGCGAACTCGCCACGGCCTACGCCTCGCTCGGCACGACGGTCGTGCTCGTGTCGCGCGGAGGCCTGCTGGCCAACCAGGAGCCGTTCGCCGGTGAACTGGTGGCGGATGCGCTCCGGGACCTCGGTGTGACGCTCAAGCTCGGCGCCTCGCCGTCCGAGGTGCGTCGCGACGACGCCGGCATCGTGCGCACCACGCTGCAGGGCGGCGAGGTGATCGAGTCGGAGGAGATCCTGGTGGCCACCGGCCGTCTCCCCCGCACCGGTGACCTCGGCCTCGAGACGATCGGGCTGACGCCCGGCGACTGGCTCACGACCGACGACACGCTGCTCGTGCTCGGCGACGACGGCCGGCCGCTCGACGGCGAGTGGCTCTACGCCACCGGCGACGTGAACCACCGCGCGCTGCTCACTCACCAGGGCAAGTACCAGGCACGCGCTGCGGGCGACGTCGTCGCCGCGCGCGCGACCGGCAAGCCGCTGGCCACCGCGCCGTGGGGCCGGCACGCGGCCACCGCCGATCACGAGGCGGTTCCGCAGGTCACGTTCACCGACCCGCAGGTGGCCTCGGTGGGGCTCACCGCCGCTGCGGCGGAGAAGGCGGGCTACCGCATCCGCGTGGTCGACTACGAGATCGGCAACGTGGCGGGCGCCAGCGTGCACACCGACGGCTACAAGGGCACGGCCCGGATGGTGGTCGACGAAGACCGCAAGGTGGTGCTCGGCGTCACCTTCGTGGGGCCGGACGTGCAGGAGCTCGTGCACTCGGCGACGGTCGCCGTGGTGGGCGAGGTACCGCTGTCGCGGCTGTGGCACGCCGTTCCCTCCTACCCGACCATCAGCGAGGTCTGGCTGCGGCTGCTGGAGACCTACGGGCGGGACGACTCCGCTTGAGCGGGTCGGGCAGCCCGGCCGGGCCGGACCGCATGGAGCGCGTGCGGCGCATCCTCTACGCTCCCCCGCTGGCGCGTGCCGGGTACCTGTACGCGACGGCGGTGGGGCTGACGCTCGGCGCGGTGCTCGGCACCGGCCGCATCCGCCGGGTCGACGGGCTCTTCGTGTGCACCGGCATGCCGACCTGGGCGTTCCGGCGCGGGGGCACCTGCGTGGGCGGGGTGTACCTCACCGACCGGAACGCGGATGCGCGGGTGCTGCGCCACGAAGGCGTGCACCGGCAGCAGTGGAAGACCTACGGGATGATGTTCCCGTTGCTCTACGCCCTCGCGGGTCAGGATCCGCTGCACAACCATTTCGAGATCGAGGCGGGCCTGCAAGACGGCAACTACCTGGCGCGCTGAGTCAGCCCTGGACTACGTCGCGGCCGATCCACACGCAGAGGTCGTCGCCGTCGATCTCGGCCACGCCGGTCGACATCTCGCCGATCCAGGCGCGAACCGCGCGACCCACGGCCTGGCCGGGGGCGCAAGCGAGACCGCTGCCCATCACACCGCTGCGGGTGTCGCGGGTGAGCCAGGTGACGGTCACGCGCTCGGGCGTGGCGATCGGGTCGATGTCGGATGCCGTCGGCACCTCCACGAAGACCTGGCCCATCGCCTTCTCGCCGAGCGTGGCGACGATGGCACGGATCTCATCGAGGTTCGCCTCGGTGCCGGCGAGCAGCACACGGCCGGCGGCCTGGGACACGACGGTGGAGTCGGAAGCGATCACATACATTTGCCCTAAGTATAGGCATGCCTAACTAAGGATTGCCATACCTTTTCTGTTGCGCCAGAGACCTCTCACCTTCGGCGAGGGGCCTCTGGCGGTCGCGCCGGTCCCCGCCCGGCGCGAGGGGACATGTTCGGGTGCGGTCGCTGTCGCGGCCACGCCCTCACCTTGGGTCGAGTGGGTGAGCCCTAAGACACCTCATCCACTGGGCGGGACGGGTCGGGCGGGCCGGGACGGGCCGGACGGGCGGGGCGCGGGGCGGGAACTTTCAGTACTGGGGTGGGTGGCGGGTGTCCCAGCGGAGGCGGCGCTCGAGCTGGCGGGCCAGCGAGAGGAGGGTCGATTCTCCGCCCGGGCGGCCGATCAGCTGGGCTCCCATGGGGAGGCCGGAGGCCGTGACGTGCACGGGGAGGGAGATGGCGGGCAGGCCGCTCACGTTCACGAACGAAGTGAAGGGGGTGTACTGGCACTGCTGCTCGAAATTGCGCTCGCCGTCTTCGGCGTCGTACCAGCCGATCGGGCGCGGGGTCTGCGCGAGGGCGGGCGTCAGCACGGCGTCGTAGCGATCGAACTGACGGATGATCGAGCGCTCGAAGGCCGAGAGGGTACCGAGCGCGGCCGCCAGATCCGTGGCCGGGAGCGCCCGCCCCCGGTGCATCAGCCAGCGGGTCAGTGGCTCGAGCAGGTGCTCGTTCGTGTCGTCCGCCGGCAGAGTCCCGGCTCCGACCTGCCAGATCACGCGGAAGGCGTCAGGGTACTGCGGTGCCGCCTCCGGCGTGAACTCTTCGAGGCCGTGACCGAGTTCCACCAGGGCGTCGCGGGCGACGGCCAGCGCATCCTGCGCCTCGGGTTCGATGCGGATGTCGTAGGCGGTGTCCCAGGGCGACCACGTGGTGAGTCCGATCTGGAAGCGCCCTTCACCGCGGAGCGCGGCTCCGAGAAAGGCGCCGTCGTCGTCGACGGGTGCCCGCAGCGTGAACGGATGCTGGATGCGGTCGCCGTGACGCGCGATCATGCCGTCGAGCAGCATCGCCGCGTCGGGCACGGAGCGGGCCAGCGGCCCGGCCACCGGGAGCCCGGCCAGGGAGTCGACGCCGGATCCGGCCGGGACGAGACCGCGTGACGGCTTCAGGCCCACCAGCCCGCAGGCTGCGGCCGGGATGCGGATCGAGCCGCCGCCGTCGGTTCCCGTGGCGAACGGCAGCAGCCCGGCCGCGACCGCCACCGCAGCGCCACCGCTGGAGCCGCCGGGACCGAGCGCGAGGTCGTAGGGGTCGCGCGTCGGTGGCGCGACGTGGTTCTCGGTGTAGCTCGCCAGCCCGAACTCGGGCGTCGCCGTCTTGCCCAGGCTCACCGTGCCGGCGGCGTCCAGCTGGGTGGGCAGCGCATCCGTGCTCTCCGGCACGAACTGCTCGAACAGCCGCGACCCGAACGTGGTGCGCACGCCCGCCCGGCGCGCGAGGTCTTTGTCCGCCGAGGCGAGGCCCCAGAGCGGTGCCGTGCGATCGTCGGCCGCGTCGAGCATCCGCGCCCGTTCCCGCGCCGCCCCGGGGGTCACTGTGTGGAAGGCTCCGAGTTCGGGGTCGAGCCGTTCGATGCGGTCGAGATAGTGGTCGACGGCCTCGAGCACGCCGAGCTCGCGGCGCTGGATCAGGCGGTACTGCTCCACAGCGCTCAGTTCATGGATCTGCACCATGCTTCGACGATACGCCCGCACCGAGGCATGCTCGGCTCCGTTACGATTCGAGGGTGATGTCGATCACCCCCTTCCGCCGCCGGTCCTCCCGTCGCCGCCGGATGATCGTGCAGGTCGTGATCGGCCTCGTCGCCGCCGCGATCCTGCTCACCGGGCTCACCTGGTACTCGGGCCACAGGGTATGGGTCGACGACCAGATCTCGATCTGGACCCGCCCCGCCACCGTGGAGGCCTCATCCCTCGCCGATGCCACCGCCCTCAGCGATGAGGGGCGCCTCCTGTACCTCGCCTCCTCCCCCGCCATCCAGGGCCAGGAGGAGTTCCAGCGGAATTGCGAGCTGCCCGAGCTCGGCGGGCATGTGCTCGGTTGTTACGACGGCAGTTCCCTGCAGGCCGAGTGGGAGAAGAAGCAGGCGGATCCGGTGTTCCTGGAGCGGATGGGCAGCTACGGCGACCTCGAGGGCCGATCGCTGCTGACCGAACTGCACTCGATCTTCGCCACCGAGGTCGCCGATCTCGACCCGGCGCTCGAGACGTACTACTCCCGCTATTTCACCGACCGCTCCGTGGTGGTGGGCCTGAACGCGGCCTACGAGGGCGTGCTGGCCCAGGTGAACGGCGAGGTCGACCGCCTGGCCGCCGAGCTGACCGCGCTGGGAGACTCGCTGGATGCGCAGTCCGCGGCCTACCGGGCCGATTCCGAGGCGCTGTCGGCCGACATCGATGCCTACAACGCGGATGCGGAGGCCGGCATCGGCGGCTACTCCGAGCTCACCGAGCGCCGCGACGAGCTGCAGCCGCGATCGGACGAGCTCGACGCGCGGTACGACGCCCTCGAGCCGCAGTACACGCGCTACGACGACCTGCAGGCCCAGCTCGAGCAGCTCGATGCCCAGGCCGCGGAACTCGACCGCAGCCTGGACGGCACCCTGCCCCCGCCGCCATCCTGAGCAGTGGGCAGCGCCCGCGCCCGACCGTACGACCCGTGCGACCCCGACCGAGGAGACCTGATGGGATATCTGTACCTGGCCGTGGCCATCGTGGCCGAGGTGGTCGCCACGAGCTTTCTGCGGGTGGCCTCGGTGGAGGGCTCACGCTGGTGGGCGTACCTGATCGTGGGCGCCGGCTATCTGCTGGCCTTCGTGATGCTGAGCTTCACGCTCTCGAACGGGGTGCCGCTCGGCATCGCGTACGCCGTCTGGGCCGGCGTCGGGGTGGTGCTGGTGGCCCTGGTCAGCTGGATCGCCTTCGGCGAACTGCTCACCTGGCAACAGCTGCTCGGGATGGCTCTGGTGGTGGGAGGCGTCGTGCTGATCGAGGCGGGCGGCGACCATCGGGACGCGACGGATGCTGCGGCCGAAGCCCTCAGCCGCTCTACTTGAGCGACTTCTGCAGCAGCACCGTGCCGAGCCAGTGCCCGAACTTGAAGCCGACCCGGCCGAGCCGCCCGACCTCTTTGAAGCCGAAGCCCTCGTGCAGTCTGATCGAGGCATCCGCTCCCTGATCGGCGATGACCGCCAGGATCTCCTTGATGCCCGCCGCCTTCGAGCGCACGATCAGTTCGCCGAGCAGCGCCTTGCCGAGGCCCTTGCCTGTCGCAGCCGGGCCGAGGTAGATGGAGTTCTCGACGGTGCGGCGGTAGGCGGCCTTCTGCTTCCACGCCGAGACGTAGGCGAAGCCGAGCAGCGTGCCGCCCGGCGACACGGCGACCAGGAAGGGGTAGTTGAGCTTCTTGGTCCAGGCGAACTTGTGCCGCCACTCCTTGAGCGTCATCGCGTCTTCGTCGAAGGTCACCACCGTGTTGGCCACGTAGTGGTTGTAGATCTCGCGGATGTAGGGAAGGTCGGTCTCCACCGCGTCCCGGAGCGAGTACTCGAACGGCACCTCGAGCGGGGGCTTCTCCGAGCTCTTCGGCCGCAGCGATCGCGGAAGTTCACGACGCGGCTGATACTCCTCTTCCAACACGGTGTTCAGCCTATTCCACGCGCCAGTCGACGGGCGGGGCTCCCTGGGCCTCGAGGAGGGCGTTGGCCCGGCTGAACGGCTTCGAGCCGAAGAAGCCGCGGCTGGCCGAGAGCGGGCTCGGGTGCGGGGAGGTGATGTGCGGCACGGCGCCCAGCATCGGGATCAGGCCGGCGGCATCCTTTCCCCAGAGGATGGCCACGAGCGGCTCGTCGCGCGCGGCCAGCACGCGGATGGCGTGTTCGGTGACCGCCTCCCAGCCCTTGCCGCGGTGCGAGCCCGCGAGCCCGGGCTGCACCGTGAGCACGCGGTTCAGCAGCATGACACCGTGCGAGCTCCAGGCCGAGAGGTCGCCGTGCGCGGCGGGCGGGATGCCGAGGTCGGAGGCCAGCTCCTTGTAGATGTTGCCGAGCGAGCGCGGCACGGGCCGCACGTCCTTCTCCACGGCGAACGACAGCCCGATCGGATGCCCCGGGGTCGGATACGGATCCTGCCCCACGATGAGCACCCGAACCGAGGCGAGCGGCGCACGGAAGGCCCGCAGCACGTTCGGTCCGGCCGGCAGGTAGCCCCGCCCTGCCGCGTTCTCGGCGCGCAGGAACTCGCCCATCGCCGCGATCCGATCGCCGACCGGCTCGAGAGCGGATGCCCACCCCGCATCGATCTGCCCGCTCGAGGCCAGCTCGGCGAGGGAGAGTCCGGGCACGGTCAGAACGCCCGCGTCACGCGGCACCGGCGGTGGAGACCCGCACGCTGCCGGAGTCGGGGGTGACCTTCCACACGCTTCCGCGGCCGAGAACACGCAACGGGCCTTCGCCGACCACCAGTGCCGTGTGCTCGTCGATCGCGACTCCCCCGTCGACCACGCCGGCCTCGGTGGCCGCGATCAGGCGCGAGACCGAGCCCCACTGGGCCGCGTGCACGTCGACCGCGAGATCGATCAGGCCGATCCCCTCGGCCACGGTGAGCTGCTCGAGGTCTTCGGAGGCCTCTTCGGTACCGATCTCGACGGTGTCGATCTTCCAGCCGCCCACCACCGCGTGCTCGGCCGCGATGGCCGCGCCGGCCGAGAAGCCGAGGTACGGGATGCCGGAGGCGACGAGCCGGCGGATCTCGCCGAACGAGGGCTCGAGGGACGTGCGATACGCCGGCGTGAGCCCGCCCCACACCACGATGCCGTCGACCTCGGCGAAGGCCGCCGGCTGGATCGGCGCGTTCTCGGGCGCGAGCACCGGCACGGGCACGAACTTGGCGACCTGCTCGAACGCGGTCACCAGCTCGGCGTACTTCTCGGGGGCGTCGCCGTCGCGCACGAGCACGAGGGCCACGTGGGCGCCTTCGAGCTTGCCGGCGGCTTCGGCCTGCGCGGCGACCTCCTCGAAGAAGGGCCGGTAGACCGCGGCGTCGTCTTCGATCGGCCAACCTCCGCCGACCAGATGGATGCTCATTCGGCGCTCACGGGCGGGTGGGCCGACCAGGGGAAGACGATCCAGCGGTCGGTCGACTTCCAGTGGAAGTCGGGCTTGATCACCGAACGCGGCTTGATGAACAGGGTGGCCGACTTGACGGTGATGTCGAGCTTCTCGAGCAGGTCGACCACGAGCGCGAGCGTGCGCCCGGAATCGGCCACGTCGTCGACCAGCAGCACGTTCTTGCCGATCAGCGGCTCGTTGTCCAGCAGCGGGGGCAGGATGATGGGCTCCGGAAGCGTCTCTTCGATGTCGGAGTAGAACTCCACGTTGAGGCTGCCGCAGCTCTTGACGCCGAGCGCGTAGGCGAGGGCGCCGCCCGGGATGAGCCCGCCGCGGGCGATGGCGATCACGAAGTCGGGCTCGAAGCCGCTCTCCACGATGTCGCGGGCGAGAGTGCGCGAGGCGTCGCCGAACTCGAGCCAGCCCAGCACTTCTCTCTCGGGCGCAGGCGCCGTCTCGGTGGTGGTCTCGGCGTCAGGAGCGGCGGAATTCATGCAGGCAACGCTACCGGAATCCGCGTGTCGCAGAGAATGCCGATCACCCGGCCCGCTGAGCGGCTAGCATCCGTTCATGACATCGCCGCTGCCCGCCGCCCGGGGCCTTCGCGCGGGAGTCGTCGGCGTCACGGCCTCCCTGATCGGCTTCCTGTTCCTGGTCGAGATCACCAGCGGCATCCTGCAGGGCTTCTACGTGCCGCTCATCCCGGACTTGGTGCAGCACCTCGGCATCAACGACGCCGACTTCAACTGGTTCGAGGCGGCGCAGTTGCTGCTCTCGGCGATCGTCGTGCCCATCCTGGCCAAGCTCGGCGACATGGTGGGGCACAAGCGGATGCTGCTGCTGGCGACCGTGCTGACGGCGGGCGCCAGCTGGTGGCTGGTGGCCGCCGGCGACTTCACCAGCTTCCTGATCGCCTGGGCGCTGCAGGGCTTCTACGTGGTGTGGCTGCCGCTGGAGATCGCGCTGATCTTCGACCGCGGCCGGCGCACCGGACGGGCCGCCTCGCAGACCCGGCGCGCGGCCGGCCTGCTCGTCGTCGCCCTCGAGGCGGGCGCCATCATCGGCGCCCTCGCGAGCGGCGTGCTCTTCGGCGCCCTGAACGAGAACGTCGCCCTGACCCTCACGATCCCGGCCGTCGCGGTGACGCTCGTCTTCTTCGCCATCCTGTTCGGCGTTCCCGAGTCGACCCCGCAACCGGGCCGCTCCCTCGACATCGTCGGCTTCACGATGCTCACCTTCGGACTGCTGCTGATCACCAGCGGCCTGACCTTCTTGCGCATCAACGGTCCCGCCACCTGGTGGGTGTGGCTGCTGATCGCCCTCGGCGTGCTCGTGTTCATCCCGTTCGGGCGCTACGAGCTGCGGCAGAAGGATCCGGCGATCGACCTGCGGGTGCTCCGCCAGCCGTCGATGTGGCCGGTACAGCTCACCGCGGGCCTGATCGGCATCAGCCTCCTCGGCGCCCAGGCTCCGCTCAGCACCTTCGCCGGCACCGACCCGGTGAACGGCTACGGCCTTGGTCTCGGCTCGTCGAGCCGCTCGATCCTGATCGGCGTGTACCTGCTGTCGATGATCATCGGCGCGGTGATCTTCCCGATCGCCTCCCGGCGGGCGAGCCCGCGGATCGCGCTGATCGGCGCGACCGTCTTGGTGGCCGTCGGCTACGGATTGTTCCTGCCGTTCCATCAGGAGACCTGGCAGGTCTTCACGAACATGTTCATCGCCGGGCTCGGCTCCGGCGCCCTCGTGGGCGCGCTGCCTGCGGCCGCCGCAGCCGCCGCTCCCATCGGCCAGACCGGCATCGCCGCGGGGCTGACGAACACCACCAAGACGATCGGCGGGTCGTTCGCCTCGGCGGTGTTCGCCCTGGTGCTGTTCCAGGGGGCGTCGACGGCGGTCACCGCGACGGCGTCGAGCCTCTCGGGGTACATGACCGTGTGGGCGATCTGCGCGGGCGGCGCGGTGGTGGCCGCCGTGCTGCTGTTCTTCGTGCCCAAGCTGGCGTTCGCCGACGCCACCGTACCGCTGGAGGAGGCGCCGGCGACCACCGGTGCGGCCGGCGGTACGGCTAGCGAGCGTCGGGCGTCTTGACCTTCAACTCGCCGCGCGCCACCTTGTAGGCGGCCGACTGGGCGACGGGCTTGATCACCACGAGGTCCAGGCTCACGTGCGGTGGCAGTTCGAGGGTCGACACGATCGTCGCGGCAACGTCGTCGGCGGAGAGCGGATCGGGCACGTTCGCGTACACCGAGTCGGCGCGGCCCTGGTCGCCGCCGAAGCGGTTGAGCGAGAACTCCTCCGTGTGCACCATGCCGGGGGCGATCTCGAGCACCCGGATCGGCTCGCCGCTCAGCTCGAGGCGCAGCACGTCGAGCATCGCGTGCTCGGCGAACTTCGCGGCGTTGTAGCCGCCGCCTCCCTCGTAGGAGATGTGGCCGGCGATCGAGGTGACCGTCATGATGTCGGCGCATCCGCCGGGCTGCACCGACGCCCGCAGCAGCGGCAGCAGGGCACCGGTGACGCTCTTCACGGCGAGCACGTTGATCTCGAACATCCGGCGCCAGTCGTCGATCGAGCCGCCCTCGACCGGGTCGAGCCCGAAGGCTCCGCCGGCGTTGTTCACCAGGGTGCTGACACCGCCGGTGGCCTCGAGGTTGGCCCGCAGGGCCTCGACGTCGGCCTCGTTCGTCAGGTCGGCCACGAAATACGAGGCGCCGGTCTCGTCGGCGAGGGCCCGGAGGCGATCCTCCCGGCGGGCGACCGCCACGACCTCCCAGTCGTGAGCGCGCAGCAGTCTCACCGTCGCCGCCCCGATACCCGAACTCGCCCCTGTCACAACCGCGCGCTTCATCCGCGTCCCTTCGCCGGACCGGGCGTCATCCCGGTCCATTCGCTCAAGCGAGACCGGGACCTCCCCGGTCCCTTCCGTACCGTCAAAGGTAGTCTGGAATGATGTCCGCCCCGCTCGCACGCCCCAAGCGCGTGCCGCTCTGGGACAACGCGCGCTTCGTGGCGATCACCCTGGTGGTGATCGGGCACGCCATCCTGAAGCTCATCGCCGAGTCGGACACGGCCTACGGCGTCTACCTGTTCATCTACGCCTTCCACGTGCCGGTCTTCGTAGCAGTCGCCGGATACTTCGCGAAGGCGGATGCGCCGGGGCCCAAGCAGCTGAAGCGGATCGTCACCGATCTCGTGCTCCCCTACCTGATCTTCGAGGCGATCTGGAGCGTCATCCAGTCCCTCCTCGACGGGCGGCCCCGCGTCGACTTCGCCAACCCCTCGTGGACCCTGTGGTTCCTGCTCGCGCTGATCGTGTGGCGGGTGGCCCTGCCCTACCTCGCGCTGCTGCGGTATCCGCTGCTGATCTCCGTGGTGATCTCGGTGGCCGCGGGCTACCTGCCCGGCATCGGCGGCGTGTTCGCGCTGGACCGCACGCTCGCGCTGCTGCCCTTCTTCGTGCTCGGCTGGAAGCTGCGGCAGCTCCCCTGGACGGCCATCTGGCTGGCGGCCTCGCAGCGCACGGTGTGGCTGATCCGCGCGGCGTCGATCGCGCTGTTCGCCGCCCTCGCCCTCGTGATCGCCACGAACGTGCCGCTGTGGCGCGAGGTGAAACTGCGGCGGGTGCTGCTCTTCCAGGAGGCCTATCCCGAGTTCGGCTACGACCAGTGGTGGGCAGGGGCGCTGCGGCTCGGCGCGATCGTGCTGGCCGGGCTGCTCGTGCTGGCCTTCCTCACGCTGATGCCCCGTCGCGCCACCTGGTTCTCGCCGCTCGGACAGGCGACGCTGTATGTGTATCTGCTGCACACCTTCGTGCTCTACCCCATCCGGCAGAGCGGGATGCTCGACGGCCCGCAGTCCGACCTGCTGCACGTCGGGATGATCCTGTTCAGCATCCTGCTCACCCTCGCGCTCTCGACGACGCTCGTGCGGCGCGTGTTCCGGCCGCTGGTGGAGCCGCGCGCGGAGTGGCTGTTCGCGCGACGCCCTTAAGGGTGGGCCGAGCCGCGTTACGCCCCGAGTCGGGGCCGATTGACCCTCCTCCGGCCGCGCCCCTACTCTTCCCTCAGTCCTATCCCACGACTTTGAGGAAGAAGTCCATGAGCGACAACGCTGCGAACTGGAAGTTCGAGACCAAGCAGATCCACACCGGCGCCCAGCCCGACCCCACCACGAACGCCCGCGCCACGCCGATCTACCAGACCACCTCCTACGTCTTCGACAACGCCCAGCACGCGCAGAACCTGTTCGCGCTGGCCGAGTTCGGCAACATCTACACGCGCATCCACAACCCCACGCAGGATGTCGTCGAGCAGCGCGTCGCGGCCCTCGAGGGCGGTACGGCAGCGTTGCTGGTCGCCTCGGGCCAGGCCGCCGAGACCTTCGCCGTGCTGAACATCGCCGAGGCCGGCGACCACATCGTGTCGTCGTCGTCGATCTACGGCGGAACGTACAACCTGTTCAAGTACACGCTGGCCAAGCTCGGCATCGAGACGACCTTCGTGGAGAACCAGGACGACGCCGAGGAGTGGCGCCGCGCGGTGCGCCCGAACACGAAGCTCTTCTTCGCCGAGACCATCGGCAACCCCAAGATCAACATCCTCGACATCGCCCTGGTGTCGGGTGTCGCGCACGAGAGCGGCGTGCCGCTGATCGTCGACAACACCATCGCGACGCCGTACCTGATCCGTCCCTTCGAGCACGGCGCCGACATCGTGGTGCACTCGGCCACCAAGTTCCTCGGCGGCCACGGCACCGTCATCGGCGGCATCATCGTCGACGGCGGAACGTTCGAGTGGAGCAAGAACGTCGAGAAGTTCCCGGGACTCACCGAGCCCGACCCCTCGTACCACGGCGTGAGCTACACGGGTGCCCTCGGCGACCCGATCGCCTACATCATCAAGGCACGCGTGCAGCTGCTGCGCGACCTCGGTGCCGCGATCGCCCCGGCCAGCGCCTGGCAGCTCATCCAGGGCATCGAGACCCTGTCGCTGCGCATCGAGCGCCACGTGCAGAACGCGCAGGAGATCGCCGAGTGGCTCGACAACCACGACGACATCGCCACCGTGTACTACGCCGGCCTGCCCTCCAGCCCCTGGTACGCGGCCGCCAACAAGTACGCTCCCAAGGGCGTCGGCGCCGTGCTCTCGTTCGAGCTGAAGGGCGGGGTGGATGCCGGACGCACCTTCGTCGACAGCCTCGAGCTCTTCAGCCACCTGGCCAACATCGGCGACGTGCGCTCGCTGGTCATCCACCCGGCGTCGACCACGCACTCCCAGCTGACCCCGGAGCAGCAGCTCACCGCGGGTGTCACTCCTGGCCTCGTGCGCCTCTCGGTGGGCCTGGAGAACATCGACGACCTGAAGGCCGACCTCGAGACCGGTCTCGCCGCAGCCCGCGAAACCGTCCGCGCCAACGTCGTCTGACGGTTCTCGCACCGAAAGAGCCCTCTCGCCGCCGTGCGAGGGGGCTCTTTCGCCAGCACCGCACGTAACAATGTCATCGGGGCTCCCGGGGCACGACAGAATTGACGTGTTATGGATTGGCAGACGAACGAGGACACGGTTCCCAGCGGCTTCATCAGCGATGCGGAGATCCGGTCGGTGCTCGGGAAGCCGCCGGCATCCGGAGCCTGGCGGGTGGGCGACCCCGTGGGGCGGCGGAGGTTCGCCGAGATCGGCGACTTCACGTTCGAGAGCGGGGCGGTGGTTCCGCGGGCCCGCATCGCCTACCAGACCTACGGCACCCTGTCGCCGGAGCGCGACAACGCCATCCTGGTGCTGCACGCCCTCACCGGCGACAGCAACCTCAACCACCCCGCCGAGCCCGGGCATCCGACCGACGGCTGGTGGCCGGGGCTCGTCGGGCCGGGCCTCCCCCTCGACACCGACCGCTGGTTCATCGTCGCCCCCAACATGCTGGGCGGCTGCCAGGGCAGCACGGGCCCCTCCTCGATCGCGCCCGACGCCGTGGAGTGGGGTGCCCGCTTCCCGTTCACCACCATCGCCGACCAGGTCGTGGCCCAGCACGCCCTCGCTCACACGATCGGCATCGAGCACTGGTTCGCCGTGGTCGGCGGCTCGATGGGCGGGATGCAGGTGCTCGAGTGGGCCGTGCGGTACCCCGACGAGATGGACCGCGTGGCGATCATCGCCGCCCCCGCCATGAGCTCGGCCGACCAGATCGCGCTGAACTCGGTGCAGGTGCAGGCGATCCGCGCCGATCCGCTGTTCCAGGACGGCCAGTACTACGACTCCCCCGACGGCGAGGGCCCGCACCAAGGGCTGGCGCTGGCCAGGCGGATGGCGCTGCTGAACTACCGCAGCCCGAGCGAGCTGAACGCCCGCTTCCAGCGCAGCTGGCAGAGCGGCATCAGTCCGCTGGGCGGCGGCGGGCGCTTCGCCGTGGAGTCGTACCTCGACTTCCATGGCAACAAGTTCACCCGCCGTTTCGACGCGAACACCTACATCACGCTGGTCGAGGCGATGAACTCGCACGACATCGGCCGTGGCCGGGCCGGGGTGGTCGCCGCGCTCGAGTCGGTGCGCGCCAAGACGCTGATCGTCGGCATCGACAGCGACCGGCTCTTCCCCGTCGAAGACCAGGAGCTGATCGCGGCCCACATCCCGGGGAACATCGACGGCACCCGCCCGATCGTGATCGAGTCGAAATTCGGCCACGACGGCTTCTTGATCGAGTTCGACGAGGTGGGCCGGGAGATCTCGCGGCTGCTCGCGCTCTGATGAGACGACGCTGACGCAAAAAAGCGGCCGGGGAGCGGCGCTGAGCTCGCTCCCCGGCCAATTCCCCCCGGATCTCGTTCGAGTTTACCGACACCTGTCGATGTTCCAACCCCCACTTCAGGGGGCAGCGCTAACAGAACTTCTGTGTAAGGCGCGGCGAGGCACATCCGGTCCGCGGCCGGTTCCGCGCGGTCGCGCTATCATGCAGAAATGCCCAGAGCAGTGAACTGATGCCCAGAACGGATCGCGAACGCCGCAAGCTGCTGAACCGCACCTCGCGCAATCTCGGGCTCTTGTTCTCCAGCGCCTCGTTCGTGAGCATCCTGGTGCCCAACCTCGGCCACCTCGGCGATTACGGCCTCAACCTGGCCCTGATGGCGCTCACCGCGTTCGGCTTCTCGCTCGTCGGCAACAGCCGTTCGCTGCTCTGGCCGGGCGTGACCTACCTGCTGGGGGTGGCCACCCTCGCGAGCTTCCTGCTGCCCGGCGTCGCCATCGACGACATCCCGACCACCAGCGGCCTCACCTTCTTCGCCTCCACCGCGATCCCCTCGCTGATCGCCACCATCTCGGCATCACCCCGGCTGCTCTGGCTGGTACTGCCCGCGTACGTTCCGGTGCTGGCCCTGGCCACCCTCGCCACCTGGCAGACCGAGCGGGCCGCGTTCGTGATCGCCTCGATCGTGGTGGGCTGGGTGGCCCTGTTCGTGGCCGCCACCTGGCTGTCGGCGAGCCTGCGCCGCGCCTTCACCGGCATGGCCCGGCTCGGGCGGGCGCACGCGGTCGAGCGGCAGGCGAGCGAGATCGAGGCGCAGCGCCGCCACGGCGCCCGCCTGCTGCACGACACCGTCCTGGCCACCCTCACCCTGCTCGCGCACTCCGGTATCGGCGTCAGTCCGGATGCCCTGCGCAATCAGGCGGGTGAGGATGCCCGGCTGCTGCGCCAGTTGCGACTCGGCGGTACGCCGATGCCGCGCTCCTCCGGGGGCTACACCCTCGAACCGGTCGAGACCAGCGATCTCGGTCATACCCTGGAATCGGTCAAGCAGCGCTTCGGCCGGATGGGCCTGGAGGTCGCCTGGCACGGCTCCGGACAGATCCTGTTGCCGAGCCACGTGCTCGACGCCTTCCTGCTCTCGCTCTCCGAGTGCCTGGAGAACGTGCGCCGGCACGCCGAAGTCGGATCCGCCGACGTGACCATCACCGAAGACGACCAGACGGTGCGGGCGATGGTGACCGATTCGGGGGTCGGCTTCGATCTGCAGTCGGTCGACGTGGGCCGGCTGGGACTCGCCGAATCCGTGATCGCCCGCATCAACGACGTGGGCGGCAAGGTGCGCCTGTTCTCCTCCCCCGGATCCGGCACCACCGTCGTGCTCGAGGTGCCCAAGTGAGCGCCGCGCCCGAGGGCCGTCGGCCCCGGCCGGGAGACGGCGGCGTGCTGACCGAGATGATCCGGGCCCGGCGCGCGGGCCCCCGGGCCGTCGACGAGCTCCGCCAGAACATCGAGCGCGACTCCCGGCTCGGGATCGGCTACCTCGGCATCGGGGCGGTGATCGTGGGGCTCATCCTGATCGTTCGCGGCCTGGTCTCGTTCGGCTGGACCTGGGAGGTGAACGACTGGCTGCCCGGCTCGCTGATCGGCTGGACCGTGGTCGTGCTCGCCTTCGCGGCGGCCGTTCTGATCGCCCGCCGCCGCCGCGGCGTGCTGCCGCTCTGGGCGTTCGCGGGAGTGCTCGCCGCCGACTCCATCGCGCTCGCGCTGGACTACATCGCGCTGGTGCACAGCGAGCCCACTGCGAGCTACGTGACGGTGACCATCGGCATCGGTGCCACCATGCTGGCCTGCGTCACCTTCCGCCCCACGATGAACGTGCTCGTGGCCGTCTGCGCTCTCACCGTCGTGCAGCTGGTGATGCTCGCAGTGCTCGAGGTCTCCTCGCCGGGAACCGCCGCCCTCGGCATCTCCTCGGTGGTGCTCACCGTCGTTCCGACGTTCGCCGGCATCATCATCGTGCGCTCGTTCGGCGACCTGGTGCAGCGGGAACTGGATCGCACCGTGGCCGAGAGCACCATCAGCGCTCCCCGCTACGGCCTCGGGCTGCTGGCATCCGAAGAGCTCGCCCTGCTCGACCTCGCCGCCGAGGAGCTGCTGCAAGACGTCGCGACCGGCCGGGTCGCGCTGCCGCTGGACAAGTCGCTCTCCTCGACGGCGTCGATGCTGGCCACCGACCTGCGCCGGCTGCTGGTGGCGGGCCGCCGGGAGACCTGGCTGAAGCACGCCACCACGGAGTCGGCGGTGCTCGGCGACGCCGTGGTGCTGCACGACGCCGACGGGTTGGCGGGCTACCTCGAACCACCGCAGCGGGACGGCCTGCTCTCGGCGCTCTGGTTGATCGTCGACGAATCCGGGCGCTTCGCCCCTCGCATCGAGGTGTCGATGGGGCGGCCGAGTTCCTCGAACGGTGGTGTGCCTGCCGATAGGATGGTGCTTCCGATAGTCATCTCGATCGAGGGCATACCCCGCCGCCGTATCGATCCCGCTGTCTGGTCGGCACTGTCCCGCGTCGGCCGGTACTCCTTCGAGACCCGTACCGGCAGGTTGCGAGTCAGCGTCGACGCCCACGTCGTCGTGCCTGATGCCTCGCGGTCCGACCTATGAAGTGCCCGACCCATAGTGTGAAGAAGGAGCTCCAGTGACGATCGAGCGGGACCCTATCCGTTTGGCCATCGTCGACGACCACCGCATGCTGCTCGGTGCTCTGACCGAGTGGATCCGCGGAGCCGCCGACGACATCAGCATGGTGGCCGCCGTCACGACCTGGCCGGACCTGCTGACGCATCCGGAGTTCCCGGTCGACGTGGTGCTGCTCGACCTCGACCTCAAAGACCAGCTTCCCGTCTCGGTGAAACTGCGCGCGCTCAAGTCGGCCGGCGTCAAGACCGTGCTGATGAGCACCTACTCCGAGCCCGTCGTGGTGCGCGAGGCGATCGCCGCGGGGGCCCTGGGCTATCTGGTGAAGAGCGAGGAGGCCGACATGATCGTCGAGGCCATCCGCGCCGCCGCGGTGGGCGACAGCTTCATCTCCACCGAGCTCGACCTGGCTCTCGCGGCCGACGACCTCGACGCCTCGCCCCGGCTCAGCGCCCAGGAGCGTCGCGTGATGGCCCTCTACGGCGGTGGCGAGCCCGTGAAGCAGGTGGCGAAGGCCCTCGACATCTCCGAGGAGACCGCGAAGTCCTACCTCAAGCGCATCCGCGAGAAGTACCGCGTGGTGGGCATCGACGTAGGCACCAAGGTCGCGCTGCGCAAGCGTGCCATCCAAGACGGCCTGCTCCCCCGCGACGAATACCTCACCAACCCCCAGCCCGACGACGACCAGCCGCTCCCCGTCAACTGACGACTCCCGAGCCGAATGGCTCCACTTCGACATGAGATGACATATCCTCATCTCATGCTCGTATCATCACGTCCACGCTCCCGGTCGATCGTCTCCGCCCTGGTCGTGGCAGCCACCGTGGCCGCCACGGTCTTCCTGGGATCCACGGCCCGGGCCGACACCGCTCCGCCGGCCGAACGACGCGTCAGCATCGAGCGGATCGGCGGCGCAGACCGCTACGAGGTGTCGGCCGCGCTGTCGGCGAACACCTTCTCTCCGGGCGTACCGGTGGTCGACATCGTGTCGGGAGCGGTGTTCAGCGACGCCCTGTCCGCGTCGGCGGCCGTGGGCGTGGAGGGAGGCGGTGTGCTGCTCGTCACGCGCGACAGCATCCCCCCGGTTATCGCGGCGGAACTCCGGAGGCTGCAGCCGGCGGCGATCGTGATCGTGGGAGGCACCGCGACGATCTCCCCCGAGGTCGAGACCGCGCTCGGGGCCTTTGCCCCCGTCGTGCGCCGCATCGCCGGGGCCGATCGCTACGCGGTGTCGGCCGCGGTCGCCGATGCAGCCTTCACGCGCCGGGTTCCGGTGGCCTACGTCGCATCCGGCGAGACCTTCCCCGATGCGCTCTCCGGTGGCGCGGCAGCCGGCCACGGTCGCGGGCCCGTGCTGCTGACGCAGCGTGGCGCCGTTCCGTCAGACGTTCTGGCGTACCTGGCCCGGAACCAGCCCCGGACGATCGTCTTGCTGGGCGGGGTGAACAGCGTGTCGGATGCGGTATTCAGCCAGCTGAACGCCATCGCGCCGGTCGTCCGCATCGCGGGCTCCGATCGCTACGAGGTCTCTGTGGGCATCTCGTCCACGACGGTGCCCGACCAGAGCGGGCCGCACGTCTACATCGCCTCGGGTGCCGGCTTCGCCGACGCCCTGTCGGGCGGTCCCGCCGCGATCAGCGCCGACGGACCGCTGCTGCTGGTCGAGAGAGACTCCATCCCGCCGAGCGTCGCCGCAGAACTGGTGAGGATGAAACCCTCCGAGATCACCGTGCTCGGCGGAGAGAACTCCGTCTCGGCGGCCACGCTGGCGGCGCTCGGCCGGTTGTGAGGCTAGGCGCCCGGCTGGTCGTCGCGACGCGCGAGGGCCGCTTCCAGCCGCTCGACCTTGCCCTCGAGCTCGCCGGTGCGATCGCCACGGATGTCGGCTTTCAACACGAGCGAGACGCGCGGGCCGTACGCCTGGATGGCCTCGGTGGCACGCCGTACCACGTCGAAGACCTCATCCCACGATCCCTCGATCGTGGTGAACATCGCGTCGGTGGAGTTCGGCAGGCCGGAGGAGCGCACCACCTCGACCGCCGCGGCGACGGCGTCGTGCAGGCTCGCGCCGTCGGGGTCACCGCTCTGCGACGGCCCGCCGGAAGGTGCCACGGAAAAGGCCACCAGCATGCTCATCCACCTCTCTCGGGCCCACGGGTCGTGAGGACTTCCTACTCTGCCACAGCATGGCCACACCGACCCCGAGCATGGCGATCGAGAGCAGGTTGCGCACGGTCAGCACACCGAGCATCACCGGGTCGAGCCCCAGCACCCAGTCGTAGGCGATCGGGTAGATCACCTGGGTGAGCGCGCCCATCACGAAGGCCATCATCGCCGGGAGGAAGAAGCGGCGGCCCTGGGTGACGATACCCAGGATGATCGGGGCCGACAGCCACACCATGAACTGGGGCGACCCCACCTTGTTGAACACGATCAGCGCGGCGACGAGCGCCAGGGCGAGCGGGGGCAGCACCACTGTCGAGGCGGCGCCGGTGCGCACGACGAACACGGCGAGCACGAGGATGGCGGCGACCGCGACGACGAGCAGAGGAGTCATGAGCATGGCCGCGAGATCACTGCCGGGGCCGGTGACCTGGAAGGTCAGGATCTCGTGGTCGTAGTACACCCGCGTGCGGTCGCCGAAGAACGCCAGCCACATCCAGAGCGACGAGATGGGCGCCTCCACCTGCATTCCGCGGCCGGTCTGCTCGGACACGAAGCTGAAGGCGTTGAGCCCGGCGCCGAACGCCAGAGCACCGGCCGCGACACCCACGAGGGTGATCAGGGCGCCGACGGCCACGCGCAGGCGCCGGCGCATCGCGATCACTCCGGCCGCGATCAGAGCGGCGGGCCAGACCTTCACCCAGGTGGCCAGGCCCAGCAGCACGCCGGCGAGGGCCGGCCGGTTGCGGATGACCAGCAGCCCGGCGATCACGAGGTCGACGGTGAAGATGTCGATGCGCCCGACAGAAACCGGGCCGATCAGCAGGAGGAACGCCAGCCACCACCAGGCGGCGAGGATGCGCAGGCCGTGCCCGGCGGCGGGAACCTCGGTGCGGGAACGACGGGTGATCAGGTAGGCGAAGATCGCGGCATCCGCGATGCTGACCATCAGCATCCAGCCGATGCCGTAGAGGCCCGGCCCGAGAACGAGGGAGGCGAGCATCGGCAGGAACGCCAGAATGGGGTACACCCACGGGCCGTCGACGCCGAGACGATAGCCGTCGAGGGACTGCTGCACCCACGGCAGGTACACGTTCGTGACGTCGCCGAACGGGAGGTTCGGGTGGTTCAGACCCACCCAGCCCAGCCACAGGTGGGTCAGGGCGAACGCCGACCAGAGGACGACGGGCCGGGTAGCGAGTCGTCGCACACGTGTCAGCACGTGGGTCAGCATAGTGGGCGCACTCTGAATGCACGGTGACCGGCGCAGTCGTCGTGGTGGGGGGGGCGAGCTGTGACCGAAGATGCAGGGCGTACTCCGGCGGTTCCCAGCGATCGACCACCTTCGCTTGCTTGACTGGTCATCGTTCCCGATCCGAAAGCGTCCCGTGAAGAACTCCGTCAAGTACGTCGTCGCCCTCATCGCGGGCGCGGCCGCTGTCGGTGCCGTAGCCGCGGTGGCGATGCCCATCCTCGGGCGCAGCATGGCGCTGGACTCCACGGCCACGATGCAGCAGATCGTCCCCACCGTGGTCGACACCCCGGCCGACGAGGTGGCCGGAGCGTCGGGCGCGACCAGCAGCTGGCAGATCGACCCCTCGTCGTGGGTGGAGTACCGCCTGAGTGCCGCGGGCGAGCAGCTCGTCGGCGGGCGGACCTCCGACATCTCGGGCATGATCGGTCGCACGGATGAGGCCGTCACCGAGGCGGAGTTCATGGTCGACCTCTCGACCTTGGCCGGCTCGGATCCGGCGCAGGATCTGGTGCTGCGAGGGCTGATCGCGGCGACCGGCGGCAACTCGACCGCCACGTTCGTGCTCACCCAGGCCATTCCTCTGGAGACCGAGGACGGTGACGACGAGACGGTACCGGTTTCGGGGATCCTGACCGTTCGCGGTGTGAGCAACACCGTGTCGCTCGATGCACTGCTCGAGACGGACGGCGAGACGGTGACGCTCTCGGGCAGCATCCCGGTCGATCTGGCGGATTACGGCATCACCGTGCCGGGCACCGCGTCGGGCCGTTCGACCATCGAGGTCTCGCTCACCGCCGTCCCGACCGACTGACCGACACCTAGTCGGCACTTCGGCCGATGACGGCAGGCTCTTTCAGTCGACGGGCTCGTTCAGTCGTCGATGCCGCTGACCAGCCGCGCGATCAGCCGCGGCACCGACGCTGCGATGTCGGAGGCGACGATCGGCCCGCCGCGTGAAGCTCGTTCGGCCGCCCAGGCGTGCACATAGGCGCCTGTCGCGGCCAGGGCCACCAGGCGCTCCGGATCGGCCGCCTGCTCGGCGTGGGTGGCGATGACGGCGCCGACGATGCCGCCGAGCACGTCACCCGAGCCCGCCGTCGCGGCCCAGCTGGAGGGTGCTTCGATGCGTGCGCCGATCCGTTCGCCGTCGAGCAGGGGCGAGCAGACGTGGGTGACGCGGCCCTTGAGCAGCACCACCAGGCCGGTGGCGTCGGCCGCCCGTTCGGCCCAGCGCGCTGGGTCGGCCTGCACGGCGGCGCGGTCGGCCGTGATGCCGTGGGCGTCGAGAACTCCGACGAGTTCGCCCGCGTGCGGAGTGATGACTGCGGGCCCGGTGACCGAGCCCAGCAGGTCTAGGGCACCCGCATCGACCACGATCGGGGTGCCGTCGGCGAAGGCCGCGGTGAGCCGGCGCTGGTCGTCGTCGCTGCGGGTGGCGGCGCTCATCCCGGAGCCCACGAGCCAGGCCTGCACGCGGCCGGATGCGGTGACGACCTCGGGTCGCGCCTGCAGCACGAACCGGCTGGCCGTGTCGGGGCCGAGGTACCGCACCATACCGAGGCCCGTCCGGGCGGCCGCCTCGACGCCGAGCACCGCGGCGCCCGGGAACTCGTCCGACCCCGTCACCACTCCCAGCACGCCCCGGGAGTACTTGTCGTCGTCGGCTCCCGGTGCCGCGATGCACTCGGCCGCCGCCAGTTCGGTCCAGTCACGCCAGTCGGTCGCGGATGCCTGATCGCTCATGACTCCACGATAGGACGGGCGACCGACAGGGGCTCGCCCGCGAAGGACGATAATCGAAGGACACCCCCGATGGCCTTCCGAAAGGACGCGCGTGCCCGACTCCGCTCTCTTCGCCCCTCTCACTCTCCGCTCGGTCACGACGCGCAACCGCATCTGGGTGGCACCGATGTGCCAGTACTCGGTGGAGCGGCGTGACGGGATGCCCGGTGACTGGCACTTCGCACACCTCGCCTCGTTCGCCATCGGCGGTGCGGGGCTGATTCTGACCGAAGCCACGGCCGTGTCGCCCGAGGGCCGCATCTCACCGGAAGACCTGGGTATCTGGAACGACTCGCAGCGCGATGCGTTCACTCGGATCACCGCCTTCGTGCGCGCTCAAGGCGCGATTCCCGGCATCCAGCTCGCCCATGCCGGCCGAAAGGCGTCGACGTACCGCACCTGGAGCCCCGCGCAGGGCACAGTCCCGGTCGAAGAAGGTGGCTGGCAGACGGTCGGGCCCTCCGCCCTAGCATTCACCGGATACGCCGTGCCGATCGCACTCACGGTGGAACAGATCGCCGGTGTGGTCGACGATTTCCGGGTGGCCGCCCGTCGGGCCGTCGAGGCCGGTTTCGAGGTCATCGAGATCCACGGAGCGCACGGTTACCTGGTGCATCAGTTCCTGTCCCCCGCGTCCAACGACCGCACGGACGAATACGGCGGCTCGCTGGAGAACCGCGCCCGGCTGCTGCTGGAGATCGTGCGCGCCATCCGTGCCGAGGTGGGTGAGGGCGTGCCTCTGTTCGTGCGTCTGTCGGCCACCGACTGGCTCGACGAGCCGGGCGAGGGCGAGGATGCGATCGATGAGCGCGGCGAGGCGGCGACCGCGCCGCCCTGGAACCAGGAGCAGACCGCCCTGGTCGCGGCGTGGGCTCAGGATGCCGGCGCCGACCTCTTCGACATCTCGACCGGTGGCAACGTGCTGGGCGTGCGCATCCCGGTCGGTCCGCTCTACCAGGTTCCGTTCGCCGAGTATGTGAAGCAGAACGCCGACGCACCGGTCGGGGCCGTGGGTCTGATCACGACGCCTCAGGAGGCAGAAGAGATCGTGGCCTCGGGTCGTGCCGACGTGGTTCTGCTGGCGCGCGAACTGCTCCGCGACCCGCACTTCGCCCTGCGTGCCGCCACCGAGCTCGGTGTGGACATCGACTACTGGCCCGCCCCGTACCTGCGAGCACGCCCCCGCCACTAAGTCCCTCGGCCGATAGCTGGCCGTTGCGGTGGTGATCAGAAGGGCGCGTTGTCAGGCATGGTGGGGCTGTCGCCGACCGGTTTGAAGGTGGGTCGTTTCGGTGATGGTTCCACCCCCGGGGTCGGTGGTCGTTCGGGCCAGGGTGGGTGTGCCGGGTTGGCGGGTTCGGTGATGTGAACCCTGCCGATCGGGGATGTCCACCGCAACTCCCGGTCGGAGAGTGCTTCGACGGTCCAGTCGGATTCGTGCTTCAAGTGGTGATGCTTCGAGCACAGGCTCGCGAGGTTCGCGTGGGAGGTTTCACCGCCGTGGGCCCAGGCGTGGACGTGGTCGAGTTCACACCGTTGCGCGCGGCGTCGGCAGCCGGGGAACCGGCAGGTCTCGTCTTCGATCGTGAGCGCCAGGCGCAGTTCGGTCGGGATGCGGTAGTTCTCCCGCCCCACATCCAGCACCCGACCGGTGACCGGGTCGGTCAGCCACCGGGTCACGCTCGGTGCGTCTGCGGTCAGGCGGCGGGCCGTCACGGGGTCGATCGGGCCATACCCGTGCAGTTCGGCGGGCTCCTCCGTGTGGCCCAGGAGCGACAGGGCGGGAACGGTGAGGATGACCTGCGGGCGGATCCGCTGCGCCACCCGGGCAAGGTCACCCTCGGGATCGAGCAGTAGGGCGATTGCTGCGTCGCAGCGGCGTTGGGCGTGGGTGCGGGGCTCGTCGGGGCCGCGCTGGGAGCGGGCGATCTGATCGAGCTTGTCATCGATCGCGATCGCATCCGCGGCCGGCAGCAACACGCTCAACTGAGCCATCCCGTCCGCCGCCGGATCCACCCACACACCCCGACGATCCAACGCCTCCACGTGCCGCTTACGGGGAGAGTCAGGATGCACTCGCTCCCGGAAGACGCGGGCGCGCTGGGTGAACTGCGCCACCGTCAACCGTCCCGCCACCGGCAGCAACGCCTCCTCGAACTGCGCGTGCGCTTCCAGGGGGATTGTGGAGCACTGGGCGACCATGACGTGGGCGTGTCGGCCGGTGATCTCCCCCGCCTGCAGAGCAGCCAACGTCAACGGCAAGGACGTGGCGAGTGTCTCCGCATCCGACACCATCACACCGACCGTGCCCTCCGGCACCCGCACCGCCGCCCCGACCTCGGCGACCAGCAGCCGCTTCTCCTCGTCGGTTCGAGCAAACCCACACAGCGCTGACTCGTCCGCGTCGAGCCCCAATGTCATCCCCCTGGCACGCCGCGACAACCGCGCCACCACGACGCTCTCGTCCCCCTCCAACGCCGACTTCCGACGCCGAATGTCTTCCAGCAGGTAGAGATCATCATCGAACGCTTCACGCGCGAGGAATCGTCGCCGTGTGCCGGCATCCGATTCCTTCATCTCTATCATGAGATTAATTCAATCAGTGACCACCGACATTCAGCCCCGTACGACTGCCGCGCCACCCCGCGGAACCTACCGCCGAGTAGCGTCCTGAACCTCGCCCACCAGCTCCTCGATGATGTCCTCGAGGAACAGCACGCCCGTCGTCGAGCCCGACTCCGTGAACGACCGCGCCAGATGCGCCCCCGACTTGCGCATCGAGGCCAGGGCATCCTCCAGATCGGTCTTCTCGAACAGCGAGGGCAGCTGACGGATGCGCTTGGCCGGGATCGGGTCGTCGAACTCGTCGTCGTCGAGATCGATCACGTCTTTCAGATGCACGTACCCCGAAGGCAGCCCCTCCGCGTCGACGAGCACATAGCGCGAGAAGCCGTACTTGGCGACGGCACGTTCGACGTCGGCCGGCGTGGCCGAATCGGGCAGGCTGACCAGCGACGAGAGCGGCACCGCCACCTCGGCCACGGTCTTGGTGGTGAACTCGAACGCCGCCGACAGCGTGCCGGTGTTATCGGAGAGCACGCCCTCCTTCGTGGACTGCGCCACGATGGTCGACACCTCGTCGAGCGTGAACGCACTCGCGGCCTCGCTCTTGGGCTCCACCTTGAACAGGCGCAACACGCCGTTCGCCGTGGAGTTCAGCGCCACGATGATGAAGCGGAAGATGCGCGCGATGCCCACCAGCGGGGGCGCCAGCAGCAGCACAGCGCGGTCGGGCACCGAGAACGACAGGTTCTTCGGCACCATCTCGCCGAACACCACGTGCAGGAACGACACCAGCACGAGCGTGATGATGAACGCGACCGTGCCGATCACCTCTTCGGGCAGACCGGTGAGATGCAGCGGAACCTCGAGCAGGTGATGGATGGCGGGTTCGGACACGTTCAGGATGAGCAGCGAGCACACGGTGATGCCCAGCTGGCTGGTCGCCAGCATGAGGGTGGCGTGCTCCATCGCCCAGAGGGCGGTCTTGGCGCTGGCCTTGCCCTGCTCGGCGAGCGGCTCGATCTGCGAGCGACGGGCCGAGATGACGGCGAACTCCGCGCCCACGAAGAAGGCGTTGCCGATCAGCAGGAGGACGAGCCAGAGAATTCCGAGCCAATCAGACATGGTCCACCCCCTTCTTGGTCACTGCTTCTTTGGTCGCTGCGTCTTTCGTCACGGCCCTGTCGAAGTCGGCCCGGTTCTTGGCCAGGCCCGACCGGCTGCCGTCGGCATCCGGAACCTCCTCGGCGGGAGCGGGCATGAACCGGATGCGATCGATCCGCCGCCCGTCCAGGCGCTCCACCCGCAGCGCCCCGTCGGGAAGCACCACCGTGTCACCCACCACAGGAAGCCGGCCCAACTCGCTCATCACGAAGCCGGCCACGGTCTCGTACGGCCCGTCCTCCGGCACCTGGATGCCGGCCTGATCGGCCAGCTCGTCCGGCCGAAGCGAACCGGGGAACGTGGTGGCTCCCCGCGATTGCACGACTCCGGCCCGGCTACGGTCGTGCTCGTCGACCAGTTCGCCGACGATCTCCTCCACGAGGTCTTCGAGGGTGACGACGCCGGCGGTTCCGCCGTACTCGTCCATCACCACGGCCATCTGATAACCCCGCCCGCGCAGCTCGCCGAGCAGAACGTCGAGCTTCATGGTCTCGGGCACGCGCACCGTCTCGGTCATGATGGCCGTGACGGGCACCTCCGCACGGCGTTCGCGCGGGATGGCCACCGCCTGCTTCACGTGCACGAGCCCGACGATGTCGTCGATGCCCTCGTCGATCACCGGGAACCGTGAGTGCCCGTTGGAGCGGGCGAGCGCCAGCACGGTCGCCGCGGTGTCGTCGCGCTTGACGCTCGCGATGCGCGGCCGCGGGGTCATCACGTCGGAGGCGTCGTGCGAGGAGAACAGCAGAGTGCGGTTCAGCAGAGTCGCGGTATCGAGGTCGAGGCTGCCCTGCATCGCCGAACGGCGCAGCAGCGACGACAGCTCTTCGGCCGTACGGGCACCCGACAGCTCTTCTTTCGGCTCGATGCCGAAGGCACGAAGGATGCCGTTGGCACTGTTGTTGAGCAGTGACACGGCGGGGCGGAACACGGCCGTGAACACCAGCTGGAACGGCACCACGATGCGCGCCGTCTTCAAGGGCAGGGCCAGCGCGAAGTTCTTCGGTACGAGCTCGCCGATGATCATCGACAGCAGCGTGGCGAACACGATGCCCACGGTCGCGCTGATGATCGGAACCACGGTCTCGGGGATGCCGAGCCCCAGCAGCGGGTCGCGCAGAAGACTGGAGATGGCCGGCTCCATCGTGTAACCGGTGAGCAGTGTCGTGAGTGTGATGCCGAGCTGCGCGCTGGAGAGGTGCGTGGAGGTGTGCTTCAGCGCGTTGATCGTCGGCTGCATCCCCTTCTCACCCCGCTCGGCGCGCGCTTCGAGATCGGAGCGGTCGAGGTTGACGAGGGAGAACTCGGAGGCGACGAAGAAACCGGTGCCGACGGTGAGCAGGAGCCCCACGCCGAGCATGATCAGCTCAAAGGCCACGGGAGCCTCCCGTTAGGAGGCGGCCGGAGGGTGCTACCACCGGCGAGGAGAGGAAGAACGGATGATGGGCAGAAGGAGGGTCGTCCATTGTCCCGCCGATTATACAGTCACCAACTGACCGGCAGCGCCTTGCCCTCCTCGTAACCCGCAGCCGACTGCGTGCCCACCACGGCGCGATCGTGGAACTCGGCCATCGTGGCCGCGCCCGCATAGGTGAACGAGCTGCGCACCCCCGAGGTGATCATGTCGAGCAAGTCTTCGATCGAGGGCCGCAGCGGATCGAGGTAGATGCGGCTCGACGAGATCCCTTCGGCGAAGAGGGTCTTGCGCGCCAGCTCGTAGGCGTCGAGGCGCCCGAAGCGCTCCTGCACGGCCTTGGTCGAGGCCATCCCCCAGCTCTCCTTGTAGAGCCGGCCGTCGGCATCCGCAGCCAGCGTGCCGGGCGCCTCGATGGTGCCGGCGAACCACGAGCCGATCATCACGGATGCTGCGCCCGCGGCCAGGGCGAGCGCCACGTCGCGGGGGTACCGCACTCCGCCGTCGGCCCAGACGTGGGCGCCGAGCTCGCGCGCGGCCTCGGCGGTCTCGAGCACGGCAGAGAACTGTGGGCGCCCGACCGCGGTCATCATGCGGGTCGTGCACATCGCCCCCGGTCCCACTCCGACCTTCAGGATGTCGGCCCCTGCGTCGACCAGATCGGCCACGGCCCGCGCCGTCACCACGTTCCCGGCGGCGATCGGCACCCCCAGGTGCGCAGCGCGCAGCGCACGGAGGGCGCGAAGCATCCCCTCCTGGTGCCCGTGGGCGGTGTCGACCACGAGCACGTCGACGCCGGCGGCGACCAACGCGCGGGCCTTCTCGACCACATCTCCGTTGATGCCCACGGCGGCGGCCACCCGCAGGCGCCCGTCGCCGTCGACGGCCGGCCGGTAGATCGTCGCGCGCAGGGCGCTCGTGCGGCTCAGCGTTCCCACCAGCGCTCCGTGGCGCAGGATCGGCGCGAAGTCGATGTCGGCGGCCACCATGGCGTCGAAGGCCTCGCGCGGCCCGTCGATGTCGTCGGCCGAGATGGCGGTCAGCGCACCGTGCAGCAGGTCGCCGAGTTGGGCATCCGGAAGCGCCGTCGCCAGACGGGACGCCGCGATGCAGCCCACGAAGGCGCCGTCGCTCTCGTGCAGCACGAGCCCGTGTCCGGGTACGGCGGGCACCAGGCGCAACGCCTCCTCCACGGTCTGCGCCGGATGGAAGGCGAAGGGCGTGTCGAACTCCACGGGCTGGTCTTTCACCCAGCGGATGGCGGCGGCCAGATCCTGCAGCGGCATGTCTTGCGGGAGCACTCCGAGACCACCCCGCCGGGCGAGCGACGCCGCCAGGCGCGGACCGGTGACGGAGTTCATGTTGGCCGAGACGATCGGGATCGTCGCGCCCGTGCCGTCCGTCGGCGCGAGCGACACGTCGAGGCGGCTCGTCACCGCCGATCGGGAGGGAATGAGGAACACGTCGGAATAGGTCAGATCGTTGCGGCCCGGATCGCCTGAAAACTCCATACGAACCACGCTAGCCCGCACGCCTGTGGCCCGAACAGGTGCCAGGAAGGTTTAGGCTTGTATACGCACGTGTCACGCGTGAAGACGCAGCGCAGCAGACACCGGCACGTGCCACGGACGTGAGGCAACGGAAAGTGGGCGATCGGCTTTGACCAGCCAGTTGACGGGTACGAGCACAGACGACGGAGCATCGGGAGAATTCGGGGCCAACGAATGGCTCGTCGATGAACTCTACGAGCAGTATCTGACCGACAAGAATTCGGTCGACCAGTCCTGGTGGCCGGTTCTGGAGAGCTACCGCTCCCACGTCTCGTCGAAGGCTGCGGCCCAGGGCACGGCCGAGACTCAGGGCACGGCCCCGGCTCCCGCTGATGCCTCAGAGCCCGCCGCTCCCGCCGGCCCGCAGGCCGCATCCCCCGCTCCGGTCGCCTCGGCGCAGACCTCGAGCCCGCCGGCCCAGACCGAGTCGGAGCAGATCGCGCAGGCCTCCGGTGCGGATGCCCGCCCCGCCACCCAGCCGATCGCCAAGACCACGAGCGTGCAGGCCAAGCCCCAGCCGATTCCAGCCGAGGCGCCGGCTCCGGCCACGGCGGCCGAGGCCGAAGCCGCCGAGAAAGACGCCGTCACGCCGTTGCGCGGCATGTCGAAGACGCTCGCCAGCAACATGGATGCCAGCCTCACCGTTCCGACGGCGACGAGCGTGCGCTCCATCCCGGCCAAGCTGATGATCGACAACCGCATCGTCATCAACAACCACCTGCGTCGCTCGCGCGGCGGCAAGGTGTCGTTCACCCACCTCATCGGCTGGGCGCTCGTGCAGGCGCTCAAAGAGTTCCCGAGCCAGAACGTCTACTACGACGAGGTCGACGGCAAGCCCTCGGTCGTGGCCCCGGCCCACGTGGGCCTCGGCATCGCGATCGACCTGCCCAAGCCCGACGGTACGCGCGCCCTCATGGTGCCCGGCATCAAGCGCGCCGACACCATGGGCTTCAACGAGTTCCTCTCCGCCTACGAAGACCTGGTGAAGCGCGCCCGGGCCAACAAGCTCACCGCGGCCGACTTCCAGGGCACCACGATCTCGCTCACCAACCCGGGCGGCATCGGAACGGTGCACTCCGTTCCCCGCCTGATGAAGGGGCAGGGTGCCATCATCGGCGCCGGTGCCCTCGAGTACCCCGCCGAGTTCCAGGGTTCCTCCCAGAAGGTGCTGTCGAACCTCGGCATCGGCAAGGTCATCACCCTCACCAGCACCTACGACCACCGGGTCATCCAGGGCGCCGGATCGGGCGAGTTCCTGAAGAAGGTGCACGAGCTGCTGCTCGGCCAGCGCGACTTCTACGAGAACATCTTCGCCGAGCTGCGCATCCCCTATGAGCCCATCCGCTGGGCCGCCGACATCGAGGTCGACCTCGCCTCGGCCATCGACAAGACCGCCCGCGTGCAGGAGCTGATCAACGCGTTCCGCGTGCGCGGCCACCTGATGGCCGACATCGACCCGCTCGAGTACCGCCAGCGCATCCACCCCGACCTCGACATCGCGACCCACGGCTTGACGTTCTGGGATCTCGACCGCGAGTTCGTGACGGGCGAGTTCGGCCTCACCCGTCAGTCCTACCTGCGCGACATCCTGGGCGTGCTGCGCGACTCCTACTGCCGCAAGATCGGCATCGAGTACATGCACATCCAGGACCCGGCGCAGCGTCGCTGGATCCAGGAGAAGGTCGAGCGGCCCTACGCCAAGCCCGGCCACGACGAGCAGATGCGCATCCTCGAGAAGCTCAACGAGGCCGAGGCCTTCGAGACCTTCCTGCAGACCAAGTACGTCGGCCAGAAGCGCTTCTCGCTCGAGGGCGGCGAGTCGACAATCGCCCTGCTGGACCGGATCATCCAGGGTGCGGCCGAAGAGGGCCTCGACGAGGTCGCGATCGGCATGGCGCACCGCGGCCGCCTGAACGTGCTCACCAACATCGCGGGCAAGACCTACGGCCAGATCTTCCGCGAGTTCGAGGGCACGCAAGACCCCCGCACCGTGCAGGGCTCGGGCGACGTGAAATACCACCTCGGCACCGAGGGCACCTTCACCGCCACCGACGGCAAGGAGATCCCGGTCTACCTGGCCGCGAACCCCTCGCACCTTGAGGCCGCCGACGGCGTGCTCGAGGGCATCGTGCGAGCCAAGCAGGACCGCAAGCCCATCGGCACCTTCTCCACGCTGCCGATCCTCATCCACGGTGACGCCGCGCTCGCGGGCCAGGGCATCGTCGTGGAGACCCTGCAGATGTCGCAGCTGCGCGGCTACCGCACGGGCGGAACCATCCACATCAACATCAACAACCAGGTGGGCTTCACGACTCCCCCGTCGGAGTCGCGCTCCTCGGTGTACTCCACCGATGTGGCCAAGACCATCCAGGCACCGATCTTCCACGTGAACGGCGACGACCCCGAGTCGGTCGTGCGGGTGGCGCAGCTGGCGTTCGAATTCCGTCAGCAGTTCCACCGCGACGTGTTCATCGACCTGATCTGCTACCGCCGCCGCGGTCACAACGAGGGCGACGACCCCTCGATGACCCAGCCGCTGATGTACAACCTGATCGAGGCCAAGCGCTCGGTGCGCAAGCTCTACACCGAGGCGCTGCTCGGTCGCGGCGACATCACCGAGGAGGAGTACGAGGCGGTCCACGCCGACTTCCAGGACCGCCTCGAACGCGCCTTCGCCGAGACGCATGCGGCGCAGACCTCCTCGATCCCGGTGATCACCGAAGACACGCAGGCGGTCTCCGACCTCGAGCGCCCCGAGTCGCAGCGAGACGACAGCACCACCGCTCCGTTCGAGACCGCGGTGGCGACATCCGCGATCCACCTGATCGGCGACGCCTTCGACAACAAGCCCGCCGGCTTCACGGTGCACCCGAAGCTGCAGCAGCTGCTCACCAAGCGCGTCGAGATGAGCCGCAACGGCAACATCGACTGGGCCTTCGGCGAGCTCCTCGCGCTCGGCTCGCTGCTCGTGGAGGGGACCCCGGTGCGCCTCGCGGGTCAGGATTCCCGTCGGGGCACGTTCGTGCAGCGGCACGCCGTGCTGCACGACCGCGAGAACGGCCAGGAGTGGCTTCCGCTCGCGAACCTCACCGAGAGCCAGGCCCGTTTCTGGATCTACGACTCCCTGCTGAGCGAATACGCGGCGATGGGCTTCGAGTACGGCTACTCGGTGGAGCGACCGGATGCTCTGGTGCTCTGGGAGGCTCAGTTCGGCGACTTCGCCAACGGCGCCCAGACCATCATCGACGAGTTCATCTCGTCGGCCGAGCAGAAGTGGGGCCAGCGCTCGTCGCTCGTTCTGCTGCTGCCGCACGGCTACGAGGGCCAGGGTCCCGACCACTCCTCGGCGCGCATCGAGCGGTTCCTGCAGCTCTGCGCCGAGAACAACATGACCGTGGCGCGGCCCTCCACGCCGGCGTCCTACTTCCACCTGCTGCGCCGCCAGGCGTACGCCCGTCCGCGCAAACCGCTGATCGTCTTCACGCCGAAGGCGATGCTGCGACTGCGTGGGGCGACGAGCTCGGTGGAGGACTTGACCTCGGGTCGCTTCGAACCGGTGATCGACGATGTACGGATCACCGACAAGGCTGCGGTCACGAAGGTGCTGCTGCACTCCGGCAAGATCCACTACGACCTCGCCAACGAGCTGCAGAAGAACCCGAACGAGGCCATCGCCCTCGTGCGCGTGGAGCAGTTCTACCCGCTGCCGCTGGAGGAGATCAACGCGGTCGCCGCCCAGTACCCGAACGCCGAGCTGGTGTGGGTGCAGGACGAGCCGCAGAACCAGGGTGCCTGGCCGTTCATCTGCACCGAGCTGGCCAGCCGCCTGAACGGCCGCACCATCTCGGTGGTCTCGCGTCCGGCAGCGGCGTCTCCCGCCGCCGGCAGCGCGAAGCGCCACGCGGTGGAGCAGGCCGAGCTCCTGACGCGCGCGCTGAGCTGAAACCTCGCGCCGCACGGTCGCCTTCTGGCTATACTGAATGATGCTCAGCAATGAGCATCATTCAGTATTTTCAGGAGGCAACCATGCGACTTCATTCCCCTACAGTGCGTCCTCTGGGCGCCGCCGTACTGGCTCTGGCCGGCCTCGGCCTGCTGAGCGCATGCTCGACAGGAGGCGGCGGAGGCACACCCCTGTCGTTCTCCGTGGGTGAGTGCCTGAACGACTCGGACCTCACGGGCGAGGTTCGCGACGTACCCCGCGTCGACTGCTCCGAGCCGCACGACTCGGAGGTCTACCACGTGTTCGACGCGGTGGGCAAGGGCGCCGATGAGATGTATCCCGACGACGACGACCTCGCCTCGCAGGCCGATGAGGGGTGCGCCGAGGCCTTCGCCGGTTTCGTCGGAGTCGACATCAGCGAATCCCGGCTGAACTACGCCAGCTACACGCCCTTACTCTCCAGCTGGTATGAAGACCACGGGCGCGAGATCAGCTGTGTCGTCTTCGATCCCGACGGTCAGACAACCGGATCGCTCGAGAACGCGGCTCAATAGACCTCAGTGGGCCTGGAGCGTGCGCAGACGGGTCAGCAGCTGGTCGCGCAGCTCTTCGGGGGCGGTCTCCTTGCAGGCACGCTGCACGGTCTGCGTGAGCACGATGCCGATGTGGAGCTCCGACTGGCAGCCTTCGCAGGTCTCCAGGTGGTCGCGGATATCAGCCGCATCCGTCTTGCAGATCTCGTTTCGCAGATACTCTTCGAGTTCGGCACGGGCTTTGTTGCAGCCGCAGTCAGTCATTTCTTGCTCCCTTTCACGGAGGCGACGGCCAGTCCGCGTTCGCGTGCGTAGTCGGTCAGAAGCCCCCGGAGAAGTCGTCGGCCACGATGCAGACGGCTCATGACGGTGCCGACAGGGGTCTTCATGATGTCGGCGATCTCCTGGTAGGAGAAACCCTCCACGTCGGCCAGGTATACGGCCAGGCGGAAGTCTTCGGGAATCGACTGCAACGCCTCTTTGACGTCGCTGTCGGGCAGGTGGTCGATCGCTTCGGCCTCGGCCGAGCGGCTCGAGAGCGCCGCCGTGACCGATTCGGCCGATCCGAGCTGCCAGTCCTCCATGTCGCTGGTGGAGCCCTGGTAGGGATCGCGCTGCTTCTTGCGGTAGGTGTTGATGAACGTGTTGGTGAGGATGCGGTAGAGCCACGCCTTGAGGTTCGTGCCCTGCTCGAACTGACCGAACGCGGAATAGGCCTTCACGAAGGTCTCCTGCACGAGGTCTTGCGCATCCGCCGGGTTGCGGGTCATCCGCAAGGCCGCGCCGTAGAGCTGATCGAGGAACGGGATGGCCTGCTCTTCGAAAAGGGCGCGGGGATCAGGGGTGGGAGTGCTCATCGTGGCCCAGTCTACGACCGGAGCCTCCAGCACTGCAGTTGTCGTCAAACGCCTGACCTCCAAGGGTGTTCCGTGGTTCCGCCGGCCTCCACGCAATTCGTCAGCCGACTATTCTGATAACCGATGCCTGTCTCGAGAAATTCCATCCCGCAGTTCAACCCCTACGGCGATGACGCACCACAGACCGCCGAGGAGCACTGGGCCGCGCCCCGCGCCCACTCCCCTCTTCGCGCCACACTCGCACTGCCCGGCTCGAAGTCGCTCACGAACCGCGAGCTCGTACTCTCGGCCCTGGCCGATTCGCCGTCGGTGCTGCGGGCGCCGCTGCATTCGCGCGACAGCGACCTCATGGTCGAGGCGCTTCGGGCCCTCGGCACCACGATCGTGCCGGTGGAGGGTGACGGCGGCTACGGCCCCGACCTGGCGATCACCCCGGCGGATGAACTGTTCGGCAGCACCACCATCGACTGCGGTCTCGCGGGCACCGTGATGCGGTTCCTCCCACCCGTCGCCGCTCTGGCCCTCGGCCCCACCACCTTCGACGGCGACGAGGGGGCCCGGCGCCGCCCGATGGCCACCACCATCACCTCGCTGCGCGAACTCGGCGTCGACATCGGTGACGACGGCCGCGCCGCGCTCCCGTTCACCGTGCACGGCAGCGGCCGGGTCGCCGGGGGCGAACTCACCATCGACGCCTCGAGCTCGAGCCAGTTCGTGAGCGGCCTGCTGCTCGCGGCGGCACGCTTCGAGGAGGGCCTCGAGCTTCGGCACGAGGGCTCCCGTCTCCCCTCGCAGCCGCACATCGACATGACCATCGCCGCCCTCCGCGCCCGCGGCGTCGAGGTCGAGAGCAGTGGCGACGGTCGCTGGAGCGTGCGCCCGGGCCGCATAGCCGGAGCCGATGTGGCCATCGAGCCCGACCTCTCCAACGCCGCTCCGTTCCTGGCGGCGGCCCTCGTGGCCGGAGGCAGTGTCACGATCACCGGCTGGCCGGCCTCAACCACGCAGGTCGGTGCCGATCTCGCCGACATCCTGCCGCTGTTCGGCGCCACGGTGAGCCGTGACGGCGACCGCCTCACCGTCACCGGCGGCGACAGCATCAAGGGCATCTCGATCGACCTCAGCACCGGGGGCGAACTCGCACCCGCGATCGTCGCTCTGGCGGCGCTGGCCACCGAGCCCAGCGAGATCACCGGGATCGGCCACATCCGGCACCATGAGACCGACCGGCTCGCCGCGCTGGCGACCGAGATCAACGGCCTCGGCGGTCAGGTCACCGAACTCCCCGACGGTCTCGCCATCACGCCCGCTCCCCTGCACGGCGGCCTCTGGCAGAGCTATGCCGACCACCGGATGGCGACGGCCGGCGCCATCATCGGCCTCGCGGTCGACGGCGTGCTGATCGAAGACATCGCCACCACCGCGAAGACGCTGCCGCAGTTCCCCGAACTCTGGCGGGGCATGCTCCCGGGTGGCGCATGAGCTGGTGGTCCGACGACGACGAGGATGACGACGAGCCGGAGTTCGACGAGTCGACGATCCGGGTGCGCCCGAATCCCAAGGGCAACCGGCCGCGCACGAAGACCCGGCCCGAGCACAAGGACGCGCTGGCCGGCCGGATCATGACGGTGGACCGCGGCCGATTTTCGGTGCGCGTCGATCAGGACACCCCCGAGGAGCGCGAGATCACGGCCTCCCGCGCCCGCGAGCTCGGCCGCAACACCATCGTGACCGGCGACTGGGTCGACCTCGTCGGCGACACCTCGGGCGACCCGGGAACGCTGGCCCGCGTGGTTCGCGTGCACGAGCGCAGCACGCTGCTGCGCCGCAGCGCCGACGACACCGACGAGGTGGAACGGGTGATCGTAGCGAATGCCGATCAGATGCTGATCGTGGTGGCGGCCGCCGATCCGGAGCCTCGCGCCCGCCTGATCGACCGGTATCTCGTAGCGGCCTTCGACGCGGGCGTCGCTCCCATCCTCTGCATCACCAAGACCGACCTGGCCGACCCGGCTCCGCTGCTCGCCCAGTTCGACTGCCTCGACATCCGGGTGGTCACGCTCTCCCGCGATGCGGTGCCGATGGAGGAGCTGACCGATCTGCTCGTCGGCCACACCACCGTGACCGTGGGCCACTCCGGTGTGGGCAAGTCGACCCTCGTCAACGCCCTGGTACCGAGTGCGCTGCGCGCCACCGGCGTGGTGAACACCGTGACCGGGCGCGGACGCCACACGTCCTCGTCGACGGTGTGCCTGCGATTGCAGGCCCCCGACGGCCGGTCCGGCTGGATCATCGACACCCCGGGCGTTCGATCGTTCGGCCTGGGCCACGTCGACCCGGCGAACATCCTGCGCTCCTTCGCGGCGACCGCGCACGTGCCGGCGGGCGACCCGCCCGACGGCATCCCGCTGAGCGAGGCGCACGACTGGGAGATCATCGACCGGGTCGAGGCCGGTGAACTGGGCGAGAGCGGCAAGGCGCGGATGGAGTCGCTGCGCAAGCTGCTCGACACGCGCGGCTGACGGAGCCCCGCTCCTGGCACTCGCCTTCGGTGGCGCTCGCCGGTGCGGCTGAGCCGGTCACCGCTCCCGCTAGCCTGGACGCGTGAACCAGAACGCGCCCGCCGCCCCACAGTCTTCCTCGACCGACCTCGCCGACGACCTGGCGCTCGCCCTCCGACTGGCCGACCGGGCGGATGCCGTGTCCCGATCCCGCTTCCGGGCCACCGATCTGCACGTGACCACCAAGCCCGATCGCACGCCGGTGACGGATGCCGACCGCGCCGTCGAGCAGGCCATCCGCGGCGAGCTCGGCGCAGCGCGCCCCGACGATTCGGTGCGTGGCGAGGAGTTCGGCACCGGCGGCGGCGCGGCCGGCAGCGTCCGGCAGTGGATCATCGACCCGATCGACGGCACCGCCAACTTCATGCGCGGGATCCCGGTGTGGGCCACGCTCATCTCCCTGGCCATCGACGGCGTTCCGGTGGTGGGAGTCGTGAGCTCCCCGGCGCTCGGCCGCCGCTGGTGGGGCGCGCGGGGCCTCGGGGCTTTCACGACGGATGCTCTGGACGCCACTCCGGATGTCGCGCGCCCGATCCGCGTCTCGGGCATCAGCACCCTCGCCGATGCGTCACTCAGCTACAACAGCCTCAAGGGATGGGACGAGGAGGGCCGGCTCGACGACCTGACCCGTTTGAGCCGTGCCGTCTGGCGCACCCGGGCGTACGGCGAGATGTGGTCGTACATGATGGTGGCCGAGGGCCAGCTCGAGATCGCGGGCGAGTTCGACCTGCAGCCTTACGACATGGCCGCCCTGGTGCCCGTGGTCGAGGAGGCCGGTGGGCGCTTCAGTTCGGTGGGCGGTGTGGACGGCCCGTGGTCGGGCAGCGCTCTGGCCACGAACGGGCTCGTGCACGACGAGGTCGTCGCGCTGCTCGGGGGTCGTGCGGCGTCGAATTGACCCATCGAACGGATCACCCCCATAATGGTCACGCGGAGGCGCTCACAGGCTCCTCTCAGGCATCTTCTTCCCTAGGACCGGAGGCCATCATGGCGATCACCTCTTCCCCCCGCACATCTTCGCGACTGCTCGCAGCGGCCGGCGCCGTTCTGGCTCTCGGACTCACGCTGTCCGGCTGCACGGCGCTCTTCCCGAGCTCCGCCCCGCCGGCGACCGACTCGCAGACCGGTGAGGAGATCGAGCAGACCGACACCGACGTGTTCGCGCTGTCGGTGGGCGACTGCCTCAACGACACCGAGGGCACCGAGGTCAGCGAGGTGCCGATCGTCGATTGCAGCGTGGAGCACGACTTCGAGGTCTACTACGACTTCTCGATCGCCGACGGCGATTTCCCGGGTGACGACGCCATCAATGCTCAGGCGGAGACCGAGTGCCAGGCCGGCTTCGAGGACTTCGTGAAGGTCTCGTACGACGACTCGATCTACGGCTTCACCTACTTCACCCCGACCGAGGGCTCGTGGACCAACGGCAACGACCGTCTCGTCTCGTGCCTGATCGGCGACCCGAACGGAAAGGTCACCGGCAGCCTCGCCGGTGCGGCTCAGTAGCGCCATCCGCTCGAACGAAGGGCCGGCCCCCACGGGGACCGGCCCTTCGTCGTCGGAGCATGGTCAGAACGTGGCCGTGAAGCTGCCCATCACGTGCTCGATGGCCGGCAGATCGGCCTCGCTCGCGATCGCGACCGTGACCACCAGAACATAGCTGGTGTCTTCGGGGTAGGCGACCACGATCACGTAGTCGCTCTGGCCGCCGCAGCCGGAGTAGTACTGGTACTTGCCCTCGTACACACCGTCGGAGTAGTCGTCGGTCGTGCCGCTCGCGCACTGAGCGGTGAGGTTCGAGTAGGAGTCGAAGATCACCTGCGGGTCGAGCGAGGCGGCATCCGTCGTGGGTGAAGCCTGCAGCGTCACGCCTGAGGTGCCCCAGCTCTCCTCGAACTGCTGCAGATTCGTGCTGGCCCGCACATCGAGGAACTCGCGCCCCGCTTCGGTGGTGACAGGCGCCCCGTCGATGTCGGTCCAGTCGGTGGGAACCTCCACGCTCAGCACACCCGTGTCATCGGTGATGGTGGTGTAGCTGCGCCCGTCGTCTTCACCCGTCGAGGTCGATCCGACCCCCGGGATCGTGACCTGCTCGAGCGGCTTGCCGTTGAACTGACCGCGATAGAGGGCGTCGTCGTCGGGCCGGTAGACGTCGACGTCGATGGTCCCGTCGGATCCCTGGGTGCGGATGACATCGCAGTACTCCTGGAGCGTTCCCTCGGCCGCCAGGGTCTTGCCCGCCATGCGCAGCAGCACGTCGCCGGGAAGCAGGCCCGCGGCATCCGCCGGCGAGCCGGCCTTCACCGAGCTGACCCACACCCCGAGCGACTCGCCCTGGTCGTCCAGCGGCAGCGCCTGCGCGTTCACGCCGAGGCTCTGCACGTCGTCGCCGTCGATCAGCTTCTGCACCACCGACTCGGCCTGGTCGCGGTGGATGGCGAAGTTGGAGTCGAGCTCGGCCACGCTGGCGTAGTTGACGCCCACGACCTCGCCCTGGGCATTGACCAGAGGGCCGCCGGAGTTGCCGGGGCGGATCTTGGCATCGTGCTCGATGGTGTGATCGATCGACGCCCAGGCGGTCTGACCAGCGGTGTCGTTCTTGGAGACGATCCCCTTGGTGAGCGTGAACTCGGGGTCGCCCAGCGGGAATCCGGCGGCGTAGACCTCTTCGCCGGTGGTGATGTCGCCCTTCTGCCAGCCGAGGAAGGGGAAGCCCTCTCCCTCGACCTTGATCACTGCGAGATCGAGGCACTCGGACGAACCGAGGATCTCGGCGTTGTACTCCGTGTCGCCACCGCCGACGTGCACCTTCATCGTGCCCGCCCCCACCACCACGTGGTTGTTGGTGACGGCCAGGCCGTCGGAGGAGATGAAGAAGCCCGAGCCGAGGCCCGCCTGCTCTTCGGTCTGACCGTTGTCGGGGTTCGCGAACGTTCCCTCCGACTCGATCTGGATCGTGGCGGACTGCACGCCCGAGAAGTCGCTCGCGCCCGAGGCGGCACCACCACCGGCGCTGCAGGCGGCCAGGGTGCCGCCGAGGAGCACGAGGGGAACGAGGGCCGCAATTCGGGTGGCCAAGGGTGGGCGCATGGTGGTCTCTTCCGGTCGATTGTCATGAGGGATGCTCAGTGACTCGATTGTAGACGGAAATGACATTTCTTCACCACCCGGTTTTCGCGACCGCGTTCTCACCACTTAAGCTGGAACGGATGCGACTTCTCCTGATCCGACACGGCCAGACCATCGACAACGTCAACGGTGCGATCGGCACGGTCGTCCCCGGCCCCGGCCTCACCGAGCTCGGACTCCGGCAGGCCGCCGCCGTGCCCGGGGCGCTCGCCGACGAGCGCATCGACGCCATCGCGGTCTCGACCATGCGCCGCACCCACCTGACGGCCGCTCCCCTGGCCGAGACCACCGGGATCGAGCCGCAGATCGTCGAGGGCCTGTTCGAGATCACGGCGGGCGAGCTCGAGGGCCGCTCCGATCAGGATGCCGTGCAGACCTACATGCGCACGATCTTCTCCTGGTGGACCGACTTCGATGCCCGCATCCCCGGCGGCGAGAACGGCACCGAATTCCATACCCGCTACGACCGGGCCATCTCGTCGCTGTACGACGCGCATCCGAACGGCACCGTGGCCGTGTTCAGCCACGGCGCGGCGATCCGCACCTGGGCATCGTGGTCGGCGCGCAACATCGACGCCGACTTCAGCCGCGGCCGCACCCTGGAGAACACCGGCATCGTGACGCTCGAAGGCTCGCCGGCCGAGGGCTGGGTCGCCACCCATTGGCAGGGCACCCCGCTCGGCGGTGTCGCCCTGGAAGACGCCTCGGCACCCGATCCCACCGGCGAGGCGACCGCACGGTGAGCGCGACCCCGCCACTGACTGCCGCGCAGTTCGCCGTGTGGGCGGACTTCGTGCTGGCATACACGCGCACCATGCGCCTGGTGGAGGGGCGCCTGCGAAGCAGCGTCCGCCTCACCTGGGCGCAGTACGACGTGCTGTACAACCTGCATTCCCACGTGGAGGGCCGGATGAGCGTGGGCGAGCTGTCGAAATCGCTCCTGTACTCCAGCGGATCGGCGAGCAATCTGATCCGCAGCATGGTGACGGCCGGCCTGGTGGAGCGCTCGGTGTCGACGCACGACCGCCGGGTGTCGGTCGTCGCACTGACCGGCCTCGGCCGCGAGACCGCGGAGACGGCCACGTCACAGGTGCTCGAGGTGGTGGGGGCCGAGTTCGCGGCGAAACTCGGCGAGACTGAGCTGCCGGCGGTGGCGGACTTCCTGCGCCGCATCCGTTCGGCCGACTCGGGGCTGCGCGAGCCGCCCTACGAGCTCCCGGCGCAGCTGGCACCGCGGTAGTGACTCGAACAACGTGCGACAGCGGCCGAATGGTGGAGATGGGGGGAATTGAACCCCCGTCCACTGCTGTGATTCTGCGCCTTCTACGGGCGTAGCCTGTACAGACGTTCTACTCGGCTCCGACCTTTGCTACAGGCACCTAGGTCGACGAGCCCAGCCACAGTGCAAGTCCCGCGTGACCCTGAGACACGATCACGCAGCAATCTCTCTAGATAATGCCGGAACCCGGGTAGAGAGCATTCCCGGACCGACAGTTGCTATTTAGCTAGAAGGAAGACCTACGCTGCGAGAGCGAAGGTGGCCTTCTTGGCCGCAACAGTGCTGTTTGAATTGGCACTTATATTTTGCAGAGATCGTTTACGAGATAACCCTGCATCCTCGACCCGCTTCTCGCAGTTTCGCAGGCAATGTCGAAACCGATCATCCCCCTGCCGGGTCGCTGTCGCACGCTGTTGAGTTTTCAAACGCTGCCGGGCGAACCCGGAGCAGCCCTCCATACTACGACATTTCGTGATCGCATGAGCCATGCAGCCGCATGGAATATCGTGGAGACCATGCCTGAGACGATCATCACCGTGGCCGGGAGCCATCAGCTCCGCCACAATCCGGAGCGGGCGCGGGTGCGCATCGGCATCGGCTTCGAAGGCTCCAAGCGCGACAGTGTTCTGGCTGCCACGCGGGCCGCCCACGAATCGCTCACCGGTTCGCTGGAGACCCTCCTCGACGAAGAGGCCGGCCCGGTGATCACCTGGCACTCGGAGGAGATCCGGGTGTGGGGGCAGAGGCCCTGGAGCCAGGACGGCACGCGACTGCCCGTGGAGTTCCACAGCGCCGTGTTCCTGGATGCCGAGTTCGACGACTTCGAGGCGCTCTCCGAGTGGATCGACGTCGTCTCCATCCGCGAGGGCATCGCCGTCGACGGGATCGAGTGGCTGCTCTCGGAGGAGACCAAGGCCGGGCTGGAGAGCGAGGCCCGCCAGGGTGCGATCTCCGACGCCCTCACCAAGGCCGGCGAATACGCCCGTGCCCTCGGACTCGGCGAGGTGACGCCGCTCTCCATCTCCGATCCGGGACTGTTGGAGAACCCCGGCGCGGTGGCCCACGGCCTGCCTCTGGCGGCGATGGCCCGCTCGGCGGCACCGGCGGGTGGGGGCGGGATGGAGTTGCGCCCGAGCGCCCTGGTCATCGAGGCCACCGTTCACGCACGCTTCTCGGCAGCTTCTCCGGTCGCGCGCTCGTGAGCGGGCCAGCACCTACGCTGCCCGACCTGAGCGGCAAGACCTTCGTCGTGACCGGCGGGACCGGTGGCCTCGGCTACTGGGAGAGCGAGCAGCTGGCCTCCGCCGGCGCGACCGTGGTGATCGCCGCCCGCACGCCCGAGAAGGGCGAGGCCGCACTCGCCTCACTGCGCCGGCACGTTCCCTCGGCGGGCGCCCGTGCGAGCTTCGTGCGCCTGGACCTCGCCGACCTCGCCTCGATCGCCGACGGGGCAGCCGAGCTGGCCGCGTTGCCCCGAATCGACACCCTGATCGCCAACGCCGGCATCCTGTCGACCGGCGGTGGACGCAGCACCACGGCCGATCGCTTCGAGACCATGATCGGCACCAACCTGCTCGGGCACGCAGCCCTGATCGCGCGCCTGCTGCCGTCTCTGCGGGCCCAGGATACCGCCCGGATCGTGCACCTCGGCAGCATCAGCCACGAGTTCTTCCGGCTCGATCTCGACGACCTGCAGAGCAACCGCACCCCGTTCCGCCAGTTCCGCAGCTACGGCCGATCCAAGCTCGCGGTGATGACCTACGCCTTCGAACTGGACCGGCGCCTGCGCGCGAACGGCTCGACCGTGGCCAGCCTGGTGGCGCATCCGGGGTTCTCGGTCGATGAGCTGAGCCCGCCCCGCGACATCCTGCCGGCTCCCAAGACCGGCAACCCGGTGTCGCGCGCGGCGTACCGGCTGATCGGGCAGGGCAAAGACGCGGGCGCCAGGCCGATCGTCGCCGCCGCGACGGACGCTGCGGCTGCCGGTGGCCAGTACTGGGGCCCGGATGGCTGGCGGCAGTTGAAGGGCGATCCCGCGGTGGTGGGCGCGAAGGCCTACGCCCGCGACCGCACCATGGGCCGCACGCTGTTCGCCCGCGTCGAGGAGCTCACGGGCGTCTCACACGACCTCCCGGCCTGAGGCCCAGGGCCGAGCGCCGACACGCCCGAGAGCCTCAGTCGCCCAGGTTGCGGCGGCTGGACATGGCGCGGGCGGCCTCACGCTTGTCTTGACGCTCGCGCAGCGCCTGGCGCTTGTCGTACTCGCGCTTGCCCTTGGCCACCGCGATCTCCACCTTCGCGCGCCCGTCGCTGAAGTACAGCTGCAGCGGGACGAGCGTGTAGCCGCCCTCTTTGGTCTTGTTGTGGATCTTGAGGATCTGCTCTTTGTGCAGCAGCAGCTTGCGCTTGCGACGGGGCGGGTGGTTGTTCCACGTGCCTTCGTTGTATTCGGGGATGTGCACGGCATCCAGCCACGCCTCTCCCCCGTCGATGTAGGCATAGCCGTCGACGAGCGAGGCACGCCCCTCGCGCAGGGACTTCACCTCGGTGCCGGTGAGCACGAGTCCCGCTTCGTAGGTGGTCTCGATGGTGTAGTCGTGTCGCGCCTTGCGGTTGGTCGCGACGACCTTCTGTCCGCGTTCGCGTGGCACGGGTACTCCTTAGGACGGATCTGACGGATGCTGCTGCCGAAATACGGCAGCCCACCATTCTAGACCCGCAGGTACCGGGTGATCGCGAACTTCGCCGAGAGGGCCGCGAGCACCGCACCGCCGACGATCAAAATCGGGATCACCAGGAACGCATCCGTATCGCTCACGAACGAGGTGAACGGCAGTTGCACGCTCAGATAGCCCTGCACGAAGAAGCGCACGATCGCCCAGATGGCGACGCCGGCGAGCACCGAGCCGATCAGCGACGCGATGATGCCCTCGAGGATGAACGGCGTCTGGATGAACCTGTTCGAGGCGCCGACCAAGCGCATGATCCCGAGTTCTCGCCGTCTCGAGAAGGCCGAGAGCCGGATCGTGGTGGCGATCAACAGCACGGCGGCCACGAGCATCAGACCGGCGATGCCGATGGCCGTGTAACTGGCCGCACTGAGGATGGAGAAGATCTGCTCGAGGTAGCTGCGCTGGTCCGTGACGCTGTCGACACCGGCGAGGCCGGACAGGCTCTCGACCAGCACGTCGGACTGCGAGGGGTCTTTGAGGTTCACCCAGAAGGTCTGGCTGAGCAGGTCGGCCGTCACGTACTCGGTCACCGGGTTGCCGGCGAACTGCTTCTGGAAGTTCTCGAAGGCCTGCTCGTGGTCTTCGAAGTAGTACTTGTCGATGAACGGCGCCAGCGTGGGCGAGTCGAGCTGCGCCTGCACGGCCGCGATCTGGTCTTGCCCGGCCTCGCCGCCGGCGCAGTTCTCGCCGCCGGAGGTGGCGGTGCACATGTAGACGGCCACCTGGGCCTTGTCGTACCAGAAGTTCTTCATCTGGCCGATCTGCATCTGCAGCAGGATGGCCGCGCCCACGAAGGTGAGCGAGATGAAGGTGACGAGCACGACGGAGATGACCATCGAGACGTTGCGGCGGAGGCCGGTACCGACCTCACCCAGGATCAGTGCGAATCTCACGTCGTCGGCCCCACGTTCTGGTCGTTCGCCGGGTCGGCCGGGGCGCCGGGGGCGCGCAGGCCGAGCTTCTCGGCGAGGGTGAGCGATTCGGTCGCCGGGTCGGCGGGATCCGGATGCTGCTGCTCGGGGAGGTGCTGGGGAGGCATGGGCGGCGGGGCGTACGCCGGCTGCGCGGGTTGCGCCTGCACGGGCACGGGCTGGGAATGCACCGGCTGGGCCTGCGCCGCCTGTGCCGGTACCGTCACCGGCTCGCGCACGGCCGGCTGCTCGGGCGCGGGAACCTGCGGCGGCAGCGGCTGCACGGGGCTGGTGTTGCCACCCGGGGTGTGCGGGCGCGCCGGGCCGACCGGGCGCACCAGGCCATCGCCCAGGGCGATCTCGGCGGTCAGTCCGCTGTCTTGCAGGGCGATCTCGGCGGTCATGCCGTAGCCGCCCTGGTCTTCGTCGCGCACGATCTGGCCGGTGACCAGCTCGATCACGCGGCGCTTCATGTGGTCGACGATCGCGTTGTCGTGGGTGGCCATGACGACGGTGGTGCCACCGGCGTTGATCCGCTCGAGCACCGTCATGATGCCGGCCGATGTCGAGGGGTCGAGGTTACCGGTCGGCTCGTCGGCCAGCAGGATGGCGGGCTTGTTCACCACGGCGCGGGCGATCGCCACGCGCTGCTGCTCTCCGCCGGAGAGCTCGTGCGGCAGGCGGTTCGCCTTCTCGGCGAGACCGACCATCTGCAGCACATCCGGAACCGCCTCCTGGATGAAGCCGCGCGACTTGCCGATCACCTGCAGGGTGAAGGCGACGTTGTCGAACACGTTCTTGCCGGGCAGGAGCCGGAAGTCCTGGAACACCACGCCGAGGTTGCGCCGGAAATATGGCACCTTGCGGTTGGAGATGGTGTTCAGGTCTTGACCGAGAACATGGATGCTGCCCGAGGTGGGCCGGTCCTCCTTGAGGACGAGCCGGAGGAAGCTCGACTTGCCCGACCCCGAGGCGCCCACCAGGAAGACGAACTCCCCGCGCAGGATCTCGAGGTCGATCGAGTCCAGGGCTGGCCGCTTGGTGCCCCGGTAGGTCTTGGTTACGCGATCAAACCGAATCATGACGTGATGACTCTAAGCAGGGTCATCCGGAATCCCCGGCACGACGCGCTGGACACCCGGATTCATAGAATTCACATGTTCGGCGGCGGCGCCGGCCCGCGGATGCGCGACTCAGTCGTGCTTTTGCTTACGCCACTTGATGCCGGCGTTGATGAAGCCGTCGAGGTCGCCGTCGAACACGGCCGAAGGGTTGTTGACCTCGAAATCGGTGCGCAGGTCTTTCACCATCTGGTAGGGCGCGAGCACGTAGCTGCGCATCTGGTCGCCCCAGCTGGCCGTGATGGTGCCCGCCAGCTCCTTCTTCTGCGCCGCCTCCTGCTCGCGCTGGATGAGCATGAGCCGCGACTGCAGCACGCGCAGCGCGGCGGCCCGGTTCTGGATCTGGCTCTTCTCGTTCTGCATCGAGACCACCGTGCCGGTGGGGAGGTGCGTGATGCGCACGGCGGAGTCGGTGGTGTTCACCGACTGGCCGCCGGGGCCGCTGGAACGGAAGACGTCGACCCGGATGTCGCTCTCCGGGATTTCGATCACGCCGGCTTCTTCGATCAGCGGGATGACCTCGACCGCGGCGAAGCTGGTCTGGCGTTTGCCGGCGGCGCCGAACGGGCTCATCCGCACCAGGCGGTGCGTGCCCGCCTCGACGCTCAGGGTGCCGAAGGCGTAGGGAGCATCGATCTCGAAGGTGGCCGACTTGATGCCCGCCTCCTCGGCGTAGCTGGTGTCCATCACCGTGGTGGAGTACTTGTGCTGCTCGGCCCAGCGCAGATACATGCGCATCAGCATCTCGGCGAAGTCGGCGGCATCCACTCCCCCGGCGCCCGAACGGATGGTGATGACCGCGGGCCGGGCGTCGAACTCGCCGTTCAGCAGGGTCTGCACCTCGAGCTCGCCGAGCACCTTCTGGATCGAGGCGAGCTCGACCTTGGCCTCCTCGGCCGACTCCTCGTCGCCGGCCTCGTTGGCGAGCTCGATAAGCACCTCGAGGTCGTCGAGCCGGCTCTGGATGCTGTCGATCTTCGCCAGCTCGCCCTGCCGGTGGCTGAGGGCACTGGTGACCTTCTGGGCCTTCTCGGTGTCGTCCCAGAGGTCGGGGGCGCCGGCCTCCTCACTGAGGCGCGCGATCTCGGCCGTGAGGGCGTCGACGTCGACGACCGAGCGGATGTCGGAGAAGGTGGAGCGGAGGTGGGCGATCTGTTCGCTGAGGTCAAGGTCAAGCATTATGAGGAACAGTCTAGTGAGAGGGGCTGGGCGGCGGCCCGGGTCGGTGCTTAGCAGGCGTAAAGTAGTTGCAATGACCACTGCGGCGGATGACGGATTCCGGTTCCGGTCGATCGCCGTGCCCGCCCTCATCCCCTCGTTCCTGTTCGGTATCGGCGAGGGCGCGGTGATCCCGGTCATCCCGGCGGTGGCCTCCGGGCTCGGCGCCGACCTGGCCGGTGCCGGTTTCGTGGTGGCCATGCTCGTGGTGGGGCAGCTCGTGGGCGACATCCCGAGCGGCGCACTGGTGGCCCGCATCGGCGAACGGGCGGCGATGATCGCCGCCGCCGTGCTGTCGATGGCCGCGATGGTGCTGGCGCTGCTCGCGCCCGGCATCGTGCAGCTGGGCGTCGCGGTGTTCGCGCTCGGCCTCGCGGCCTCGACGTTCGCGCTGGCCCGCCAGGCGTTCATGACCACGTTCGTTCCCGCGCGCATCCGGGCCCGCGCGCTCTCGACGCTCGGCGGATCGTTCCGGGGCGGGATGCTGGTGGGGCCCTTTCTCGGCGCCGGCCTGATCGCGCTCACCGGCTCGGTGGAGACGGCCTTCGGTGTGCAGATCGTGGCCGCGCTGGCCGTGATCGTGCTGCTGGTGGTGATGCACGACCCGATGGCCGTGCGGGAGCGGGCCGCCCGCCCGGTGCCGACCGCCACCGGCGGGGTGCCCCTCGCGGCGAACCCGGGCCTGTTCCGCACCATCTGGCAGAACCGGGGAGCGTTGGTGCGGGTGGGCAGCGGCGCCGCCGTGGTCGGGGCACTCCGCGCCAGCCGGATGGCCATCCTGCCGCTCTGGGCCGTGAGCATCGGGCTGGAGGCACAGACCACCGCGCTCGTGATCGGAATCGGCGCGGCCGCCGACTTCGCCCTGTTCTACACCAGCGGCCAGATCATGGATCGCTTCGGCCGCCTCTGGAGTGTCATCCCCTCGATGGTGGGCATGGGACTCGCCCTCATCGGGCTCGCCTTCACGCACGATCTCGGCGCCGCGGTGCAGTGGTTCGTGGCGATCTCGATCCTGCTGGGCGTAGCCAACGGCGTGGGCAGCGGCATCATCATGACGCTGAGCGCAGACCTGGCGCCGCGCGCGAACCCGGCGCCGTTCCTCGGCGCCTTCCGCTTCACCGCCGACGCCGGAGCGGCCGCCGCACCGCTGATCGTCTCCGCGGTGGTGCTGGTGGCCTCGCTCCCCGTCGCCGCCGCGCTGATGGGCCTGGTGGGACTGGCGGGAGCCGGCATCCTGGTGCGGAACGTTCCGCGATACGTGCCGCATCCGCGTTCCTCGAGCTGAACCGTCCCGCCGCGCGGGCCGCGTCGGCTGAGGATGGGCCGAACAAGCACCCCCTACACTGGAATTCGCCCTTGCGGGAGTGGTGAAATTGGCAGACACGCAGGATTTAGGTTCCTGTGCTTTCGAGCGTGAGGGTTCAAGTCCCTTCTCCCGCACTCGCATCGCTGTCGACTGGAGAAACCGCACGTGATTTCCGCCGTCCCCACCGCCCTCATCCCCTGGCTCGACCCCAACACCCTGCTGGGCGGCGTGTTCGGTCCGGTCGCGCTCCTCGTGGTCTGCGCCATCGTCTTCGCCGAGACCGGCCTGCTGGTCGGCTTCCTGCTGCCGGGCGACACCCTGCTGTTCTTCACCGGCGTGCTCGCCGTGGGCGGCAAGTTCGGCATCGACATCTGGTGGGTGTGCCTCGCGATCTCGCTGGCCGCGTTCCTCGGCGGCGAGGTGGGTTACCTGATCGGGCACAAGCTCGGCCCGCGCGTGTTCGAGCGCAAGGAATCGGGGCTCTTCAGCGTGCGCAACGTCGAGCGCACCAACGCCTTCTTCGAGCGTTTCGGAGCCCTCGCCGTCATCATGGCCCGCTTCGTGCCGATCGTGCGCACCTTCGCCCCGATCGCCGCTGGCGTCGGCCACATGAACTACAAGAAGTACTCGCTCTACAACGCCATCGGCGCCCTCATCTGGGGCTCGGGCATCGTGCTGCTCGGCTTCGGCCTCGGCCAGATCGAGCCGGTGCGCGAGTTCACCGAGAAGTACCTCGACATCGTGCTGATCGGCGTGGTGGTGCTCACCATCGTGCCGACGGTCTTCCACTACCTGCGCGAACGCAGCAAGGCCAAGAAAGACGCGGATGCCGCCGTCTCCGAAGAGGTGGAGATCACCGGCGCGGCCGAGCGCCTCACGCTCGAGCCCGAGGTCTTCGGCACCGATACCGAGAAGTAGCCCCGTCGCACCCTAGAGGTGCGAGTGGTCTTCGTGGCGGGCGTGCTCGGCGGGCTCGATCTGGAAGGTGGAGTGCTCCACGTCGAAGTGCGACGAGAGGCAGCCGCCCAGGGCGTCGAGCAGCGGGCCCGTCTCGCCGCGCTCGAAGACGGCCTTCTCCACCACCACGTGGGCCGAGAACACGTACTGCCCCGAGGTGATGGCCCAGATGTGCACGTCGTGCACGTCCACCACGCCCGGCTCGTCGAGGATGTGCTGGCGGATGGCCTGCACGTCCATGTCGGAGGGCGTCGACTGGTTCAGCACCCCGACCACGTCGCGCAGCAACGAGACCGCCCGCGGCACGATCATGGCGGCGATCAGCAGCGAGGCGATCGCATCCGCCTTCTCGAAGCCGGTGGTGAGGATGACGATGGCGGCGAGGATGACGGCGATCGACCCGAGCAGGTCGCCCAGCACCTCGAGGTAGGCGCCGCGCATGTTGATGGAGGTCTTCGCACCGCCGCGCAGGATCATCAGCGACACGAAGTTCGCGACCAGGCCGATCCCGGCCACGATCAGCATCAGCTGCCCCTTGACCTCTCCGGGTTCGGAGGAGATCAGGCGGCTCACCGCCTCGAACGTCACGAAGGCGGCCACCACGATCAGGATCAGGCTGTTGACCAGCGCGCCGAACACCTCGGCACGCTGGTAGCCGTAGCTGTGCCGCTCGTTCGCCGGGCGGGCCGCGACGATGGTGGCGATCAGCGCGACGATCAGGCCGATCAGGTCGGAGAGCATGTGGCCGGCGTCGGCGAACAGCGACAGCGAGCCGGTGAAGAACGCCCCGACGCCCTCGACCACGAGCACGGTGGCGACGATCGCGATGGCGATCGAGAGCCGCCGGCGGTTCGCCCCGGCGCCGTGGTTGTGCCCGTGCCCGCTGTGGCCGCCGTGGCTGCGCTCGGGAGCGCCGGTCACGTGCTCCGTGGCAGGGCCGCAGCCGCCGGCATCCGGATGCTCGTGGGGCTCGGTCTGGTTCGTCATCACCACAACGCTAGCCGCCCGGAACACCGCGGGGCCACCATTCGCCCTAGTCAGTAATGAGGCTCATTCTCAGCATCGGGACGGCGGCATCGAACGCCCGGGCACGGTGGCTGACGGCGTTCTTCTGCTCGGCCGTGAGCTGGGCGGCGGTGACCTCGAGGCCCTCCGGCACGAAGATCGGATCGTAGCCGTGGCCCTCGGCGCCCCGCGCCGCCGTGGCGATCGATCCCGGCCAGGAGCCCGAGACGACCTGCTCGAATCCCGTCTCCGGCACGACCAGCGCGATGTGGCAGGCGAAGCGCGCCGCACGGTGCTCGGGCGCGATGTCGGCGAGCTGATCGAGCAGCAGCTCGAGGTTGGCCTGGGCGCCGCGGCCGTGACCGGCCCAGCGCGCCGAGAAGATGCCGGGCGCCCCACCGAGCACGTCGACGCAGATGCCCGAGTCGTCGGCCAGCGCCGGCAGCCCGGTGTGGGCTGCGGCCGCGCGCGCTTTGATCAGCGCGTTCTCGTCGAAGCTCGTGCCGTCTTCCACCGGCTCGGGGCCGTCGTACGCCACGATCTCGAGCTCGGGCAGCATCCGCCCCAGGATGCCCTGGAACTCCCGCACCTTGTTGGCGTTGTGGGTGGCCAGCACCACGCGCATCCGAATGCCCCCTACTCGGCCGGCGCCGCGAGCACGGCGGTCTGCAGCTCGGCGAGCTCGGTCGTGCCGATCAGCGCCAGGTCGAGCAGTTCGTTCAGCTCGCTGCGGTCGAAAGGCGCACCTTCGGCGGTGCCCTGCACCTCCACGAAGAGGCCGCGGCCGGTGACGACCACGTTCATGTCGGTCTCGGCGCGCACGTCTTCGGTGTAGGCCAGGTCGAGCATCGGGGTGCCGTCGATGATGCCCACCGAGACGGCCGACACCGAGTCGAGCAGCGGCTGCGACTTCTGGCCGATGAACTTCTTGGTGCGCGCCCACTCGATGGCATCGACGAGGGCCACGTAGGCGCCGGTGATCGCCGCGGTGCGGGTGCCCCCGTCGGCCTGCAGCACGTCGCAGTCGATCACGATGGTGTTCTCCCCCAGCGCCTTCATGTCCACCACGGCACGCAGCGAGCGGCCGATCAGGCGCGAGATCTCGTGGGTGCGGCCGCCGATGCGGCCCTTCACGGCCTCGCGGTCCATCCGGTCGTTCGTGGAGCGGGGCAGCATCGCGTACTCGGCCGTGACCCAGCCCTTGCCCGAGCCCGACTTCCAGCGCGGCACCCCGTTGGTGAAGCTGGCGGTGCACAGCACCTTGGTCTTGCCGAACGAGACCAGCGCCGAGCCCTCGGCCTGGTCGCTCCAGCCGCGCTCGATCGTGACCGTGCGCAGCTGGTCGTTCGTACGGCCGTCCTTACGGGGTTTGCTCGGTGCGGCGGATGCGGTGCTGTCGGTCACGGGTTTCTCCTGAGAGTCGGGGGGATGGGGATGACGCCGGTCTCGACGAGTTCGACGGATGAGACTTCGGGGCCGAGGAAGTGCTCGGCCAGGCGGATGAACTCCTGGGCGCTGCCGCCCGTGGCTTCGTAGCGGTAGGTGGGGCGCGCGGGCGAGGTGCGCTCGATGCCGGTGCGCACGAGCGTGCGGTAGACGTCGTTGGCGGTCTCGGTGTCGCTGGAGACCAGGCGCACGCCCTCGCCCACGACGTAGGAGATGGCGCCCTTCAGCAGCGGGTAGTGCGTGCAGCCGAGCACGAGGGTGTCGATGCCCTGATCGACCAGGGGGCGCAGGTAGCCCTCGGCCAGGGCGACGAGTTCGCGGCTGGTGGTGTCGCCGGCCTCGACGTGCTCGACGAACTCGGGGCACGCCTGACTGAACAACTCGAGGTGCGGGGCGGCCGCGAAGGCGTCGTCGTACGCGCGCGAGGCGATGGTGCCGGCCGTGCCGATCACGCCGACCTTGTTGTTGCGCGTGGTGCTGACCGCCGTGCGGACCGCCGGCTGGATGACCTCGATCACCGGCACGTCGTACCGCTCACGGGCATCCCGCAGCATGGCGGCCGACGCGGTGTTGCACGCGATGACGAGCATCTTCACGTCTTGCGCCACGAGGTCGTCGAGCACGTCGAGCGCGAAGCGCCGCACCTCGGCCAGCGGACGGGGCCCGTACGGTGAATGGGCCGTGTCGCCCACGTACAGGATGGACTCGTTCGGCAGCTGATCCCGCACCGACCGCGCCACGGTCAGGCCGCCCACCCCGGAGTCGAAGATCCCGATCGGTGCATCACTCACGGAACAACAGCCTAGCCCGCGCTCCTGGGCCGACCCTGCGCGGCGCATCCGGCACGGCCTAAGCTCGGAGGGTGACCGCGTCAACCGCCCTGCTCACCGACCGCTACGAGATCACCATGATCGATGCGGCCATCCGCGCCGGCACGCACGCGCGCCCCAGCGTCTTCGAGGCCTACGGGCGCTCGCTGCCGGGGCGCCGGCGCTACGGGATCGTGGCGGGCACCGGGCGGCTGCTCGAGCTGATCGGCCGGTTCCGCTTCGGCGACGACGAACTCGAGTTCCTGCGGCGGGAGCACGTGGTGGCGCCGGCGACGCTCGACTGGCTCGCCGACTACCGCTTCTCGGGCACGATCCGCGGCTACCGCGAGGGCGAGGCCTACTTCCCGAACTCCCCCGTGATCGTGGTGGAATCCAGCTTCGCCGAGGGCGTCATCCTCGAGACCCTCATCCTCAGCGTGCTCAACTACGACTCCTCCGTGGCCGGAGCGGCCTCGCGGATGGTCTCGGCCGCCGGTGGCCGGCCGATCGCCGAGATGGGATCGCGGCGCACCGGTGAGTGGTCGGCGGTCGCCGCCGCCCGGGCCGCCTACATCGCGGGCTTCGGCGCCACCTCCAACCTCGAGGCCGGCCGCAGCTGGGGCGTGCCCACCATGGGCACCGCCGCGCACGCGTTCACCATGCTGCACGACTCGGAGGAGGCGGCGTTCCGCGCCCAGGTGGACGCCCTCGGATCGGGCACCACGCTTCTCGTCGACACCTACGACGTGCCCACCGGCATCGACACCGCCGTGCGCGTGGCCGGGCCCTCGCTCGGCGCCGTGCGGCTGGACTCGGGCGATCTGCTCACCCTCGTCGGCGCCGTACGCCGGCAGCTAGACGACCTCGGCAACACCGGCACGAAGATCACCGTCACCAACGACCTCGACGAGTACGCGATCGCGGCACTGGCCGCGACGCCGGTCGACTCGTTCGGGGTCGGCACGTCCGTGGTCACCGGGTCGGGGCATCCGGCCGCCGGCATGGTCTACAAGCTCGTCGCCCGCCAGGGCGAGGACGGCCAGTGGGTGTCGGTGGCCAAGAAATCGGCGGACAAGGCCAGTCACGGCGGCCGGAAGCATCCGGTGCGCCTGCTCGACGCCCGGGGTGTGGCTACGTCGGAGACGATCTACGTGGGCGATTCCGCGCCGGCGGATGCTGCCGGCCGGGCCTTGCACGTGCCGCTGATGGTCGACGGGGTGGCCGAGGCGGCATTCCTCGGCGAAGCGGGGGTACGCGCCGCGCGGGCGCATCGCGAAGCCGCGCTGAAGGAGCTGCCGGATCAGGCGTTCCGCCTGGCGGCCGGCGATCCGGCGCTGCCGACGGCGTACGTCGCCGTCTGAGCGGACCTCGGGGCGGCGTGCGCTGGACCCGTGCCGCTACTCGTCGAGCAGGCGCTCGTAGATCTCTTTGCAGGTGGGGCAGATCGGGAACTTCTCCGGGTCCCGACCCGGGGTCCACTTCTTGCCGCAGAGTGCCTTGACGGGCTTGCCGGTCATCGCCGACTCGAGGATCTTGTCTTTCTCGACGTAGTGCGAGAACCGCTCGTGGTCGCCGGGATCGATGTTCTCGGTGTTGAGCAGCTCTTCGAGCTCGCGGTCGAGGGTCGTGGTTCCGCCGCCGCCGTCGGGCAGGCCGCCCGGTTCGGAGACGCGAGCGCGTGCAGGATGGTCCATGCAGACGATTCTAGATCGTCTGCGCGACCCACAGTCAGTTGCGCTGGGCGGCCGCGAGGATCTCGGGGCCTCGGCGGTCGAACAGGAAGGCGCCCCAGGCGACTCCGACGATGAGGACGACGACGCCCACACCGAGACCGGTCCAGAGCGAGAGCCAGTAGTACGCGGGATCGACGAACACCCCCAGCACGCCGTAGACGATGGTGGGAAGGGACAACAGCACGGTGCCCACGAACGAGAACATCGGCGCGAGCACCGAGACGGCGCCGGTCGACTGCGGCTGGGTGAAGGCCCCGTCTCCCGGCCGTGTGGCCGCGTACGGGAAACGTGCCGAGAAGATGCTGCCGAGCCCCAGGCCCACCAGCACCAGGCAGGTGCTCGTGCCGAGCACCGCGGGCAGGGCATCCAGTTCATTGGCGAAGATCACACTGAGGAACGAGCCCACGCCGATCAGCGGGATCGCGATCAACACGGCCGGCAGCATCCGGCCGAGACGATCGGCCACGCCGAGCCGGCCGGCGGCGATGTGCGACCAGATGGCCGTGTTGTCGAAGGCGACGTCGTTGTGCACGACCCAGCCGAGGAACACGCACATCAGCGGCACGGGCAGCAGTGCGGTGTACTCGATCGGCACGCCGACGAACACGAAGACGATCACGGCCACCAGCGGCACGACCGGCACGATCACGAGCTGGGCGTAGTAGCGCGAGTCGCGCGCCCAGTAGGTGAGGGAGCGGGCGGCGACGGCACCGGTGGGTGTGGCCGGGGTGCCACCGAACCAGCCGAGGCCAGCGTGCTCGCGCTCGGGCACCTCGCGGCCGGGCGTGACGACCATGAGCGCCACCAGGCCCTTCCAGGCGAGCCAGAGCAGGGCGGCCGTGGCGAGGGCGATGAGCAGCTTCAGCACCGCGAACACCCACTGGCCGTTCGCCGCATCCGCGGGGACCGCCCAGACGGCGCCGAGCGGCGTCCAGCCGAGGATCTGCTCGAGCGAGCCGAAGAAGGTGCCACCGTCGGCGCCCCAGCTCGTGATCATCAGCAGCAGCACGCCGGGGACGATCACCACGATCGCGAGCACGCCGACGACGGCACCCACCTCGCGGGCGCGCTTGGTGGAGAAGGCGAAGGCGGCCAGCGAGACCGTGAGGCGCGCGCCGAGCACGCAGGTGACGGCGCCGAGCACGGCCGACAGCACGGCCAGCAGCGCCGGGCCAGGCGACACCGACCAGGTGGCGATGGTGGCGAGGCTCAGCACGGTCACGAACACGGCGGGAACGCTGAGGAAGGCGGCGGCAAGAAGGCCGAAGGCGATCCGCCCCTCGGGGACACCGAGCAGGGCGAAGGACCGCGGATCCATCCGGTCGCGCACCGAGAACACCAAGGGGACGAGCAAGAACCCGGCCACAACCAGGGAACCACCGATCACGACGGCGTTGCGCGCGGTCGCGGGGGTGGCGTCGCGGAGCGAGAACAGCAGCGCCACCAAGACGGCGGTCATGATGACGCCGTAGGCCACCGCGATGATGATGCCGACCAGCTGAGGAGTGCTCCGCTTGAAGGTGTTGCCGAGAAGCCGGAGCTTCAGTCGGAGGAACTCAGCAACCATTCCATGCCTTCCGCGCTCTTGCGGCCGCCCGCGAGTTCGACGAACCGCTGCTCGAGCGTGCCGCCCAGGCGCACCTCGTCGACCGTTCCCTTGGCGAGCACCTCGCCCTCGACGATGATCGCCACGCGGTCGCAGACCCGCTGGATCATGTCCATGCTGTGGCTGGAGAGCACGACGGTGCCGCCGCCGGCGACGTACTTCTCGAGGATCTCGACCACGTTCGCCGCCGACACCGGGTCGACCGACTCGAACGGCTCGTCGAGCACCAGCAGGCGCGGCGAATGGATCATCGAGCAGGCCAGGGCGATCTTTTTGGTCATACCGGCGGAGTAGTCGGCCACCAGGCGGCCCAGGGCGTCTTCGAGGCCGAACGCGGCGGCGAGGTCGTCGCTGCGCTGGGCGACCGTGGCCGCATCGAGGCCGCGGAGCGTGCCGGAGTAGTAGAGCAGCTGGCGACCGGTGAGACGGTCGAACAGGCGCAGGCGATCGGGCAGAACGCCGATCAGGCGCTTGGCGGCTGCCGGGTCGCGCCAGACGTCTTGGTCGAGCACGGTGATCGATCCGCCGTCGGGGCGCAGCAGCCCGGTGACCATCGAGAGGGTCGTCGTCTTGCCGGCGCCGTTCGGGCCGACGATGCCGTAGAACGAGCCGAGCGGCACGTCGATGTCGATGCCGGCGACGGCGGTGGTGCTGCCGAACTTCTTCACCAGGCCGGCGATCGACAGCACGATGTTCGTGGGGTCGAGGTCACGCACCACGGAGGGCGGGATGCTGGCCGCCGTGCGCGGTCGGGCCGGGGTTCGCGGGGTGCGCGGCTTGGCCGGGGTGCGCGGGGCCGCAGCCTCGGGCGCCGCTGCGGCGGGCTTGCGCTGCACCGGCTTCCGCGGGGTGGCGGGGCGCTTGGCAGGAGTCTTGGCGGCGACCTCGGCGGGTTCGGTCGCGGTGACCGCGTCGGTGGGTTTGCGGGCGGCGGGTTTCGCCGCGGCAGAGGTGGTTCGCTTCGCGGGCTGCCGGGCCGCGGTGGTGGCCGAAGCCGTCTTCGCCGGCGCCCGACGGGGGGCGCGCGCGCTCCCAGAGGGCGCTCCTGAGATGTTGGGAGTGTCCGACTCTGAGCTCACCGCACTAACCTATCAATCCCTCTTCGGCCCCGCACAGGCCGACGTCGCTCGTGCACGAAGCACTCAGTCTGACACGTCGCACCCCGCGCGGCCTCACCCTGAGCCGCATCACGAAACAGAAACGATACACGTCGTATCCGTTGCCCCTGAAAGGGTTCACAGTACACTGCAAGAAGGCATGACGAGGTGTCTGGAATGTGTCCGTGAGGTTAACCGGGCCCGAACGCCGTCCAGACGGTAGCGCCGGTCCCCCTCGAATTCTCCGGGCCCCTCGGCCCGTGTCGCGCACATTCCTCCCCCTCTCAGCGCAGACCGAAGGAGACGATCGTGACCACCCAGGTAGTCATACTTGCCGCAGGAATGGGGAGCCGGCTCGGCCGCTCCCTCCCGAAGCCGCTCACCGAACTCAGCGACGGCCGCACCATCATGGGGCAGCAGTTCGAGAACATCCGGCACACCTTCGGCTCCGCCGCCAAGGTCACCGTCGTCGTGGGGTACAAGCTCGAGCACATCATCGAGGCGTTCCCCGAGGCGTCCTTCGTGTACAACGAGGAGTACGACCAGACCAACACCTCGAAGAGCCTGCTGCGCGCCCTCCAGGCGTCGGCCTCGGGCGGAGTGCTCTGGATGAACGGCGACGTCGTGTTCGACCCGGCCGTGCTCGACCGCACGATCGCCATGATCGCGCGCGACCAGTCGTTCGTCACGGTGAACACCGCGAAGGTCTCCGACGAAGAGGTGAAGTACACCACCACCGCCGAGGGATACATCGACGAACTCTCCAAGACGGTCGTCGGCGGCCTCGGCGAGGCCGTGGGCATCAACTACATCTCGGCGCGCGACAAGGCGGCGTTCATCCGTCACCTGCAGCGTGTGAACGACCAGGACTACTTCGAGCGCGGCCTCGAGCTGGCCATCGAGAAGGACGGCGTGCTCGTCGAGCCGATCGACATCTCCGACCTGTACGCGGTCGAGGTCGACTTCGCCGAAGACCTCGAGCGCGCCAACCTGTTCGTCTGAACCGGCCCGACCTGGTCGGTCGGGCTAGAATCGGCCTCGATCCATTCCGAAGGGGCCTGACCACGTGAGCGCAGCGACACCAGTGACGGTGCCTCGCGCTCCGGGCGGGCGGGCGTACGGCGGCTGGGCGCGGTACCGACGGTCGTTGTGGCTGCTGACGCGGCGCGATCTGCGGGTGCGCTACTCGACGTCGGCGCTCGGCTACCTGTGGTCGATCCTCGATCCGCTGGTGATGGCCGGGATCTACTGGTTCGTGTTCACCCAGGTGTTCGACCGCGAGGTCGGCACGCAGCCCTACATCGTGTTCCTGCTCACGGCTCTGCTGCCCTGGATGTGGTTCAACGGCACGGTGTCGGATGCCACGCGGGCCTTTCTGCGCGAGGCGAAGCTCATCCGCTCCACCAAGATCCCGCGCACCATCTGGGTGAACCGCCTGGTGCTGTCGAAGGGCATCGAGTTCATCGCGAGCCTCCCCGTGCTCGCCGTGTTCGCGATCCTCGCGGGCGCGGCCGTCAATCCCGGGCTGCTGCTCTTTCCGCTGGCCATCCTGCTGCAGGCGGTGCTGACCATGGGCGTGGCGCTGATCGTGGCACCGCTGGTGGTGTTCTTCCGCGATCTCGAGCGGGCCGTGAAGCTCGCACTGCGCTTCCTGTTCTACGCCTCCCCCATCATCTACGGTACGCACGATCTGCCCGAGAACCTGCAGCCCTGGGCGGCGTTCAACCCGCTGAGCGGCATCTTCGCGCTGTACCGCACCGGCTTTTTCGCCGATCAGCTCGACTGGTTCCAGGTGGGGATCGGCGCCGGGATGTCGGTGCTGCTGCTCGCCGTCGGCGTTCTGGTCTTCCGGCGCTCCGAGCGCGCCGTGCTGAAGGAGATCTGAGATGCCGGGGACCGTGGAGAAGCCGAAGCGGATCGTGATCGAGGCGAAGGGTCTGGGCATCCGGTTCAAGCGCAATCGGCGCGCTCGGCGCAGCTTCAAAGACCTGTTCGCCGGGCGCGGCCGGCGCGCTCGCCCCGACGAGTTCTGGGCGCTGCGCGAGGTCGACTTCACGGTGACCGCCGGCGAGGCGATCGGCGTCATCGGCCGCAACGGCCAGGGCAAGTCGACCCTCTTGAAGCTGGTGGCCGAGGTGGTGCTTCCGGATGAGGGGCAGGTGCGCGTGCTCGAGGGCGTCGCGCCGCTGATCGAGATCACCGGCGGGTTCGTCGACGACCTCTCGGTGCGCGACAACGTCTATCTCACGGCCGGACTGCACGGCATGAGCCGGCACGAGGTGGACGAGCGGTTCGACTCGATCATCGAGTTCGCCGAGATCGGCGACTTCCTCGACACCCCGTACAAGCACCTCTCCAGCGGGATGCGGGTGCGGATCGCCTTCTCGGTGATCGCCCAGTTGGAGGAGCCGATCATCCTCGTCGACGAGGTATTGGCCGTGGGCGACAAGGGATTCCGGGAGAAGTGCTACCGACGGATCGAGGAGCTCCTGGCGGGCGGGCGCACGCTGTTCTTCGTGTCGCACAACGAGCGCGACCTGCGCCGGTTCTGCACGCGAGGGCTCTACCTCGAGAAGGGCCGCCTGGTCTTCGACGGTCCGATCGACGAGGCTCTGGACCGATATGCCTCCGCAACGGGGTTGTGAATTCAGCGGAGTTATCCACAGGGGGCGGGTGAGGGCCCGAGATCGGCCTGATCGTCGGTGGTCGGGGTTTGCATGGGGGTATGGCACGCAGAACCGATCTCCTTCACCGTCCCGAACCTCTCGCCTATCCGGTGCCGCTCCGGCTCGACCGGCGTGACGCACCGCGCAGCTACCTGCTGCAGAACGTCGGCGACGAGCCCCTGCGCGGGCTCTCCTTCAGCCTCATCGGTACCGGCATGATGCGGGCGAGCCCGCCGTTGCTGCTCGCGCCCGGGCAGGCTGTGCGGCTGCGCATCCGGGGTTCCACCCTGCCCTTGTCGGCGGTGCTGATCATCCGGTGGTTCCGGCCCAACGACGACGAGTACCTCTGGCGGGTGAGCTTCTGAGGAGGCTCAGTTCTAGCGGCTCTCGCCCTGTTCGCGGGCACGGATGAGATCGGCCACCGTGATCTTGTGCGGGCGGTCGGGAAGCATGTCGGCCGTGATCCCGTCGACCAGCACGGCCGGGTTGAGGTTCAGCGCACCGGCGATCCGCAGAATCGTGTGCAGCGAGGGATTGGCCTGGCCGCGCTCGATCTTGCCGAGGTTCGTGAAATGCAGGCCGGCCAGATCGGCCAGTTCCATCTGGTTGATGGCGAATCGCTGACGTTCATCCCGGATGCGGGCGCCGAGCACTCGGGCCGCTTCGGAATTGATCGAACTCACACCTCATGCCTACCTGCCGTATGTTCTGAGTACCAGAGCGCTTGACACTCATGCGTTTGTACCCTTCTCAGCAGGCACAGATCTGCGGGTGATTCAGAGGCCTTGACGGCGCACCAGGGGCAAGGCGATACGGCGGACGATCTGCTCGAGCAGCCACCAGGTGAACCGCCGCCCGGGCGTTAGATGCTTCGCGTAGACGGCGAGGAACTCGGTCTCGGGCTCGGCCCCGCGGTTGCGCTTGAAGTCGGCGACACCGCTGGAGCCGTGCAGGCGCACCCCGGCCTCGTGCGCCTGACGGGCGACCAGGTAGCTGAGCATGCGGTAGAGGCCCGTCTCCTGCGGCAGCGCGGTGTCGTAGCCGACGAACGGAGCGGCCAGAAAGCTGTGCGCGACGATCGTGCCGACGACCCCGTCGATCCGGCCGTCCCGTTCGAGCACGGTGAACCGGAGAAGGCCACTGCGCTGGGCCGCCTCGACGAACCGCTCGGTGTAGCGGGGGTTCAGCCGCGAGTACTTCTGCACGTAGAGCATCGAGTACAGCTCGGCGAGACGCACCCGCACGGCATACGGCGAGACTCCGGTGGCGGGGTCGACGGGCGCCTCCCGCACCCGGTAGCCCGAGGAGCGCAGGATCGCGGCATCTCGGGCCGTGTCCCGGGGGCGTTCCCACTCGGAGCCGCGCGTCTCGGTGAAGAGCACGCTGCGGGAGGGGATGAGGCGGTACCCGCACCGCCTCAGCACCTCGGGACGGATGCCTCCTCGCGCGTGGACGCTGCGCCAGCCGACGGCCAGCGCGGGATGATCGCGGTTCATCCGCGCCGTCGCCGCAGCGATCGCCCGCTCCGGCAGGTCGGGCAGCAGATTGGTCGAGACAGGGGCGTTGCCGAGCAGGAGGATGTCGTCGGCCCGGCCGGCACGCAACACCCGGCCGAGCAGGCCGACCACCGCGGCGCCGACGGCCCGCCACACGGGCGATTCGAGTACGGCCAGCTCTTCACGGGCGTAGTGCACGTAGTGCGAGATGGGCGAGGAGACGTAGCTGTCAGGCTCCGAAGCGTGCGCGCTCGCCTGCTTCAGGTCGCGCATCGGGGAGAATTCCGGGGTGCCGCCCCGGACCTGCCCGACCGTCGGCTGCGGGCCGGGCGCGGAGGCCGGCCGGGTCATCGGCAGGTCGAGACCACCGATGCGGACCGTGCCGAAGTCGCATCCGAGGTTCTCGACCAGCGCGGACAGGCCACCGGCGTCGTCGATCTCGGCTGCCAGCCGGCGGGGCCAGTCCGAGCGGTCTTGCTCCTCGAGAAGCCGCCCCTCCGCAGCCTCGGGCGGCGGGTGCAGCACACCGGTCGCTGCGACCGGGGGCATCGGCTCGCCGTTCCACTCGATGTCGAGCGTGGAGGCGGCGAGCAGGGACACGCCGTTCCTCGCGGCCACCGAGCTCTGCACGGCGAGCGAGCGCAGCAGCACGGGGAACGGGATGCGATCGCCGGGCTGGCTCAACACGTCGGGCGAGCGCATCTGGCGGGCGGCCTCACCGAGCTGGCCGAAAGAACGGATGCTCCTCGGGGCATACATCAGGTGCGGCAGGCCGAGCCGAGCGCCGGCGCGGCTCGGGCTGCCGGCCGGTCGGCCCGAGAACGCCCCTGCGAGCCCGTCGCCCGGGGCGAACAGGTGCACCCCGCTGGTGGCCCGGGGATTGCACTCCAGCACCTGGAGGCCTGCGGCGGAGTGCATCAGATCGAGCCCGAAGTGTCCGGTCAGGGACAGCGCCGAGGCGAGCGTTGCGGCGATCCCCCGTGCCTGCACCGAGAGCGGATCGGCGTCGTCGAGCCGGGCGAACGCGACGCCGGCTCCTCGCCCCGCCCGGGCGACCGGCCGATAGGTGACGAACGCCGTGAGGCTCCCGGCCACCGCCACGGCGTAGGTGCAGAACTCCTCACCGGTCACGAACTCCTGCAGCAGCCAGCGCTGCTCGGCGTCGACCCTCGGCAGGGAGGGCAGACCGGAGCCGGCGGGGATCGTGATGGTCTCGCCGCCGAAGCGCGAGAACGCGGGTTTCGCGATCAGCGGCCCATCCGGGCTGCGTCGCCGCACCGCGCTCCGACGGCGCCAGGCGAACGGCGACGCGACCACCTCGGTCTCCGGATGCGCGATGTCCAGCTCTGTGAGCAGCGCGGCGAACTCGGCCTTGTCGTGCAGCCGGCGCAAGACGGGCAGCGGGGGCGCGAACAGACGCCCACCGAGGCGCTCGGACGACCCGGCGAGCCAGAAGATCTCTTCGCAGCAGGGCACCACCAGATCGACGTCGTGACGGCGGGCGATCCCCTCGATCGCGACGGCGAACTCCCGCGGCCGGAACCGCGCCGAGGGCACCCGGTAGGCGGCACCGACCGCCGAGGAGCGCGAGGTGAGAGCGGGCTGCGAGTCGGCCACCACCACGAACGCACCCTCGTCGGCGAAGCGCCGGGCGAGCTCGAGGGTGGCCGGCGCTCGCGAACCGGTGAGCAGAACGGCCGTCATCCGAGGGGTTCCGCGGTCACTCACGCCCCTCGGCCACCCGCACGCACACCGCGAGACTGCGCCGCATGTAGACCGACCAGATCGGGCCGATGAGGCGCCTGACGACGAATCGGCAGCGCGGGCGCGGGCGGAAGCCGTACGACCAGCGGATGCGCGATCCGCCGCCCGGAACGGGTTCGAACCGCCAGCGCGCCTGGGCATCGGAGACGAGCCGGCCGAGGATCTTGGTGTAGTCGGTCACGGTGTAGTCGAAGACGCCCGTCGCGGCGGAATCCGCCGGCGGCTCGAAGCGCTGAAGGTGCTCGCGGAAGCGGCTGCCGTCGGACAGGTGCACGGTGCGGGCCTCCCCCGGCCTGTCCCACGGCCCGGTCTGCTCGGAGACGTTCACCACGGCGGGCAGCACGAGATACCCGGTGAAGAGCGTGGCGTCGTCCCGCGGAACGACGCGTTCGAAGGCCTGGGCCGCCGAGGCCGCGGCGTCGGCGGTGGCTTCGAATTCGACGAGCTCCATCTGCACACCGTAGCGGGCTGCCGGGCGGTGCGCTCCCCTACGCTGGGAGCATGCAGACCGAATCGGAGCGATGACCATGCCCTCTTACCGCGTGACCATGATCGTCGGAACCCTCGAGCTCGGCGTCAAGCCCGAGACCGTGCTGCCGACGCTCACCCAGGCGATCGCCGACTTCACCACCGTGGAAGCCTCCGACATCGCGATCGTCAACGGCGCTCCGCGCGTGACGGTGCGCTACACGGCCGACACCGACGAGGCGGCCTTCCTGATCGCCGAGCAGGGAATCGACGGCGCCCGGGTGTCGGCCGAGCCGATCGCCTGGCAGGTCACCCGCCAGGTGCACGGACGGTGGGAGCAGCTCGCGTGAGCCGCAGGAACGCCGACAGCGTCGACAGGTCGGACTCGTTCACCGGAAGGTGATCGGTGAGCGCGGGCGAGTAGACCAGGTGCGCCACCCACTTCGCGCGGGAGATCGCCACGTTCAGGCGGTTCTTCATCAGCAGGAACCCGATGCCGCGGGGCACCTCCAGCGCTGACGAGGCCGCCAGCGACACGATCGCCACCGGGGCCTCCCGGCCCTGGAACTTGTCGACCGTGCCGACCGAGACGCCGTCGAAGCCCGCTTCGGCCAATCGGGCGCGCAGCAGCTCCACCTGGGCGTTGTAGGGGGCGACGACGATGATGTCGGAGGGCTCGAGCGCGCGACCGGATGCGGCGCCGCCGTCTCCCCCGCCGTCGCCGCCGCCGTCGCCGTGCTCGCCGGGGTCGCTCCATCGCCGGCCGACGCTGTGCCGCACCAGTTCGACCACCCGCTCGGCTTCTTCGGCCGACTCGGTGGCGTTGCCGCTGTGCCGCACCGGGTGCAGGTGCAGACCGGGTTCGACGCCGTCGAGCGAGCGATCGGTGGTGGCCGGCCGCTGCGCGTGCAGCTCGCCCTCGTAGGAGAGCACGCTGACCGGCTCGCAGACCTCGGGGTGCATCCGCCAGCTCACGTCGAGGAAGTAGCCCAGGGCCGGCGGGAGCACGTCGTGGCCGGCCGTCAGCCAGCCCAGCGCGGAGTCGTCGACGGGCTCCGGATGCGTGCCCTGCGTCACCTGGGGAAGCTGCTGAGGGTCGCCGAGCAGCAGCAGGTTGCGGGCGGCCACGCTCACGGCGATCGTGTTCGCCAGCGAGTACTGGCCGGCTTCGTCGACCACGAGCAGATCGAGTTCGCGGCGGCCGACCCTTGTGACGTTCGAGAAGTCCCAGGCGGTGCCGCCCACCACCACGCCGTGGCCGCGGGCGCGGGCCGACGCGAGGAACCGCCCGAGAGCGTCTTTTCCGCGCAGCGCCGTGAAGCGTGCGGTCTCGGACTCGCTGGCCTTGCCCACCCGCTCGGAGTCGACGCCGGCGGCCACGATCGCGTCGAGCATGTTCTCGACCACCGCGTGCGACTGCGCCACCACGCCCACGCTCCAGCCGTGCCGGCGCACGAGGTCGGCGACGACACGAGCGCCCGTGTAGGTCTTGCCGGTTCCGGGCGGGCCCTGCACGGCCAGGTAGGAGTGATCGAGCGCCACGAGGGAGTCACGGATGGCGTCGATCGTGCCCCGCGCACCCTCGCGGACGGGCTCGAGGGTGCCGCCGTCGTGCCGGCGGGGCGTGCCCCGGCGCAGGATGTCGAGCGCCGCGTCGGCGGGGAACTCCGGGAGGGCGTCGGCCAGCTGCTGACCCCATTCGGCGATCGCGGACTGCAGCGAGGCCGTCTTCGGCGGCGCGGCCGGCGTGATGGCCACGGGCATCGCCGAGTAGGGCTCGCCGTTCATCGGCAGCGCCTCCTCGATCAGGTACCCGGTAGCGCCGCCCGGCAGAACGCCGGCGCCGCGCACCGTGCTGCGCTCGTGCGCGACCCGATCGGTGCCGCGCGACCGGGGAGCGGGCCACGGATGCGGCGGGTCGTACACGAGGAACCGCCCGCGCATGCCCTCGTCGAGCCTGCTGCCGGGGGCCAGCTCACCGCGCAGGCGCAGCATCCGCCGGTCGGCCCGCTGACCCGGATTGCGGTACCAGTCGGCTTCGACGACGCCGGCGGTGACCACCAGCACGTCTCGCGTGTCGGCCCACTCCTCGATCGGCTGCTCGAGGCGGTTGAAGTGCTCCCACCAGAACGACTTGTCTTCGCGCCGGTGGTAGTCGATGGCCGCTGCGGCCAGGGCTACCGCCGTGCGGTCGGCCGGGTCATCGACCGCTCCCTCGGTGCCGGGCTCTCGGGCCAGGCGCTCGCCGAGGGCGCGGTGCAAGGCGCTCTCCTCGAAGACGAGCCCGTCGGCGGCATCGGTGTCGCCCGCCAGGGACGGTTGCTCGGCGCCGTCGTCGGCAGGGACGACTCCGTTCTCGACGGCACGCTTGCGCAACCAGTCGCGCAGACGCATGGTCGACACGCAGTCGTACTCGTTGTAGTCGGCGATCTCACGCAACTGGCGCTCGGCGGCGCGTGCCGCCGCCGCACCCGCCGGCCCCGCATCCGCCCGGCCCGCGTCGCGCAGCTCGGTGTAGCGCACGTAGGCCGTGATGGAGTCGGCCGCGTTGGTGACCTCGCTGTCGCGGTAGAGATCGCCCATGTAGAGCGGCTCGAGCTTCTTGAGGCTGTACGACGAGGAGCTGACACGGATGCTCTTCTTGACCACCGGATAGAGATCGACCAGCACGTTGCGGCGCAGCAGTTCGTCGAGCTGCGCCTCGCCCACGCCGTGGCGCGCGCAGAGGGACTGCAGGTGCGCACGTTCGTAGTTGGCGTAGTGGTAGATGTGCATGCCGGGGTGCGCCCGAAGCCGCTCGGTGACGTGGTCGAGGAACGCCCGGAGCGCCTCGCGTTCCTGGGCGTGGTCGTGCGCCCAGAACGGCCGGAAGACGGTCTCGCCCGGCCTGTCGGGATCGTGCTCGACCAGGCCGAAGAGGTAGTCGAGACCCCAGTCGGCACCGGCGCCGCCGGAATCGCCTGGCTCCGTGTAGAGCGGGTCGCCCTCGAAGTCGAAGAAGACGTCGCCCGGATCGGGCTCGGGCAGGGCCGCGAGCGGCAGCGGGTCGTACACGCGGAAGGCCAGGCCGTCGCGGCCTTCGCTCTGCATCCTGGCCTGGTCGCGCAGCGTGTCCAGCGTGGCGGGAGCGAGGCCGTCGACCAGCCCCGTCGAGGAGGCCAGCTCGTGCATCGTGGCAATGCCGGCGGCCTGCAGGCGAGCGCGCTGCGTGACCCGGATTCCGGCGACCTGCAGCACGTCGTCGTGCCGCTTCACCTCGGGCGTGCAGACCGCGCAGCGGCCGCAGATGGTGTACCTCGGGTCGCCCCATTCCACGGCCGGCGCGTGCAGCCGCTCGTCGAGCAGCGACTCCAGGCGCTCGCGGCGGTCCCGGTAGACCGGCAGGATGTCGGCGAGCCGATGGGTCGACCGGGAACCGTCGCCGAGCAGCAGGTGCACCTCGTCGCCGAGCGGCACGCCGAGTCGCTCCAGCTGCTCGGCGTACGCGGCGAGCTGCAGCAGGGCGGTGATCTTGGCGTGCCGGGCGAGCTTGGTGTCGTAGACCTCGTACCTCGCCACGGCCGCGGAGGCGCCATCCGGAACCGGCACCGGCAGAACCGACGCCGCCGGAACTTTGACCAGGAAGTCGGCGAAACCGAGGAACCGGCCGTCGAAGAAGGTGCCCTGGAAGACGACGTCGGCCCCGGCTCGCAGGGCCTGCAGGGTGACCTCTTGCTGGGCCAGCAGGCCCGCGGGATCCGTGCGCTCGGGCCGGTCGATCTCGGCCACTCCCCGGGCGGAGACCCCGTCGAACGCGCCGAATTCGGCCCGGAACCGCTCCAGCGCCCGCAGCTCGTGGGCATCGCCGAGGCGGGCCGTGCGCTCGAGCATCTCGTCGACCGGGTCGACGACCGGATCGATCCGCCCGAGCTTGGCATCCAGCCGCCGCACGAGCGCGAACTCGCAACTCGCGGCGGCGGTGAGATCGGTGGCGCTGTAGAGCACGGTACCGGCCTCGCGGCCATCAGCGCCGATGACGATCATCCGGCCTCACCTCCTGGTGCTGCCAGGCTATCCGCCGCCGCCGACACCGGGACCCCGCTGAGGCCGGGGCAGCTCAGTAGGGCGGGCGGATGCCGACGGCCGGCAGGATGACGCCGTCGATCAGATCGAGCAGGAACTCGCGGTCGACCGGCTTCTGCAGCACCATCGTGCGGTAGGCGGCCATCGAGGGCGAGACCATCGAGAGCGCATCGATGTCGCAGTCGGAGGGGATCTCGCCGCGCTCGATCGCCCGGCGGAACAGGATGCGGTTCACCTCGGCGCGAGGTTGCACGATGGCCTGGCTGATCGCCTCGGCCAGTTCGGGCGAACGCGTCAGCACCGACATCAGACCGGCCATCACCTGCATCTTCTTCTCGGCGTCCTCGATCGAGCGCGGCTTGATCATCGCGATGAGGTCACCACGGAGGGTACCGGTGTCGGGCAGGCGCGCGGGGTCGAGGTCATTCTTCTTCATGCAGGCCACGGCATCTACCACCAGCTCGCCCTTCGAGGCCCAGCGCCGGTAGAGCGTCGCCTTGCCCGCCTTGGCCCGCGCGGCGACCATGTCGATCGTCATGCCGTCGTAGCCCTCCTCGGCGAGCACCTCGAGGGCGGCGTCGAGGATCTCGGGATCGCGCGAGTGGTCGCGCTTGCGGCCGAGCTTGGGCGCGGGGGCTTCGGAGACATCGAGCTGCGTCATCGCGGCGGGCATCCCTTTCGGATCGTGGAGCGGTGGAACAGGGGGCGACCGGATCGCTCCTTCGAGTGTATGCGTGGACATCACCTGAACTCATCATATCCGAAACTGTCGCTATCCGAAACCGTAAAGTTCCGTATATAGTGGCCGTCATGTCTTCGACCTCAGCCATCCCGATCGCGGCCTCCTCACGCCGCTGGTGGACCCTCACCACCGTCGCGCTCGCGCAACTCATGGTGGTGCTCGACTCCACCGTCGTGAACATCGCCCTTCCCGCCGCCCAGGCCGACCTCGGGTTCTCCGACGGCGACCGCCAGTGGATCATCACCGCCTATTCCCTCGCCTTCGGCAGCCTGCTGCTGCTCGGTGGCCGCCTCTCCGACCTCATCGGCCGCAAGCGCACCTTCATCATCGGCCTGATCGGCTTCGCCGCCGCCTCCGCCCTGGGCGGCGCCGCCGACAGCTTCGGCCTGCTGGTGGCCGCCCGCGCCCTGCAGGGTGCGTTCGGCGCCCTGCTCGCGCCCACCGCCCTGGCCGTGCTGACGACCACCTTCACGATCCCCAAGGAGCGCGCCCGCGCGTTCGGCGTGTTCGGTGCCATCGCCGGAGCCGGTGGAGCCGTGGGCCTGCTGCTCGGCGGCGTGCTCACCGAGAACTTCAACTGGCGCTGGAACCTCTACATCAACGTCTTCATCGCGATCATCGCGGTGATCGGCGCCGTCCTGTTCGTCACCACCGTGGCGCGCAGCGGGCCGCGGCCGAAGCTCGACGTACCCGGCACCATCCTCGTCTCCGGCGCCCTGTTCGCCCTCGTCTACGGCTTCTCGAACGCGGAGACGGATGGCTGGGACTCGCCGCTCAGCTGGGGCATGCTGACCGCCGCCGGCATCCTGCTGGTCGCCTTCGTGCTCTGGCAGCGCAAGGCGGCGCATCCGCTGCTGCCGCTCGCCATCGTGCTCGACCGCAACCGCGGCGCCGCGTACAGCTCGGTGCTGATCGCGGGGGCCGGGATGTTCGGCATCTTCCTGTTCGTGACCTACTACCTGCAGGTGTCGCTCGGCTACTCGCCGATCCAGACTGGGGTCTCGTTCCTGCCGATGATCGGCATGCTCGTGCTGGCCGCCCAGCTCTCGACCAACATCTTCGTGCCGCGGTTCGGGCCGAAGATCATGGTTCCGGTGGGCATGGCGCTGGCGGCGACCGGCATGATCCTGCTCACCCGCCTGAACCTCGACAGCACCTACGCGGCCGACCTGCTGCCGGCGCTGATGGTGCTCGGCTTCGGCATGGGCTCGATCATGCCGGCGTCGATCCAGACCGCCACGCTCGGAGTCGACCGGCAGTTCGCCGGCGTGGCCTCGGCCATGGTGAACACCAGCCAGCAGGTGGGCGGATCGATCGGTACGGCGCTGCTCAACACGCTCGCGGCGACCGCGGCCGCCGACTACGTCGCCTCGCACCTGCCCGCCTCCCCCGAGGTGCTGGGTGACGCCGCGGTGGCCAGCTACGCGGTCGTCTACTGGTGGGGTGCCGGCTTCTTCGCCTTCGGCGCCCTCCTGGCGGCCCTCCTCTTCCGCCGCCGCGGCCACGGCGCCTCCCTCACCCACACCACCCCCGCCCCCACCGCAGCAGTAGACGAGGCCCCCGTAATAGCCCACTGACCCTCAGGCCTGGGTGCAAAGTCTCAGGCCGTACTCGACGACCCAAGGTGAGCGTGTGGCCGAAGTGCCCGACCGAAGGCCGGGTACTTCGACCGCGCACTCACATGTCGCGCGACGCCGGGCAGGGACCGGCGCCGCCCGGGAGCGACGAGCGAAGCCCGGCGCCCCCGGCAACTAACACAGCACGACAGCCTCCGCAGACACACTCCCCCCGCCCACCGAAACCCGACCTTCCCCCTCCACCCGTGTCACCAACCGCGACCCAGCCCCCTGGTCGATCACCAGATCCCGCCCCAACATCGCAGTGATCCGCACCGCAGCGGCCCCGGTGGCCTCGTCCTCCGCGATGCCGAACTCGGGCGCGAACATGCGCGACCGCAGATGCCCGGCGGTCTCGTCGACCCAAGCCCAGACGTAGTGCTTCCCGGTGGCGAAGGCCACAGGGTCCAGTGCCTCCACCTCACCGGCAGTCGCCAGCTCGTGCCACTCAAACTCCGGCGCCCACTCCGCTCGTCCGGTGATCCAGCTGAGGCCGCCGTCATAGCGCACCGCCACATCGCCAGCCGGCACGCGCAGGGAGACCACCGGCAGGCCCTGCTGCGCCAGCCACCACGCTGTTCCGACGCACGGATGCCCGGCGAAGGGCAGCTCGTGCACCGGCGTGAAGATGCGGATCGTCGCGACCCGGCCCACGGCATCCGACTCGATCAACTCGTCGACGAAAACGGTCTCGCTGAAGCCGAGTTCCGTGGCGAGTTCCTGCTCGCGGCCTCGCGTCGCAGGCGTGCTGCGGATCAGGCCGAGCGGGTTGCCGAAGCCGCCCTCCTCGTTCGTGAAGACGTTGACGACGTCGACCGGGATCTCGGTGGGCAGGGGTGTCTCTGTGCTCATCGTCCGATTCTGCGATGACATCCCGGCCCGTTCAAGAAGCCAGTCCCGGATGCGCGGCCTTGCGGCCGCGAGCGACCTCAGTCGCGGATGGCGACGTTCGGCGAGATCGGCGTCCAGACCGGATCCACGGTCATGTACTCGGTGTGCAGCCAGTACAGCTCGTCGTCGGACTCCAGCCGGAGCGTCGCACCGTGCAGCCCGAACTGCTGCGCCGAGACGCAGCGCGCCTGGGTCTCGGCCGCCTCGGCGACGAAGCAGACGTCGTTCTCACCGGTGACCCCGACCCAGAACTCGGTGCCGTCGTGCTCGGTGAGCAGGCGGTACGAGGAGGGCACGATGTCGGAGTCGACGCCATCGATCGTGGGCGGGAGCTCGCCCGAGGCGAGCAGCGTTCCGGAGTCGAGGTGCGCGAGCTTGGACAGCGCGGCCGTGGGGTTGGCCGAGCAGCCGGCCAGCACGAGCAGCGCGGCACCGACCAGGGCCACAGCTCCAGCGGTTCTGACTCCGGCGGTCGTGACGATCGATCGCCCGCCGGAGGATGAGGGAGTCTTGCGCGCAGACATCCGGCTCCCCTTTCGCACGGACCGCCTGTCGGACGGCGATCCCGGATCCGACGATAGGGCACGAAACCGACCGTCCGCTCGGAGCCGCGTGCGTGCCCGAAGGGACGGTGGAACCCGGATCGGCCCGGGGCATCCGGAGTGGTTGGATGGGGGGATGGCCGACACCTCGACGCATCTCGACGACTTCGCCGACTTCATCCGCGCCTCGCCCTCGTCGTATCACGCGGCCGCCGAGACGGCCCGGCGACTGGAGGCGGCGGGGTCGACGCGCCTGCACGAGACCGAGGAGTGGACGGATACGGCGGCGGGCCGCGGCCGCTTCCACGTGTTGCGCGACGGCGCGATCATCGCCTGGAGCATGCCGGGGACGGCCGGCCCGACGACCCCGTTCCGCATCCTCGGCGCGCACACCGACTCCCCCGGGTTCAAGCTCAAGCCGAAGCCCACCCTCGCCTCGCAGGGCTGGCTGCAGGCCGGCGTGGAGGTGTACGGCGGCCCCCTGCTGAACTCCTGGCTCGACCGCGAGCTCGAGCTCGCCGGCCGGCTGGTCGCGCACGACGGCACCGAACACCTGGTGCGCACCGGGCCGTTCCTGCGCATCCCGCAACTGGCCATCCACCTCGATCGCGACGCCAACAACGGCTTGACGCTCGACCGGCAGCGCCACACGACACCGGTGTTCGGGGTCGGCTCGGCCGGTGACGCCGATCTGGTCGGCCTCCTCGCCGGTCTGGCCGGGCTCGCCGACGGCGGCGAGGTCGCCGGATACGACCTGCTCACCGCCGACACGCAGCCGCCCGCGCGCTTCGGCCTGGACGACACGCTCTTCGCCGCCGGCCGGATGGACAACCTCAGCTCGGTGCACGCCGGTCTCACCGCGTTCCTCGCCGCCCCGCCGGCCGAGGGGCACATCAGCGTGCTCGCCGCCTTCGACCACGAAGAGCTCGGCTCCGAGTCGCGGTCGGGTGCGAGCGGACCGTTTCTGGCCGAGGTGCTCGGCCGCATCGCCTCCGCGCTCGGCGCGACCGCCGACGAGCGCGCGCGGTCGCTCGCCGCCTCGTGGTGCCTGTCGTCCGACGCCGGCCACGCCGTGCATCCGAACTACCCCGAGAAGCACGATCCGGCCAACCACCCGGTCGCCGGCGGCGGGCCGCTGCTGAAGATCAACGCCAACCAGCGCTATGCGACGGATGCGCACGGCGCCGCGCTCTGGGCCCGGGCGTGCGCGCAGGCGGGCGTGCCCTACCAGGAGTTCGTGTCGAACAACACGGTGCCCTGCGGCTCGACCATCGGCCCTCTCACGGCGACCCGGCTGGGCATCCGCACCGTCGACGTCGGCGCGCCCCTGCTCTCGATGCACTCGGCCCGCGAACTCGCGCACGTCGACGACCTCACGGCTCTCGCCGCGGCGATCACGGCCTTCTACTCCCCCGAGGCCTGACCCGCGGCATCGGGCTCGAAGCGGTAGCCCATTCCCGCCTCGGTGAGCAGGTAGCGCGGCTCGGCCGGCTCGGGCTCGAGCTTCTTGCGCAGCTGGCGCAGATACAGGCGCAGGTAGCCCGTCTCCTTCACCGCCGGGGTACCCCAGATCTCGGTGAACAGCTCCGCGTGCGTGATCAGGCGGTGCGGATGCCGCACCAGCAGCTCGAGGATCTTCCACTCCGTCGGCGTGAGCCGGATGGCGCCGCGCTCGCCGTCGCGCGTCACCAGGTGCGCGGCCAGGTCGACGGTCACGTCGCCGAAACGCACCACGGGCTTGTCGTCGGAGGCGGAGCCGGAGCCTCCGCCGGATACCGACACCGATCGCCGGGTGAGCGCGCGCACCCGCGCCAGCAGTTCGTCGATGGCGAAGGGCTTGGTGACGTAGTCGTCGGCGCCGGCGTCCAAGGCGTCGACCTTGTCGTAGGAATCGGTGCGGCCCGACACCACGAGGATGGGCAGCTGCGACCAGCCGCGCACCGCCCGGATGACCTCGAGGCCGTCGAGCGCCGGCATCCCGAGGTCGAGGATGAGCAGGTCGGGCGGATGCTCGGCCGCGGCCACGATCGTCTCGCGTCCGTCGGCGGCGGTGCGCACCTCGTGCCCCTGGGCGCCGAGGGTCACCCGGAGCGCCCGCAGGATCTGCGGGTCGTCGTCGGCGATCAGGATCTTCATCGTGCCGAGTCTCTCATCCGGCGGACGCCCTGAGCGTCACGACCATGGTCGACCCGCCACCCGGGGTGTCCTCGAACTCGAGCGTGCCGCCCATGCCCTCCGCGAAGCCCTTGGCGAGTGCGAGCCCGAGGCCGAGACCGGTGGAGTTGTCGGTGTCGCCCAGCCGCTGGAACGGCACGAAGATGTCGTCCCGCCGCTCCTCGGGCACACCGGTCCCGCGGTCGATCACCCGCAGCTGCACCGACCCGGCGAAATCGGATGCGGCGATCACCACGGGTTCACCGACCGGCGCGTAGCGCAGTGCGTTCGACAGCAGGTTCACCAGCACCCTCTGCAACAGCACCCGGTCGGCCTGCAGCGGCGGGATCGCGACCGGGATCTCGAGCACCACGTCGTCGGGGCCGAGTTCGAGCTCGTCCACGGCACCGGCGACCAGGTCGTCGACCTCGACCGCCTCGAGGGTCACGGCGAGGGCGCCCGCCTGCACGCGGCTGACGTCGAGCAGGTCGGTCAGCAGGTCGGCGAGCGACCGCAGCCCCGTCTCGGCGGTGTCGAGCAACTCGTCCCGGTCGGCGGCGGAGAGGTCTGCCGCCCCCGGCTGGCGCAGCCCGGTCACCGCGGCGGTCGCGGCCGCCAGCGGACGGCGGAGGTCGTGCCCGACGGCGGCCAGCAGCGCGCTGCGCACCCGGTCGGCGGCCGCCAGCGGCGCCATCC
>NZ_JAHFUW010000013.1 GCF_023264855.1 Herbiconiux sp. | reverse complement strand
GGCTCCTGCGCCGGCTGCGGCTGCACCCGCGCCTGCTCCCGCCGCGGCCCCGGCCCCCGCGGCCCCGCCCGCCGCATCCGGAGACCTCGCGGCCGACGAGGTCGCCGTCAAAGCGCCCATGGTCGGCACCTACTACTCCTCGCCCAAGCCCGGCGCCCCCGCGTTCATCTCGGTAGGCGACACCGTCACCAAGGGTTCGGTGCTCGCGATCGTCGAGGTGATGAAGCTGATGAGCAACATCGAGGCCGAGTTCGACGGCACGGTCACGCAGATCCTGGTCGAGAACGAGCAGGCGGTCGAGTACGGCCAGCCGCTGCTGGTGATCAAGCGCCATGGCTGAGCTGAAGAGCGTCCTCATCGCCAACCGGGGCGAGATCGCCCTGCGCATCATCCGGGCCTGCAAGGAGCTCGGCATCCGGAGCGTGCTGGTCTACTCCGAAGCGGATGCCGACTCGCTGCCGGTGAAACTCGCCGACAAAGCGGTGTGCATCGGACCCGCGAAGGTGAACGCGAGCTACCGCAACGCGCAGGCGGTCGTGGGTGCGGCGCTGGCCTACGGGGCCGACGCCATCCACCCCGGTTACGGCTTCCTCTCCGAGAACGCCGACTTCGCCGCCCTCTGCGAGCAAGAAGGGGTGGGCTTCGTCGGCCCGGCCGCCGACGTCATCCGACGGATGGGCGACAAGATCGAGGCGAAGAAGATCGCCCGCCGCGCCGGTGTGCCCACGGTCCCTGGTTCGGAGGGAGCCATCGCCGAGTACGCCGAGGCGCTCGCCGTGGCGAGCGACGTAGGCTACCCCCTGCTGATCAAGGCGGCGGCCGGCGGGGGCGGTCGCGGCATGCGCGTGGTGAACGCGGCCGAGACCCTCGAGAAAGACCTGCAGGAGATCATGTCCGAGGCCGAAGTGGCCTTCGGTGATCCGAGCGTCTACATCGAGCGCTACCTCACCGACATCCGGCACATCGAGATCCAGGTCATCTCCGACGGCACCACCGTGCTGCACCTGGGCGAGCGCGACTGCACCACGCAGCGCCGCAACCAGAAGCTGATCGAGGAGTCGCCCTCGCCGGTGCTGGATGCCGAGCTGCGCAAGGGCCTCGCCGAGGCCGCCGTCGCCCTCTGTCACGAGGTCGGCTACAAGAACGCCGGCACGGTCGAGTTCGTATTCGACAACATCGAGCGCACCTACTACTTCATCGAGATGAACACGCGTATCCAGGTGGAGCACCCGGTCTCGGAGATGGTCAGCGGCATCGACCTGATCAAGCTGCAGCTGCAGATCGCCGGCGGCATCCCGATCGGCATCACGCAAGACGACGTGCGCATCACCGGCCACGCGATCGAGTGCCGCATCAACGCCGAAGACCCCGACCGCGGCTTCGCACCCGGCCCCGGCACCATCAGCGAGTTCCGCGCACCCGGCGGCTTCGGCATCCGGATGGACACCCACATCGAGACGGGCTACACGATCCCGCCGTTCTACGACTCCATGATCGGCAAGCTGATCTGCTGGGGCCAGGACCGCGACGAGGCGATCGCGCGCACGATCCGGGCGCTCGACGAGATGGTGGTGGCGGGCATCGTCACCACGGGGCCGTTCCACAAGCGCATCCTCGAGACGGAGCGGTTCCGCAGCGGCGACTTCAACACCGCCTTCGTGGCCGAGTTCCTCGAGACCGGCGACGGGTCCGCGAGATGAGCACACCATGATCGACAAGACCGTGGCCTCGGTGCAGGATGCCGTGGCCGGGATCCCGGACGGCGCGACCGTGATGATCGGCGGCTTCGGCCGCGCCGGCCAGCCGGTCGAACTCATCGACGCACTCATCGAGCAGGGTGCCGGCGACCTCACGATCGTGAGCAACAACGCCGGCAACGGCGACGTCGGACTCGGGGCGTTGCTGGCCGCGCGCAAGGTGCGCAAGGTCATCTGCTCGTTTCCGCGCCAGGCCGACTCCTGGGTGTTCGACGGGCTCTACCGCGAGGGGGCGATCGAACTCGAGCTGGTGCCGCAGGGCAATCTGGCCGAGCGCATCCGGGCCGCCGGAGCGGGCATCGGAGGCTTCTTCACGCCGACGGGCGTGGGCACCCTCCTGGCCGAGGGCAAGGAGACGCGCGAGATCGACGGACGGGTCTACGCACTCGAGTACCCGATCAAGGCCGACTTCGCCCTCATCAGCGCGCGCACCGCCGACCGCTGGGGCAACCTGGTGTACCGGGCGACGGCGCGCAACTTCGGGCCGATCATGGCCGCGGCCGCCACCACCACGGTGGTGCAGGTCGACGAGGTCGTGCCGCTCGGTGGCATCGACCCCGAGGCGGTCGTCACGCCGGGCCTGTTCGTGAACCGGGTCGTCGCCGTGGGCGAGCGGCCGTGGCTGAGCGACGGCGAGTTCGTCGGCGGCGTCGACATCGACGGGCGGCCGTTGCCGCATCCGGATGCCGTCGCCAGCTCGGAAGACAGCAGAACGGAGGGCGCATCATGACCACCATCAGCCGGCAGGAGCTCGCGCGGCGGATCGCCGACGACATCCCCTCGGGCTCGTACGTGAACCTCGGCATCGGCGCCCCCACCCTCGTGGCGAACTACCTCACCGAAGACCGCGAGGTCATCCTGCACACCGAGAACGGGCTGCTCGGCATGGGGCCGGCGCCCGAACCCGGCAGGGTCGATCCGGATCTCATCAACGCCGGCAAGCAGGCCGTGACCGCGGTCACCGGGGCCGCCTACTTCCACCACGCCGACTCGTTCGGGATGATGCGCGGCGGGCACCTCGACATCTGCGTGCTCGGAGCCTTCCAGGTGGCGGGCAACGGCGACCTGGCGAACTGGTCGACGGGTGCCGAGGGATCGATCCCGGCCGTCGGCGGAGCGATGGACCTCGCCATCGGAGCGAAGGACCTCTACGTGATGACCGACCTGCTCACCAAACAGGGCGAGTCGAAGCTGGTGGCCGAGTGCACGTATCCGCTCACCGGGCTCGGCTGCGTGTCCCGGGTCTACACCGATCACGCCGTGTTCGACGTGACCGGCGACGGCTTCGCGGTGCGCGAGCTGTTCGGCGGCAATACGATCGAAGGACTGCGCGAACTGACCGGCCTGGAGCTGGTGGACGCCACGACGACGTGAGGACCGCAATGACCGACACCTATATCTACGATGCTGTGCGCACCCCGTTCGGCCGGGCCGCCGGGGCCCTGTCGGGCGTGCGGCCCGACGACCTGGCCGCGCTCGTGATGCGCACCGCGGTGGAGCGCACCGGCGTCGACCCGGCCCGGATCGCCGACGTGATCTTCGGCGACGCCAACCAGGCCGGCGAGGACAACCGCAACGTGGCCCGCTTCGGCGCGCTGCTGGCGGGGTTCCCGACATCCGTGACCGGCGTCACCGTCAACCGTCTGTGCGCGTCTTCGGTGGAGGCCGTCATCCAGGGGGCCCGGGCCATCGAATCCGGCGACGCCGAGATCGTGCTGGCCGGCGGGGTGGAGTCGATGAGCCGTGCGCCGTACGTGGTGGAGAAGTCAGCGAAGCCGTGGCCGGGCGTCGGCAACCAGACGATGTGGAACACCTCGATCGGCTGGCGGATGACCAACCGGGCGCTGCCGACGCCGTGGACGATCAGCAATGGTGAGTCGGCCGAGAAGATCGCGCGCGAGTGGGGCATCACCCGCGAGCAGCAGGACGCCTTCTCGGTGGCGTCGCACGAGAAGGCCGCGAAGGCCTGGGCCGATGGGGTCTACGACTCGGAGATCGTGCAGGTTCCGGGGCACGAGCTGGCGCGCGACGAGGGAATCCGCGACGGCACCACGGTCGAGAAACTCGCGGGCCTGAAGCCGCTGTTCGCCACCGACGGCACCGGAACGGTGACCGCGGGCAACGCCTCCTCCATCAACGACGGCGCCTCGGCCGTGCTGCTGGCCGGCGAGGGCGTGCTGCCCGGCGAGCCGCTCGCGCGGATCGCGGGCCGGGCGGCGCACGGCGTCGACCCCGACGTGTTCCCGATCGCGCCCATCGAGGCGGCGAACAAGGCCCTCGCGCGGGCCGGCAAGACCTGGGCGGATGTCGACTTCGTCGAGCTCAACGAGGCCTTCGCCTCGCAGAGTCTGGCGTGCCTGGCCGGCTGGCCCGACCTGGACCCGGCCCGCCTCAACATCCACGGCGGTGCGATCGCGATCGGCCACCCGCTCGGAGCGTCCGGCGGCCGCATCATCGGCCACGCCGCGCACGAGCTGAAGCGCCGCGGCGGCGGTGTCGCGGTGGCGGCCATCTGCATCGGCGTCGGCCAGGGCCTCGCGGTGGTGCTCGAGCGGTAGCGGGCGGGACACCACAGCCGCCCTCAGCCGGGGTACGTTTTCCACAAATATCAATCCACCCTTGGCTGGTCGATCAAGGGTGCCTAGGGTAGCCTGATGCCCAGGCCGCAGAAGTACCGAGACGTGATCAAGGTCATTCGATCCAACGGCTGGGTGTTTCTGCGGCAGGGTAAAGGCAGCCACGAGATCTGGGGCCTCCCCGACGAGTCCGTGATGCACTCGATCCCGCACCACGACGTGGGAGGTTTCGTGCTCGGCGACTTGATGAAGAAGCTCCGAACGGTGCCTCGCAATTGGAAATGAGAAGGGGAACCGCAATGGCCACGACCTACGAGGTCCATGTCGCCCGCGACGGTCGCTGGTGGTACTTCCGTGTGCCGGAGCTCGACACCAGTGGTCAGGCTCGCAGTCTGGAAGACGTTCCGTTCGAGGCGCGCGACATCATCGCCACCTGGTTGCGAATCGACGAGAGCGAGGTCGAGGTGGCCGTGCACGTCGACCTCCCCGCCGACATCGAGAGCCAGTTGGCCGAAGCCAATGAGAAAGAAGAGGTGGGTCGTGCAGCGGTGTCCGAAGCCGCACGTCTCAAGCGAGAGATCGTAGTGAAGCTCCGTGATCGGGGCTTCTCGCAGAAGGATACGAGCCGCGTTCTCGGCGTCAGCCCCCAGCGGGTGCATCAGCTCATCAATTCGTGAGTGGGCTGCGCGGGTGCCTCGCGGTGGCGCTCCAGCGGTAACGGCTCGTCGGTCTGGGCGACGCATCCTGTAACACTCTCGGTCGTCGGGGTCTCCCGCACCAGAATGGAGCGCGGGCGCGGCGTGGACCGCGCCATGACGGAACAAGGCAGATGCACCCATTCGACGAGATCACGGCGGCACAGCTGGATCTGCCCAGCAGCCGCAAGTGGAGTCTGCATCCGGGAACCGTCGGCGCCTGGGTGGCCGAGATGGACTTCGGCACCGCCCCGGCCGTGACCGAGGCACTTCAGCGGGCCGTCGCCGATGGCGTGCTCGGCTACCTGTCGCCGCCCACCGCGCACGACCTCGCCGAGGCGACGGCCGGGTGGATGACTGAGGAGTTCGGCTGGTCGATCGACCCCGCCACGGTGCATCCGGTGTCGGACGTGATGGCCGCGCTGGGCGTCGCCGTCACCGAGTTCTCGCCCGAGGGCTCCGCCGTGATCATCCCGACCCCGGCGTACATGCCCTTTCTGACCTACCCGCCGACGCTCGGCCGCGAGGTCGTCCAGGTGCCCGGGATCGTGGAGGGCGGGCGCTGGCGGCACGACCTCGACGCCATCGACGCCGCCTTCGCCGCGGGCGCCGGCACCCTGGTGCTGTGCAATCCGCAGAACCCCACCGGCACGGCACTCACCCGCGGCGAGCTCGAGGCGATCGCCGCGGTCGTCGAACGGCGGGGCGGGCGGGTGTTCGCCGACGAGATCCACGCGCCGCTGCGCTTCGACGCGCGCGAGCACATCCCCTACGCCTCGCTGTCGGATGCGACGGCCGCGCACACGATCACCGGCACCAGCGCGTCGAAGGCCTGGAACATCCCGGGCCTCAAGGCCGCGCAGCTGATCACCTCGAACGCGGCCGACCAGCGGCACTACCGCAGTTTCGGCTTCGCGGTGCAGCACGGCGCCTCGACGCTCGGTGTGGTTGCCTCCACGGCCGCCTACCGGCACGGCCGCGCGTGGCTCGCCGACGTGGTGCAGTACCTCGACGGCAACCGGCGACTGCTGGGGGAGCTGCTGGCCGATCGGCTGCCGCAGGTGGGCTACGAGGTGCCCGAGGCCACTTACCTCGCCTGGCTCGACGTGCGCGAGCTCGGCCAGGGTGCGGCCGGTTCTCCGGCGCAGTTCCTGCGCGAGCGCGCGGGTGTCACGCTGACCGACGGTGCGCTCTGCGGGGCCGGCTACGAGGGCTTCGTGCGGCTCGTGTTCGCGATGCCCCGCCCGATACTGGAGCAAGCGGTGTCCGCGATCGCGGATGCCGTCGCCACGATCCCCGGAAGGTCCCGATGAGCGATTACCCCGACCCGACCGATCCCGCGGAGACGGCCTCCGACGGCGCGGTGCCCGCTGCCGATGAGCCCGAGTACGACTGGGAGGGCTACGGCTTCGACACCCGCCAGATCCACGCGGGCGAGTACGCCGATCCGGTGGCCGGCGCCCGCATCCCGCCGATCGCGCTGACGGCCGGCTACCGCTTCGACTCCTGGCAGGACGGCCGCGACCGCTTCGCCGGCGACAGCGACGGCCTCATCTACTCCCGTCAGCGCACCCCCTCCGGTTCGGTGGCCGAGCGTCGCATCGCCTCGCTCGAGGGCGGCGTCGAGGCCATCGTCGTGTCGTCGGGGCAGGCCGCCATCACCGCGGCGCTGTTCGCGCTGGTGCGCTCGGGCGAGCGTTTCGTCTCGACCGCCTCGATCTACAGCGGCACCCGCATCCTGTTCGGCCGCAGCTTCGAGCGGATGGGCATCGGCGTCGACTACGTCTGGAACCCGCTCGACGACGACGAGTGGGAACAGCGGATCGGGCCCGACACGAAGGCGATCTTCACCGAGACCATCCCGAACCCCAAGAACGACATCGTCGACCTCGAGCACGTGGCCGCGGTGGCGGCCCGGCACGGCATCCCGCTCGTGGTCGACAACACCGTCGCGACGCCGTACCTGATCCGGCCGGGCGAGTACGGCGCGGCCGTGGTGGTGCACTCCTCGACGAAGTTCCTGTCGGGGCACGGCGCCGCGATCTCGGGCACCATCGTCGACACAGGTGCCTTCGACTGGGCGACCGCGAGCCGGGACTACCCGCTGATCACCGCCCCGCCGGCGCCCGGTGCGAAGTCGGCGCTGGAGCGGTTCGGTCGTGCCGCCTACGCGCGCGCGACCCGTGACGCCGTGGTGAACGATCTGGGGCCGGCGCTCTCGCCGCTGCACTCCTTCTTGCTGCACCAGGGCATCGAGACGCTCTCGTTGCGGATGGATCGGCACCTGTCGAACTCCGCGACGATCGCGGCCTGGCTGGAAGAGCATCCGGGAGTCGAGTCGGTCGACTTCGCCGGCTTGCCCTCGAGCCCGTATCGCCCGCTCGCCGAGAAACTGTACGGCGGGCTCTCCGGGTCGGTGTTCGCCGTCACCGTGCGCGGCGGCTCGGCGGGGGCTCAGCGCTTCACCGACCGCCTGCGGGTGATCAGCCGGATGACGAACATCGGCGACGTGCGCTCGATGGCGCTGCATCCGGCCACCACCACGCACCTCGGCTTCAGCGAGGAGCTGCGTGCGCGGCTCGGCATCACGCCGGGCCTCATCCGGCTCTCGATCGGCACCGAGAGCGTCGCCGACCTGATCGCCGACCTCGACCGCGCGCTCTCCTGAGCCGCGACCCCGTCCGCACGACCGAACCGCTTCCCTGCGGCACCCACGACCGCATCCTCTGAAAGGAACGCCCATGTCCGACTACTTCGACCGCACCGAGGACAAGAAGTACACCTCCGTCTACAAGAAGGAGACGCCTGACATCCTCGCGGCCTTCGCCGCGTTCGACAACGCGGTGTTCCAGCCCGAGGGGCGCGAGATCCCGTTGAAGTACCGCGAGTTGATCGCGCTCGCCGTGGGCATCACTACCCAGTGCGTGTACTGCATCGACGCGCACAGCCAGAACGCCGTGAAGGCGGGCGCCTCGGAGGCGGAGCTCGCCGAGGCCGCCTGGGTGGCCACCGCCATCCGCGCCGGCGGCGGCTACGCCCACGGCCGCCTCGCGTTCAAGCTCTCCGGCGCCCACGAGCAGGCCCCCCACCAGCACTGATCGTTCAAACATGCAGAAATACCGGGGAGCGACCCCGTATACGGCGTCGGTCCCCGGTATTTCTGCAGTTTCGAACCGAACCGGGTGGCGCACGGCAGCGACCACGACGGCGGTCAGGCGCTCTGGCCGCCGGCGGAGTCGGTGAGTTCGCCGTAGATCTTCGTGGGGTCGGTGCCGTGCACGAACCACTCGCCGAGGATACGCTCCTTGTAGACGCGCGGGTTGTGCGAGGCGAGCGTGCGGGCGTTGCGCCAGTGGCGGTCGATCGCCCGGTGCTTCGAGACCCCGGAGGAGCCGAGGGCGTCGAACACGATCGTCGTCGCGGTGAGCGCCGACTCGATGATCGCGACCTGGGCGCGGGTGGTCTCGACGGTGGCGAAGACCAGCGCCTCGTGCTCGGCGGTGCCCGAGCGGTCGCCTGTGAGGAGCGCCTCCGCCCGCGCCGCCGCCACGAGGTCGAGCGTGGCACTGGAGCGCTGCACAGCGGCCTCGGCACCGAAGGCGAGCGCCGAGACCCGGCCGATCACCTGGAGCAGCTGCGGATCCTCGGCCGCGACCTTCGCCAGCCCGTGGCTGTAGTTGCGTCCGCGGGCGGTCAGCGCCGCGATGCCGTCGCGCTGCGTGGCGCGTGTGATGCCGGCCAGGATCGCCAGCAGTGACGTCTGGTAGAACAGCGCCTGGTAGCTGAACCGCTCCGAAGCCGGGAACAGGTCGGCCGCATCCACGTGCGCGTCGGCGTAGTTCGCGCTGCCGCTCGCCGTGGTCTGCTGGCCGAAGCCGGACCAGTCGTCGACGAGTTCCACTCCCGGCTGGTGCCGGCGCACGAGCGCCGTGATGATGCGGCCCTCCTCGGTGCGCCCGATCACGTCGAGCCAGTCGGCGTAGAGGCTGCCCGTGGCGTAGAACTTGGCACCCGTGATGCGCCAGCCGTCACCATCCGGAGCCGGCGAGAGGATGGTCTTGAGGTTCGAGAACGAGCCGTTGTTCGCCTCGGTCCAGCCGCCGCCCACGAACTCGCCCGCCACGAGCCGGTCGATCCAGACGTCGTTCTTCGCGGACGGCTCGGCGTTCAGCCGGTCTTCGACGAAGGCCAAGTGGTTGCGCCAGACGTGCGAGACGTTCGGATCGGCCTCACCGAGGTCGGTGAGCAACTGGAAGGTCTGGCGCAGCGAGGCCCCGAAACCGCCGCGGGCGACCGGGATGCGCACCCGCCCGAGCCCGGCCTCGATCAGCCAGCGCACCTGCTCGTGCGGGAACACGCGGTGCTGCTCGCGCTCGAGGTTGCCGGCGGCGATCCGGTCGAACACCGGCTGGAAGTGCGCCGACAGCTCGGCGTCGGTCGCGGTGGCGGGCACCAGCAGGTCGGTGTGCGCGGGAGGCGCGGCGGCCGTTGCGGGAGCGGGCGCAGTGGCGGTGGCAGTGGCGGTGGCGGTTGCAGACATCAGTGGCCTCCAGAGGCGCTGGTTTCGAGCGAGTGGTGGGGCACGAGGCCGGCGTCGCGCACGGCGCGCAGCCCGTTGCCGAGATCGGTGATGAGGTCGTCGACGGTCTCGATGCCGACGGAGAGACGGATGAGGCCCGGCACGATCCCGAGCCGCTCCTTCTTCTCGGCATCGAAGGAGAGGTGCGTGGTGGTTCCGGGATGGATCGCCATCGAGCGCACGTCGCCGATGTTGGTCATCCGCGAGAACACCTGCAGCCGGTCGATGAACACCCGGGCTCCCTCGAGCCCGCCGGCGACGGTGAACGCGAACACCGATCCGGTGCGGCCGCCGTAGAGGCGCTCGGCGAGCGCGTGCTGTGGATGCCCGGGCAGCCCCGCGAAGTCGACCGACTCCACCTCGGGTTGCGCCGCCAGCCAAAGCGCGATCGTTCGCGCGTTGTCGAGGTGCCGTTCCAGGCGCAGCGACAGCGTCTCGATGCCCTGCTGCAGCAGGAATCCGTTGAACGGCGACAGCGCCGGCCCGAGGTCGTTCACCACGGTGAGCCGCAGGTACGCCTCGAAGGCGTGCTCGACGCCGAGCCGGTCGAGGAACGAGGGCACGCCCGGCACCTGCTCGTCGGTGAGCAGCGGATAGCGTCGCCCCGAGGCGCGCCAGTCGAAGGTGCCACCGTCGACGATCACGCCCGAGATGCCGGCCCCGTGCCCGCCCAGGAACTTCGTCGAGGAGTGCACGACGATGCTCGCCCCGAGTTCGAGCGGCCGGATCAGGTAAGGCGTGGCGACGGTGTTGTCGACGACGAGCGGGATGCCGTGCCGGGCGGCGATCCGCCCCACCCGTTCGATGTCGACGATGTCGTTCTTGGGGTTCGGGATCGTCTCGGTGAAGATCGCCTTCGTCTCGGGGCGGATCGCGGCCTCCCACTCGGCCTCGTCATCCGGATCCCACACGTAGCCGACCGTGATGCCCAGCCGCTTCAGCGCTCGGTTGAACAGCACCTGGGTTCCGCTGTAGATGCTCGCCGTCGACACGAAGTGGTCGCCCGACTCGAGCAGCGCGATCAGCGCCGAGCTGATGGCGGCGGTTCCCGAGCCCACGACGACCGCGCCCGTGCCGCCCTCGAGCGAGACGATCCGCCGCTCGGCCACGACGTTCGTGGGGTTGAGGTGCCGCGAATAGAGCTGGCCCTCGTCGGTACCGGCGAAGCGGCCGTGGGTCTGGTCGAACGAGTCGAAGCGGAAGGCGTTCGAGAGGTGGATGGGCGTGATCCGCGACCCGAAGCCGGGCTCCGGCAGCTCGCCGGCGTGCACCTGCCGGGTGTCGAACCCGAAGCCCTCCCAGTCGTAGTGCGGCTCGGCGACGGATGCCGGCTCGGCCGGGTGGCGTGGCTCGGCGACGGATGCCGGCTCGGCGGGGTGGTGTGGCGTGGCGATGGATGCCGGCTCGGCGGGGTGGTGTGGCGTGGCGACGGATGCCGGCTCCGGGCGGTCGCCGCTCATCGCGCCACCTGCGCGGAAGGAGCGGGGAAGGCGGCGCGGGCGCCGGCCAGAAGCGGAGCGGGCGCACCGAGTCCGAGTCGCTCGCGCAGCGTCAGGGTGGCCGACGTGGGGGAAGAAGGGGTGGGTGAGGCAGGGGTGGGGGAGGAAAGGGTGGGGGAGGTAGGAGGGGTCGAGGCATCCACGGTCAGCGCATCCGGTGCGGAAGCACCGCCTGGCGTGGCGAACTCCGGTAGCAGCACGCCGAGATCGCGCACAAGGAGGGTGATCGTGGATGCCGTGAGCCGGGCATCCGGAACCAGCAGCACGTGCCCGCGCAGGTCGAGCCCCCCGAGAGCCGCGGCCACCTCGTGCGCGGTGGCGTCGACGCCCACCGGCACGATCGCGAAAACCGGTACCCCAGGGGAGACGGCGAGAGCCGACTCCAGGATGCCCGCCGGAACCACCAGCAGGTCGGCCACCCCGACCGCGGCCTCCAGCTGCTCGGCCCCGTCGGCGAACCAGCCCACGACGGGCGCGCCCTGCGGCGTCGAGGGCACGTTGAGCGGTCCCGCGATCGAGAAGACGCTGTCGTGGTCGATGTGCACGATGCGGTCGGCCTCGGCGTAGATACCGGTGGCGCGGTCGCCCACGATGGTGTCGGAGGGCCAGCTCTGCCAGAGCTTCTGCAGGGCGAGCGTGGCGTCGCGGGTGGTGGCCGGCTCGAGCGGGGCACCCTGCGAGAGGCGGGCGCCGCTCCATGATTCGCGGCCCGCATCAGCGGCGGGTGCGAACCTGTCGCGCTCGCCGAGCAGCAGGCCGGTGCGTCCGGAGCTCAGGTGGTCGAGCGACGCGACGCGCCGACCCAGGTTGTAGGGATGGTCGCGGTGCGGCGCCGCCACCACCACGACGGCGGTGTTCGGGGCGTCGGTGGCGAACACCGTGGCGGCCACGCTGGAGTCGATGGTGGCGCCCAGGGGATCGGCGCCCGACGCAGCGGCGCTCGCAGCAGCTGCATCCACGGCTGCGCCATCCGCCGGCTCGATCGCGCGATCGACCCCGAGCGCGACGAACGCCAGGTCCAGCTCGTCGAACTCCGCCGCCGCCTCCGGCTGCTCGGCGAGCGCGACCAGGTGCGGCCCGCTCAGCCCAACGGCCAGCAGCCGTCTCGTCGTGTGCGTCATGGCGCATCCCTTCTGCTGCGATCGAAGCCCGGCCGTCTGGGGAGGCGACCGGATGCGACTGCTCGCGCGATCGATGCCGTCAGGCTAGAAAACGGCCCGGCACCGAGGCCCCGGTGGGGTCATCCGGCGACACATTCGCCGCGTTTCGCGCGCTCTGTTGAGCAATGTTGCGCCCCCGCGCACCGCCCCCGCCGAGCCGCCCGGCGATCCTCTACCGTCGCCTTGAAGTCATCCGATTCGGCACCGTGCCGAGCGAAGGGAGCCCCAGATGTCCGAACGCCGCGAGGGTCACGTCATCCTCGGAATCAACGTGCTGACGCTCGGCTACCTGCCCGCCGCCTGGCAGAGCGACCTGCTGCACACGCACGCGCCGACCGACCCCGACTACTGGCGGCGGATCGGCGAGCTGGCCGAGCGGGGCACGCTCGACGCCATCTTCCTGGCCGACGGACCCCTCCTCGGCAACCCCTCCTACGACGCCAACAACACGCGGCTCGACCCCACCATCATCTGGTCGCACGTGGCCCGGGCCACCAGCCGGGTCGGCCTCATCGCCACGGCCTCCACCACCTTCAACGACCCCTTCGAGCTGGCCGAGCGCCTGCTGAGCTTCGACGTGGCATCCGGCGGCCGGGCCGCCTGGAACCTCGTCACGTCCCGCGACACCGGATCGGCCAACAACTTCGGCCTCGACGAGGTGCTCGGCCGCGGCGACCGCTACGAGCGGGGCTCGGAGTTCGCCGACCTGGTGATCGCGCTCTGGGAGTCGGCGCGCACCGGCGTCGACGTGGTTCACCACGGCCGCCACTTCGATCTCGAGAGCCGCCTGCACGTGCCGCCCTCGAAGCAGGGTCGCCCGGTGATCTTCCAGGCCGGCGGATCGCCCCAGGGCCGCGCGCTGGCGGGCCGCGTGGGCGACGGTGTGTTCGCGGCCGAGCTCACCAAGGAGGGCGCGATCGAGCACTACCGGGAGGTGAAGCAGAACGCCGTCGGCTTCGGGCGCTCGGCGGATGCCGTGAAGATCCTCCCCGGCCTGCTGCTCACCCTGGGCAGCACCGAGGAGGAGGCGCGCCGCCGGGTCGACGAGATCCACGACCTCGGCCCCTCGGCCTACTCGGTGCTCTGGCTCTCGCAGGCGATCGGCTACGACGTGTCGACGCTCGAGCTCGACGAGCCCTTCCCCGCCGAGCTGCTCGACGCCCCGCTCGACCCCACGGCCTTCCGCGGCAGCATCGGCTTCCGCCAGTCGATCTTCGAGCGTATCCGCCAGAGCAAGCCGACCGTGCGCGAGTACCTGCGCGAGACGCGCTACACGGGCTCGGGCCACGGCGGCTTCGTCGGCACGCCCGAACAGCTCGCCGACAAGATCGAGGACTGGTTCCACGCCGGTGCCATCGACGGCTTCAACCTGCAGCCCGACCGGCTGATCGACCAGCTCGAGGTGATCGCCGACGAGCTCGTGCCCATCCTGCGTGCCCGCGGTCTCTACCGGCACGAGTACGAGACCGAGACCCTGCGCGGCCACCTGCAGGCCTCGTCCCGCACGCCCGAGTTCACCCCCGAGTTCGCCTGATGGGCCGCGCACCGCTGAAGCTCGGCTTCGCCTTCAACCTCGGCCTCCGTGACAAGACTCCGGATGCCACGGCTCGGCTCTACGACGACGTGCTCGCCACCATCCGCTACGCCGAGCAGGTCGGCCTCGACGGCGTGTGGGTGGGCCAGCACCACTTCGACATCACGCCCGGCCCGGTTCCCTCGCCGCTCGTGCTGCTCGCGGCGGTGGCGCGCGAGACCTCGCGGATCGCGCTCGGCACCGGCATCGTGACGCTGCCCCTCGAAGACCCGCTCCGACTGGCCGAGGATGCCGCCGTGCTCGACGTGCTCGCCCGCGGCCGCCTGCACCTCGGCCTCGGAACCGGCGGCGCGAACCTCGGCGCCTTCGAGGCCTGGGGGCTCGACGCCGCCGACCGGCACCGCCTCTACGACGAGAAGCTGGCCCGCCTGAACGCGGCTCTGACCGGTCAGGCCCTGACGGCGCCGGCCCTGACACCGAATGCCCGGGCGGCGCCGGCCCTGACGACGGATGCCGCGAGCCCGCGCCTGCAGCCGTATCTCCCGGGACTCCCGCGCCGCGTCTGGGAGGGCGTGACCTCCGAAGCCCGCGCCCGTGCCGCCGCGCGGGCCGATCACGGCATCCAGGTCGGGGCGTTCTTCGATCCGGCCGGCGCCGGTCAGCATCCGAAGGTCGCCGCCTACGTCGACGAGCTGGCGCGCGTGCATCCGCAGTCCGAGCCGCGGGTCGGCGCCTTCCGATTCCTCTACCTGGGGGCGAGCAAAGACGACGTCGTGCGCGAGGTCGAGCCGGCGCTCGCGCCCAAGCTGCCGTTCCTGGCCGAGCGCGGCGCGCAGAGCGGCAACACCACCCTGAAGGGGCTCTCGGTGCGCGACTACCTCGACAGCGTGGCCATCTACGGCTCGCCGGCAGACGTCGTGGACGGCATCGAGGCCGACCCGGTACTGCGCGACTTCGGCACGCACCTGGTGGCCAACGCCTCGTTCCACGACACCTTCGACGCCGACCACGCGCGACGGCAGATCGATGCCTTGGTGCGCGAGGTCGGCCCGGCGCTGGGCTGGCGAGCAAATGCGACGACCGAGACGGCGGCGCGAGCGCTCGCGTAGCCGTTTCACTCGCCGAGGGCCCACCCTGCCACCCGTGCCTGCCTCACCCGGGCCGACAGGGGGACCCAGGTCCATTGAGCGGGGGCGGCGCGCGCCCCTAGGCTCGGGCTGAGGTGATCCGCACGCCGTGACCGACACTCCTGCTCCGACGGGGCTCCCGCCCGCGACGGTTCCGGCGCGCCCGCGGGCCGTGCGAACGGATGCGCTCCGCCCGGCCCTGCTGTTCCTCTCGGTGTTCGCGCTCGGGCTCGGCGGCCTGCAACTGGCGGTGGGCGCCGTCGCACCGGTGCCGTTCTGGGTTCCGGCCGCGTTCACCGCGGTGTTCTTCATCTGGACGGCGGCGGGCGTCATCGCCTGGTGGCAGCGGCCGCTGAGCGGCACCGGCGGGCTGCTGCTCGTCGGCGCGGTCTCGATGTTCCTGGGCGGGGCCGGAAACCTCGGCCTGCCGGTGCTCATCGAGCTGAGCGCCGTGTTCGCCACGATGGTGCTCTCGGTCACCGTGCACCTGCTGCACGCCTTCCCGTCAGGGCGCCTCCGGGGAACCCTCTCCGTGGTCACGGTCGCCGTGGGGTACGGCGTCACCCTCGTGCTGCAGGCTCCCCTCTACCTGCTGCCCCCGGATCAGCCCCTCCTGCTCGACCTCGCCCTGTGGGTGCAGAGCGTGGTCGGGCTCGGCGTGATGGTGGCGACCGCGGTCTTCCTGATCGGCCGCCTGCGCTCCGCCGATCCGAAGAACCTGCGGGTGCTGCTGCCGCTCTACCTCTACGGCATCCTCGCCGTGCTGGCGATCCCGATGTCGGCGAACGTGCTGCGGATCTTCGACGTCGACACCGCCGTGGTGGGCCTCATCCAGCTCGCCGTGCTGGCGGGCATCCCGATCGCCTTCCTGCTGAGCGTGCTGCTCGGCGGGTTCTCACAGACGGCCGAAGCGGATGCCCTGAGCGCCTGGCTCGGGATCGCGGGCTCCACCCGAGCGGCGGTCGGGGAGGCGCTCGCCCGCTCGCTCGGCGACGATTCGCTGCGGGTGGCCTACTGGGCCGATGACCGGCAGGCCTTCGTCGACGAGCACGGGGCCGACGTGCCGGAGGGCGAGCACGTGCCGCCGAGGATCTGGCACGAGGTGCGCGTGGAGTCCCGGCTGGTGGGGGCCATCAGTTACGACGGGCGCATGATCACCGATCCCGAGATCGTGCGCCGCGCGGGCCGGGTGTTCGCCATCGCCCTCGACCGCGAACGGCTCACGGCCGCCCTGGTGGCCAGCAACGAGGCTCTGGTGCTCTCGCGCCTGCGCATCGTCGAGACCGCCGACCGCGAACGCAGCCGTATCGCCCGGGATCTGCACGACGGCCTGCAGGTGCAGCTGGTGCTGCTCGCGCTCGAGGCCCAGCAGATCGCCAACTCCGACGACGCGTCCCCGGCCACGGCCGACGCCGTCACGGCGCTGCGGCACCGCATCGACGATGCCGCCGCCGACCTGCGGCGGCTGGTTCATGCGGTCCTGCCCTCGGCTCTGGTCGAGCGCGGGCTGACGGCGGCGGCCGAAGACCTCGTCGATCGGCTCGACATCCCGGCCACCCTGATCAGCGACGTCGACGATCGGGCGCTCGCTCCGGCCACGGCGCAGTCCGCCTACCTGATCGTGGCCGAAGCGCTCACCAACGCGGTCAAGCACTCCGGCGCCCGCACCGTTCGGGTCGAACTGACCCGCACGGGAGGGCTGCTCCAGGTGCGTGTCGCCGACGACGGACGCGGCGGGGCGCGGGTCGAAGACGGCACCGGGCTGAAGGGCCTGGTCGACCGGGTCGACGCCCTCGGTGGATCCTTCGAGCTGCAGTCGCCCGAGGGCGTGGGAACGGAATTGAGAGTGGAGCTGCCATGCGGGTCGTGATCGGCGAAGACGAAGTGCTGCTGCGCGAGGGCCTCGTGCACCTGCTCGAGAACGACGGCATCGACGTGGAGGCGGCAGTCGGAACAGCGGTCGAACTCGAGCTCGAGGTGGCGCGCCTGTCACCCGACCTGGTGATCACCGACATCCGGATGCCGCCCACGCACACCGACGAGGGCCTGCTCGCGGCCCTGCGCATCCGCCGCGCTCATCCCGGCGTCGCGGTGATGGTGCTCTCGCAGCACGTGCAGCGGCGATACGCGACCGAGCTGCTCGAGCAGCGCGAGGGCGGAGTGGGCTACCTGCTCAAGCAGCGCATCGCCGACGTGCGCACCTTCACGGCCGACCTGCGGCGGGTGCAGGCCGGTGGCACCGCCCTCGATCCGGATGTCGTGGCCGTGCTGGTCGCGCGCGCGAGCAAGACCAGCGGCCCGGTCGGCGATCTCACGCCCCGCCAGCTCGAGGTGCTCGGCCTGATGGCCGAGGGGCGCAGCAACGCCCACATCGCAGCCCGCCTCGGCACCTCCGAGAAGGCGGTGGTGCAGCACACCTCGCGCATCTACGACACCTTCGGCCTGCCGGTGGCGGCCGACGACCACCGCCGGGTGCTCGCCGTCATCCGCTACCTGGCCGCCGCCGGAACCGCGTAGGGCGGCCCCGCCGACCGCCGGAACCGCGTAGGGCGGCCCCGGCGACCGCCGGAACTGCGCAGGGCGGCCCCGGCGACCGCCGGAACCGCCCTGATCGCCCCCGCGACCCTGTCCTACTTCGTGTACATCTCGTCGATGAGCGTGCGCGCGATCCACGCCGCGGGCCCCCGCCCATCCGCCGCCGGAGCGAGGTTCGCCCACACCACGAGCGTCACATCCGCCACCGGGTCGTAGCCCATGAAGGAGTTGAAGCCCGGGAGTTCTCCCGAGTGGCCGTAGAACTGGCCGAACTGCCCGATGTTCCAGCCGTAGGCCGCGGCGGTCGGATCCTTCGGGTCGGTGGACTGGAAGCTGTCCATGCGCGCGGCCTGCATCTCGGGGTCGAGCAGGGCGTCGTCGCCGCCCACGAGGGCCTCGACGTAGTCGGCCAGGTCGCCGGCGGTGGAGATGGCGGAGCCGGCCGCCCAGGCCCACGAGGGATTGTCGAGGGTGCCGTCGTTCGGCAGGAAGGTTCCGGCGTCGGCCGCCGCCAGCAGGTCCGGCGGGAGCTTCGACGAGGCGAGGGTGTTCACGTTGGTCCACCAGAAGTAGCCGTCGGAGTAGGGCGACGGCAGGCTGCTGTCCTCCAGCGCGGGGAACGAGGTCTCGTCGAGCCCGAGCGGGGTGAAGATGCGGTCGGCGAAGATCTGCTGCAGCGGTTTGCCGTCGAGCTGCTCGGCGATCAGGCCGAGCAGCACCGTGTTGGTGTTGGAGTAGTGGTAATTCGTACCCGGCTCGAAGTCGGGCGGCAGGGCCAGGCCCATCGCCACGAGCTCCTCGGGCTGCCACACGCGCTGCGGCTCGTTGTCCAAGGCCTCGTTGAGTTCGAGGGTCTCGGTGTAGTTCGTGAGCCCGCTGCGCATCATCAGCATCTGCTCGATGGTGATGTTCTCGCCGTTGGGAACATCCGGCCGGTACTTCGACACCGGGTCGTCGAGGGCGATCTTGCCCTCCTGCACGAGCTGCAGGATGACGGTTCCGGTCATGGTCTTCGTGTTCGAACCGATCCGGATGTGGTCGTCGGCCGAGACGGGCGTGCTGCCGCCCGGGCTGGTGACGCCGTAGGTCGCGGTGAAGTCGCCCTCGGGGGTGCGCAGCAGCATCACGGCCCCCGGCTGGCCGAGCTCTTTCGCGGTCTCCTCGAACAGGGTCGTGAGGCCCGCCTGGTCGAGCGGCTTGAGGGTGGGGGCCGCGCCCTCGTCGGCTGCGGGGGATGTACTCGCCGCCGGCGTGGAACCGGTCTGTGCGGTGCAGGCGCCCAAGGTCAGGGCGGTGACCAGGGCGGCCACGGCCACCGTCGTTCTCGTCGTGCGTGTGCGCATCCGTCGTCTCCTCGTCGTGCTGGTCGTCGGCCCGGTGGCCGGTGGCTCAGTAGGCCTGCTGGATGGCCGCGGCGACCGCGCCCACGTCGTCGTTCGCGTCGAAGACGCCCGCCATGCCCTGTTCGCCGGGGTAGAAGCCCTGGTTCACGATGATGGTGAACGCGAGGTGGCGGCCGCTCTCGGAGTCCATGACCCCGCCGAGCGTCTTGGTGGCCAGGCGCAGGCGACCGTTGAAGCTGTCACCGCCCGCGAGGGTCCCGGTCTTGGCGAACACCTTGCCGGCTGCGGGGCCGCCGGCCTCCACGTCGGCGAGCGATCCGTCGACGCCCAGGATGGGAAGGGTGTCCTGCCACTCGGCGGCATCCGGCCGGGCGGCCATGATGCTCTGGATCTGCACGGCGTTCGCGGGGGTGATGTAGTTGCCCTCCAGTCCCGAACCGTCGACCAGCGACGCCCCGGCGGTATCGAGCCCGGCATCCTCCCAGATCGCCTGGGCGTACCCCATCCCGTTGCCCAGGGCCGGCCCGCAGTTCGGCTCGCCGGCCTCGGCCGAGAGGCGGCACATCAGGGTCTGCGCCCCGCGGTTGTAGCTGATCTTCATCACGTAGGTCACCTCTTCGGCGAGCGGGAGCGACTCCAGCTCGGCCACGGCGGGCAAGGCCGTGACGGCCGCCGAGTCGGGCAGTGCGCCGTCGCGGTTCGTGGCCAGCGAGTCGGCCGACACGGTCACCCCGGCCCGGCCGAGCGCCTCGATGAAGGCGGTGCGGGCGAAGGAGGCGGTGTCCTCGAGAACGTAGACCTTGAGCGACGGATCCGCGTCGGCCGCGATGGTGCCGGTGATCACGAGCGTGTTCGGGTCGGTGTCGGAGGGCTCCGGCGCGGTGATGGCGGCCTTCTCGCCGGCCGCGACGGTCTGCACCTGGTTGTCGAGCTTCCAGGCGCCGACCGCGGGGGTGAGCGCCGCGGTGGCGGGCTGTCCGGCCGCGCCCGGGGTGATCAGCACGTCGAGCAGGTTCTGGTTGATGATCGTGGGGGTGATGGGCTCGTTCGCCAGCTCGCCTGTGAACAGGCGGTCGTCGATCACCACGTCGCCGCTCACGGCGGAGATGCCCGACGCCTTCACCTGGGCGGCCAGCTCGTCGAGCCCGGCGAGCGGATCCTCTGGGGTGAGGGTGGCGCCCGGCAGCGGGTTGGCGTCGTTGTGGTCGAGGTTCGCGAAGTCGACGGTGCCGTCGCTCTTCGTGCGCCCGCCCATCGTGAGGTCGCCCTGACCCACCAGGATGAGGTCGCCCGTGAGGGTGCCGGCGGCGACCGTGCCCGACTGCTTCACCGGGGTGGTGATGGTGTGATCCGGGCCCCATTTCACCCAGGCCGCGCCGGCGCTGTAGGTCTTCACGAACGAGCCCGGCTCGGCCATCTTGCCGCCGTCGAGGTCGATCAGCGTCTCGCCGCTGTCGAGGTCTTTCACCGAGACGGCCCACCGGCCGCTGGTGTACTGGGGCTTGTTCATCACCTCGAGGGCGGCATCCGGAAGCCCAGGAACCGAGGTGACACCACTGCCGGGAGTGCTGGTGCTCGCCGTGTTCGACGTGCCCCCGACGCACCCGGCGGTGAGGGCGGCGACGGCCGCGACGGCGAGGATGCTCGCCCCGCGGGCGAGCACGGTCGTGCGGTCGGTGCGCTTCGTTCGGGTCATTTCGCTGCTCCGTTCGCGAGAACCGCGGCGAGAGCGCGGAAGGCCTTGTCGGCCGGGTGGGACTTGTCGGCCGTGTCGGATTCGTTCATGTACACGACGATGCTCGCTCCGGTCTCGGGGTCGTGGAAGGTGGCGGCGGTGAAGCCGATGCCCTCGCCGTTGTGGCCCAGCCATCCGTCGGTCTCACCCATGCCGACGGCGTAGTCGTCGTAGGGCGGCTTCGGGATCGGATGCCCGATCGTCCGCAGCTCCTGCGTCGCGGGCTTCAGCAGCGCGCCGCTGCCGAGGGTGTCGGCCCACACCCGGCCGTCGTCGAGGGTCGAGAACAGCGATCCGGCGGCGGCAAGGATCGACGGGTTCTCGGTCTGAGGCATCGGGACGCCGTCGTCGATGACGTAGCCGGTGGGGTGCGGCCCGGTCCAGTCGGCGATGTCGGTGAGGTAGCTGGTGCCACTCTGCCCGAGCGGCTGCAGGATGCGCTCGTCGAGCGCTTCGGCGTACGACTGGCCGGTGACCTTCTCGATCACGCCGCCGAGCAGGTTCGTGTTCGCGTTGGTGTAGATGTATTCGGTGCCCGGGGCGAACTCGGCCGGCTGATCCACCACGTAGCTGTTCAGCTCGTCGAGGGTGAAGATCCGGTCGGGCTCGGCCTGCCAGTCGGCGATGAAGGCCGGCGTGAGGTAGTCGGCGTTGCCGCTGGACATGTTCGCCAGCTCGAGCAGCGTGATCTGGTCACCGTTCGTGATGCCGTCGATGTACTGGTCGATCGTGTCGTCGAGGCTGAGAGCGCCCTCGTCGGCGAGCTGCAGGATCATCGTGACGGTGTACGACTTCGTGATGCTCCGGATGGGCCACGTCATGTCGGTGGTGACGGCGACGCCGCCCTCGACGTCGGCGAGACCGGCGGCGGTCGTCCACGATCCTTCGCCGGGAACCCAGACGCCGGCGGCCGCGCCGGGCACGTCGTAGTCGGCCATCACCTGGTCGAGGGCGCTCTGCAGCTGGGCCTGGAGCTCGGTGGGGAGCTCGCCCTCGGGGGCGGCGGGGCGGGTGACGGCAGGGGCTGCGGAAGTAGCGGTGGCCGGGCCTTCGGCGTCTGTGGCGGGTATGTTGGGGTTGACGCATCCGCTGATCAGCAGTGCGGCTGCGGCGACCGAGGCCACGCCCAGCATCCGGATGCCCCGTAGGGGAGCATGGTGAGTCGACATCGTTCCCTCGTTCCGCTGCGACGGTGCCGGCGGGCCGGCTCGGGCACGGTGGATCGCGCCCCAAGCTCCAGGGTGGCGGCCGGCCCGCCGTGCGGCAATAGACCTGAGTCCACCCCGTCGCGCGCTGTCGATGGGGCTGCCGCGCGCTTCGCGCTTGCCTTCGATGGGTGTGGCTGGGTGTGCGCGGCAGCCCTGTCCGCTTTCGGGGCCCAATGTCGGTGGTCGCTGATTGAATTAATCTCATGATAGAGGTCATTGAATCGGATGCCGGCACCCGGCGGCGATTCGTGGCGCGTGAAGCGTTCGACGATGACCTCTATCTGCTGGAAGACATTCGGCGTCGGAAGTCGGCGTTGGAGGGGGACGAGAGTGTGGTGGTGGCGCGGTTGTCGCGGCGTGCCAGGGGGATGATGTTGGGGCTCGACGCGGAGGAGTCGGCGGTGTGCGGGTTCGCGCGCACGGAGGAAGAAAAGCGACTTCTGGTCGCCGAGGTCGGTACGACGCTGCGGGTGCCGGAGTGCACGGTGGGCAGCATGGTGACGGATGCGGAGACCCTCGTCACCTCGTTGCCGTTGACGTTGGCTGCTTTGCAGGCTGGGGAGATCACGGGTCGGCATGCGCATGTGATGGTCGCGCAGTGCTCGACCATTCCGGTGGAGGCGCACGGGGAGTTCGAGGCGGCGCTGTTGCCGGTGGCGGGACGGTTGACGGTGGCGCAGTTCACCCAGCGCGCCCGCATCTACCGGGAACGGGTCCACCCGGAGACGCCCCGTAAGCGACACGTGGAAGCGTTGGAGCGTCGGGGTGTGTGGGTGGATCCCGCGGCGGACGGGATGGCGCAGCTGAGCGTGCTGCTGCCGGCCGCGGAGGCGATCGCGATCGATGACAAGCTCGACCAGATCGCCCGTGTCCAACGCGGCGAGGGTGAGTCCCGCACGCATGCGCAGCTTCGCTGTGACGCGGCCATCGCGATGTTTCTCGACCCGGAGGGTGACATCGGCCAGGTGGGGGCGCGTGTCCGCCCGCAGGTCATCGTGACGGTGCCCGTTCTGTCTCTCCTCGGCCACACCGAGGAACCGGCTGAGCTGCACGGGTATGGTCCGATCGACTCGGTTACGGCCCGCCGACTGACCGCGAACGCGCCCAGCGTGTGCCGCTGGCTGACCGACCCGATCACCGGGCAGAAGCTGCCGGTCGGGCGGGAGAGCTACCGGGTTCCGGCCGATCTGCGGCTCGCACTCACGATCGAAGACGAGACCTGCCGGTTCCCCGGCTGCCGACGCCGTGCGCAACGGTGTGAACTCGACCACGTCCACGCCTGGGCCCACGGCGGTGAAACCTCCCACGCCAACCTCGCGAGCCTGTGCTCGAAGCATCACCACTTGAAGCACGAATCCGACTGGACCGTCGAAGCACTCCCCGGGCGGGAATTGCGGTGGACGTCCCCGATCGGCCGGGTTCACATCACCGAGCCCGCCAGCCCGGCACACCCACCCTGGCCCGAACGACCACCAAGCCCACGCCTCGAACCATCACCGAGCCCGGGCTCTGAACCACCACCGAAACGACCCACCTTCAAACCCGTCGGCGACAACTACGTGCTGCCCGACGAACCACCCTTCTGACCGTCTCATCCCCCTCCGGCACGCCGCGTTAGCGGCGCACCTGGTTCGGATCAGTCGCGGGCGTCGGCGACGTCCCGGGCCTTCAGGTAGCGGTAGGTCGAGACCGGATGCGTCACCAGAACGACTTTGCCGCGCGAGTGCAGCTTGTCGAGGTCGGCGTAGGCCAGACCCACGTCGCCGAAGGGGTACAGGCCCGAGATCAGGAGACTGAAGGCGCGCTTGTCGGCCAGGTCGACGAGGGTCTCGAGCTGACGGGTTCCGTGCGCGATCGTCTCCGGATCGTCGCGGAGCAGCTTGAGCTCGAGCTCGCGGCGATCGGTGCTCGAGCGGTACCGCTCGCTCGGCACGCCCAGCTCCCGGGCGAGTTCGTGACCGTCCTGCCCGAAGTTGTCGATGAACGCGGTCACCCCCTGCGGCGCCGCCGCGCGGATGCGGTCCGCGATCCCCGGCCCGTACTTCACCGGCACGATGCCGAGTTGACGCAGGTAGTCGAAGTTGCGGTCGCCACAGGTGCCGATCACCGTGGCCCCGCGGTGCTTGGCCAACTGCACCTCGATGCTGCCGACGGCTCCGGCGGCGGCCGAGACCACGATGGTGTCGCCCGCACCGACGTGCAACTCGTCGAGCGTGTCCAGCGCCGTCACACCGGCGAGGTACAGCCCGCCGGCGGTCTCCCACGTGACACCCTTGGGCTTCCGCACGAGCGCGGTCGCGGGAACCGTGAGGTACGTCGAGTGGGCACCGGACCGCACGTGCCCGACCACCTCGGAGCCACGCGGAAAGCGCGCATCCGTCGTGTCGACCACGATGCCGGCGAAGTCGCTGCCCGACCGGCGCGGAAACGGCTCATCCGCCCAGTCGTCCTCGCGGCCACTGCGGATGAAGCCGTCGATGTGGCTGATGCCGCTGACGATCACCTCGACGGTGACCTCGCCCGGCAGCGGCGGTCGCAGGGGGCGCGTGCGACGGTGCAGCACCTCCGAGTCGCCGACCTCGTTGTACTCGATGACGCTGGTTTCACTTGGCTTCTTCACCATGACCACCTCGATCCTGCCCTCAGGCTACGGAGCCTGGCCGCCCCCGTCCAGTGCTATCGGGAGGATCGCCCCCAGCAGTGCCCGGGTGACCGGGCTTCGGTCGGGGGAGAAGAGGTCGGTGGCGTGGAAGACGTCGACCAGACGACCCGCCTCCAGCACGCCGATCCGGTCGCAGACGAACTCGATCACGGCCAGGTTGTGGCCGATGAACAGGTACGTGAGGTCGAGCCGTTCGCGCAGATCGAGCAGCAGGTTCAGGATGGTCGCCTGCGTCGACACATCCAGTGCCGAGGTCGGTTCGTCGAGGATGAGCAGCTCCGGTTCGAGCGCGAGCGCCCGCGCGATGCCGATGCGCTGACGCTGACCGCCCGAGAGCTCGTGCGGGTAGCGATCGAAATACGCGGCCGGCAGACCGACCAGATCCAGCACCTCGGATGCCCGTGCCCGGCCCTCGCGCACCGAGCGTGCCTTGCCGAAACGCACCACGGGGCGCACGATCTGCTCGCCGACCGTGACCCGGGGGTTCAGCGAGCTCGTCGCATCCTGGAACACGTACTGGAACCGGGGGCGCACTGCCCGCAGCGCCCGGCCCGTGAGGGTCGAGAGCGGCGCCCCGCCGAAGTCGACCGTGCCCGAGCTCACCGGCAGCAGGCCGCCGGCCAGCCGCGCGAAGGTCGACTTGCCCGATCCGCTCTCCCCGATCAGCCCGAACACCTCGCCCCGGCGGATCTCGAGCGAGACCTCGTCGACCGCCAGGAACGAGCGCTTCGACTGCCCCGTGCCGATACCGCCCACCACGAACTCCTTGCGCACGCGCTCGGCGGTGAGGATGGGGGCGGCGGCCGGACGGTGCCCTTCTGCGGAGACGGGCTGCGTTCCTGGCGCCGCGGCCAGACCTGGCCGAACCCCCAGCCGCCGTGGCTGCCCGGCGCGCTCGAGCGCGAAGCGCGTACCGATCTCCGGCACGGCGTCGATCAGCGTGCGCGTGTACGCATCGTGCGGCGCCGACAACACCGACGACCGCGGTCCCTGCTCGACGAGCCGCCCCTGCTTCATCACGGCCACCCGGTCGGCCACGTACGACACCACCCCGAAGTCGTGCGTGATGATCAGCAGCGAGCTGCCGGTCTCGGCGATCACGCTCCGCAACAGGTCGAGGATCTGCTTCTGGATGACCGCGTCCAGCGCCGTCGTCGGCTCGTCGGCGATCAGCAGCGCGGGCTGCGAGAGGCTGGCGATCGCGATCATCACGCGCTGCCGCATGCCCCCGCTCAGTTCGTGCGGATACGCGGCCAGAACCCGGGGCGCATCCGCGATGCCCACATGCCCGAGCCACTCGGCGGCGATCTGCTCCTGCTGCGCACGCCGGGTGCCGGGGCGGTGGATGCCGATGATCTCCCGCAGCTGGTTGCCGACCTTGAACGACGGATCCAGCGACGCCAGCGGGTTCTGGAAGACCATTCCCACGCGAGCGCCGCGGTAACTCCGCAGCGCGTTCGAGCCCAGGCCCACCAGCTCGTCGCCGCCCAGCCGGATCGACCCGCCCGCGATGCGCGCGTCATCCGGGAGCAGGCCGAGGATCGAGGCGGCGGTGATGCTCTTGCCCGATCCGGATTCGCCGACCAGCGCGAACGACTCGCCGGGTGCGATCGAGAAGCCGATGCCGTCGACGACCCGCGTCGCGCTCTCGCCGCTGCCGAACTCGACGACGAGATCGGTGACCTCCAGGGCCGGCACCGGGAGCGCCCGCGATTCTTCGCGCCGGGGCGCGATGTCCAGATCCGTCACGACCGCGACCTCCTCTTGTGCGGGTCGAACACGTCGTTCAGCCCGTCTCCCAGCCAGTTGAAGGCGAGTGCCACCACGAGCACCACGAGTCCGGGCAGCAAGGCCACGGTCACGTTGCCGGAGATGATGACCTTCGCGCCCTCCGAGATCATCCGTCCCCAGTCGGCCGCGGGCGGCTGCACGCCGATGCCGAGCGCACTGATGCTCGACGAGAACACGATCATCGCGCCCACCAGTCCCGTGGCGTAGACCACGATCTGCCCGGCCACGTTCGGCAGCACCTCGCGGAACAGGATCGACCAGAAGCCCGCACCGAGCGAGACCGCGGCCTCGACGTACTCCCGCCCCCGGTGCCGTTTCACCTCGACGAACACGATCCGGGTCACGTAGGGCGTCGCCACGAAGACGATGGCGAGCACCACCACCAGCAGCCCCGGCCCGAGGATGATCGCGAAGGCGAGCGCGGCGATGATCACCGGAAAGGCGAACATCACGTCGATCGAGCGCATGATCAGGCCGGCCACGCGGTCGTTCGCGAACCCGGCGGTCAGCGCCAGAGCGCTCCCGACCAGGGTGGAGGCCACCACGGCGATCAGCGAGACGAGCATCGAGGTGCGGCCGCCCCAGATCAGCCGGCTCAGGATGTCGCGTCCCTGCTCGTCGGTGCCGAGCAGGAACCCGGGGGAGCCGACGGGCAGGTACTTCTGGGAGGCGTCGCCGGCGACCGGATCGTAGGGCGCGATCAGCGGCGCGAACACGGCCAGCAGCACGAACACGGCGATGATCGCGAGCGCGATCACGACCTGGGCGTTGACGCGGGCGCGGGAGCGTGGGCCGCGTCGGCGGCGCGAGCCGCTCGGTCCCGGGTCGCGCCCCGGCCCGGTGAGCGCCGCGACCGCCTCGCCGGCCGGTCTCTGCAGAACGGACATCCGGTCACCTCTTCAATCGGGGGTTCAGGGCGTCGACCGCGATGTCGGTCACCAGGTTCACCACGAGGTAGACGAGCGCGATCAGCACCACGCCGCCCTGGATCAGGGGGTAGTCCTTGCCGTTCACGGCGTTCAGCAGCTGGGTGCCGATCCCGGGCCAGTTGAACACGCTCTCCACGAACAGCACGCCCGTGAGCAGGGTGCCGATCTCGAGGCCGATGATGTTCACCACGGGCGGCAGGATGTTCCGCCCCACGTGCTTGCCGAGCAGGCTCAGGCGTCCCGCCCCCTGTGACTGGAAGGTCTTGTAGTAGTCGGAGTGCGACTCCTGCACGATGCCGATGCGGGTGAACCGCGCGAGCACGAGCATCGAGATCAGCGCCGCCGAGATGCCGGGCAGGATGAGGTGGGCCAGCAGGTCGCCGAACCCACCCCCGTTCCGCGACTGCATCCCGCTCACCGGCAGCCACTTCAGCTGCAGAGCGAAGACCCAGATCAGGATGAGGCCGAACCAGTACACCGAGAGGTTCGACCCCACTTGCACGAAGAGCATCGAGAAGCGGTCGGCCGCCCGCCGATGGTTGGCACCGGCGATGGTGCCGATGGTGATGCCCACCACCGCGCAGATCAGCACGCCGGCCACGGTGAGCACGATCGTGTTGAGGAAGTTGGGCCAGAGCACGTCGAATACCGGCGCATCCTGCACGATCGAATTCCCGCCACCGGCCACGAACAGGTCGGCGACCCACTTCAGGTACTGCTGCCAGAGGGGCAGATTGAGGCCATAGGAGTCCCTGATGGCCTCGATCTGCTCCGGCGAGAACGTTCGAGCGAACTGCCCCTGGATGGGGTCGCCCGGCGTCAGCCTCCCGATCAGGAAGGTGAGAACCGAGACGATCAGGAGCACGGGCAGGATGTTCGCCAGTCTCCAACCGATGTGCTTGAGCGTTCCCATGGTGTTCTCTCTGTCGCCGTCAGTTCGCCAGCCACACCTTCGACAGGTCGTACCAGTTCGTGGCCGGCCAGTCGAAGCCGCGCACGTTGGAGCCGAGCGCGTAGTAGCGGGTGAGGTTGACGGTCGGGATGACGACCGCGTCGTTCCGCAGGGTCTCCTCCGCGGTCTTCCACAGGCCGATGCGGGCATCCGGATCGGCCGTGGTCGCCGCCGCCTGGATGGCGCTGGTGATGTCGGGGAAGTCGGCCGGGTTCAGGCCCTTGCCGGCCAGGCCGGTGAAGCCCTGCGACAGCCACTCGGCGTAGGTTCCGCCGTACTCGTCCAGGCTCAGGCCGTCGCCCTCCTCGGGGCCGTAGGCGCGGGCGATGTAGCTGGTGCGGTCCAGGCTCACGATCTCGACGTCGACGCCGATCTGCTTGTACTCCGACTGCAGCCACTCGGCCGTGTTCTGGTTGGCCACGTCGACGACGATGGTGAACTTCAGCTCGCCCTCGCCGTAGCCGGCCTGCTTCAGCAGGTCGATCGCCTTGGCCGGGTCGTACTCGAAGTCGCGAACATCCGGGTCGTACGCCTCGTTGCCCGGGGGCTGGAAGCTGTACTGCGGTTCGGCGTAGCCGTTGTAGAGCTCGTCGGCCAGCTTCTGGCGGTCGAGGCCGTAGATCAGCGCCTGGCGCACCTTCTCGTCGGCGAAGGCCGGGTTCTTGAAGTTGTACGAGATGTACAGCAGCGACGAGCCGGTGCCCTCGGGAACCTGGAAGCCCTGGTCTTCGAGGGTCTGCACGTCTTCGGGCTGCACGTAGCTGATCAGGTCGGCTTCGCCGGAGAGCAGCGAGGCCAGGCGGGTCTGGTTGTTCGGGATGATCCGGAACGTCAGTGAGTCGAGGTACGGCTCGTCGCCCCAGTACCCGTCGAACTTCTTGAGCTCGATCCGGTCGCCGATGGTGCGCGAGACGAACTCGTACGGGCCGGTGCCGTCGGGGTGATCGGCGAAACCGTCGTTGCCGTACTGCTCCCACACCGCCGGGTTGCCGATGGCGAGGGTGCTCATCGACTGCGCCAGGATACGCGGGAACCCGAGGAAGGGTGCGGAGAACTGGAACTGGTAGGTGTGGTCGTCGACCACGGTGCCGCTCGTGAGCGTGCCGAACCAGGTGGCCAGCTTCTTGGCGCTGTTCTCGTCGTAGAACTCGTACGTGGGGTCGCTGATGCGGCGCACGTTCTTGTCGAGCGCCTCGGCGTCGAACGGGCTGCCGTCGTGGAAGGTGACGCCCTCGCGCAGGTCGAAGGTCCAGGTGGTGCCGTCGTCGCTGACCGACCAGTCGGTGGCGAGGGCGGGCTGGATCTCGGTGGGATCGGTGGAGCCGCTGGTGTCCTCCCGGGTCAGCCCCTCGAAGATGTTGCGGGTGACCCGGTAGGTCTCCCAGTAGCCCTGCCGGTGCGGATCCAGCGCGAGGGGCTCCAGGTAGAGCCCCACCACGAGGTCGCCGCCGTACTGCGGGGTCTCGTCGCCGGCCGCAGCGGCATCCGTGCCCCCGGCGCCCGCGGGTGCCGAGCATCCGCTCAGCACCACTGCCGCCGCGAGAATCGCCGCTCCTACCCCCAGCCATCTCTTCGTTCTCATCCCGAGAACCGTCCTTTCCATCGTCGTTCGCGATGAAGCCGTGTGCCTCGCCGGACACGCTAGGACGACGGATGGCGAGCCCGGAAAGCGCCCGGTAACACGAGGGCCCATTGCGTAACCTGGGCGTCGAATCCGCGCCAGTGTTACCTCGTCTGACGCCCGCGTCCCTTTCTTCTGACTCAGCGGGCGATGGCGTCGAGGCGGCGGCGGGGCCGGAGCGAGAAGCGGGCGGGAGCGTGCGGGGCGTCGTCGTACTCGGTGAGGTCGGCGAGGATGCGGCCGATCGTGGGCACGAACGCGAAGTCGCGCTCGGAGAGGCCGGCACCCACGACCACGGGGCCGATCCGGTCGATCACGAACTGCCGGTCCGCGGTGCCGAGCGACGTCGTCTGGGTCTCGGTGAACGCGCCGGCGTCGGCCCCGGGCAGCCAGTCGCGCACATAGCGCTGGGCGGCGGCGCGTTGGCGCGGGTCGGCGCGCGAGGGGCCGGCATCCGGATCGACGGCCTTCCCGGCGGCAGCCCAGGTGAGGGCGACCGATCCGGTGTGCTCGACCGCCTCGAGGGCGCCCTGCCAGGAACGGTACCGTCGGCTCGCCGGATCGGGGTGGTGGGCGATCACAGGCCAGGCCCCGGATGCCGCGTCGAGGCGTTCATGGGTGGAGCGCTGCCGGCGCACCGCGGCCATGTCGGGCAGCGCGATGATCCGCTCGAGCAGCTTGTTCGTCCAGGCCCCGACGGCCACGACCGCGCGGCGGGCGATGACCTGCTCCGGTTCGCCGATCGTCTCGCCGTGCTCGTCGACCCGCTCGAGGTCGGCGCTCACCTCGTCGTCGCCGAGAACGCGCAGGCGGGTGACGCGGGTTCCCATCTGTGTCGTCGCGCCGTGAGCGGATGCCGACTCCCGCAAGCCCTCGATGGTCGCACCGGCGTCGACCTGGCCGGCCTGGGGGGTGAAGAGCACCCGCCCGTCGAAGCGGATGCCCGGCCAGCGTCGCTCTGCCGCCCCCGGATCGAGAGGGTGCGCGTCGATGCCGAACAACGGCAGCCGCTCCGTCAGCTCGTCGAAGTCGGGCACGAAGCCGTGCAGCACACCGCCGGTTTCGTGCACCAGGCCGCGCCCGGTCTCCACTTCGAGGTCGTGCCAGTGCGGCAGGGCCTCGCGCAGCATCGCCAGGCGCACCGGGTCGTTGTGCACCAGGGCGAACGGATGCCTGCCGCGCGCCGGAGCCGCTGCCGGCGTTCCCGGGCCTGCCGTCGTGGCCGGGGCGGCCGTCGCCGGGGCCGCGTTCTGTTCCACGAGCAGCACCTCGGCGTCCCGCCGGGCGAGGTGCCACGCCGCCGCCGAGCCGATCCCACCTGCGCCCACGATCAGGGTGTCGACATGTGTAGCCATCCTCCGAGGCTAAGAAGACCGCGCCCCCGCAGCATCCGCCCCGACACACTGTTACCGCCGCCCCGACACAGTGTTACGCCCACGACGCCACTCCCTCCCGTCGACACGTCTCAAATGGCCGCTATGACCGCCCGATAGGGGCCATTCGGGACGTGTCGACGAGGGTGGGAGAGGGAGGTTAGAGGGCCTCGAGGATGATGGCGGAGCCCTGGCCTCCGCCGCCGCAGATGCCGGCGGCGCCGAGGGAGCCGGGGCCGGCGGCCGCGAGGCGGCGGGCGAGAGTGCCGACGATGCGTGCGCCGGAGGCGCCGATGGGGTGGCCGAGCGCGATGGCTCCGCCGTGGGCGTTCACGATCGCGGGGGCGATGCCAAGGGCCCGGGTGGAGTGCACCGACACGGCCGCGAAGGCCTCGTTGATCTCCACCGCCGTGAGGTCGCCGGCCGTGTGCGTGGTCTTCGCCAGCGCCGCCTGGATCGCGTTCGCGGGCTGCGCGTGCAGCGACACGTCCGGGCCGGCCACGAAGGCGTGCGCCACGATCCGGGCCAGAGGCGCGAGACCGCGGGCGGATGCGGCGGCCTCGCTCATCAGCACCACGGCGGCCGCGCCATCCGTGATCTGCGAGGAGTTGCCGGCCGTGATGGTGCCGCCCGCGCCGAACGCGGGCCGGAGCCCGGCGAGCGACTCGGCGGTCGTGCCGGCACGCAGGCCGTCGTCGGCCGAGACCACCGTGGGGCCCTTGCGGCCCGGCACCTCGAACGGCACGATCTCGCCCTCCTGGAACGAGGCCGACGCGGCGAGGCGCTGGTGCGAGGCCGCGGCGGCCGCATCCTGCTCCTCGCGCGTGAGGGCCAGGCCCGCGTTGCGCTCCTCGGTGGAGGATCCCATCGAGCGTTTCTCGAAAGCATCCGTCAGCCCGTCGTGGTCCATCGTGTCGATCAGCTCGATGGCGCCGTACCGCTTGCCGGCTCGGGATCCCGGCCAGGCGTGCGGCGCCAGCGACATCGACTCCTGGCCGACGGCCACCACGATCCCGGCCTCGCCGGCCTCGATCAGGCGCACCCCGGCCACGATCGCCTCGGTGCCCGAGAGGCACACGGCGTTCAGCGTGATGGCGGGGGTGGACAGGGGGATGCCGGCGCCGACGGCCGACTGGCGGCCCGGATTCTGCCCGGCTCCGCCCTGCAAGACCTGGCCCGCGTAGACGTGGTCGACCTCGGAGGCCGCCACCCCGGCGCGCTCGAGGGCAGCGGTGATGGCCGCGGCCCCGAGGGTGGTGGCGGGCACCGTGGCGAACTGGCCGTCGAACTTCACGAACGGGGTGCGGGCGTAGCCCACGATGACGGTACTCACGCGGAGACCTCCTCGGGTGCGGCGGAGGCGCCCGCATCCGGATCCAGGATGCCCGTCTCCAGGTCGACGGTGAAGCCGGCGCCGGTCTTCTCCCGCAGCTCGTCGATGCTCACCCCGGGAGCGACCGCGCGCAGCACGAGGGCGGCGTCGACGACGTCGAAGACCGCGAGGTCGCTGATGATGCGGTCGACCACCCCGGCCCCGGTGAGCGGCAGCTCGCACGACGCCACGATCTTGGGGCTGCCGTCCTTCGCCACGTGCTCGGTCACGACGATCACGCGGGGCGTGCCGGCGACGAGATCCATCGCTCCGCCCATGCCCTTCACGAGTTTGCCCGGGATGGTCCAATTGGCGAGATCCCCGTTCCCGGCGACCTGCAGCGCGCCCAGCACGGCCTTCGCCACGTGACCGCCGCGGATCATCCCGAACGAGGTCGCCGAGTCGAAGTAGCTGCCGCCCGGCAGCAGCGTGACCGTCTGCTTGCCGGCGTTGATCAGGTCGGCGTCCTCCTCGCCCTCGTAGGGGAAGGGCCCCATGCCCAGCAGGCCGTTCTCGCTCTGCAGCGTCACTCGCACGCCCGGCGGCAGGTGGTTGGCCACGAGGGTCGGGATGCCGATTCCCAGGTTCACGTATTCGCCGTCTTGCAGTTCGCTGGCGGCGATGGCCGCCATCTCGTCGCGGGTCCAGGGCATGGTGCAGTCTCCTTGATCTCGGGGTGCTGTCAGGCGGTCAGGCCACCGCGGCCGTGCGCGGCCGAGTGGTGCGCTGCTCGATGTCCTTCTCGCGGGGCACGGCCGTGACGAGCCGCTGCACGAAGATGCCGGGAGTCACGATGGCGTTCGGGTCGAGGAATCCGTCGACCACCTCTTCGGCCTCGGCGATGGTGACGCGCCCCGCGGTCGCCACCAGCGGGTTGAAGTTGCGTGCGGTGTGCCGGTAGATCAGGTTGCCCTCGGCGTCGGCGCGCCAGGCGTGCACGAGGGCGACGTCGGCCACGATCCCGCGCTCGAGCAGGTAGGTCTCGCCGTCGAACTCGGCCAGCGGTTTGCCCTCGGCGACCGGTGTGCCGACCCCGGTCTTCGTGTAGAAGCCAGCGATGCCGGATCCGCCGGCCCGGAGGCGTTCGGCCAGCGTGCCCTGCGGGGCGAACTCGACCTCGAGCTCGCCGTCGAGGTACTGCTGCGCGAACAGCTTGTTCTCGCCCACGTAGCTCGCGATCACCTTCGCCACCTGCTTGTTCTCGAGCAGCAGGCCGAGGCCCTTGCCGTCGACGCCCATGTTGTTCGACACGATCGTGAGGCCGGTCGCCCCGGTGTCGCGCAGTGCCTCGATCAGGTCGGTGGGATTGCCGCTCAGGCCGAATCCGCCCACCGCGACGACCGATCCGTCGCGCACCGTCTCGTGCAGGGCTTCGGCGGCGCTGGGCCACAGTTTCGACATGGGCACTCCTTCGTGACGGATGATCATCGGCCGCCCGCGTGTCCACTTAGTGGTCGTAGGGCGGGCCGTGTCCCTCACGCTAGAAGGGCATGCGGATGCTGTCAAAGCAGTCTTTGCCGGTCATCCGTTGTTCTCTTGCAGTGTGGCGCGGGCGCGCCGCTATGCTCACAATATGGACAAGTCGACGCGCGGACGGCCCGATCCCATCCGAGGAGCCCAGCTCGTCTCCCGGGTCGGCCGGGTGCTGAAGGTGGTGTCCGAGCATCCGGACGGGGCTTCGGCGGCCGCCGTGGCCCACGCCACCGGGTTCACCCGCCCCACCACGCACCGGCTGCTCACCTCGCTCGCGGCCGAGGGATTTCTCGACCACGACACCCGGCGCGGCCGGTGGTTCCTCGGCCCCGAGCTGTACCTGCTCGGATCCCTCGCCGCCGACCGCTACGACATCTCGGATGCGGCCCGCGAGAGCGTGCGCCTGCTCGCCCGGGAGACCGGCGAGAGCGCATTCCTCTCGGCGCGGCGGGGGAACGAGACCGTGTGCCTGTTGCGTGAAGACGGCAGCTTTCCCATCCGCTCGTTCGTGCTGCACGAGGGGGTGCGCTTTCCGCTCGGTGTCGCCTCGGCCGGCCTCGCCATCCTCTCGTTCCTGCCCGACGGCGAGATCGACTCGTACCTGGAGGGATCGCCGCTCGTGGCCGAATGGGGCGAGCAGCACGCCTCGGGTGCCGTGCGCGAGCGGATCGCGGCCACGCGCGAGACGGGGTACGCCGTGAACCCGGCCCTCATCCTCGAGGGCAGCTGGGGCATGGGCGCCGCCGTCTTCGACGAGGCCGGCCGCCCCGCCTGGGCGCTCAGCCTCACGGGCATCGAGTCCCGCTTCCGCCCCGACCGGCAACCGGAGCTCGGGCATGTGCTGTTGGAGCAGGCCCACTTGGTTTCGCAACGACTGACGTCGTCGCGAAACTAAGCCCGCCTGGTGCGCCGCCGCCGCTGCGGCGCACGGTGCGGTGCGTGATGACGCTCGCGAGTTGGCCGCCCTCACGCCGCCGAAGCGACGTACACGCCGCCGCTTCGGCGGGGTGGGGGCACTGAGGTGGTGATGCCTAGACTTCGGGGGTGCCTGTGATCACCATCAGCGACCTCGGCGACCCACGGCTGGCGGATTACGCGCACGCCACCGACGTGGCACTGAAGAACGCGCGGCGGAGCGAAGCGGGGCGGGAGCACGGGCTGTACCTGGCCGAGTCGCTGCTGGTGCTCGAGCGGGCGCTGCGGGCGGGCCACGTTCCGCGCTCGGTGCTCGCCCTCGGAGCGAGCGAGCACGAGGCCGTGGCGGCGCTCGCCGCGGCGGGGCATGACGAGGTGCCGGTGTTCGTGGGGCCCGGCGAGCTGCTGGCCGAGCTGACCGGGTACATCCTGCATCGCGGGCTGATCGCCTCGATGCACCGCCCGGCGCTACCGCATCCGGAAGCCCTGCTGGCCGGCACCGGCACCGGTGGCACCGCCGCGACCGCGACCACCGCCCCTCGCCGGATCGTCGTGATCGAGAACGTGGTCGACCCCACAAACGTGGGCGCGATCTTCCGCTCGGCCGGAGCCATCGGCGCCGACGCGGTGCTCGTCACCCCGCGCTGTTCCGACCCCTTCTACCGGCGGGCGATCCGGGTCAGCATGGGAACGGTGCTGCAAGTGCCCTGGACGCGCACCGGTGAGTGGCACGAGCTCGCCCCGCTGCTGCGCGAACACGGATTCCACACTGCGGCGCTCGCTCTGACTCCGGATGCCGTGAGCCTGCGCGACTTCGAAGCGCACCTCCCCGAGAAGATCGCGCTCGTGCTCGGCGCCGAGGGTGAGGGGCTCACACCCGAGGCGATCGCGGCCGCCGACACGGTGGTTCAGATCCCGATGCTGCACGGCATCGACTCGCTGAACGTGGCCGCCGCGAGCGCCGTGGCGATGTGGGCCGTGTCGCGCGAGCGCTGACAGCTCAGCCGAGGCCGTCGAGGTAGCGCAGCAGGATACCCTCGCGCAGCGCCCACGGCGACACCTCGAGCTCCTCCACGTCGTAGAGCTTCATCACCGAGTGCAGCACCACGGCGCCGGCCACGATCTGGAAGGTGCGGTCGGGCGTGATGCCGGGCAGCGCCTGACGGGCCTCGGCCGGGATCTGCCCGAGCCGCGGGATCCAGTCCTTGAGGTCGGCGCGGCGCAGCGTGACCGTCGGCTCGCCGGAGCCGGACGGATTCGGCCGGGTCGAGCCCGCGAGCCGGGCCAGCGAACGGATCGTCTTCGACGAGCCGACCACGTGCTGGAAAGGAGGCAGCGCGGCGAACAGCGGCAGAGCATCCGCCCGCATCACGGCCCGCGAGTGCGCGCGCAACTCGAGCATCTGCTCGGGCGTCGGCGGATCGTCGGGGAAGAACTGGATCGTCGTGCGCCCGGCCCCGAGCGGCAGCGACACGGCGACCTCGGGATACTCGTCCGAGCCCGCCGCGATCTCCAGCGAACCGCCGCCGATGTCGAACAGCAGGATGTTGCCCGACGACCAGCCGTACCAGCGCCGGATCGCCAGGAACGTCAGGCGCCCCTCGTCCTCACCGGTGAGCACGCCGAGCTTGACGCCGGTCTCGGCCTCGATCCGCGCGAGCACCGCCTCGCCGTTCGCCGCTTCGCGCAGCGCCGAGGTGGCCATCGGCAGCAACTCCTCGATGCCCTCACGGCGAGCGACCTCGGTGGCCGCGGCGATCGCCTCGACGATCGCGCGCACGCCCTCTTCGCTGATGCTGCCGTCGGGCTGCAGGTAGCGCATCAGCCGCAACACGGACTTGTGCGAGGCGGCCGGCACGGGCCGGGCCCCCGGATGCGCGTCGACGACGATCAGATGAACCGTGTTGGATCCCACATCGAGTACACCGAGTCGCACCCTCCGACCCTACTGGACGAGCGGATGCCCGCCGCTCACGGGTCACCCCTCCGTAGACTGGAGACGTGCCAGTGAACCCAGAACTCACCGAACGCGTGTTCGCGAAGACGAGTCCGTACCTGGTCGGCCGCGAGAAGGTGCGCGAGTTCGCCCGTGCCGTGTTCGCGACCGATCCGGTGTCCTTCAACGTCGAGGCGGCCCGCTCTGCCGGCCACGCCGATCTGGTGGCCCCGCCCACCTTCGCGGTGGTCGTGCAGCAGCTCACCCTCGACCAGCTGTTCGCCGACGGCGACGCCGGGTTCGTGGTCGAAGACGTGGTGCACGGCGAGCAGCGCTTCATCTCGACCCGCCCGATCGTGGCGGGCGACGAGCTCACCGCGCGGCTGCGTGTCACGAGCATCAAGAGCCTGGGAGGCAACGCCATGCTGACGGCCGAGACCGAGATCCAGGATGCGGCGGGCGAGCCCGTCGTCACCGCCGTGGCCACCCTCGTCGTGCGGGCCGACGCATGAGCGGCGAGGCAGCGGACGAGGCCGGGTTCGGCGAGGGCGCGACCGTGCACCGCTACGAGGTGGGCCAGGTGGTGGCCGAGGGCCGTTACCCGCTCACCCGCGACTCGCTCGTGCGCTACGCGGGCGCATCCGGAGACTTCAACGCCATCCACTACCGCGACGACGTGGCCGCCTCGGTGGGCCTGCCCGGTGTGCTCGCGCACGGGATGCTCACCATGGGCCTGGCGGTTCAGCCGGTGCTGCAGTGGCTGGGCGACCCGTCGCGGCTCACCGAGTACGGCGTGCGCTTCACGCGCCCCGTGGTGGTCGACCCCGAGACCGGTGCCGAGATCACGGTCGTCGCGAAGATCGGCCAGCTCGACGAGGCCGCGGGAACCGCGCGCATCGACCTCACGGTCAGCGCCGCCGAGCAGACCGTGCTGGGCAAGGCCCAGCTGCGCGTACGGCTGCCATGACCGAGGCCGCCGCGGCCGTGCCGCTCTCGCGCTTCACGACCCTGCAGGTCGGTGGCCCCGCGGAACGGCTGGTCGAGGCGACCACCGAGCAGCAGCTGCTCGACCTCGCCCGCGGGGTGTGGGCCGATGAGGACGACTGGTTCGTGCTCGGCGGCGGTTCGAACGTGGTCGTCGGCGACGAGGGCTTCGAGGGAACGGTCATCCGCGTCGCCACCCGGGGCATCGCCCCCGTGATGGCCAAGGTGGGCTTCGTGCGTCTGCGCGTGCAGGCCGGTGAGCCCTGGGACGACTTCGTGCGGCACACCGTCGAGAACGGCTTGAGCGGGGTGGAGGCCCTGTCGGGCATCCCCGGCTCGGTGGGGGCGGCGCCGATCCAGAACATCGGTGCGTACGGGCAGGAGGTCGCATCGGCGATCGTGTCGCTCGACTTCCTCGACGAGGCGAGCGGCGAGGTGCAGCGTCTCACGCGTGACGAGCTCGAACTCGGCTACCGCAGCTCCGTCTTCAAGCGCGGCCGGCGCGGCGTGGTGCTGTCGGTGACCTTCGAGCTGCGGGATGCCGCGGCGGAGGCATCCGGGGCAGGAGCCGCCGCCGAGCCGCTCAGCGAGCCCGTCGCCTACGCCCAGCTGGCCGGGGCGCTCGGCATCGAGGTGGGCCAACGCCTGCCCCTGGCCGAGGTGCGCCGGGCCGTGCTCTGGCTGCGCGCCTCCAAGGGCATGGTGCTGGACGCCGCCGACCCCGACTCCGTCAGTGCCGGCTCGTTCTTCACCAACCCGGTCGTCACCGAGCACTTCGCGCGCACGCTGCCCGCGACGGCGCCGCGCTGGCAGATCGAGCCCGAGGAGGCCGACCAGGTCATCCCGCTCGAAGACGGCATGGAGATCGCGCTCGACGGCGACCGCAGCGCGCAGCCCGCTCCGCCGGAGTACCACGTCAAGCTCAGCGCGGCGTGGCTGATCGAGCACGCCGGCATCCGCAAGGGCTTCGCCCTGCCCGGCTCCACCGCGGCGATCTCGTCGAAGCACACGCTCGCGCTGGTGAACACGGCGGCCGCGACCGGCGCCGGAACGGCCGCCGACATCGCCGAACTCGCCCGCTTCGTGCAGGGCCGCGTGCTCGCCGAGTTCGGCGTGCTGCTGCAGCCCGAGCCGGTCTTCCTCGGCCACGCCCTCTGAGGCGCCTGTTCGGTTCAGAACTGCAGAAATAACGCCGACCGACCCCATATACAGCGTCGGTCTGCGTTATTTCTGCACTTCTGAACCGCCGGCCTCGATCTGTTCGCGGTAGCGGGCCGACTCGCCCACCATCTGCCAGCCGGCGTCGTCGGCCGGGGGAGTCCAGGCCCAGTCCGCCTCGCCCGCGAACACCAGCCCGCCCGCCTCGATTGTGGCGAGGTAGCCCTCCAGCCAGCCGCGCTCGGTCTCGATCAGCCGAAGCTCGAGCTCGAGGCTGTGCGCCACGTGGGGCGGCGCGAAGCCGCGGGCCACGAAGCCGATCTTCTCCAGCAGTGCCTCGCACGCCGCGGCCGCGGTCGCCGAGCGCGCCCGCAGCGCGGCGACCATCTCGTCGCGCGGCATCAGCGGCGCGAGGCTCAGCGCCACCCGGAACGCCGAGGGATCCATCGCGTTCACGGTCAGCACCGCCTCGGTCAGCAGCCGGTTCAGCTCGGTGCGGCCGGCATCCGACATCGTGTACACGGCGACGGTGCGCCCGGCGCCCGCGCCCCCAGCGCCCTCACCCCCCGCCGCCTCGCCCTCGGCGAGGTCGTGGCGCTCGATCAGCCCCTGCTTGGCGAACGTCGACAGCATCGAGTAGATCGACCCCGGCTTGATGTGCGCCCAGTCCTCCACACCCCACGACAGCAGTTCGCGCCGCAGCTGGTACCCGTTGGCCGGCTCGAACAGGGTCACCACACCCAGCAGCAGGGCACGGGTCGTCAGGGTGGCCATGGCCCGAGTATATGAGCGCGCATGGACCTTCTCCAGCTCTTGACAGCACCTATTCAAGTTTGAATAATGGACGCGATCGCACGCGCCGAAAACGCCGACCGAAGGAGACCAGGTGATTCACGCACGAGGCCTCGCCCGTACGTTCGCGGGGCGCGGCAAGGGCAAGGAGAAGGTCGAGGTGAAGGCCGTCGCCGGTGTCGACATCGACGTGGCCGAGGGCGAGATCGTCGGCTTCCTGGGCCCGAACGGCGCCGGAAAGACGACGACGCTCCGGATGCTCACCACCCTCCTCAAACCCACCGCCGGCTCGGCCACGGTGGCCGGCTTCGACGTGGCCACGCAGTCGCAGCAGGTGCGCCGCAGCATCGGTTACGTCTCGCAGAGCGGCAGCACCTCGCCCGAGGCGCGCGCCGGCGAGGAGATCATGGATCACGGCATGCTCTACGGCATCAGCAAGCAGCAGGCCGAGGCCCGCGGCCGCGAGCTCTTCGGCCAGCTCGACCTCGAGGGCCTCTGGACGCGCGAGCCCCGCGCCATGTCCGGCGGCCAGCGACGCCGGCTCGACATTGCCATGGGCCTCGTGCACGACCCGAAGCTGGTGTTCCTCGACGAGCCGACCACGGGTCTCGATCCGCAGGCCAGGGCGAACCTCTGGACGCACATCGCCGACCTCCGCACCAACCTCGGCTCCACCGTCTTCCTCACCACGCACTACCTCGACGAGGCCGATGCGCTCTGCGACCGCATCCTCGTCATCGACCACGGCACGATCGTGGCCAGCGACACCCCCGATGCGCTGAAGCGCCAGGTGTCGGGCGACCTGGTGCAGCTCGTCGTCGGCGACACCGAGCAGGCCGCCCGCACGGCCGAACTGCTCGGCGGCATCGCCGATGCCGAGCTCACCACCGACGGCGCCGGGGTCAGTGCCCGGGTGCGCGAATCCGGCACCAAGATCGCCGGCCTCATCCGCGAACTGGATGCAGCGGGCATCTCCCTCGAGTCGCTCGAGGTGCGCCGCCCCACCCTCGACGACGTGTTCCTCGACCTCACCGGCCGCTCCCTCCGAGAGGATGCCTAGTCATGCGTGGATCGTTCTGGAGAGAGACCGTCATCGTCTTCCGCCGTCAGCTCCGGATGGCGCTGCGCAACCCTGCCTGGGTCATCATCGGCCTCGTGCAGCCGATCCTGTACCTGGTGCTGTTCGGCCCGCTGCTCGAGCCGATCGCCGCGCAGCTCGGGGCGCAGAACGCCTACACGCTGTTCGTGCCTGGCCTGCTGGTGCAGCTGGGCCTCTTCGGCGCCCTGTTCGCCGGCTTCGGCCTCATCGCCGAGTGGCGGGCGGGCGTGATCGAGGCCGAGCGGGTCACGCCGGCCAGCCGCACCGCGCTGCTGCTCGGGCGCATCCTGCGCGATGTGCTGCAGCTGTTCGTGCAGGGCATCGTGCTGATCGGGCTGGCGTTCCTGTTCGGTCTCACCGGCTCCATCCTCGGCATGGTGTTCGGCCTCATCCTCACGGTGCTGCTCGGTGCGGCCTGCGCCGCGGCATCCAACGCCCTCGCCCTCACCACGAAGAGCGAAGACGTGATGGCTCCGGTGATCAACAGCATCGCCCTGCCGGTGCTGCTGCTCTCGGGCATCCTGCTGCCGATGACCATGGGGCCGCAGTGGCTGCAGACGGTCTCCGACTTCATGCCCACGAAGTACATCGTGAACGCCATCCGCGAGCTGTTCCTCGGCAACTTCTTCACCCTCACCACCATGTGGGGCGTGATCTGGACGATCGTGCTCTTCGCCCTGGGCCTCTACGTCGGCACCCGCACGTTCCGCAAGGAGAACGCCTAGCGCCTTCGACGCGGTCGGGCAGGCCTAGCTGTCCTTGCGGATCCAGCGGAAGGTCACGCGGCACAGGATCAGCCCCGCCACCAGCCAGATGCCGAGCGCGGTCGCCACGCCTACGAGGTTCCAGTCGCCACCCTGCTCGGCCGAGGCGAACGATTCCGGCAGCAGCGCCGCGCGCATCCCCTGCGCGATCCACTTGAGCGGAAAGACGCTCGCGATGTTCTGCAGCCACTCGGGCATCAGCGCGAAGCTGAGGTAGACGCCCGAGATGAACTGCAGAATCAGCAGCGGAGGGATGATCACGGCCGAGGCGCTCTTGCCGCTGCGGGGCAGCCGCGAGATCGCGATGCCCAGCACGGCGGCGGTCACGATGCCGAGCAGGTACACCCAGAGGAACGTGATCCAGTGCTGCGGATCGGCGGGCAGCTGCACCCCGAACGCGAATCGCGCGAGCAGCAGCAACAAGACGACCTGCGCCGCCGAGGTGACGAGCACCTGCCCCATCTTGCCGATGAAGTACGACAGCACCGGCAGGGGAGTGCCCGCGAGGCGCTTGAGGGTGCCGTCGCCTCGCTCCACCGCGATGTCGACGCCGAGGTTCTGCACCCCGCTCAGCAGGATGCCGGCGGCGATCATGCCGGGCAGGTAGTAGGCGGCCTGGCTGATGCCGCCGCTGCCGTCGGCGTTCGTGCCCACGTTGCCGAGCCCGTCGAAGGCCACCGAGAAGATGCCCAGCAGCACCACGGGGAACAGGAACGTGAAGAACACCGTGTCGCCGGCGCGGAAGTAGAGCCGCGTCTCGTAGACGATCCGGGCGGCGCCGAGTCGCAGCGCCCGCAGGGGGCCGAACGCGGTTCCGGATCGGCCGGCGGCCGCGCGCGCATCCGTCTGGGCGCTCATGCGGTCACCTCGGCCGCGGCTCCAGCGGCTCCCGCGGTGGCCTCTTCTGCCTCGGCGCTGCCGACCAGCTCGAGGTACACGTCCTCCAGCGACGGCCGGATCACCTCCAGCTCGACCGGTTCGCCCTGCGCCGCCACCAGCTGCGCGACGAGCCGCGCGGGTTCGTGGGTGCGCTCTTCGTGCAGACCGGAGTCGTCGCGCCAGCGCACCAGCGGCACCCGCGCCTGCTCGGAGCCGATCGTGTCGACCGGACCGATGTCGAGCATCCGCCCGCCCGCGATCACGGCCGCGCGATCGCTCAGCTGAGCCGCTTCGTCGAGGTAGTGCGTCGTGAGCACGATCGTCGTGCCCTCCCGCGAGAGCGAGCGGATGAGCTCCCAGAACTGGTGCCGGGCCTCGGGATCGAAACCCGTGGTCGGCTCGTCGAGAAAGAGCAGCTCGGGCCGGCCGATCACGCCGAGGGCGACATCCACCCGCCGTCGCTGGCCGCCGGAGAGCGCCTTGATGCGGGTCTTGGCCTTCGCCTCGAGCCCCACAGCGGCGATCACCTCGTCGATGTCGCGCGGATGCGGGTACAGGCTCGCGAAGTGACTCAGCTGCTCGCGCACGGTCACGGTGCCGCTCTCGCCGGTCTGCTGCAGCACGATGCCGATGCGCGCCTTCCAGGCGAGCGTCGCGTGCTGCGGGTCGACCCCCAGCACACTCACCTCGCCGGCGTCGCGGTCGCGGTAGCCCTCGAGGATCTCGACGGTCGTGCTCTTGCCGGCCCCGTTCGGCCCGAGCAGCGCGAACGTCTCGCCCCGCGCGATCTCGAACCCGATCCCGTCCACGGCCGTGAACGTCCCGTACTGCTTACGCAGCCCTCGCACGCTCACCGCAGGTTGCTCGCTCATGACTCCATGCTGGCGGCTGCGCGCTCCCACCACCACCCGGGTAGCGCGATCCCGTCGAAAACCTGCCGTAAGCACGTGATCGCACGACCCGGCCGGCGATCTCGGGGCGGATGGACCCGATCCGTGCCGAGCGGACATTCTTAGGTGTGGGCATCGGGGAGATCGACGAGACCGCGCTGTGGCGCGCCGCCAAGGCGAGCGGCGGTCGGGCGTTCGGCCAGGTGTTCGATGCGCACTACGCGCGGGTCTACGGGCGGGCCCTGCAGGCGACCGGTTCGGTGCACGATGCGGAGGAGGTGACGGCGGTGGTGTTCTTCGAGTGCTGGCGCCTGCGCGACCGGGTGCGCGTGGTCGACGGGTCGATCATCGGCTGGTTGCTGCTCACCACTACGAACGTGGCGCGCAACCTCACCCGTTCGCGCCGCCGTTACGGCGCCCTGCTCGAGAGGCTGCCCGAGCCCGCCGTGCACCCCGACCACGCCGACGACGTCGCCGACCGCCTGGACCGCGCTGAGCTCGACGAGCGGATGCGCGCCGAGTTCTCCACGCTGTCCGCCCGCGACCGCGAGGTGCTGGTGCTCTGCCTGGTCGAGGGGCTGAGCGCTTCGGCCGCGGCCGAACTGCTCGACGTGCCCGAGGGCACCGTCAAGTCACGGCTGGCCCGTGCCCGAAAACGCCTCTCCACCGCGCTCGGTGACCAGCTCGATCCGCGCCCGCTGCCCGATGCGCCCCGCCTGCCCGATCCGCATCCCCTGCCCGATCCACATCTCCATCCCGCCGCTGACCCCTTGGAGGTGCCCGATGACGCTCGATCCTGACCGCCGAGACGCCATCCGCGCGCTCGCCGTCGAGCACGCCGATCCCTCGCCGGCGCGCCCTCGCGCCCTCCGCGGCCGCCTCGGCTTCGCCGCCGCCGGGCTCGCCGTGGCCGCACTGGCCGCCGGCGCCGTCCTCATCGTGACCACCTCGCTGCCGGTGGCCCCCGAAGCTGCACCGGCGCCCGTTCCGTCGCAGTCGGCCTCGTCGATGGGACCGCAGGGGGAGGCTCTCTCCGGGGATTCCGCGGCATCCGGAACCTCCTCCTCCGCCGCTACGGAGTCGGCGCTCGGCCTGCTGGGCTCCTGGACGCTGACGGATGCCCCGTCAGCGGACTCGGAGACCGTCCGGATCGACGCACAGACGATCACGGTGCAACGCGACTGCGGCCAGATCTTCTGGCAGTTCGCGGCGGCCGGCGGCCTCCTGGCCGTGAGCGGCGCGGGGGGAGACCAGGCCTGCTTTCTGACCGACGACCTGCAGCCGCTGAACCCCGACACGAGCTGGGGCGAGACCCTGCGCGGCTATCGAGCGGTAGAGGGCGGCTGGGAGCTGCTCGACGGAGCGGGCACGGTGGCCGGCCGGCTCTCGGCGCCCACGGAGGGGACTGCCTCGTCGATTCCTTCGGACGAGACCCCCGGAAGCCGGCTCGATGACCCTGCTCCGCTCGGCCCTGGGTGGTCGCCCGCATCGCACGAGGACCTGCTCGGCACGTGGGCCGTTGAGGGTGGCTCCGGAGACGACCGAGCGACCGTCACCTTCCGCGATGACGACTATCTGGTCGACGACTGCCACTCCGCAAACCATCCGGAGCCCCCTGCGGGGAAGGGTGTCGCCTGGACCGGCGACGGCACCCTGTTCCTCGCGCCTCTTCTCCCATCCGACTCCGGTCTCTGCAGCCCATCGCTCGCGTTCGACCCGGCGAGCATCCGCTCCATCGCGATCGCCGATGGAATCCTCGTAGCGTTCGACGCGGCCGGCGTCGAACTCGCCCGGCTCGAGCGCGTCGGGTCGTGAGAAGTGCACGCCGACGGGCGCCTTTCGTCGCGACCGCCGCTCTCGCCCTGACGGCCCTCCTCACCGCGTGCGTTCCCGCGACCGCCGATCCGTCTCCGAGACCCACCGCGGATGCGGGCGTCCGCTGGGAGGAGACCACGTACGACCCGGCCCGTCCGCCGGTCGAGTGGGTCGATGCCGAGGCGGGCGTCTTCCGGATGTCGGTCAGGGGCTACGCCTACTGCACCGAGGTGCTCGAGGCGGTCGAGTTGGGCCCGTCCGGCGCCGACGTGGTCACCAGCACGGTGGAGCAGGACTGTCCCTTGGCGGGGAAGCTGAAGGCCTTCGTCACGGTGCTTCCGGCCGGCTTCGACCGCGCGGTCCCCGTGCTCGTCTCGCTCGACGGACGTGTCGTCGGTGAGCTCCTGCCCGCATCCGAAGGCCCCCAGCCCCTGGGCGGACCACCGGCCGGCGCCTGGCCCTGGCGGCCGGTCGGCGCCGAGGACTCGCAGCCCGGGGTGCGCTGGGCCGACCAGAGCGCGCTGACCGTTCTGTGGACCACCATCGGCGGAGGCTGCAGCCCCACGCTCCGGGACGTGGTGCTGATCGACGCCACGACGGTCGACTGCGAGACCCGATCGCAGACCACCGGTGCCTGCTCCAGCGAAGTCCGCATCGCGAACTACATCACGAGCCTCCCGGTCGGCGTCTCGATCTACGACGACGTCACGGTGATGCTCGACGGCGCGGTGCTCGGCACCCTGCCCACCCCGTTCCGGTAGCCGACTACTGAGATCTGTACCCCGGGCAATCCGGTTCGGCGTCGGCAGCGAAATCTTTTCAACTGGGATGTGTGACGAATCACCCGTTCGTCCCGTCTCATCTGCGTAACCACGTAGAACCCCGGACAGCTCCGGGGACGACCCGAAGGAGAACACCATGGCAACGCCTACCACCCCCGCCACCCCGGCCGTGAACACCCCCACCTCCACTCAGACCGCGCTCGGCAAGACCGTCATCAACGACGGCGTCGTGGCGAAGGTCGCCGGTATCGCCGCCCGCGAGGCGCGCGGCGTCTACGCCCTCGGTGGCGGAGCGGCCCGCGCGTTCGGTGCCATCCGTGAGGCCGTGGCCGGCACCGACCAGACCCAGGGCATCAGCGTGGAGGTCGGCGAGACCCAGGTCGCGGTCGACGTCACGATCGTTGCCGACTACCCCACCCCGCTGCAGGATGTCGCCGATGGTGTGCGTGCGAACATCATCCGCGCCGTGGAGACCATCGTGGGTCTTGAGGTCACCGAGGTGAACGTGACCGTCAACGACGTGCACCTGCCCTCCGACGACAAGGACGAGGCTGCTGAGGCGCGAGTCCAGTGACCTCCTCCGCAACCCGCACCGGAATCCTGGTGGGGGCGGTCCTGGCCCTCACCTGGGTCGTCGTCGGTTTCTGGGCCTTCTTCTTCGTCGCGATCGCCATGGCGATCGGCGCGGTGATCGGCCGGATCGTCGAGGGCAAGCTCGACGTGTCGGCCCTGGTCGGCGCTTTCCGCGGAAAGCGCTCCTCCTCATGAGCGCCGCCGCGACGAACCTTGTCGCGGCGGGAACCCCTCCGCAGTCGAACCGAGGTCGCAACCGCATCACGTCCAAGGCGCTCAGCCGCGTCGTGGCGGCGGTCACGGCCGACGCGCTCGGGGTCGCACCCAAGCGTGTCGGTGTCGACCTCGCCGACGAGAAGGGCCTGCTCGTGCTGACGGTCACCACGCCGATCCGCGTGGTGTCGCTGGCACGGGTGCACTCCGGCCCCGGCGTGATCGACCGCGCAGGCGGTACGGTCCTGGACCGGGCGGCCCGTGCCCAGGAGACGATCCGCGACCGGGTCTCAGACATCACGGGCTCGGCCATCGGCCGGGTCGTCGTGCGGCTCTCGGCCGCCGACATCCAAGAAGAGGAGAGGGTGCGATGAGCACGCCCGGCATCTACCGTCGCATCGCGCGGCGCGAGACGCACTCGCCCCGCTCGCTGCTCGCGATCGTGCTGGCGGTGCTGCTGATCGTGGTCATCGCCTGGCTCGGTACCGAGATCGTGATCGCGCTGCTGGGAGCACCGGCCCTGCTGGTGGCCCCGGTCGACACGTTCACCTCCGCGGTGAACCTCGTGCAGGCTCCCGCAGGTATCGTGGCCGCCGCCGGCATCGTCGCCGCAGTGATCGGGCTCGTCCTGATCATCGCGGCGATCGCCCCGGGGCGCCGGGCGCGGCACCTGCTGCAGTCCGAGCGCACCGTCGTCGTCGTCGACAACGAGGTGATCGCCTCGGCCCTGGCCCGGCACTCCTCCGTCGCCGGCTCCGTCGATCCCGACAACGCCTCCGTCTCGGTCTCGCACCGGCACGCGGCGGTGCACCTCACGCCCACGTCGGGCATCCCCGTCGATCGTGACGCGGTGACCGGCGAGGTGGCCCGGCAGCTCGAGTCGTACCGGCTCACGCCGCCGGTGCGGGCCCGGGTGCGCATCTCGGAGAACGGGAGGATCGGCGCATGAACAGCACCAATCGAGCCGCGAACCGGCTTCTGATCCTGCTCGTCGGCCTGCTCCTGCTCGTCGTGGGCGCGGCCGCCGCAGCTGCCGTGCTCATCCCCGTGGTGCGCGACGGCTGCAAGGATGCGACCGGCCAGGTCACCGCCCAGGTGTCCGAATGGCTGCAGCAGACGCCGCTCGGTGACACCGGGGTGAGCTGGATCTTGCCGGCACTCCTCGTGCTCGCCGTGCTGGCGGTCATCCTGCTGATCGTGTTCATCGTGCGTCAGGGCCGCGGCCACACCGGAATCGCGGTGCGGGAGAGCACGAGCGAGCACGGCGCCACGGTGGTCGAGTCCGCCGTCGCCGAGCAGGTGCTGCAGGATGCGATCGGCGGCCGACCCGAGTTCGTCGCCTCGCACGTCAGCACCTACCGCGTGAAGCGCACCCCGGTGCTGAAGATCTCGGTCACCTGCCGCCGGGGCGTGTCTCCGAAGGATGCCGCCGTCATCGTGGAGGACGCCGTGCGCGCCCTCGACCTGCTGCTCGGCCGGCAGCTGCCGGCGCTGGTGCAGATCAGCGGCGGATTCCGGGCCCGCATCACCTCCACCACCCGGCTGCAATAGCGGGCTCGACCCCTCCGGGGCAGAAAGAAGGAATCATGTCCAAACCACTCGTCTGGGTCGTCGCGATCGCGTTCGGTGTCACCGGCTACGTGCTCGGCACCCGGGCCCAGGCCACCAAAGACACGGCGAAGAAGATCGCCCGGAAACGTCACTGACCCCACCCGGTTCCCGCATCCGCGGTAGCCGATCCCCACGAAGAAACCGCTACGGAAGGAGCTCATCATGAGCGCAGCAGACAAGATCAAGAACGCCGCCGAAGACCTCGCCGGCAAGGCCAAGGAGGCCGTCGGCAAGGTCACCGACAACGACGAGCTCGTGGCCGAGGGCAAGGCCGACCAGGCGAAGTCCGACGTCAAGAGCGCCGGCGAGAACGTCAAGGACGCCTTCAAGCACTGACACCGGGCACTGAGCGCCCGCGGTCATCCGCCGGGCATCAGCGTCGTGTGGCCGTCACCCCGGGGTGGCGGCCACACCTCTGTGCACACCGCGGTGCGCACACGATCAGATCAGGACTCGGCGGAGAACAGCTTCTGCAGGCGCGTGACGCCCTCGAGCAGGTTCTCGTCGCTGAGCGCGTACGAGAGCCGCAGGAATCCGCTCGGACCGAAGGCCTCGCCGGGAACCGTCGCCACCTCGACCTGGTCGAGGATGAGGTCGGCCAGCTCGAGCGAGGTGGTCGGCGTCACGCCGCCCCAGCTGCGGCCGAGCAGGCCGGTCACGTCGGGATAGACGTAGAACGCGCCCTCGGGCAGCGGGGTGTGCACGCCGTCGATGGTGTTGAGCGCCTCGACGATCTGCTTACGACGCCGGTCGTAGGTGGAGCGCATCACCTCGACGGTGTCCTGCGGGCCGGTCAGCGCCTCGATCGCGGCGCGCTGCGAGATGTTCGACACGTTCGAGGTCATGTGCGACTGCAGGTTCGACGCGGCCTTGATCGCATCCAGGGGGCCGACCATCCAGCCGACCCGCCATCCGGTCATCGCGTAGGTCTTGGCCACGCCGTTCAGCAGCAGCGTGCGGTCGGCAAGCGCCGGCACGGCCTCGACGATCGACACGGCGCGCAGGCCGTCGTAGACCAGGTTCTGGTAGATCTCGTCGCTGATCACCCAGAGTCCGTGCGAATCGGCCCACTCGCCGATCGCCTTCGTCTGCTCGGGGGAGTACACCGCGCCCGTAGGGTTGGAGGGGGAGACGAACAGCAGAACCTTGGTGCGCTCGGTGCGGGCGGCCTCGAGCTGCTCGACGGTCACGAGGTAGTCCTGGTCGCTGCCCGCGAACACCTCGACGGGCACGCCGCCGGCGAGGGCGATGGCCTCGGGGTACGTCGTCCAGTAGGGGGCGGGCAGCAGCACCTCGTCGCCCGGGTCGAGCAGGGTCGCGAAGGCCTCGTAGACGGCCTGCTTGCCGCCGTTGGTGACGATCACCTGCGACGGCGCGACCTCGAGACCGCTGTCGCGCAGGGTCTTGGCCGCGATCGCCTCGCGCAGATCCGGAAGCCCCGCCGCCGGCGTGTACCGGTAGTTCTTGGGATCGAGCACGGCTCGGGATGCCGCCTCCACGACGTTCGCCGGGGTGGAGAAGTCGGGCTCGCCCGCGGCGTAGCTGATCACCGGCCGGCCGGCGGCCTGGAGGGCCTTCGCCTTGGCGTCGACCTTGAGCGTCGCCGACTCGGCGATGGCTGCGATTCGTTGGGAGATGCGTCGTTCCGTCACGGAGATCAAGCCTACCCGGCCACCCCCGTGCGATCCGGGAATGCGCCTACAACTCCGCCTGCCGGGGAACGACCACCTGCTTGATGATGATGAGCAGGGACGCCACCACGGGAACGGCGATCAGAGCCCCCAGCACACCCAGCAGGGTGCCTCCCACGAGGGCGCCGATCACCACCAGGATGCCGGGCACGTCGACGGCCTTGTTCATGATGCGGGGGCTGAACACGTAGGCCTCGACCTGCATGTAGACGAGGAAGTAGATGCCGATCGCGACCGCGGTGACGGGCGAGACGGTCAGGGCGATGAAGGTCACCAGGATCGCGCTGATGATGGTGCCCACCAGGGGGATCAGGGCCAGCAGGAACGCCACCACCGCCAGGGCGCCCGCGTACGGGACCCCGACGATCATCATGGCGATGAAGCCGAACACGCCGTTCGTGCCGGCCAGGATGACCTGACCGCTGACGTACTTGCCGATCGAGTTCACGATCTGGTCGGTGATCGAGACGACGCCCTGGCGCTTGGACATCGGCACGAGGATGTAGAAGCTCGACTTCACGGCCTCCAGCGAACCCAGGAAGAACAGGGTCAGCACCACGACCAGGATGCCTCCGGAGAGCCCGTTGATCAGGGCCACGCCGATCTTCAGCACGCCGCCGCCGAGGGTGGCGAGATTGTTCGGGTCGGACAGGAAGTTCTCCAGGTCTTCGACGAGCTTCTTGGTGTCGACCGAATCACCGAAGACCTGGGTGAACCACTGCTCCTGCGTGATCGCCTTGACCTCGCCCGGGAGATTCGTGATCAGCTCGGTGGTCTGGTCGACGACCGCGGGGATGACCAGGAAGAACACCAGCACCGCGAAGGCGATCACCAAGACGAAGACGATCACGATCGACCAGCCCCGTGGGATGTGGCGGCGGGTCAGCCAGCGCACCAGCGGATCCAGGCCCAGAGCCAGGAACAGCGAGGCCATGATGCAGATGACGACGGTCGAGAGCTGCGTGAACGCGAAGCCCAGGGCGATGGCGATGAGGCCGCCCAACGTGGCGACGAACCCGATCCTGAAGGCGCCTGTTCGCATGGGTGCTCCGTCTCGCTCGCCTTTGCGGTCGCACTGGATGTGACCTACACTGTCTGTCGGTAGTAGAAATCTGCCAAGCTTTTCTCTGCCCATTTTTCGGGATCCGGTTCCGGCCGGGCTCCCGTTTAGGGCGAGTGTAGCGAAGCGAAGCGATTTCGATGCTTAGGGCGGTGGCTCAATTGGTAGAGCAGCGGTCTCCAAAACCGCAGGTTGCAGGTTCAAGTCCTGTCCGCCCTGCTCCTGCTTGTGAAAGGTAACGACACGGTGGCACGAAAAGTAATCGACGAACCTTCCGAGGACGTCGTCGAGAACGCCAAGAAAGACCGGGCGGCCAAGCGCAACCCGTTCGCCCGTATCGCCCTGTTCATCAGGCAGGTCTTCACGGAGTTGAAGAAGGTCGTCACCCCGACCCGGCGCGAACTGATCAGTTACACCCTCGTGGTGCTGGTGTTCGTCGTGATCATGATGGCGATCGTCGTGGGGCTGGACCAACTGTTCGGCTGGCTCGCGATCGTGGTCTTCGGCGATCCCGCCTGATCCTCTGCCCCGACTCTGTAGCGGCACACCGCCGCCCCCGCACGACGAACCCCAACACGGTCAACTGAGAAAGTGGAACGAATTCATTGTCTGACGCAAAGCCCGAAGAAGCCGGTGTCCCGGCTGACCTCGACGCCCTCCTCGAGGCGATCGACGAGGCAGCCGACCCCGAAGCGGATGCGGTGGTCGACGACGCACTGAACATCGACGACTTCGACGAGGCCGCCGCCGTGCTCGACGTTCTCGAAGACCCGGAGGCGAACGGCGAGTCCGTCGCCGCCGCCGAATCGGCCGATGTCGTGGCCGACGAGGTCGCCGAGGCCGAGACCGCCGTGGAGGCCGAAGGCGACGCCGAGGAAGCCGAAGAGGTCGAGGCCGATCCGTACGACGCCTTCCGCGCCGAGCTCCGCACCCTCCCGGGCAAGTGGTACGTCATCCACTCCTACGCCGGCTTCGAGAAGCGCGTGAAGCAGAACATCGAGAGCCGCAAGACCTCGATGGGCATGGAGGACTTCGTCTTCCAGGTCGAGGTTCCGATGGAAGACGTCGTCGAGATCAAGAACGGCCAGCGCAAGCTGGTCACCCGTGTGCGCATCCCCGGCTACGTGCTGGTGCGCATGTTCCTCAACGAAGACAGCTGGTCGGTCGTGCGTCACACGCCGGGCGTCACCGGGTTCGTGGGCAACTCGCACAACCCCACCCCGCTGCGTTTCGAAGAGGCCTTCAACATGCTGAAGAGCCTGGTCGAGGTGGCCGAGGTCGCTCCCGCCAAGAGCTCGGGCGGCAAGGGCGGCAAGGCCGTTCAGCGCTCAATCCCGGCCGAGGTCGACTTCGAGATCGGCGAGACCATCACCATCAAGGAGGGTTCGTTCGCGGGCCTGCCCGGTTCGATCAGCGAGATCAAGCCCGAGAGCGGCAAGCTCACGGTGCTCGTCTCCCTGTTCGAGCGCGAGACCCCGGTCGAGCTCAGCTTCGACCAAGTCACCAAGCTGTAGGGCTTTCCGCCTTCATCAGCTAAGATTGTGCGGTTGCCCTTCGGGGCATCCGATCACCACCACTGCAGGGAGAAGCCCTGTGGTGGGAGAGCCGCCTTCGCGCGGCACGAAAGAGAAGAGAAGAAATGGCACCGAAAAAGAAGGTCACAGGTCTGATCAAGCTTCAGATCAACGCCGGCGCCGCCAACCCCGCACCGCCCATCGGGCCTGCGCTGGGTCAGCACGGCGTGAACATCATGGAGTTCTGCAAGGCGTACAACGCCGCGACCGAGTCGCAGCGCGGCAACGTCATCCCCGTGGAGATCACGGTCTACGAAGACCGCTCGTTCACCTTCATCCTGAAGACCCCGCCCGCCGCGGAGCTCATCAAGAAGGCCGCCGGAGTCGCCAAGGGCTCCTCCACCCCCCACACCGTCAAGGTCGCCAAGCTCACCAAAGAGCAGGTGCGTCAGATCGCCGAGCAGAAGCAGGCCGACCTGAACGCGAACGACGTCGACGCTGCAATGAAGATCATCGCCGGCACCGCCCGTTCCATGGGCATCACGGTCGAGGCATAAGGAGGAGGCTGGAAATGGCACAGAAGTCAAAGGCCTACCGGGCCGCGGCCGAGAAGATCGAAGCCGGCAAGTACTACACCCCGTCCGAAGCCGTGCAGCTCGCCCGCGAGACCGGCTCGGCCAAGTTCGACAGCACCGTCGAGGTCGCGCTGAAGCTCGGGGTCGACCCGCGCAAGGCCGACCAGATGGTTCGTGGAACCGTCATCCTGCCCCACGGCACCGGCAAGACCGCCCGCGTCATCGTGTTCGCGACGGGTCCGGCCGCTGAGGCCGCGATCGCCGCCGGCGCCGACGAGGTCGGTGGCGACGAGCTGATCGAGAAGGTGGCCGCCGGCTACACCTCGTTCGACTCCGCGGTCTCGACCCCCGAGCTCATGGGCAAGGTCGGTCGTCTCGGTAAGGTGCTCGGCCCGCGTGGCCTCATGCCCAACCCGAAGACCGGAACCGTGACGCCGGATGTGGCCAAGGCCGTGTCCGACATCAAGGGCGGAAAGATCGAGTTCCGCACCGACAAGCACGCCAACGTGCACTTCCCGGTGGGCAAGGCCGGCTTCACCGCCGAGCAGCTCGACGAGAACATCCTGGCGGCGCTGGAAGAGATCATGCGTCTGAAGCCCTCCTCCTCGAAGGGCCGCTACGTGCAGAAGGGCGCCGTCTCGACGACCTTCGGTCCCGGCATCCCCCTCGATGTGAACGCCATCTAGTTCACCTCGAACCCGCACCACCCGAAAGGGCTCGCCACACGGCGGGCCCTTTCGGCGTTTCACGAAGGTGCGACTGAGTAGAAACTGCTCATAACTGCGGGGCTGTGCGGCGACTCAAACTGGGATCTTCCCGCCCTATTCGAAGGACCCCATGTCGCACCGACCCATCTTGTCCCGCCTCACCGTCGCCACGCTCGCACTGACGACACTCGCCGCAGGTGGTGTGGTGTCTGCCGCACACGCCGACGCGCTCATAGCGCCGGCGATCACCTGTCCGTCCACGGTTGCCGCCGTCGGGTTCCCCGTCGACTTCGGAGAGCTCGCGAAGGGGGCGACGGCGCTTTCGGTGAAGTCGGGAACGCTTCCGGCCGGTGTCAGCGTGTCGAGCGAGGGCGGGTTCCACCTGGCCGGAGATCCCACCACCGTTCAGGCTTCGACGTTCACCCTCACGGCGACGTTCCCCTCGGCACCTCCCGCAGAGGTCGAGAAGGAGTGCGCGATCACGGTGAAACCGGCGCCCACGGTCACGCGGATCGCGGGCAGCGACCGCTATCAGCAGGCGCTGAAGGTGTCTGCACAGTTCGCCACCGCCATCACGGTGTTCGTAGCCAGCGGTGAGAAGTACCCGGATGCTCTCAGCGCCACAGCGGTCGCCGCCGCGAACAAGGCGCCGTTGCTTCTCACCCCTTCGGGATCGCTGCCCACCGGGCTGCTGGCGGAGATCACCCGACTCGGCGCGACGAAGGTCGTCGTGGTGGGCGGTGAGAACACCATCTCAGCCACCACCTTCACTCAGCTGAAGGCCGCCGGCCGAACCGTCACACGCATCAGCGGAGCCGATCGGTACGAGGTGTCGCGCAATCTGATCTCCGACCCGACGGTCGGCATCGCGACCGCCGAGAACGTGTTCGTCGCGACCGGCGCGAACTTCCCCGATGCGCTCACAGCCTCGCCGGCGGCGATCGCCGCACGAGGACCGGTGCTGCTCGTGAACGGATCCGAGGCGGCACCGACCGCGCTAGAGTCCGCGCTCTTGACCAAGCTGGGTGCCAAGAAGGTCTTCATCGCCGGCGGCACGAACTCTGTCTCCGCCGCCCTCGAGACCAGCCTGTCTGCCGGCTTCACCGTCACGCGTTTCGCCGGTGCAGACCGTTACGCCGTCGGCGTGAACCTCAACCGTGCCGCCTTCACCGCGCCGGGTTCATTCGTACTGGCCAGCGGGTCGGCATTCGCCGATGCGCTGAGCGGGGGAGTTCCCGCAGGACTCGCCAAGGCGCCGGTCTACGTCACCCCGGCGACCTGCCTCGACAACCAGGTGTACCTCGAGATCGGGCGTCTGGCGCCCGAGAAGATCGTGGTGCTCGGCGGCACGAACACCCTCAGCGCCGACGTCGAGGCGCTCAAGCCCTGCGGGCTCGACTGAGCCGAACCGCCCGGCGGGGAGCGATCCGGTCGTTCACCGCCGGGCGAACCGGGTTCGGCGGCGTTCGGCAGTAGCGTGGGGGGATGGTCACTAGGGTTCGCCGGGCGCGGGTGGAAGACGCGGGGATCGTCGCCGCCGTCGCGGCGGAGACGTTCGAGATGGCGTGCCCTCCCGGTACCAAGCGGGAAGACATCGAGGCGTTCATCGCGGCGCATCTGTCGGAAGCGCGGTTCTCGGGCTACTTGGCTGGCGACACCCACAGCATCCTGCTCGCCGACGTCGACGGCGAGATCGCCGGCTACACGATGCTGGTGTCGGGCGAGCCGGCGGACGCCGATGTCGCCGCCGCCGTGACCGCCCGGCCGACCGTCGAGCTGAGCAAGTGCTACGTGCGTGCGGCGTTCCACGGCCAGGGGGTGGCGCGCACGCTGATGGAGGCATCCGTCGAGCTGGCGGGGGAGCTGCGGGCCGCGAGCGTGTGGCTGGGCGTGAACGAGCACAACGCCCGCGCTCAGCGCTTCTACGAGAAGAACGGTTTCGCGAAGGTGGGCCGCAAGGGCTTCTACGTCGGCGAAGAACTGCACGACGACTTCGTGATGGAGAAGCGGCTGCCGGATGCCGACGAGGCGCCGGTGGGAGACACCGGCACCCGCTGAGCAGCAACTACTCACGCCACACCTGAGCGGTTCCGGGGGATCATCGAGGCACCGCGATCAGGAAGCCGGTAGCCATGGTCCACACGCTGACACCTCGCCGGGTCGGGCGTGTGTCTCCCGGCTTCCTGATCGTGCTGTTCATCGTCACCGTCGTCGCCGTCGTGGCCGGCGGGGTCGTGGGGAGCGGTAGAGATCTCGCTCCGGCTCGCGCGGCGGCGGCGGAACTGCTTCCTACGCCGGTGCGGCTCGCCGGCACCGACCGCTACGACCAGGCCGTGCGGGCGGCGTCGGCCTTCGGTTCGGCCGACACCGTCTACCTCGCCAGCGGAGAGAAGTTCGCGGATGCGCTCAGTGCGTCGGCGGTCGCCGGCGCCCACGGCTCGCCCTTGCTGCTCACCGCGGCCGATACCGTGCCTCCGACGGTGCTGGCCCAGATCGTCCGGCTGACGCCACGGACGGTCGTGGTGGTGGGCGGGCCGCTCTCCGTGTCGGACGGCGTGCTGGAGGCCATCTCCCGTCAGGTCACCGGGGCGACCGTGGTGCGGGTCGACGGGGCCGACCGCTACGAGGTGTCACGCGCGCTGGTGGTCGACCCCGTGGTGGGGGTGCCGCACGCGAGCGAGCTGTACCTGGCATCCGGGGCCGACTTCCCCGACGCGCTGACGGCTTCGCCGGCGGCGGTGCACCGGCACGCGCCGGTGCTGCTCGTCGACGGCGGCGAGGCGGCTCCTAGCGCCGCCGAGACGGAGCTGATGCGTGCGCTGGGAGTGCGTGCGGTGACGATCGTCGGTGGGCCGAGATCGGTCGGCTCGGCGCTCGAGGCCGAGCTGCGGAGCACGATGGCGGTGTCGCGCATCGCGGGCGCCGATCGCTACGAGGTGGGTGTCGCCGTCAACCGCGCGGACTTCGACTCGGCGTCGACCGTGTATCTGGCGAGCGCGGCGAGTTTTCCGGATGCGCTGAGCGGCGGCCCGCTCGCGGCCCTGCAGTCCGCACCGCTCTACGTGGTGCCGCAGAACTGCGTGCCCGCCGCCGTTCTGGGTGAGCTGGCCCGGCTCGCGCCCACCCGCATCGTGGTGCTCGGCGGGCCCGCCACCCTCGGCCCCGGCGTCGACGCCCTCCGCCCGTGCTGAGCGCGCGCCCCGCGGTGTGAGCGCGTTCGTTCCGATCCGGGGCCGGGCCGCGCGTCAGAAGGGGAGCGCGCCGACCTGCAGCACGAGCTTGCCGCGGGTGTGGCCGCGTTCGAGCGCGCGGTGCGCCTCGGCCACATCGGAGAGCGGATAGACCTCGTCGATGTGCACGCGCACGTCGCCCGAGTCGATAAGGCGCGTGATCACGGCGAGGGTCGCGGCATCCGGAGCCACTTTGTACGTCGTCGCGCGCACCCCCGCCGCCGCCGCCTCGTCGTCGAAGGTCGGCCAGCTGCCGGTGGGCGCGTTGACGATGAGGCCGCCGGGGCGCAGGGTCGTGAGGGAGCGGCTGCCGGTGTCGCCGTGGGTGTTGCCGACGAGGTCGATCACCACGTCCATCCCCGAGGCCACGCTCTCGAACGGCGTCGCGCTGTAGTCGATGACCGTGCCGGCGCCGAGCTCGCGCAGCCAGTTCTGATTGCGCGCGGATCCGGTGGCCGTCACCCGCGCACCGAAGTAGGCGGCGAACTGCACCGCGAAGTGTCCCACGCCGCCCGCGGCCGCATGGATGAGCATCCGCTGGCCTTCGTGCGCCTTGGCCAGGTCGACCACGAGCCCCCAGGCCGTGAGGGCGGCCAGCGGAACCCCTGCGGCCTCGGTGAGCGAGAGGGCGCGGGGCTTCCGCGCCACCTGCAGGCTCGGAACCGAGACGTACTCGGCGTACGAGCCGTCGCCGCGCGGCACCGACATCATGCCGTACACCTCGTCGCCGACGTTCAGCGGATGCCCCGCGAAAGGCGTCTCCACCACCACGCCGGCGAAGTCGTAGCCCAGGATGCACGGGAAGCTCGAGACCGCGGCGGCGACACCCTTGCCCGCGCGGGTCTTGGCATCGATCGGGTTGATGCCCGCGGCGGCCACCTTGACGAGCACTTCGGCGTTGATCCGTTCCGGGGTGGGCACCTCGGCCACCGAGAACACCTCGGGACCGCCGAATCCGGAGATCACGGCGGCGGACATGGTCTTCGGGTGCGTGAGAGTAGGGCTGGAGACGCCCGACGATCCACTCCGTTGTTCGATCATCGCTGCCCTTCCGTAGATCATCTGAACACGCAGGGGAGGGATCGGGCCACCCGCCTCGCTGCGTCGCCTCATCGGCTAGCAGCCACGCTATTGGGTGAATGATTCACCGGTGTTACAGTCTCGTCACTGGGGTGCAAACTCAGTGGCCGCGCGTGAGAGAACGTCTGAGCACGTGGGCCCGTTCCGGAGATCCGACCTGATGCCCCCTTCGCGAGCCGTGGCCCGATCATGAGTCAGACCACCGTCCCGCCCGCCTCGCGCGCTGCCGTGCCGCCCCGCGCCATCGTGCCGCCCAGGGTGCGTGCCGCCGTGCTCTGGGTCGCCGCGGCCCTGGCCACCACCGGCCTCGTGCTGATCTGGGTGGCCCGTCTCTCGGCCGACCGCTTCCTGTACGTGAGCGAGCTGGGCGCCGCCGTCGAACCCACCGCCGAGGTGTTCCGGGTCGCTCTCGCCTGCGTGGCCGCAGGAGCGGCGCTGGTGGCCGTCGCCGCCCCCCGGATGTCGCCGCGAACCCGCCTGCTCACCGCGGTGCCTCCCGGCGTGGTACTCGCGGTGGCTGCCGTCTCCTTCGGCGTCGCCTCGCAGGTCACCTGCACCCAGTACTGCCCGCTGCCGGTGGGCCCCGCGTTCACCTGGCAAGACCTCATCCACACCGTCTCGGCCGTGATCGGCTTCGCCGGAGCCGCCTTCGTGATGCTGCAGGTGGCATCCGATACCCGCTTCCGCCGCCTCGCCCGGTTCTCGGCGTTCTCGGCGGTCTCGGTGGCGGTGATCGCCGGCGTCGGCGGCCTGCTCTCGCTGCTGCGCTTCGGCACGCAGGTCGGTGGCGTGCTCGAGTTCGTGGCCACCACGATCGCCCTGCTCTGGCTGGTGGGCCTCGCCGTGCTGCTGGCGGTGGAGACCGCGCGCTCGGTTCGCCCGTCGGCCGGGACCGGTCAGCTCCAGCCGAGCCATCCGGCGACGCCCGACCGGGTCGCCGCAACATACGCCGAGTAGTTCTCGTCGCGCGCCGGCAGCGGGATGCCCGGGGCTCCGAGCCGGGCCATCCACGACTCGGCCACGGCCACCGGATGCACCGGATCGCGCGGCGCCCAGGCGACCGCCGTGGGTACCGCGGCGCCGAGGGCGGCGAGGTCGTCGGCGGCCGTGAAGGCCGGGTTGCGCGGGATCTCGACCAGCCGCACGGCGCGCGCGGCGGCACCGGGCGAGCGGAACTGCTCGAGCAGCCCGGCGGCGCCTCGCGTGGACGAGGCGGCGGCCTGCGCGTAGAAGGACGTGCGGCGGAACTCCTCCTCGCCCTGCCGGGCACCACGGGCCGCCAGCAGCTCGCCGATCACAGGGAAGGCCCTCAGGTTCTCGGGCAGCGACACCTCGGTGAAGGCGGGCCGCACGAAGACGGCGCGCTCGAGGGGCAGCTCACCGGAGAGCAGCAGCCGTAACGCGATGGCCGCCCCCATCGAGATGCCGATGACGGTGAAGGGCTCGCCCTCGCGCCCGGCAGCGGCCTGCTCGGCCCGAACCCGCGCCGCGACGTCGGAGGCCAGAGCAGGGAGGGCGAAGGCGGAGGGCGGGCCGATCCGGTCGTCGTCGCCGTGGGCGCGCACATCCGGAGCGATCACGAGCGACCCCGGCGGAACGATCGGTGAGAACAGCGCCAGCGGATTCGCGCGGTCGTTGCCGAGGCCGTGCAGCATCAGGACGGTGGTCATGCGGAGGCCACCGCCGCAGCATCCGCCGGACACAGCCGGCCCGGCCTCGGCTCGGGGCTCATGCGGCGCGTTCGCCGCGCATCCAGGCCAGCAGTGCGTCGGCGCGGCGAACCAGCAGCTCGATCTCCGACTCGTCGCGGTCGACCCACTGGCAGCGCGGATCGCCCTGCACCGGCACGAAATCGGTGTGCTGCTCCCACACCACGAGGGTGCGCTCGGCGCCCAGCACGTACTGCTGCCACCACACCTGGCGCAGGTAGCCGCGCGGGATGCTGCGCCACGGCTTCGACGTGGTCTTGATCTCGGCCAGTTCGACCGAGCCGTCGGGCGCCACCCGGATGCCGTCGGGCGTGGCGAGGTGCCGCTTCTCGCGGGCGGCGTGGAAGAGCGTCACGCTCGGCTCGATCTCGTAGCAGGTGCGCACCCAGGCCGCGATCTCGGGCTCCCGGGCGCGGCCGTGGTCGGTGAAGGCGTTGCCCCCGAAGCCGGTGCCGTTTAACTTCTCCCAGGCGACGGCCGCCACGGCCTTGTCGCTGGCGAGCCGGGCCGCATCCGTCGCCGTCACGCCCCGACTGCGCGCTCGCAGCCAGGCCACGCGATCGGTGGAGTGCGCGACCACCCGGGAGAGGTGCGGCGGGGCGGGCGCGACGAAGGTCTGGTCTTCCTCCCAGGGGAAGGAGAGCATCAGATCCGTCACAGATCCATTCTGCCTGCTGCCGCCGACGCTCCCGCCCGAACCGCCGGTCGCGCGATTCTCAGACGGCGCTTCGGCTGTTCATAGACTCCTCATAGCAAACTGCCAATACTGGTGAATGTGACTATCGACGGCTCCCTCATCTCCGGCAACGGCTCCTCCTCCAACGCGGCCAAGCAGCCCCGGCTCCGACGCGCCGACGGCTCGCCGGTGCGCGCGCTCGTGGTCGACGACGAGAACACGCTCACCGACCTGCTCTCGATGGCGCTGCGCTACGAGGGCTGGGAGGTGAAGACCGCCAGCGAGGGCCGCCAGGCGATCACCATCGCCCGCGAGTTCCGCCCCGACGTGGTGGTGCTCGACGTGATGCTGCCCGACATCGACGGCCTGCAGGTGCTGAACCGGATGCGCGGCGACGGCAACGAGACCCCCGTGCTCTTCCTCACCGCGAAGGATGCGCTCGACGACCGCATCGCCGGGCTCACCGCCGGCGGCGACGACTACGTCACCAAGCCGTTCAGCCTGGAGGAGCTGGTCGCGCGGCTGCGCGGCCTCATCCGCCGTTCCACCCTCGTCGTGGCCGACGCCGACGACCCCATCGTCACCGTGGGCGACCTCGAGCTGAACGAGGACAGCCACGAGGTGTTCCGCGACGGCGAGCCGATCGAGCTCACCGCCACCGAGTTCGAGCTGCTGCGCTACCTGATGCGCAACCCGCGCCGCGTGCTGAGCAAGGCGCAGATCCTCGACCGGGTGTGGAGCTACGACTTCGGCGGCAAGTCCAGCGTGGTGGAGATCTACATCTCCTACCTGCGCAAGAAGGTGGATGCCGGGCGTCCCGCGATGATCCACACGGTGCGCGGCGCCGGCTACATGCTGAAGCCCGCGCTGTGAGCGCCGAGCCCGGCGCGAACGAGCCGACGCCGTGACCCTCCGCCGCACGCTGATCCTGAGCGTGCTGGGGCTGATCGCGCTGGCGGGCGTGATCATCGGCCTGGTGAGCACACTGGCGCTGAACGGCGTGCTGCTGACGCAGCTCGACAACCAGCTGCGGGATGCCTCCAACCGCACCATCATGCAGGTCACCAGCCAGAACGGTCCGCAGCCCGGGTTCTCGCTCGGCCAGGCCGCGGGGACCATGGTGGTCGTCGTGTCGGGCGGCACGGCGACGGATGGCATCGTGCTCGATCAGAACGGGCAGGCGCAGTCGATGACCGCGGCCGAGCTCACCTCGCTCGACGGTGTCGTGGCGAGCCGGGCTCCGGCCACGGTGTCGATCGAGGGGCTCGGCAGCTACCGGATCGAGGCGCAGACCGTCACCACCGCCGGTGACATCGTGGTGACGGGTCTGCCTCTGGCCGATGTGAACAGCACCATCTCGGGTCAGATCGTGGTGACCGTGATCGTGACCCTCGGCGTCATGCTGGTGGCGGGCGTCGTCGGCCTGCTCATCCTGCGGCTCGCCCTGCGGCCGCTCGAGCGGGTCACCGCGACCGCCAGCCGGGTGGCCGAGCTCCCTCTCGATCGGGGCGATGTGGCCCTGGCCGAACGCGTTCCGCTGGCCGACACCGACCCGCGCTCCGAGGTGGGGCGCGTGGGTCTCGCCTTCAACCGGATGCTCGAGCACGTGGCATCCGCTCTCACCTCACGACAGCGCAGCGAGAACAAGGTGCGGCAGTTCGTGGCGGATGCCAGCCACGAGCTGCGCACGCCGCTGGCATCGATCCGCGGCTACGCCGAGCTGACCCGCCGCACGGCGCCCGAGTTGCCCGAGGACGTGGCGCACTCGCTCGGCCGGATCGAGTCCGAGGCGACCCGGATGACGACGCTGGTCGAAGACCTGCTGCTGCTGGCGCGCCTCGACGCGAAGCCCGAGCTGGCGATGACGGAGGTCGACCTCTCGCTCGTGCTGGTCGACGCGGTCAGCGACGCCCACGTCGCGGGGCCCGACCACGTGTGGGAGCTCGATCTGCCCGAGGAGCCGGTGACGGTATCCGGAGACCCGCATCGCCTGCACCAGGTGGTGGCGAACCTGCTGGCAAACGCGCGGGTGCACACGCCCGCCGGGTCGACCGTGCGGGTGTCGCTGGCGGAGCAGAACGACGTCGCCGTGATGCGGATCGCCGACGACGGGCCGGGCATCGATCCCGCCCTCACCCCGACGCTGTTCGAGCGTTTCGTGCGGGGCGACGCCTCGCGCTCGCGCCACGCAGGGAGCACGGGCCTGGGGCTCGCGATCGTAAAAGCGGTGGTGGATGCGCACGGCGGCGAGGTGCGCGTGCAGAGCGTGCCGGGGCAGACGGAGTTCATCGTGGCCATCCCGTCCGCCGGAGGTGCGGCGGTCGAAAAGTCCGTTTGACCCCCGATCGGGGTACGGTGAAGATCACGGCAACACAGCCGAGGGGGCACCACCCCGAGCCCGAAAGGTTGGGAAACCAATGAATATCCTGCTTATCGTGATCGCCGTGATCGCCATCGTCCTGCTCTTCACCGGTGGCTTCGTGTCGTCGCTGAACTTCCTGCTCTGGGTCGGCGTCATCCTGCTGGTGTTCGCCGTGATCGTCTTCCTCGTGCGGATGATCTCGGGCAACCGCAAGGTCTGACCCCGCTTCTGCTCGACGGCCCGTCTCCCGGATTTGCATCCGGGGGCCGGGCCGTTTAGTCTGTACGGAGCCAAAGACCGTAGGTCATCGGTGTGCTCGCCCCGGCGGGAGCATCGATCGAAGATTCGCAGGTGCGAAGTCCCACGCAGGTGATCGAAGTAAGTCCCGCCTCGCGCGGTGTTCTCGCTCCGGCCTCCTGTGCCGGAGCTTTTTTCTTGCCTGCCTTCTCTCGCACGACGGTCGCCCCGGCTGAAAACCAATCATCATTAGGAGCGCCATGGCGAACAAGGAAGCCTCGGTTGCCGAGCTCACGGAACTTTTCCAGAGCTCGACCGCCGTTCTGCTGACCGAGTATCGCGGTCTCACGGTCGCGCAGCTGAAGACGCTGCGTGGCAACATCCGTGAGCACGCGTCATACGCCGTGGTGAAGAACACGCTGACCAAGATCGCGGCGAACAACGCCGGCATCTCGTCGTTCGACGACGAGCTCGTCGGCCCGTCCGCGATCGCGTTCGTCCACGGTGACCCCGTGGCCGTCGCCAAGTCGCTGCGTGACTTCGCCAAGGCAAACCCTCTTCTCGTCGTCAAGGGCGGTTACTTCGACGGTAACGCCCTGACTGCCGAAGAGGTCACCAAGCTCGCCGACCTCGAATCCCGTGAAGTGCTGCTGGCGAAGCTCGCCGGTGCCTTCAAGGCTTCGCTGTTCGGCGCCGCATATCTCTTCAACGCACCGCTGTCGAAGGCCGTTCGCACGGTCGATGCGCTGCGTGAGAAGCAGGAGTCCGCTTCCTGAGCTTCGGCTTCGGATCGCGGTTGAACTAACTACCAAACCAAGGAGAACATCATGGCAAAGCTTTCCACCGAGGAACTGCTTGAGGCTTTCAAGGAGCTCACGCTCATCGAGCTGAGCGAGTTCGTCAAGGCGTTCGAGGAGACCTTCGAGGTCACCGCGGCTGCCCCCGTCGCCGTCGCCGGCCCCGCCGGTCCGGCTGCTGCCGCCGAAGAGGTCGAGGAGAAGACCGAGTTCGACGTCATCCTCGAGGCTGCCGGCGACAAGAAGATCCAGGTCATCAAGGAGGTGCGCGCCCTCACCAGCCTCGGCCTCGGTGAGGCGAAGGCACTCGTCGACGGCGCTCCCAAGGCCGTCCTCGAGGGCGCCAACAAGGAGACCGCCGAGAAGGCCAAGGCTCAGCTCGAAGAGGCCGGCGCCACCGTCACCCTCAAGTAGTCTCAGCCACTACGCACAGAAGCCCCACACCGAGAGGTGTGGGGCTTCTGCCGTTAACCGCGCCCCTCGCCTGTTCGCCCTCCGGACCACGTGGGAGGCCGGTTCAGGGGATCACGAGGGGCAGGCAGGATGCGGCGTGAGCTGCGGCGACGGCGGGGGAGGGGGCCGGGTCGAGCGCCAGGAGGCGGCGGCGGTGGCGTTCGCCGAGCAGGAGGGCGTAGAGCGCTTCGGCGCGGGCCGTAGCGGGGGCGACGGATGCTGCGGCTGCCGGATCCGTCGGCGCCTCGGGGGCATCATCCGGCAGGTAACGGGCGAGCAGGGCGATGGAGTGGCCGGGGCCGGCCTCGTAGAAGCGGCGGGCGAGCTCGGGGAAGCGCGGGGCCTCGGCGATGACCGAGCGATGCAGCGCGATCGCGGCATCGGAGTGCAGCACGAAGACGAGCTCGGCGGCCACATCCTGAAGCGACGATCCCTCGATGGCGCTGGCGCGGATGCGGTCGTGCTCACGTTCGACGGCGGCGTCGAAGACCGCGGCCTTGTCGCCGTAATCGGTGTAGATCGTGCGCTTGGTCACGCCCGCGCTGGCGGCGATCTCGTCGAGGCTCGACCCGGCGAAGCCGTTCACCGCGAACGAGTCGACCGCGGCATCGAGGATGCGGGTCAGACGCCGGGCGCGCTCGTCGGCGGTCGGTCTGCCGCGCTTCGCCATCCGTGGTGTTCCCACCCGTGCCTCCCCGCATCCGTTCTCTTAATGATACCGTGAAGTGTCATTAACTGAGGGAAGGACGCCAGCCATGGCCCTGATCGCCCACATCGCCATCCTCGACGACTGGGAGTCGGCGCGGAACCTGGGCGAGTACGAGGTGTCCACGCGCGGCGTGAGCCTGGCCGAAGCCGGCTTCGTGCACGCGGTCGTGCTGCACGGTGTTCGCGGCGTGCTCGACGAGTTCTACTCCGACGCGCGGTTCGCGCTGGTGCTCGTGCTTCTCGACACGGATGCGCTCGCCGCGGGCGGTCTCACCGTCACCGAGGAGACGGCGGGCTTCCCGCACATCCACGGCGGCCCCATCCCGACCGACGGGGAGGCCGTCGTGGCCGTGCTGCCGATCGAGCGGTCCGCGGGCGACTTCGTGCTGCCCGACCTCACACCGTTCGCGGGCGCGGGGGAGCCGTCGACGAACGGATGATGAGCTGCGAGGGCAGCATGGTGTGCTCGCCGGGAGGAGTCCAGCCGGGCTCTTCGAGCTGACGGATGACCCAGGCCACCGCCTGCTCGCCCTGCAGGTCGGGGCGCTGCTCGATCGTGGTGAGGCCGAAGAGATCGGCCAGGGGGTGGTTGTCGATCCCGATCACTGAGAGATCGTCGGGCACCGAGAGTCCCAGTTCGCGAGCCGCCAGGATGACCCCGATCGCCACCTCGTCGGAGGCCGCGAAGATCGCCGTGGGACGGCGGCGGGGATCACCCAGGATCTGCTTGCCCACGCGATAGCCGCCGGGGATGTCGAAGCGCGCGGCCACGTAGGAGTGCTCGTCGTGCGGAACACCGGCGGCGGTCAGCGCCTCCTGGTACCCCATCAGACGCTTGGAGTGCACGTGGAAGTCCATCTGTTCGTCGATGTCGCCGCCGACGTGCATCACGTCGCGGTGACCGAGCAGCAGCAGGTGCTCGGTGGCGAGGCGGGCGGCGGCGATGTCGTCGATGCTGAGCGTGGGGATGCCGGCCAGCGGACCTCCGATGCCGACGATCGGCTTGCCGAGGGCGAGCAGCCGTTCGGTCTCGCTCGCGGTGATCTCGAGCGTGACCGCGATCACCGCATCCACCCGCTTGCGCACCAGGAAGTACTCGAACACCCGGAGGCGCTCCTCGACCGTCTTGGTGACGTTGTAGAGCATCAGGTCGTACCCGCGATCCAGGAGGGCCCGTTCGACGCCCTCCAGGATGCTCGCGAAGAACCACTGGTTGATCATCGGGATGATCACGCCCACATTGTTCGTGCGCCCGGTGACGAGGCTGGAGGCGCTGGAGGAGACGACGTAGCCCAGGCTCGCCGCGGCATCCGACACCTTGAGGCGCGTCTCGGCGGACACGTAGCCGCGGCCGCTCAGGGCGCGCGACACGGTGGCCTTGGACACGCCGGCGAGACTCGCGACGTCTTCGATACCCGACACGGCGACCCCCTCGTCTGCAAACGCTTCCAGAATCCTAGCGTCAGTTCCGTCACGAAGTGAAACCCAGGCTTGGCGCGAGCGCCCGGATCTGTTACCGTGAGAGCGCTCTCTGCAACCGAATCGTTATGTTTTGGATCTCTCCGGAGATCGAGTTGTGGTTTGCTGTCGGTTGTGGAAAGGTTTCCCTACACACGCCGCCGGTGGCACCACAACGGGGGCGTAACGTCCTAGACCGATCATCGGATCGGCACCGTGGCCGGGTTTCCCCCCGCGTCACAACTACTCAATGAGGAGGAGAAATGCGGTCACTTTCGCACCGCCGTGTCACAGCACCCATCGCCATCGCAGCGGCTCTCGGACTGACGCTCGTCGGCTGTTCCGGTAACGCCGGCGGCGGCTCCGGCAGCAGCGACACCGTCGGCGAAGCCGATGGCGTCGTCACCGTGTACGGCACCATCGCCGACACCGAGGCCGAGCTTCTCGAACAGTCCTGGGCGGACTGGGAGAAAGAGAACAACATCGACATCCAGTACGAATCGTCGAAGGAGTTCGAGTCGCAGATCGGCATCCGTGCCCAGGGAGGAAACCCGCCCGACCTGGCGATCTTCCCGCAGCCGGGCCTCCTGGCCGACCTCGCGTCGCGCGGCTTCATCCAGCCGGCCCCCGAGGGCGTCGAGAAGAACGTCGACGACAACTGGTCGGCCGACTGGAAGGCCTACGGCACGGTCGACGACACCTTCTACGGCGCGCCGCTGATGGCAAGCGTCAAGGGCTTCGTCTGGTACTCGCCCAAGCAGTTCGCCGACAACGGCTGGGCTGTGCCGAAGACGTACCAGGAGATGCTCGACCTCACCGCCAAGATGCAGTCCACCACCGGCAAGGCACCGTGGTGCGCGGGCTTCGGCTCCGGCGACGCCACCGGCTGGCCGGGCACCGACTGGGTCGAAGACCTGGTGCTGCGCCAGGCGGGCCCCGACGTCTACGACCAGTGGGTGAAGAACGAGGTCAAGTTCACCGACCCGCAGATCTCCGACGCCTTCACCTCGGTGGGCGACATCCTGCTCAACCCGAGCTACGTCAACGCCGGCTTCGGTGACGTCACGTCCATCAACGCCACCGCCTTCGGCGACGTTGCGAACGCGATGGCCGACGGCACCTGCTCGCTCACCCACCAGGCCTCGTTCTTCGACGGCTTCCTCACCGACGCCGGCGCGACCGTCGGCCCCGACGCCGACATCTGGGCCTTCGTGACCCCGGCAGTGACCGAGGGTGAGACCGCCGTCACGGGTGGTGGCGAGATCGTCGGAGCCTTCTCCAACGACGCCGACACCCAGAAGGTGCAGGAGTACCTCTCCAGCTCCGACTGGGCGAACAGCCGTGTCGCACTCGGTGGCGTCATCTCCGCGAACAAGGGTCTCGACCCGGCCAACGCGAAGAGCCCGATCCTGCAGGAGGCGATCAAGATCCTCCAGGACCCTGACACCACCTTCCGCTTCGACGCCTCCGACCTGATGCCCGGTGCCGTCGGCGCCGGAACCTTCTGGAAGGGCATGGTCGACTGGATCAACGGCACGCCGCAGGCCGACGTGCTGACCTCGATCGAGGGCGGCTGGCCCACCAACTAGGCCGGTCCATCCGAACGGATGCCACGAGGCCGCCCGAAGAGATTCGGGCGGCCTCCTCGCACCCCCTCCCCCCGCCTCGTGTACGGTGTCAGCACGGCGCCCAGGCGCGCCGGACCGTTCCTGAGTTCAGAGTCGCACTCGAAAGGTTGTCATGTCGGAATTCCTCCTGTGGGTGGGGAAACTGCCGCCGTTGGCGCAGATCCCCATCGTGGTCATCGCCTTCGGCATCGTCGTCGCGCTGATCCTGTTCTTCGTGGAGATCGCGCCGCGCTCGGGTCGTAAGTACACGATCATCCGCTTCGCGGTCTGCGTGCTCGCACCCACCCTCGTTCTCCTGCTGCTGGGCTCGGTCTGGTGGGCGGCCCTGATCGCCGCCGCACTGGGCGCGTTGTTCTTCGTGCTCGACCGCCGCTCCAAGCAGGGCGCCGGCTACCTCTTCCAGCTGTTCGGCTTCCTCGCACCCGCGATCATCCTGCTGCTGATCGGGCTCATCTACCCGACCATCAAGACGGCCGTCGACTCGCTGTTCTCCAGCCGTGGCAACTTCGTCGGTCTCGACAACTTCGTGTGGGTGCTCACCAACCCGCAGAACCTCCGGGTCATCCTGAACACCATCATCTGGGTGCTCGTGGTTCCCGCCGCCTCGACGATCTTCGGCCTCGCCTACGCGGTGTTCATCGACAAGAGCCGCGGCGAGAAGTTCTTCAAGATCCTGGTGTTCATGCCGATGGCGATCTCCTTCGTGGGGGCCTCGATCATCTGGCGGTTCGTCTACACCTACCGTCCCGCCGAAGAGAACCAGATCGGCCTGCTCAACCAGGTGGTGATGTGGCTCGGCGGGCAGCCGGTGCAGTGGCTCCAGGAGTCGCCGTGGAACACCTTCTTCCTCATCATCGTGCTGATCTGGATCCAGACCGGATTCGCGATGGTGGTGCTCTCCGCCGCCATCAAGGGCGTTCCGACCGAGCAGCTGGAGGCCGCCGAGCTCGACGGCACCAACGCCTGGCAGCGCTTCACCAACGTGACGGTTCCGGGCATCCGTTCCTCGCTGATCGTGGTGATCACCACGATCTCGATCGCGTCGCTGAAGGTCTTCGACATCGTGCGCACGATGACCGCGGGCGCCAACGACACCAGCGTGCTGGCGAATGAGATGTACACGCAGTTCAAGAACTTCGAATACGGGCGCTCGGCGGCCTTCGCCGTGATCCTGTTCATCCTGGTGATGCCGATCGTCATCTACAACGCCAGGCAGATCAAGAAGCAGAGGGAGATCCGATGAGCGCCGTCCAGCCGATCGACCTGCCGATCGACAAGTCGACCGAGCAGCAGCTGCGCAGTGGCGAGAAAGCCCTCGAGCGCGGCGAGACCACGGTGCGCCGCACCAAGCGGCGGCTCACCAGCCGGGGCGCCACCGCGGCGGCGCTCGTCATCGCGGTGATCTGGACCATCCCCACCTTCGGTCTGCTGATCTCCTCGTTCCGCGAGCGGAACGACATCCAGACCACCGGGTGGTGGACGATCTTCTCCAACTGGGGATTCACGCTCGACAACTACTCCGAGGTGCTGGGGGCCGGCAACTCGCAGGTCACGATCGCCTCGTCGTTCGTGAACTCGATCGCCATCACCATCCCGGCCACCCTCATCCCGCTGGTGATCGCGGCGCTGGCGGCCTACGCCTTCGCCTGGATCGACTTCAAGGGCAAGGACTGGCTGTTCATCGGGGTGTTCGCCCTGCAGATCGTGCCGATCCAGATGGCCCTCGTGCCGCTGTTGTCGCTGTTCTCCCGCGGTCTGGTCGTGGGGAACGACTACCTCTTCTCAGGCATCCCCTCCAACGGCACGTTCTCGCAGGTGTGGATCGCGCACACGATCTTCGCGCTGCCGCTGGCGATCTTCCTGCTGCACAACTTCGTGTCGGAGATCCCGCGCGAGGTGATCGAGGCGGCCCGCGTCGACGGCGCCGGGCACGGGCAGATCTTCTTCCGGATCATCCTGCCGCTCACCATGCCGGCGCTGGCGTCGTTCGCGATCTTCCAGTTCCTGTGGGTGTGGAACGACCTGCTGGTGGCGCTGATCTTCGCCGACGGCGGGGTGGCACCGATCACCAAGCTGCTGGCCGAGATCACGGGTTCTCGTGGTCAGGACTGGTACCTGCTCACGGCGGGCGCGTTCGTGGCCATCGTGGTGCCGCTGATCGTGTTCTTCGCCCTGCAGCGCTTCTTCGTACGAGGCCTGCTGGCCGGCTCGACGAAGGGCTGACGCCCGGCTCGCGCTGTCCGAAACGAAGGAGGTTTTCCCGCAACGCCGCACTGATCGCGTGAATCACGCGGTGTGGCGGGGAAATCTCCTTCGTTTTGGTTAAGGGCACAGCGAGACGGGCGGGGGTCAGGCGCGGCGGTAGGTGCCCTCGGGGGTGCGGGTGATGATGCCCTGGGCCTCGAAGGCGTCGAGCCAGCCGCGCATGGGCCAGCGGTGCCAGCGCTCGTGGAAGAGCGCGGCGTTGCGGAGGATGGCGTCGAGGTGGCGCACCGGGGGTGACTCGACCGGGTGGTGCTGGTGGAATGCGCGGGCGCTGCCGACCCAGGCGAGCTCGACGCCGGCGGCGCGGGCCATGTGCGCGAAGTCGGTGTCTTCTCCGCCGTACCCCACGTAGCCCTCGTGGAAGCCGCCGATCGTGCGCCACGTCTCCGCGGTGACGGCGAAGGAGAGCGACCAGAACAGGTCGTGATCTCCGCCCAGCTCGACGTCACCAGGTGGGGGAGCGGGGCGGGCCAAATGCGGCTTGGCCGCGGGCAGGGCGTCGAGGTCGTAGCCGGCGGGGGGCGGCGGCGGGAGGTAGGCGACGGGGCCGCAGAGCAGGCGGCCGCGGGTGGACGGGTCCATAGCCGTTCGGGCATATGACCCGACGAGCTCCTCAGCGGGCAGGCAGTCGACGTCGAGGAACACGAGCACGTCGGCACCTGCGGCAAGAGCTGTGTCGGCTCCGCGGTTGCGGGCGGCGGCGAGAGGGAGGCCGCCGTCGTAGGCCGTCATCGTGACGACCCGAGGGGTGGAAGGGCCCGGGGCGGCGACGGATGCTGCGGCCGCATCCCGGGCGAGGAGCGCTTCCAGTGCGGGGTCGTCGATCACCACGATGACGTGGTCGTCGGGACGGGGGTACGAGCGCGCGAGGGCTTCCCGCTGCCGTGCGAGGTGGTCGTGCCGGCCGTGCACGACGGTGATCAGGGCGACGCGCGTCATCCGCTCTCCTCGCCCGGCCCGGTCGCCGACGTGGCCTGGGCGCGGTGGCGTGCGACGCGCTCGATGGCGCGGGCCGCTCGCTCGGCTCCGTGACCGTCGTTCCAGTGCGACCAGCGTGTGGTGGGCAGGGAGCGGGCCCGATCAAGGAGGGGCGACCAGTCGACCCGGGTCATGTCGGTGTCGTCGGGGAGGTGATCGAGCGCGATGACCGGGTAGCCCGCCGCGGCGAGGGCGGTGGCCGTGGCGGATTGCTCGTCGTGGGGACGCGGCTGGGGGAGCACGATCGCCGGCCGGCGGGCGGCCGCCACTTCGGCGATGGCGTTCTGTCCGGCGTGCGTGATCACCACGTCGGCGCTGCGGATGCTGGGCCAGGGGTCGTCGGACCACCGGCCGTCCGCCCCGCCGAGCACCTCCCAGGTCCAGCCGGGACTCGAGGTGCGTGCGCGATCCAGCGCGCGGGCATCGAAGCCCCCGCCACCGGCTCCGTTCAAGACGAGCACTCGACCGTCGCCGGTGCCGGCACCCGTGAAGTCGGCGTCGGTGCCGGCGGGGACGGGCGCGAAGCGCGAGATGGCGCCGACGGGCACCAGCTTGGCGAGCGTCGCCGGTGTCAGCCCCTGAGCGAGCGGCGGGATGCCCGTGGGCCAAGCGGCGAGCACGGTCGTGGCCAGGTCGTAGCCGAGGTGGTGGGCGGGGTCATCGCGCACGCCGGGGAGCGCGAAGGTGATCACCGGCACGCCGAGCAGGCGCACCAGTGCGACGACCTCGACCGAGATGTCGACCACCAGAGCCGAGGGGTCGGCGCGATCGATCCACGCCGCGATCGCGGCCATCCGCTCTCGGAGACCGTCGTCGCCGAGCGGTGCCCAGTGCAGGTGGCCTCCGGCCGTGGGGTCGAGCGGGGTGGGGCCCTCGTCGTCGCGGGCGAGCTGCACCCAGTCGCCCGGCCAGTCGCGGGGGCGGGGGAGGGAGGACAGGCCTGTGACCTCGTCATCCAGCTGCGCCGCAATGGCCGCCGCCCGCGAGGCGTGCCCTCGACCCTGATGGTGGACGTAGTAGCCGATCACGACCGCAACCGATGATCACGGCGCGCAGTCGGGGCTCCGACCGCACTCACGCGGCCAGCGCGAGACCGCGCGCGTCGTCGTAGAGACGCTCGTAGGCCTCGACCATGCGGTCGAGCGAGCAATGGGCCACGGCGTGGGCGCGCACGGCGTCGCGCGGGAGCAGCGAGGCCAGACGGATGGCCGAGGCCAGCCCGCCGACGTCGTCGGGCGCGCAGAGCCGGCCACCGGCCGCGCCGACCACGTCGACGAGCCCGCCGCGGGCGAAACCGGCGACCGGGGTGCCGCAGGCCATCGACTCGGCGGCGACCAATCCGTAGGGCTCCTCCCAGCGCGGAGTGACCACGCAGACGGACGAGTGTCCCACCCGATGGGCGAGCTCGGCCGAGGGGAGGTGGCCCAGGTAGCGCACGTCGGGGCCGAGTCGCGGTGCGATCTCACGGTCGAAGTACTCGGGATCGTGCGCAGGGCCGGCGAGATCCAGGGGCACCCCGGCGAGGCGTGCGGCGTCGATGGCCACGTGCACGCCCTTCTCGGGCACCAGCCGGCCGAACCAGATGGCGCGCTCGCCGCCCGGGCCCGCCTTCCAGCGGCCGGCGTCGATGCCGTTCGGGATGACGTCGGCCGCCACCGCGTGCGACCACTCCTCGGCGGTGTGCTGCGACACGGCCACGAAGCGGGCCGACGGAGCCGCGAAACGCATCGCCGACTCGAGCCAGGGGGTGGGCGGGGTGTGCAGGGTCGTCACGAAGGGCACCTCGAGCGCCGACGACATCGCGATCGGCAGATGATGCAGGCTGTTGTTGTGCACGATGTCGAAGCGCTCGTGCCCGGTGGCCGCGAGGCCGAGCAGCAGGGCCAGGTAGGCGTGGTGCTCCTGCATCCAGGCCTCGGGCGGAGCACCCACGTCGCTCCGGGCGCGGCTGCTGAGCGACACGGATGCCACGTCGAGCGTCTCGACGTTCAGCGCCGGGTCCGAGCCCGGCGCGGCGAAGAGCGACACTTCGTGCCCGCGGGCGATGAGCGCGCGCGCGAGCGAGTGCGTGTGGGCCTCGAGGCCGCCGGCGAAGGGCTCGGCCACCGGGAAGCGGCTCGAGGCGATGAGGCAGATCCGCAGGGGCCTCATGCGAGCGGACCGGATGCGGTCGGTGCGGATGCGAGCAGGCCGGCGTAGAGCTGTGCGTGCGCAGCGCTGACCTGCCGGCGCTGCATCCGGCGCTCGGCCACCGTGGCGGGAACAGCCGGGCCGGCCGCGTGGGCGGCGTGCACGGCCGCGGCGAGCGAGGCGGCGTCGAATCCGTCGTCGTCGTTGCCGTACTCGAATACCGGCCCCTGCTCGCGGTAGTAGCCGCAGCTGGGTGCGAGCACGGTGGTGCCGAGGTCGCGGCAGGCTTCGAGCCAGCCGGAGTGGGTGCCGAAGCGGTAGGGCAGCACCGAGACATCGAGGGAGGAGAGGTAGTCCCACAGCTCGGCATCGCTGAAGTAGTCGTGCACCCGGAGGTCGATGAGCCCTTGGTCCGAGGCCGTGGTGAGGAAGTCGGCGAGTTCGGCCGAGTGTCGCGGACCGCTCGGCAGCAGCACGTCGGAGTGTCCGTCGACCTGCAGCACCGCCCCGGGGATCCCGCGCAGCGTCTCGGTGAGCACCCGGATGACCGGCAGCGGGTTCATGCTCGCCCGCAGGCTCTTGACGTGCACGCCGACCCGGAACGCGCCCGCCTGGCGCCCGCCGCCCCCGGTCGCCCGCCGCTCCTGCACGGCCGCCATCGTCTCGAAGTCGACCACGTGCGGATGCGGCAGCACGGTCGCCGTGCGTCCCCACCGCCGCTCGATCTCGGCGGCGGCTCCGGGGGTCAAGGTGATCAGGGCATCCGCCGCGGGGATCAGCACGTCGAGCTGCGCATCGTGCTCGTGCGGGGTGGTGTGATGGGGGTTGCGCAGATCGTGCACCGTGTACACCAGCGGCCGGTCGGTGTCCCGCAGGGCCTCGGCGAGCTCGCTCAGCTGGGTGGGCGAGCGGGCGTCGAAGCCGAACTGCAGGTGGAACAGATCGAACTCGTCGTGCGAGCGCACCCACGAGGGCTCGAGCATCGCCGGCGGCCACCAGCGCGACACCGCCGAGCGGCGCGGGTCGTCGGGATCGGGATCGGCCAGCCGGCGCACGGCGGGCCCGGGGGTGGCGCGCGGCGAGTCGACGGGGGAGAGGTGTCGCACGTAGACGTGTCCGGAGGGGACTGATGCCACCCGCACCGCAGAAGCCGACGTGTCCGGTTCAGACGGAGCAGGGCTCCCGGTCGTTCTCACGCGTGTGATTGATCTCCGCTCGGTCTGCTGCCACTCTCGCACGGATCAAGCGAACCCCGGAATGAATTCTTGGCACCGGGCTTGACACGGCATCCGGGGAGCGCCGTTCACCCGGGCCTGCGCAGCATTCCGCCCTCGGCGATACGCGGCGGCGGTGTCGCAGGCCCGGCGTAGGGTGAGCGCATGAGCGGAACAGGCGGTGGCCGGATGAGCGCGGCAGCCGCCGCCGGGGGCCGGGGTGCGGGCGGCGGACGGGTGTCCTCCAGCGACGCGCGGGCGCAGCGGGCCGCCAACGAGCAGGCCCCGAAGATCCCGCATCTGCTGCGCCGCATCAGCGAGCTGTTCCAGCCGTATCGGCCCGCCTTGATCGTCACCGCCGCGCTCGTGCTCGTGGGGGCCGCGCTCACCGTCATCCCGCCGCTGCTGACCCAGCAGGCGTTCGACCTCGGCCTCTTCCCCGCGGGCGGCAAGCCCGACATCCCGGTGCTGGCCGAGCTGGTGGGGCTGATGGTGCTGATCTGGGTGGTGTCGGCCGCGCTCGGCGTCTGGCAGACCTACCTCACCGCCCGGGTGGGCAACCGCGTGATGGGCGATCTGCGCATCCGTCTGTTCTCGCACCTGCAGCGGATGGAGCTGGCTTTCTTCACCCGCACCAAGACGGGCATCATCCAGTCGCGGCTGCAGAACGACGTGGGCGGCGTGGCCAGCGTGCTCACCAACACGGTGGCGAGCGTTCTCGGCAACACCGTCACCGTGATCGCCGCGCTGGTGGCCATGCTGCTGCTGAGCTGGCAGCTCACGCTGGTGGCCGTCATCCTGATGCCGCTGCTCGTGTCGGTGCAGCGGCGGGTGGGGCAGGTGCGGGCGCGCATCGCCTCGCAGACCCAGGAATCGCTGAGCGACATGACGGCCATCACGCAGGAGACGCTGAGCGTCTCGGGCATCCTGCTGGCCAAGAGCTTCAACCGTCAGGGCGCCGAGGTCGCGCGCTACTCCGCCGAGAACGACAACCAGATCGCCCTGCAGGTACGGCAGCAGATGAGCGGCCAGTGGTTCTTCGCCATCGTGCAGATCGTGCTGTCGATCGTGCCGGCCATCGTGTACCTGGTGTCGGCCTACCTCATCACCGGGGGCGCCGACATCACGGCGGGCACCATCGTGGCCTTCACCACGGTGCAGGCGCGGTTGATGTGGCCGCTGCTGGGCCTCATGCGCGTGGGGCTCGACCTGCAGACCTCGGGTGCGCTGTTCGCGCGCATCTTCGAATACCTCGACCTGAAGCCGGCCATCGCCGACGCCCCGGATGCGGTGACGCTGCCGGAGAGCGGCACCGCAGGCCGGGTGGAGTTCGAGCACGTGGGCTTCGTGTACCCCGACGGCGAGCCCGAGCATCCGACCCTCGACGACGTGTCGTTCACGGTGCTGCCCGGGCAGTTCGCCGCCTTCGTCGGGCCCTCCGGCGCCGGCAAGACCACGGTGTCGTACCTCGTGCCGCGACTGTACGAGGCGAGTTCGGGCGCCGTGAAGGTCGACGGGCACGACGTGCGCACGCTGAAGCACGAGTCGCTGATCGCCCGGCTCGGCATCGTCAGCCAGGAGACCTACCTCTTCCACGCCACGATCGCCGAGAACCTGCGCTATGCCAAGCCCACGGCCACGGATGCCGAGCTCGAGCAGGCGGCCCGGCGCGCCAACATCCACGAGCGGGTGATGAGCTTTCCCGAGGGCTACGCCACCGTGGTGGGCGAGCGGGGCTACCGGCTCTCCGGCGGCGAGAAGCAGCGCATCGCGATCGCCCGGGTGCTGCTGAAAGACCCGGCCGTGCTCATCCTCGACGAGGCCACGAGCGCACTGGACTCGATCTCCGAGCGGGTGGTGCAAGACGCCCTCGACGCCGCTGCCGACGGGCGCACCACGATCGCCATCGCGCACCGGCTGTCCACCATCGTGAACGCCGACGTGATCTTCGTGGTCGACGCCGGCCGCATCGTGGAGTCGGGCACGCACGCCGAACTGCTCGCCCGCGGCGGCGCCTACGCACGGCTCTACGAGCAGCAGCTCACCAGCGCCTGAGCGCCGGCGCGATACGCTCGCGAGGTGGAGTGGGACGGTCATCAGCGCGGGAGCCGTGCCTATCGGCGGGTGCTCGCGGGACTGTTCTTCGCGGGCGTCTCTACCTTCGCGCAGCTCTACTCGCCTCAGGCGCTGCTGCCCGAGATCTCGGACGAGCTGCGGATCGCGCCCTCGACCGCGGCTCTGACCCTCTCGGTCGCGACCATCGGGCTCGCCGCCGGCGTCATCCCGTGGTCGGTTCTCGCCGACCGGGTCGGCCGGGTGCGGGCGATGACCATCTCGCTGGTGGGGGCCTCGCTGCTGGGCATCCTGATGCCGCTGGCGCCGAGCATCCCGCTGCTGCTCACCGGCCGCTTCCTGGAGGGCGTGTTCCTCGCCGGGGTGCCGGCGGCGGCGATCGCGTTCCTGCACGAGGAGATCCACCGCACCGACTCCGGGCGCGCCGCGGGCATCTACGTGGCCGGCACCTCGGTGGGCGGACTGCTGGGCCGGGTGGTCGCCGGCCCGATCGGCGAGGCGGTGTCGTGGCGGGTGGGCATCCTGACCGTCGCCGTGCTCTGTGCGCTCTCGACCGTGGCGTTCATGCTGCTGGTGCCGCGGCCCCGCGGCTTCGTGCGGCACCTGCCCGGCACCGGCACGGCGGGGCTGGCGCACCGCCTCGCGGTGAACCTGCGCTCGCCGCGGCTGCTGGTGCTCTACGCGCAGGGCTTCCTGCTGATGGGCGCGTTCGTGGCGCTGTACAACTACCTCGGCTTCCGGCTGATCGGCGCGCCGTTCGACCTGCCGCAGCTCGTGGTGAGCCTGATCTTCTTCGCCTACCTCGGCGGCACGGTCTCGGCCTCGCGGGCCGGCGCGCTCGCCGCCCGCTGGGGCTCCCAGCGGGTTCTGGTGGGATCGGGTCTCGTGATGGCGGCCGGTGCGGCGCTGACCATGATCGACCAGATCGTCGTGGTGTTCGCGGGCCTGCTGATCGCCACCGCCGGGTTCTTCGCGGCGCACGCCGTGGCATCCGGCTGGACGGGCCGCGAGGCGACCGTGGGGAAGGCCCAGGCCGCCTCGCTCTACAACCTCGCCTACTACGCCGGATCGAGCCTGTTCGGCTGGTTCGGCGGAGTGGCGCTCGCGGCCGCCGGCTGGAACGCCGTGGCCGCGATCATCATCGCGCTGGTGCTCGCCGCCGGGCTGCTCGCGACCCTGCTTCTCGGCAGCCGGACCGCACCGGCCGAGCCGTCGGCGTGACGCCGCTCACGACTGCGTGGCGGTCACCGCGCTGGACGGCGCCCACAGGTTGATGTCGCGCTCGCCGGCCAGTTCGTCGATGCGGCTCAGCTCCTCGGCGCTGAACGACAGGTTCTGCACCGCCTGGAGGTTGTCGTCGAGCTGCTGCACCGAGGAGGCGCCGATCAGCACCGTGGTCATCCGCTCGTCGCGGAGCGCCCAGGCGAGCGCGAGCTGGGCCAGCGACTGCCCGCGCGAGGAGGCGATGTCGTTCAGGCCGCGCACGCGCTCGAGGGTCTCGTCGCTCAGCATCCGCTTCGACAGCGATCCGTCGCGTGCCGCCCGGGAGTCGGCGGGCACCCCGTCGAGGTAGCGGTCGGTGAGCAGGCCCTGCGCCAGCGGCGAGAAGGCGATGCAGCCGACGCCCAGCTCGCCGAGGGTGTCGAGCAGACCGTCTTCGATCCACCGGTTGAACATCGAATACGAGGGCTGGTGGATGAGCAGGGGCGTACCCAGGTCGGCGAGGATCTCGGCCGCCCGGCGGGTGCGCTCGGGGGAGTAGCTCGAGATTCCGGCGTAGAGGGCCCGGCCCGACTGCACCGCGGTGTGCAGTGCGCCCATCGTCTCCTCCAGCGGGGTGTCGGGGTCGGCGCGGTGCGAGTAGAAGATGTCGACGTAGTCCAGGCCCATCCGCTCCAGGCTCTGATCGAGCGAGGCGAGCATGTACTTGCGCGAGCCGTGGTTCCCGTAAGGGCCTGGCCACATGTCGTAGCCGGCCTTGGTGCTGATCACGAGCTCGTCGCGGTAGCCGGCGAAGTCCTCGGCCAGGATGCGCCCGAAGTTCGACTCGGCGCTGCCGTAGGGCGGCCCGTAGTTGTTGGCCAGGTCGAAGTGGGTGACTCCGCTGTCGAACGCGTGCCGCAGGATGGCGCGCTGCGTCTCGAGCGGCTTGTCGCCCCCGAAGTTCTGCCAGAGGCCTAGCGACACCGCCGGCAGCAGCAGGCCACTGCGCCCGGTGCGGCGGTACGGGAAGGAGTCGTAGCGGGTGGGGGAGGCGAGATAGTCCATATGAGAAGTCTGCCCCTTCTGCTTTCCCGACGAGTCCGGACGAGAAGATCCGTCGCCGCGAGCGCCGATTCTGCTACGGTGACCTCGCGCTGTGCCGCAGTCGGGTGCGACGCGATGACGCGGGGGAGTGTGCGGTGAGTATCTTCGATGCGATCGGCGGAACACCGGTGGTGAGCGCCACGGTCGCCGTGCTGTACGACCGGGTGACGGCCGATCCGCTGCTGGCGCCCTGGTTCGACGGCATCGACCTTCGCAAACTCAAAGCCCACCAGCGCGAATTCCTCACCGTGGCTCTCGGCGGCGCCGACGAGTTCAACGGCCGCACCATCGCCCAGGCGCACGACGGGCTGGCCATCACCGGCGTCGCCTTCGACGCGCTGCTGGAGCATCTGCGGGAGATCATCGAAGACCTCGGCGTGGAGCCCGAGGGAGTGGCCGTGATCCTCGACCGGGTGGGCAGCTTGCGCTCCGACGTGATCGGCGACACCGACACCGGCACCGGCACCGCACCGCGGGAGTGAGACCGTGACGACCGTCGAGAACCCGATCGAGAGCCCCACCGAGTGGCCGACCCTGGAGCGACACGATCTGATCCGGGCCATCACCGCACCGATCCGCGAGGGCCGGGTCATCGGGGCCGCGATCGTGGGCGAGATCGGCGCGGGCAAGACCACCACGGTGGTGGCCGCGGCGCGCGAACTCAACGGGGGAACCGACGGCTTCGTGCGCCTACGGGGGAGCGTGCTCGGCAGCTCCATCCCGTACGGCGTGCTCTTCGGCCTGCTGAAGAACAGCGAGACCGACGCGTTCGCCAACTCCGCCGCGTTCCACTCCGCGCTGTCCGAGGCGATCTCCGCTCAGACCGCCGCCGCCGAGGCCGGCACCACCCCGGCCGTGCCCTCCATCGTGGTCGACAACGCCCACCTGTGCGACGAACTCAGCGCCCACGCGCTCTCCCACCTGGCGTCCACCCGGTCGATCCGGCTGTTGCTGGCCGCCCCCGACCTCGACGAGCTCCCCGAGGCGTTCCTGGATCTGTGGCGCGACGGCTTGCTGTCGATGCAGGTCGTTCCGCCGCTGGACGCCGATGAGGTCTCCGGCATCCTCACCAGCTACCTCCATGCGCCGGTCGTCGCGGCGGCCGCCCGGTATCTCACCGAGCGCTCCGGGGGCAACCCGCTGTTCCTCAACTACCTCGTGATCGAACAACTCGAGGCAGGGCTGCTGGTGCGGCGCGAAGGGCTCTGGATGCTCTCGGGTCGCGCGTCGATCACGAGTGAACGCCTGATCGGCATGCTGAAGACCAGGATCGATCAGTGGACCCCCGAGCAGCGCGAGGTGCTGGAGATCGTGGCGCTGATGGACTCGATCGAACTCGACCGGCTGGAGCAGCTGGTGGATTCCGAGCGCATCGCCGAGCTGCTGGACACCGGAACACTCGACGTGCTGAGTGACCGGAGCCCGCGGATCCGGGTGGCCAATTCGCTGATCGCCGACGTGGTGCGCGCGAGCGTGCCGTTTCTGCGCCGACGGCAGCTGCGCGAACGGGTGGCGCCGTTCTTCGCCGACCCGCACGACGACGACTACCAGAGCGTGCTGGCCTTCGCGGCATGGACCCTGGAGTGCGGCGCCCGGCTCGAGCCCGCCCTCGCGGTACGCGCGGCGCGGCTGGCCAACCGCCTGTTCGACCCCGAGTTCGCCATCCGGGTGGCCTCGTCCGTCTCGGGCGAGCTCTCGGTGGTGGCCGGCATCCAAAAGTCGCGGGCGCTTCGGATGCTCGGCCGGCCGGCGAACGCGGGCCAGATCCTGCGCCGGCTCACCCCGGCCGCCCGAGAAGGCGAGAGTCTGGACGAGTTCGTGGAATTCGTGCAGGAGGTCGCCCGGGTGGAAGGCCTGGTACCGGGTTTCGGCGAGTTCGGCCCGCTCAGGGCGGAGGTCCTCGAACGGATCGCCGGAAGCCTTCACGGGGCCGAAGCCGAGGCGCTCTACCAGCGACTCGAGCTCGCCGGCTGGTCGTTGACACTCGGATCGGGCGACTACGCCGCCGCTCTCGATCAGGTGCAGAAGGCCTACGACCGGTATGCCGCCGGCGGGGTGGACGAGAGTTCCGACTACGCCGTACGCATCGCCAGCATGCTGGCGGAGTGCCTCTGCGCCGTCGGACGGCAGGACGACGCCCTGGCGCTGGTGGCCGGGCTCGAAGATGCCGACGGCCACACCGACCTCGCCGAGGAGTCGCTCGGTGAGGTGCGGGCCGCCCTGGCGCTGGTGTACCTGCGCACCGGTCAGTGGCAGAAGCGTCGCGACATCATCGCGCGTGGCGTGCGCGGGGCCCTCGGGCGGGAGCTCTACCGTGGCAGCGGCGATGACAGCGCCCTGGGCGTCGGCCACCTCTTCGGCGGGGCCTCCCGCCTGGGCCGCAGCTACCTGATGAGCGCCCTCGGCCAGATCCGGTTACGCGACGTCGACAACGGGCGCGGCGAGATCCTGGCGGCCCTGGCGTACTCCTCGGCGCTCGACGGCGATCTCGACCTGGCCCGCAGCTACCTCACCGAGTCGCGCTCCGGGGTGTTCTCCAACTGGGGAGCCGTGGCGTCGACCACCTATCTCTCGCTCAGCACCGAGGCGCTGCTGGACGAGGACTCCGAGGTCGCCGCCCGCATGCTCGCCGTGGCCGAGGAATACCGGGGCCGGGGGCTTGCCGCCGACTCGCTGCTGCTCGCCTCCGCGGCGGCGCGACTGGGCTCCAGCGACGCCTTCGAGATGCTCGCGACCGACCGGATGCCGCAGCCCGGCCCCCTGCCGGCCGCCGTGTACGACTGGGTCGACGGCGTGCGGGGCGAGGATTTCGCCCTGCAGCTGCAGGCTGCCGAGGCTCTTCACGCGATCGGCAACGCGCTCTTCGCCCGCGAGGTGGCGGCCCGGGTGATGGAGACGGCGCCGCCCCAGTTCGTGGAACGGGCGGCAGCCGTGGTGCGCGAGGCCGATCTCGTGCTCGGCGAGCGCACGAAGCAGGCCGGACTGACCTCCCGTTTCGAAGGACTCACCAAGCGCGAACGCGATGTGTCGGCCCTGGTGGCCCAGGGCATGTCGAACCGGGACATCGCGGCCGCACTGCACCTCTCGGTGCGCACCGTGGAGAGCTATCTGCAGTCGGCCTTCGGCAAACTCGGTGTGGCCAATCGCGTGGAGCTGGCACAGCTCAGCGCAGCCGCCGGATGAGGGCGGCCGCGCCGAGCGGGGGAGTGCCGGGGCGGGCGCGGCTGGCGCGCTACTTGGTGGGGAAGTAGATCCAGTCGTTGTCGATGCTGCCGGAGTAGTACCCGGGCTTGTGACCGGTGACGAAGACGCTCAGTGCGTGGCCGGCATCCGCGGCGACGATCTTGTAGGTCGACTTGGTGGCTCCGGCGATCGGGACGTTGTCTCGGCGCCATTGGTAGGTGAACGAGCTCGGCGTGGGCGACCAGGTGCCGGTGACCGCGGAGACGGTCTTGCCCACCTTGAGGGTTCCGGCGATCGTGGGCTTGACCATCACGAAGGCCTTCTGAACGGCTGCGGTGGGTGTGCTGCTGCGCATCATGGTGGCGTAACCGGCCTTGGTACCCACCACCGTGACTCCCACGTGCGCGCCCGCATCGGCGAGCACGAGCTTGTAGGTCGGGCCGGTCGCGCCCGCGATCGCCACACCGTTTCGGGTCCACTGGTACACGATCGTGACGGGCTTCGGGCCCCAGTTCACGTTGGTGGTGATGGTCTCGCCGACGATGGCGGCGCCGCCGTGCAGGAACGGCACGCTCGAGATGAGCTCGCCGGCCTTCACCGCACCGGTGGCGGTGCTGGTCGCGAAGGCGGTGATGTAGCCGGGCTTCGAGGCGGAGATCTTCACCGAGATCGCCTTGCCGAGTTCGGCGGCGGTCGGCGTGAAGGTCGACGCCGTGGCGCCGGCGATGGCGACGCCGGAGCGCATCCACTGGTAGCTGAACGCGGTGGGCGCCGGCGCCCAGGTTCCGGTATGGGCCGTGAGGGGCTGGCCGACCTGCGCCGTGCCCGTGATGGTGGGCTTGGCGGTGGTGGTGAAGGCGGTCTTCGACACGTTCAGCGTGACCGGGGTGACGGCGCTCAGGCGGCCGTGGCCGTCGAACACCCGGTAGTAGAACGCATCCTGACCCACGTAGCCCGCGGTGGAGGTGTAGGTGAAGCCGCCGTTGCCCGTCAGAGCGACGGTTCCGTGGGAGGGCAAGGAAGTGACGCTCACGGTGGCGCCGGACAGGTCACCGTCGGCATCGGAATCGTTCTTGAGCAGTCCGGGCTTGGCGACGGTGCGCGCGACACCCGAGGTGGCGGAGTAGGTGTCGGCGACGGCGACCGGGGTGTGGTCGGCCACGACCGTGATCGTGATGTTCCCCGCGTAGATGCTCTTCCCGCCTTCTTCGTCGCTGATCGTGTAGCTGAGGGTCTCGGAACCCGTGAAGTTCGCGGTGGGGGTGTAGGTGATGGAGGCGCCGGGCAGGAGTCCGGCGTAGTCGACGGACCCGTGCAGCGGCTCCTTCGCGCTCGCCGGGCGCACGGTGCCTCCGTCGGGGTCGACGTCGTTCTTCAGCACTGATGCCCAGGTGAAGGTGAGCGTGTGATTGGCGGCGACCGAGTAGGCGTCGTCGTAGGCGATCGGCAGGGAGTTCCCGACGACCTCGGCCTGGGCCGTGAAGGTCGGGGTGGGCGCGACCGGTGCGGGTGCGGCAGGGGTGGGGGTTGCCGGTTCGGGCGTGGCAGGGGCGGGTGCGGCAGGGGTTGGCGTGGCAGGGGCGGGCGTGGCCGGTGCGGGCGCGGCAGGGGTTGCGGGAGCCGTCGGAGCCGGCGCGGGAGTCGGCTGGGTCGTGGCTGATGCTGCGGGAGGAATGACCGGCTCGGCGGCCGAGGCGAAGGCAGGCGTCCCCAAGGCGAGCAGCGCGGCGGTGCCGGCGGCCACGAACGCCGCACGGGAGCGGATCGGGGGTTTCGGTCGGAGGGGGCTGGACATGACGGGACTCTTTCTTTCATTCGGCTGCCGGATTCGGCTGATGGTCCGACTGTAGAAAGGCGCGTGCACGGCGGTCACCGTGGGCGCTACGGTGATTGACGTACCCGGCTACGGTGCCGGGGATGCGTGGGCCGTGACCTATATTTGACTCGTACGTCGCATCGCCTGCGGCGACCGGAGGGCGGGGGGCCCATGGCGCGCGATCGAGTATCCGTGAAAGCGGCGAAGGGCGTGGCCGGCAAGCGGCGCGGGCTGGGCATCCAGTCGAAGCTGCTGATCATGCTGCTCTCGGTGAGCATCGGTTCCACCCTCGTGGTGGGCTGGGTGGGGTACGTCAATGGCCGCGACAGCCTGCGCGACGCCGCCTACGACCAGCTCACCACCGTGCGCGAGACCAAGGCCGACGCGATTCAGGCGCTCTTCACGAACATCGAGGGCGGGCTGCGGCTGGATTCCAGCGGCGCCACCGGCAATCAGGCCGCCACGGAGTTCGCGGCGGCCTTCGCCGAGCTGAACACCCAGCCGACCGATCCCGCCCAGACCGCGGCGGTGGATGCGTACTACACCGACACCTTCATCCCCGAGCTCGAGGCGCGCACGGGGGAGGAGTCGGATCCCTCGGTCTTCGAGCCCACGAGCAACGCCCAGACCTATCTGCAGGCGAAGTACACGGTGCCGCCGACCGACTTCGACGCCGCCTCGCTGGTGGACGACGCCGGCGACGGCAGCGCCTGGTCGGCGGTCAACGCGAAGTACAACCCGTACTTCCGTGAGATGGTGACCAGCTACCAGTACGAGGACGCCCTCATCCTCGACACCGAGGGCAACGTCGTCTACTCGGTCTACAAGGGAGTGGACCTCGGCACGAACGTGCTGACGGGCCCCTACAAGGGCACCATCCTGAGCACCGCCTACAGCGACGCGCTCAATTCGAACGTGATCAACTACAGCGAGATCACCGATTTCGAGCGGTATCAGCCCTCGCTCGGCGTGCCCACCGCCTGGGGAGTCTCGCCGATCGGCGAGAACGGCGTGGTGAACGGCGTGCTCGCCGTGCAGTTGCCGATCTCGGCCATCAACGACGTGATGACCGGCGATCAGGGGTGGGCGCAGGACGGCCTCGGCGAGACCGGGGAGTCGTACCTCGTGGGGCCCGACAAGACGATGCGCTCGGTCTCGCGTCTCCTGCTGGAGGATCCGGAGGAGTTCCAGAAGCTCACCGTCACCGGCGGGACGTCTCCGGCCGTCGCCCAGCGGATGGTCGATGTGGGCGGCACGGTCGAGCTCCAGCGGGTCGACACGGTTCCGGTCGCTCGCGCCCTCGCCGGAGAATCCGGCACGGTTCTCGCGACCAGCTATCTCGGCCGGGAGACCCTCTCGGCCTACGCCCCGGTCGACGTGAACGGCGTGCAGTGGGTGATCGTGTCGAGCATCACCACCGCCGAGGCCTTCGCGCCCGTCGACGAGTTCACCCGCAACATCGCGCTGGCCATCCTCGCGATCATCGTGGCCGTCTCGCTGCTGTCTCTGCTGCTGGCGCAGGTGTTCGCCCGGCCGGTGCGCACGCTCGTGGGGGCGGTGCGGCAGGTCGCGGGCGGCGATCTCGGGGTGGAGGTCACCTCCAAGACCCGGGACGAGTTCGGCGACCTCTCCACGGCCTTCAACGACATGAGCCGCTCGCTGCAGGTGAAGCAGCAGCTGATCGACCAGCAGAAGGCCGAGACGGATCGCCTGCTGCTGAGCGTGATGCCCGAGAAGGTGGCGCGCCGTTATCAGGAGGGCGAGGAGACGATCGCGGAGAGCCACCAGGACGTGGCGGTCATCTACGCCGATCTGATCGGTTTCGACGATTTCGCCTCCTCGCTCAGCACCGACAGGGAGCTGGGCATCCTGAACGAGCTGATGCGGCAGTTCGACGACGCCGCGGCGACCGCGGGTGTGGAGAAGGTGCGGACGTTGCGCACCGGCTATCTCGCCAGCTGCGGCCTGATCGTGCCCCGGGTCGACAGCTCGCGGCGCACGGTGGACTTCGCGGTGGAGATGGTGCGGATCGTGGAGCGCTTCAACGCCCAGTACGACGCGCAGGTCTCGATCCGTGCCGGCATCGACAGCGGCACCGTGACCAGCGGCATCGTGGGCAAGGCGAGCATCGCCTACGACATGTGGGGCGACGCCGTGAGCATCGCGAACCGGGTGCAGGAGCTGGCCGGCAAGCCCGGCATCTTCCTCACCCAGCGGGTGCGCGACCGGCTGCCGGACACGACCGGGCTGGTCGAGGTGGGATCGCTGGAGATCAAGGGCGCCGAGCAGGCCGTCTGGCAAGTCTCCTGAGGCGGGGGTAGACGATGTTCGAGATCTGGAAAGAGCCGTGGTTCCCGTGGGCCGTGGGGCTCGCCATCGGTCTGCCGGTCGTGCTGGTCGTGCTCACCGAGGTCTACGGCGCGCTGGTGCGGCGCGGGAGCGCGGCCGCGAAGCCCGTGCGTCTGCTGCGCAACCTCGTGGTGCCCGTGCTCGCGCTGTTCCTGCTGATGACCCTCGCCTCCGACCAGCAGTTCGATGTCACCTGGGTTCGGGTGGTGGGCACCGTGCTCGGCTTCCTGCTCATCCTGCTGCTGCTCTCGGCCTTCAACGTCGCCCTGTTCACGAACGCCACGGAGGGCAGCTGGCAGAAGCGGCTGCCGTCGATCTTCATCGACCTGGCTCGGCTCGCGCTCATCCTCGTGGGTCTCGCCATCCTGTTCTCCTGGGTATGGGGCGCGGATGTCGGCGGGCTCGTCGCCGCACTGGGCGTCACCTCCATCGTCATCGGCCTCGCGTTGCAGAACGCGGTCGGCTCGGTCATCTCGGGACTGCTGCTGCTGTTCGAGCAGCCGTTCAAGCTCGGCGACTTCCTCGACACCCCGAGCGGCCGCGGCCGGGTGGTGGAGGTGAACTGGCGTGCCGTGCACATCGACACCGGCAACGGCATCCAGATCATGCCGAACGCCACTCTGGCGGGCGCCTCGTTCACGAATCTCAGCCAGCCGGCCGGCGCCTACGTGGCCACGGTTCCGGTGAAATTCACCACCGATGACGCACCGCACGAGGTGTCGGCGATGCTCGCCACGGTGGCGGCGGGCCTGCCCATGCTCGACCCGCTCGACAAGCCGGGCGTCAGTTACGCGGGCAACGCGGCCTACAGCGTGAGTCTGCCGGTCGTCAGTCCGGCCGTGGAGGGTGAGGCGACCGCCCTCTTCCTCGGCTGGCTCTGGTACGCGGCCAGGCGCAACGACCTCGCCCTCGACGGCGACTCCACCGATCCGGTGAACACCCCGGAGCGCGTTCGCGAGGCGCTCTCGCTGGTCGGCCCCTCGTTCGGACTCGACGAGGACTACCTCGACGCCATCGCCGCGACCTGCCGGCTCGAGCAGTGGGGCGCCGGTGAGACCCTGCAGGTTCCGGGAGTGGTGCCCGATTCGCTGCGGATCGTGATCGAGGGGCGGCTGCTGCTCTCCACGCCCTTCGAGACGAGCCGGCTGCAGTTCGGCCGCCTCGACCCGGGCGAGTCGATCGGCCTCACCTCGCTCACCCGCCAGCCCACCTCGTACTACGCGGTGGCCGGCGGCCCCGTGGTGATGCTGCGGGTGCCCCGTGACGCGGTCGACGCCGCCGTTCGACTCAACCCGCCCCTGGCCCGGCGGATCGGCGAACAGCTCGACAACCGGCAGCAGATCTCCGACGACGCCGTGGCGGCCGCGCGCGGCGCATCCGGAATCGTGCTGATCGGCGACGGCACCGCGACTCTGGACTAGACTGTGAGGGTGTTCGTGAATCTCCTCTGTTGTCGTCGCTGAGCGACGAACCTCCTTTCACAGACCCGATTCGTCACCGCCCCAGCCGCCGCTCTCGCTGCGCGCGCCGTGCCGTTCGTGCACGAAGCGGTCGCGAGGCCCAGTCAAGGACACCCGCATGAAGTACGCAGAAAGCGTCATCGACCTCGTCGGTAACACCCCGCTCGTCAAGCTCACCAGCGTGACGGAGGGCATCCAGGCCACGGTTCTCGCCAAGATCGAGTACCTCAACCCCGGCGGCTCCTCCAAAGACCGCATCGCGACCAACATCATCGACGCCGCCGAGCGCGAGGGCCTGCTCAAGCCGGGCGGCACCATCGTCGAGCCCACCTCGGGCAACACCGGCATCGGCCTCGCCCTCGTCGCCCAGCAGCGCGGCTACCGCTGCGTGTTCGTGCTGCCCGACAAGGTGGGCGAGGACAAGCGCAACGTGCTCACGGCCTACGGCGCCGAGATCGTGGTGACGCCCACGGCGGTGGCTCCGGAGGATCCGGATTCCTACTACTCGGTGTCGGATCGGCTCGCGCGCGAGATCCCCGGCGCCTTCAAGCCCAACCAGTACTCCAACCCGAACGGTCCGCTCAGCCACTACCAGACCACCGGCCCCGAGATCTGGCGTGACACCGAGGGCGAGATCACGCACTTCGTGGCCGGCGTCGGCACCGGCGGCACCATCAGCGGCACCGGCAAGTACCTCAAGGAGGTCTCCGACGGCCGCGTGCAGATCGTCGGCGCCGACCCGGAGGGCTCGGTCTACTCCGGCGGCACCGGGCGCCCCTACCTCGTGGAGGGCGTGGGCGAAGACTTCTGGCCCTCGGCCTACGACCCCACCGTGGTCGACGAGATCATCGCGTCGACGGATGCGGAGTCGTTCGAGATGACGCGCCGCCTCGCCCGCGAAGAGGGACTCCTGGTGGGCGGATCCAGCGGCCTCGCCGTCTCCGTCGCGCTGAAGGCCGCACGCGACCTGCCGGCATCCGCCGTCGTCGTGGTGCTGCTCCCCGACGGCGGGCGCGGCTACCTCGGCAAGATCTTCAACGAGAAGTGGATGCGCTCCTACGGTTTCGCCGCCGAGAGCGAGGGTTCCACGGTGCGCGACCTGATCGACCGCAAGAGCGGCGGCCTGCCCGCCCTCGTGCACGGTCACCCGAGCGACACCGTGCACGACGCCATCGAGATCATGACCACCTACGGCGTCTCGCAGCTGCCCGTGCTCTCGGCCGAGCCGCCCGTCGTGATGGGCGAGGTCGTCGGCTCGCTCGACGAGCAGACGCTGCTCGACCAGGTGTTCGGCGGCAAGGCGGCCATGACCGACAAGGTCGGCGACTTCCTGGCGCCCGCGCTGCCGCTGATCGGCATCAACGAGCCCGTCTCGGCCGCACGGCAGGCGCTCACGCAGGCTGCCGCGCTACTGGTGAGCGACGACGGCAAGCCCGTCGCCGTGATCACCCGGCAGGATCTGCTCACCTTCCTCAGCGAGGCCTGAGCGGGCTCAGCCCTCGGTCTCTCCCCTCCTCTTCCCGAAAGAACGAACTCATGGCTTCCCAGAACAGCGACCACTTCGAGACCCGCGCCATCCACGCGGGTCAAGACTTCGACCCCACGACCGGCGCGATCATCCCGCCCGTCTACTTCACCTCCACCTTCGTGCAAGACGGCATCGGCGGCTTCCGAAACGGCTACGAGTACACCCGCGGCGGCAACCCCACCCGAACGGCGCTCGAGACGCAGCTCGCCGCCCTCGAGGGCGCGAAGCACGGCCTCTCGTTCGCGTCGGGCCTCGCGGCCGAGGATGCGCTGCTGCGCGCGGTGCTCGAGCCGGGCGACCGGATCGTGCTGGGCAACGACGTCTACGGCGGCACGCACCGCCTGATCGAGCGGATCCACGGCAAGTGGGGTGTCGAGAACGTCGTCGTCGAGATGTCGGATCTCGCCGCGGTCAGCAAGGCGGTGGCCGGCGGCCGCACCAAGCTGCTCTGGCTGGAGACCCCCTCCAACCCGTTGATGAAGATCAGCGATGTGGCCGAGCTGGCCGAGATCGGTCACGCGGCCGGCGCGCTCGTCGTGGTCGACAACACCTTCGCCTCGCCCTACCTGCAGCAGCCGCTCGCGCTCGGCGCCGACATCGTGGTGCACTCCACCACCAAGTACCTCGGCGGGCATTCGGACGTGCTCGGCGGCGCGGTCGTGCTGAACGACGACGCGCTCGAGGAGAAGGTGCGCTTCCTGCAGTTCGCGGGCGGCGGCGTCTCCGGGCCGATGGATGCCTGGCTCACCTCGCGGGGCATCAAGACGCTGGCCGTGCGGATGGACCGTCACTCCTCGAACGCGCAGGCCATCGCCGAGCACCTGGTGGGGCATCCGGCCCTCGATGCCGTGTACTACCCCGGCTTGCCGACGCACCCGGGCCACGAGCTCGCCAAGCGCCAGATGCGCTCCTTCGGCGGCATGATCTCCCTCGCCCTCAAGGGCGGCCCGAAGGCGGCGCGCAAGTTCGCCGAGTCGACGAAGCTCTTCCAGCTCGCCGAATCCCTCGGCGGTGTCGAGTCCCTCATCGGCTACCCCTCGGAGATGACCCACGCCTCCGTCAAGGGCACCCCCCTCGAGGTCCCCGAGAACGTCATCCGCCTCTCGGTAGGCATCGAGGCCCTAGACGACCTCCTCGCCGACCTAGACCGCGCCCTCCCCCGCAAGTAGCTCAGAGGGCGGGCTTGGTCGGGGTGTAGAGCCACGACGTGAAGAGGGCGTCGAGGTCCTCGCCGGAGAGCTGTTCGGCATACGCGATGAACTGCTCGGTCGACACCGCCGTGCCGGCGTGGTCCTGGGCCCAGCCCTTGATGATCGCGAAGAACGTGTCGTCGCCGACCGCGGTGCGCAGGGCCTGCAAGGTCATCGCGCCGCGGGTGTAGACCGGGGAGTCGAAGATTCCGGCGGATCCCGGATCGGCCGCCTCGGTCGACCAGAACGACGCACCGCCATCGGCGTCGGGCTCGCCGTCGCCGTCCCAGTCGGTGTTGGCGTAGTACGAGTCGAACTGCTGCTGCGGCGTGGGCCCACCGGTGTGCTCGGCCCACAGCCACTCGGCGTAGGTGGCGAAGCCCTCGTTCAGCCAGATGTCCGACCAGCGGCTCATCGACAGGCTGTCGCCGTACCACTGGTGCGCCAGCTCGTGCACGACCACCGAGGCGTCGGCATCCGCCGGGAACGCCCAGGCCGGGTAGATCGGCCGGGTCTGGTTCTCCAGCGCGTAGGGCAGGTCTTCGCCGGGTGCGATCTCGCCGATGGCGATGCCGCCGGCCTCACGGAACGGGTAGTCGCCGAAGGAGCCGGAGAGGAACCGGATGACCTCGGGCTCGGCGCCGAAGATGGCGCTCGCCACGTCGCCCACGGTGGTTCCGCCGCCGTCGGCCTCGCGCTCGAACAGCTCGGGGTCGATGGCGTCGTAGTAGGTGATGCCGGTGGCGGGATCCGTGTCGGTGTCGATCCGGTAGTCGCCGATCGTGGCGGTGGCGAGGTAGGTGGCCATCGGTTCGTCCATCACCCAGTCCCAGGTGGTGGTGCCGTCGCCGTTGTCCTCTTCGTCGTTCAGGCGGCCGTTGCCGACCACCTGCAGTCCGGTCGGAACCTCGACGCGGGTGCGGAAGGTGGCCTTGTCGGAGGGGTGGTCGTTGGCCGGGAACCAGGTGGCGGCCACGCGGGGCTGCCCGACGATCACGGCGCCATCCGGTGACTGGAACACCCCGGCCGGGCCGAACGCGTCGTCGATCGTGATGGGCACGCCGGCGTAGTCGACGCGCACCCCGAAGGTGGTCCCGGCGGGGATGCCGGCTGCGGGCACCACGGTCAGCTCGGTGCGCGGCGGGGTGGCGTCGCCGTCGGTGGAACCGGGTGCCTGCGGCTGGCCGGTGACGATGCTGATCGGCGTGCTGGCGAGACTCCAGGTCGCGTCGGCGCCATCGATGCTGACGCGGTCGATGACGATCGAGTCGGTGCCGTCGACGCCGCGGGTGTCGAAGTCGAGGTTGAAGCTGGAGAGGTTCTGGCTGGCCGTGGCGGTCACGATGGTGCCGCCCGCGATGACGTGTGTAGCGGGGTCGTAGGAGACGTCGATGAAGTAATCGTCGACCTCGTAGCCGCCGTTGCCGTCGAGCGGGTAGTAGGCGTCGCCGATGCCGGCGGCACCTGCGGTGAACTCCGTGGGCGGAGTGGTCGGCACCGGGGTGGGAGCGGCCGTCGGGCCGGGTGCGGGCGTGCCCCCGGGGCAGTCCGCCGCATTGGCGAAGCTCGCCGGGGGTGCGCCGACCCCGGATGCCAGCAGCGCCAGCACCAGCAGAGGTGCCGCCGCGAAGGTGGCGGCCTTGCGGCGCCCGCGGCGCACGAGCAGCCAGGCCGTGCCGGCCCCCACCGCCCCCAGTGCCAGAGCCAGCATCAGCGGCCACGATTCGAAACCTGTTGCGGCGAGCACGCAGTTCGTCACGGATTCCCCATCCTGTTTGCGAGGAACCTATCCGAGCCGGGGCACCCCTGTCCACCTGCCCCGGTGGCGGGTGGGGCGGGTGGCCACGGTTCAGGCGAGAACGGAGCGGAGCACGGCGAGGCCGTCTTCGAGGAGCTCGTCGCTGATCGTGAGCGGAGGGAGGAACCGGATCACGTTGCCGTACGTGCCGCAGGTGAGCAGGATGACGCCTTCGGCGTGCGCGGCTTTCGCCACCTTCGCGGTGAGCGCGGCATCCGGAGCCCCGGTCACGGGGTCGACCAGCTCGATCGCGATCATCGCCCCACGGCCGCGCACGTCGCCGATACGCGGGTCGACCGTGCGCAGGGCGTTGAGCTTGCCGCGCAGCAGGGTTCCGATCGCGCGGGCGCGGGCCAGCAGGTCGCCGTCGATGTAGCTGTCGATGGTGGCCAGGGCGGCGGCGCACGCGATCGGGTTGCCGGTGTAGGTGCCGCCGAGGCCGCCGGAGTGGGCCGAGTTCATGATGTCGGCGCGCCCGGTGACCGCCGAGAGCGGGAGGCCGCCCGCGATGCCCTTGGCGGTGACCATCAGGTCGGGGTCGATTCCCTCGTGCTCGCTGGCGAAGAAGTCGCCGGTGCGCGCGAAGCCGGTCTGCACCTCGTCGGCGATGAACACCACGTCGTTGGCGCGGGCCCAGTCCAGCAGCGCCTTGAGGAAGCCCTCGGCCGGCACGATGAAGCCGCCCTCGCCCTGGATGGGCTCGACGATCAGCGCGGCGAGGTTGGCGACGCCGATCTGCTTCTCGATCTGGTCGATGGCGCGGGTGGCCGCCTCGGCACCGGAGAGGCCGCCGTCGCGGAAGGGGTAGGAGAGGGGAGCGCGGTACACCTCGGGGGCGAACGGCCCGAAGCCGCTCTTGTACGGCATCGCCTTGGCGGTGAGCGCCATCGTGAGGTTGGTGCGGCCGTGGTAGGCGTGGTCGAAGGCGACCACGGCCTGCTTGCCGGTGAAGTGGCGGGCGATCTTGATCGCGTTCTCCACCGCTTCGGCGCCGGAGTTGAACAGGGCGGTGCGCTTGTCGAAGTCGCCCGGGGTGAGCTCGTTGAGCTTCTCGGCCACGGCCACGTAGCCCTCGTAACCGGTGATGGTGAAGCAGGTGTGCGTGAAGGCCTCGACCTGGCGCTGCACCGCCTCGACGACGGCGGGGGCGGAGTTGCCGACGCCCGTGACCGCGATGCCCGATCCGAGGTCGATCAGGGTGTTGCCGTCGATGTCGCGGATGACGCCGCCCCCGGCCGACTCGACGTACACGGGCAGCATCACGCCGACGCCGTCGGCCACGGCCGCGGTCTTGCGGGCGTGCATCGCCTGCGACTTGGGGCCGGGGATGGCGGTCACGAGCTCGCGGCGCTGGGGGAGACCCGGCCCACCGGCGATGCGGGCGGTCGTGGCCGGCGTGATCGAGTCGGTGGCAGGGGCGGGTGAGGATGTCATGGCGGTCTCCAGAGGCACGGTCAGGTGCTCTCACGGTAGGGCCGGGGCATCCGCCTGCCGGTTGCCAGATCGGCGCTATGCTCAGGTGGGGCTGCCGGAGTGGCACCGTGGTCGGGTGGGTGTTCACGGCGAAGCTGGGTGCAGAAGAAGAGGAGAACGGATGCCGGTCACACTGAGCGAACTCCTCGCGACCCCCGCGCTGAACCTGGCACTGCTCACGGAGCCGGCGCCCACGCCGGCGCCCGTCGAGGCGCAGGCCGATCCGGAGCTGCTCTGGTCGCACTCCTCCGACCTCGACGACCCCAGCCCCTTCCTCGAACCGGGGCAGCTGCTGCTGACCACGGGACGCCAGTTCTCCGAGTTCCACGACGCCGACGAATACCGCGACTACGTCGGGCGGCTGCAGCGAGCCGGTGTCGTGGCGCTGGGCTTCGGCACCGAGGTGCTGCGGGTGACGCCGCCCGAACTCGTCGACGCCTGCGGCCGGGCCGGGATGCCGCTGCTGGAGGTGCCCTACGCGACCCCGTTCATCGCGGTGAGCCGCCAGATCGCCGACCGCCTCGCCGCGGAGGCCCGGCAGCAGCTGGAGTGGACCCTGGTCTCGCAGGAGGCCGTCTCGCG
>NZ_JAHFUW010000012.1 GCF_023264855.1 Herbiconiux sp. | reverse complement strand
GCGCGTGCGCGCGGGTCTGGTGTGCTGTCCGGCATGGCCGACTCCTATCTCCGGGCGCTCGCGAGCGCCGATCGTTCGAGATAGGGACTGTCGTCGGCACGCCGCGGTTGGAGAACGGTGAGCCCCACCACCGTGGCGGCCGGGGCCGCCTCCCCCAGAATACGCCCGCAGGCCCCCGCCGCACGCCCGGCATCCGTTCCGAACCTATGGACGATCGGCCGCCGATCCCGAACGGATGGAGCCTGAGTCCTTCTCAGGCCGTGGGCTCCATCCGTTCGGACTCGTATCGCGCGGCGGCGACCCCGAGGGCGCCTCGGCCTAGGCCGAGCGGCGGCCTCGGCGGCTGAGCAGCACGCCCAGAACCACCGCGGCGATCACGACCACGGCCGCCGCGGCGATTCCGACGAAGATCGCCGGCGAGGGGGCGGCCGATGCGCCTTCGGAGGCATCGGTCGCGTCCGGGGTGGCTGTCGCGGCCGGGGGCGCCGTGGCCACCGCGGTCGAGTCATCCGGAGCCCCCGTCTGCGTCGGCGTCGGCGTCGCCTCGGGCACCGCCGACGCCTGAGCCACCGGGCCGGCGTAGGTGAACGCGTACTCGCCCGAGACCGCGTGGCCGTCTGACGAGACCGTCTGCCAGAGCACCGTGTAGGCGCCCTGGCTCGACGGTGCGACCGCGATGCTCAAGGTGCTGTTCACGATCGAGACGTCTCCGGATGCCACGTTCGTGCCGTCGGCGTCACGCACCTCGATCGCGATGCCCGCGCCGAGCTCCGCCAACGGCGGCTCGTTGAAGACCAGCGACACGGTGCTGAGCGGTTCGCTCACCGTCGAGTCGGCTGCCGGGTCGGTGGACACCAGGAAGTCGTGAGCGGATGCCGCCCCCGCGGTTCCGAGAACCACCGCCGTGGCCGCTGCCGCGGTGACGAAGAGGCCCGCGAGACCGGACGCCAGCCGCCGCCTCACGCGGCACCGCCCGAGCTCTTGTCGGCAGCCGAGCCCGAACCCGTGCCCGAGCCCGTGCCCGCAGCCGCTGCGGCCGCGGAGGGGCGGCGGAACAGCGCCACCACGGCCGCCACGAGCGCGAGCGCGCCGAGCGCGAACCCGCCGATGCCGAAGCCGAGCGCCGCTGAAGCCGTGTCACCCGAGGCACCGGCCGAGTCGTCCGCCGAACCTGCTGCCGGCGATGCGGTCACACCGGCATCCGCAGCCGAGGCACCGTCCTCGTCAGCCGGCGCCGAGTCCTCCACATACAGCGTCGGTGCCGGATGCTCCGGCTCCTCCCCCGACGCCGGGGTCGACTCGTCCCACTCCACGACGGTGCCGTCGGAATAGGCCTGACTGACGGGCAGCTCGATGCTGCCGGTGGCGGGCACGGGCCCCGCCACGATCGGGAACTCCTGGACCTGACCGTCGGCGATCCCGGAGCCCGCCTCGGCGGTCCACACCACCGAGAGCGGCGCCTCGGTGAGCGTGGCGTCGCCGACGACCACGGGCGACGGCAGCGCCCCCGTCACGACTTCGGCGCTCCAGCCGGGAACGGGCTCGTACGAGACGCTCGAGAACGGGGTGTCCGAGGGCAGCTGCACGGTCACCGAGGTGGTCACGGCGGTCGCGGACTCGTTGGGCACCCGGAAGGTGAGCACGCTGTAGCTGCCGGGCTCGGCCGAGCCGGGCTCGACGTGCACGTGCGCGCTCGCGGCCAGCGGGGCGGCGAACAGCACCGCACCGGCGACGAACAGAGAGGCGGCACCGGCGGTTGCGGTGCGCGCGAAAGAACGAGAGATCATGATGAGGCTTTCCTGGTCGGTACGAAGGGGTCGTTCCGCCCACCCTCGTCAGGCCCCGGCGGGGCCGCGAAGGCAGGCGCACGCCGCGCACCGACGCCCGGCCGGCATCGAACCGGTCAGGCCAAGAGGTACGCGGCGGGCAGCCCCCGCGGCGGCCCGCGATGCCGCAGCGCGGCGAACACCACACCCAGATCGCGCAGGCGATCGGATGCCGCCCCCGCAGCCGCGCCCCGGCGCAGCATCCGTGCCCGCCGGCCGAGCGCAGTCTCGGTCGCTGTGTCGGCCGCGACCTCGGAGAACGCGGCGGTCACCAGCGCGAGCGCGCGCAGCGCCGACGACAGGCGCACGGTGATGTGCGCGGCCACCTCGGCGCTCCGAAGGCGGCTGAGCTCGACGAGACGGCGCAGCACCAGCTCACCGCGCCGCAGCAGCAGGATGGTGGCGATTGCGGCCACCGCGTGGGCGAGCCACATCCATCCGGAGTCGTGCAGGTGCGCGCCCGAGCCGGCCACGGCATCCGGGACGGTTCCCGTCGACAGCGACCCCGACGACGGGGAGACGGTCGAGAGCAGGCTCGAACCGGCCGTCGACCCGAGAGACGCCGGAGCCGCATGCCCGGCTTCCGCTCCATGACCCCCATGGCCCGTCTGTCCGAAGCCCGACCCCAGCGCGGCACCGGCCGCAGCATCCGCCCCCGCCCCCACGGCGAAGAGCAGGTGGAACGCCAGCTGGCTGAGCACCACGGATGCCGACAGCAGCGGCAACGACGGCGAACGCCGGGTGAACAACACGCAGACCATCACGGCGAACGCCGCGGCCAGTGCGAGGCCCACCCCGCCCGGCGCCCCTCCCCCGGCGGCGGCGTGCGAGAACGCGGCGACGAAGGTGGCGATCGCGGCGGCGGCGAGGCCGCGTGCGACGCGCGTCCACCTCGTACCCATCCGCGCCTCCGATCGATCTGCAGGCCCGCTCCGAACCGCTAGAACCTCTCCAGCTTAAGCGGCGATCCGCCACCTGGGAGCCACCTGAAAGCGGAACTCGCACCATCCGGCAGGGGTTGTCAACCCCCCGTCACCCCATTATGGGGGACACCCCTTGCGGGGATAGCCTGCCGGAACCGGGATAGACGAAGTCGATGTAGTAACGGAGATGAAGATGTCACGATCAGCAGCAGCAACGGCCACCGCCACGGTCTCCACCGAGATCGACGAGAGCGAACCGCAGGACCGCTTCAGCGAGATCCGCGGGGCGTCGGAGGATCCGGTCAAGGACTACCTCCGCCAGATCGGCCGCACCGCCCTTCTCACCGCCGAGGACGAGGTCGACCTCGGCCGCCGCATCGAGGTCGGTGTTCTCGCCGGCGCGAAGCTGGCCGAGACCGCCGTGCTCGATTCCGCCCTGCGCCGCGAGCTCGAGTGGCTGAACCGCGACGGCCAGGCCGCCAAGCGTCAGCTCATCCAGGCCAACCTGCGCCTGGTGGTCTCGATCGCCAAGCGCTACCTCGAGCGCGGTCTGCCCTTCCTCGACCTCATCCAGGAGGGCAACATCGGCCTCGTGCGGGCCGTCGAGAAGTTCGACTACCAGGCCGGCTTCAAGTTCTCGACCTATGGATCGTGGTGGATCAAGCAGTCGATCAACCGCGCGCTGGCCGACAGCGGCCGCATCATCCGCATCCCCGTGCACACGTCCGAGAAGATCTCGGCGATCACGCGTATGCAGCGCCGCCTGATGATCGAGCTCGGCCGCGAACCCTCCATGGACGAGGTGGCCTCGGCCGTCGACCTCCCCGTGCAGAAGGTGCAAGAGCTCATCCGCCACGGCCGCGACACGGTGTCGATCCACACCCCCGTCGGCGATGACGACGCCGAGCTCGGCGACCTGATCGAGGACTCGACGCAGCCCAACCCCTTCGACGCGGCCGCCTCGTCGCTGCAGCACCACGACCTGGCCGTGGCGCTGGCCACCCTGCCGGCCCGCGAGGCGCGCGTGATCTGCATGCGCTTCGGGCTCGACGGCGAAGACGCCATGTCGTTCGACCAGATCGGCGACGTGCTGGGCGTCTCGCGGGAGCGTGCCCGCCAGATCCAGCGCCGGGCGCTCGGGATGCTGCGCGACGAGTCGCTGCACGACTACCTGATCGCGTAAGCACGGCCGCAACGGCGACCCGGGCTACCGGGAAACTACCGAGGTGCCCCCCATTGTGGGGGGCACCTCGTTGCTTTATGCCCCGGGAAGGACGAGAGTCGGCTTCACCTGACTTCCCAGTGAGGGGTGGTGATGAGCGTGGAGACGACGGTCGCGGCGATGCCGGCACGGTCGCTCCTGCGCTCGCGGGCGGCGCGGATCGGCCTCGGTGCCATCGGTCTCGCGGCCGGCTGGCTCGTGCTGGGGGCGGTTTTCGGCACCTCGTCCGCCTCGGCTGCCACGGCATCCGACGCCCCCTCGGGTGACGGCGGGGCCTCGTCGCTGCTGGGAACGGTCGGATCGACCGTGCAGTCGCTCGACCCCGCGCTCGACACGGTCACCGGAACGCTGGACGACGTCGTCGGCAGCGTCTCGGATGCCGTGCTTCAGCCGGTCGTCGACACGGGCGCCAGCCAGGTGGCCGAGCCGGTCAGCGACGTGCTCGAGCCGGTGGCCGAGGTGCTGCCTGAGCCGGTGACGGATGCGGTGGGCGCGGTCGTCGAAGCGATTCCCGAGACCACGGATGCCGCGGTCGGGAACGCTGTCGAGACCGTGGGCGACTTCGCGGAGGCCGAGCCCGTGGCCGGCCTGGTCGATCCGGTGGCCGGGGCCGTGGACGAGGTCGTGGACGGCATCGGAGCTCAGGTGCCCGTAGTGACCGGCGTGGTCGGGTCCTCGCGGGTCGGCACAGTGCTCAGCCCGGTGGCCGATCTCGCCGACTCGGCCGTCGCGGGCGCGGCCGCCGTCGTGCTCCCGGCCGTCGAGTCCATCGCCGAGCAGGTCACCGACCCCGTCACGTCGATCGGCGAAGCCGTCGACGGGACGACTCCGAGCGTTCCCGGGATCCCGGTGATCCCCGGGACCGGCGGTCCCGTCGACGGGACCGCGCCCGGGCACGCCGGCACCGAAGCGGCATCCCCCGGCGACCCGGCCTCCCCCCTGGTCGCGGTCGCCCCCGGTGCCGGCGTGAGTCCCGGGGCGATGAGCCGGGGGGCGTCAGGCGGCGCGTCCGGATCCGTTGGGGCGGATCCGGGCCGCGCCGTTCCGGGCGCCGGCAGCGGGGCCGACGCAGTCGGTTCCGGATCGGCCGCACGGGCCGGCTCCGGCAGCGGCACGCCCGACGGCGGTCTCCCCTTCCCCTTCCCCTCCGGCCCTGCGGGTCCCGGCGGTGGCGGTCTCCCGGCCTCGTCCGGCGGCGCCGGCGCGGGCGCGGGCAACGGCGGTTCCGGCTCGGCCGGTGCCGCCACCACGAACGTGACGAGCGCCGGCATCCTGCCCGCCGTCTCCCTCGGCTCCACCGGTGCTCCGGCCGACGAGGAGCTGCCCTCGTCGCCGGTCTACGACACCGACACCTCTCCCGACTAGAGGGGATCCCGCCCGCCGTTCCGGCCGGGCATGCGGATCCTTCCGCCCCGCACCCGCGGAGCGGTCAACCTCTATTCCTCTCGGGAGAGATCATCATGAACAGATATGTGTCACGAGGACTGTGGACAGTCCTCATCACCGGGGGCCTGTGCGTGCTCGGTGCGGGCGTCGCCCAGGCCGCCGAGACCAGTGGCGACGACGGCGCGGCATCCGGCAACCAGGCGATCGTGCAGGTGGAGCTGCCGATCGACCTCTCGGGCAACGCCGTCGCCGTGATCGGCGATGCGGTGTCGTCGGGAGCCCAGAGCGAGCCCGCTGCTCCCGCGGAGGAGCCGGCCACGGATCCGGCACCAGCTCCGGCGCCCGCTCCCGCTCCTGTCGAGCTGACGACGGGCGGCGACGACTCGCTGCTCGGCGGCGGCCAGGCCGTGATCGACGTCGACGCCCCCATCACGATCGGCGGGAACGCCGTCTCCGTGGTCGGCGACTCCTCGTCGAGCGACTCGGCAACGGCCACGGCGGCCGACCCCGCATCCGCTCCGGCCGAGCCGGTTGCTCCCGTCACCTCGGGCGATGACAGTGTCGCCGGCGGCAACCAGCTGCCGATCGACGTCGACGCCCCCATCACGATCGGCGGAAACGCGGTCTCGGTGGTGGGTGACGCCTCGTCGAGCGACTCCTCGGTCGGGGCCTCCGAGGGTTCCGGATCGGCCGACGCCGACCAGGGCTCGAGTGCACCGTCCTCCCCCGTCACCTCGGGCGATGACAGCGTCGCCGGCGGCAACCAGCTGCCGATCGACGTCGACGCCCCCATTACGATCGGCGGCAACGGCATCGCGGTGGTCGGCGACGCCGACTCCAGCGGGTCGGAGGTGACCACGGGCGGCACTCCCCCCGGCACGACCGGCACGGGAACCGTTACCGCGCCCGGCACCACCAGCGGCGATGACGGCATCCTCGGCGGAAACCAGATCGCCCCGGTCGTCGGCCTCCCGATCACCGTCGGCGGCAACGGAATCGCCGTCATCGGCGACGCCGAGACCACCGACTCCGACGTCACCACCACCACCGGCGGCGGGAGCGGCTCCGGCGACGGCGCCATCACCAGCGGCGACGACAGCGTCGCCGGAGGCAACCAGGTGATCCCGGTGATCGGCATTCCGATCACCATCGGCGGCAACGGAATCGCCGTCATCGGCGACGCCGAGACCACCGACTCCGAGGTCACCACCACGACGGGCGGCGGATCGGGAGATCCGGTGACCGGTGGGGATGGGAGCATCGGCGGCGGCAACCAGATCATCCCGGTGATCGGGCTGCCCGTCACGGTCGGCGGAAACGCCGTCTGCGTGATCGGCGACTGCACGACCGGCGGCTCCACGGTGACCCCGACGGATCCGACCGATCCCACGGATCCCACGGACCCGACCGATCCGACCGATCCCACCACCCCGATCGACCCGACGGATCCCACCGACCCGACGGATCCGATCGATCCCACTGAGCCGACGAACCCGGTGACGCCGCCGACCCCCGGTGACCCCGGGACGCCGGTCACGCCGGTCACGCCCGCCGGCCCGGGAACGGGCGGCAGCACCGGCACGTCGGTGACGGCCGGCCTCGGTGCCGGCCAGTCGGCGGCGGCGGGAGCGGTCAGCGGATCCGGAAGCCTCGCCCTCACCGGCGCGACCCCCGGACTGCTGGTGGGCGGACTCGCCCTGCTGCTGGTGCTCGGGATGCTGATGCTGCTGATCGCCCGACGGAACCGTTCCGCCGAGTGACCCGCGCCGGTCGTCGCTGACGACCGCATCCGTGGGGCGCCGCCACCGTGCGGCGCCCCACACACCCCTGCCCAGCGGCATCCGCAGCCCCTCTGCGCGGCTCGCGCCCTTCCACCAGAACCGCGCCCGCCGTATCCAGCCCGCACGACGACGCTCCCGGCACTAGCGTGGTGCCGTGCCCACCCATCTCAGCCGCCTGCAGCACGGCCGCGCGCCGCATCCCACGCTCGACGAATCCCGCCGCGCCGGCAAGGCCCTCCGCCGCGAGCTGCCGCGCACCGCCCACCGCGAGCGCAGCAGCGAGTCGCGCGATCCGCTCGCCGTGCTCGAGGCGCAGAACGCGATCCGCCTCGAGCACCTCGTCCCCCTGCGGATCGAGCGGATGCTCGCCACCCCGTTCACCTTCTATCGCGGCACCGCGGGCATCATGGCCGCCGACCTCGCGCGGGAGGCGGTGACCGGCATCCAGGTGGTGGGCTGCGGCGACGCCCACATCTCGAACTTCGGCCTGTTCGCCTCGCCGCAGCGCACTCTCGTGTTCGACCTCAACGACTTCGACGAGGCGGCCACCGGCCCGTGGGAGTGGGACGTGAAGCGGCTCGTGACGAGCGTGGTGATCGGCGCCCGCGACGCCGGCTTCCAGGAGCGCACCACCCGCGACCTCGCCCTCACCACGGCGGCCGCCTACCGCGAGGGGCTGCGCGAGATGATGCAGCTCGACGCCCTCGGCCGCTACTTCACCCGCCTCGACACCGACGCGCCCCGGGCCGAGCTCGGCAGCGCCGCCCAGAAGGTGCTCGACAAGGCCGTGCGTCAGGCCCGCCGCCGCACCTCCGCCGCCTTCGTCGAGAAGATCAGCACCCGGGCCGACGACGGCACGCTGCTGATCGTCGAGGATCCGCCGGTGCTCACCCACCTCGCCACCTCGCTCGAAGACGAGATCGAGGAGCTGTTCGAGCTCTACCGCGCCACGGTGCCCGCCGACATCGCCGAGCTGCTCTCGCACTTCACTCTCACCGACGTGGCCATGCGCGTGGTCGGCGTCGGCAGTGTCGGCACGCGCTGCTACATCCTCATCCTCACCGGCCCGTCGGGCGAACCGCTCGTGCTGCAGGTGAAGGAGGCGCAGCCCTCCGTGTACGAGACGTTCGGCGGCGTGGTGCCGATGGGGGCCGGCAGCACGCCCTCCGCAGCCCGGCCGTATGTGTCGGAGGGGCAGCGGGTGGTCGACAAGCAGCGCATCCTGCAGGCCGTCTCCGACCCCTTCCTCGGGCACCTGCAGTTCGGCGGCCGCGACTTCTACGTGCGCCAGTTCCGCGACATGAAGGGTTCGATCGACACGGCGACGCTCTCCCCCAAGCCGTTCGCGCGCTACGGATCGGCCTGCGGCACGGCTCTCGCCCGGGCGCACGCGCAGAGCTTCGAGGCGCCCGCGATCAGCGGATACCTCGGTCGCTCGGCCGAGTTCGACGAGGCGGTGGTGGACTGGTCGTTCGCCTACGCCGATCAGTCCCGGGCCGACTACGAGGCCCTGCGGGCGAGCGTGACGGGCGCGTAGCCGGGGTTCGGAGGATGATCTAGTCATGGTGCACCCCGAACTGCCCTCCCCGATGCTCGCCAAGGCGCTCGACGCCGTGCCCGAACCAGGCAAGGTCGACGGCGGCCTCTCCTATGAGCCCAAGTGGGACGGCTTCCGCGGCATCGTCTCGTTCGACGGCGAGACCGTCGAGATCGGCAGCCGCGGAGCGAAGCCGCTCACCCGCTATTTCCCCGAACTGACGGATGCTCTGGCCGGCTTGCTCCCCGAGCCGTGCGTCCTGGACGGCGAGGTGGTGGTGCCGCGCGAGGTCGACGGGCGCCGCCGGCTGGACTGGGAGGCGCTCTCCCAGCGCATCCACCCGGCCGAGTCGCGCATCCGGAAGCTCGCCGAGGAGACCCCGGCGCTGTTCGTGGCCTTCGATCTGCTGCGGCTGGGCGACCGGGAGCTGCTCGACGAGCCGTTCGAGGTGCGCCGCACGGCGCTCGAGCAGTTCGCGGGCTCGCTGGGCGCGCCCCTGCAGATCACGCGCACCACGCGCGATGTCGAGCAGGCCCGGCGCTGGCTCGACGAGTTCGAGGGGGCGGGGCTCGATGGGGTCGTGGCGAAACCGCTCGCGGCGCCGTATGCACCGGGCAAGCGCACGCTCTTCAAGATCAAGCACCACCGCACGGCCGACGTGGTGCTGCTCGGCTACCGCGTGCACAAGAGCGGCACCGGGGTGGGCTCGCTGCTGGTGGGTCTGTACGACACCGACGGTGCCGGTGCGCCCGAACTGCGCGGGGTCGGCGGCATCTCGGCGTTCAGCGACGTGCGCCGGCGCGAACTGGTCGACGAGCTCGAGCCGCTCGTCGAGCGCAACGACGCGGGCGACGCCGTGCGCGGCGAGGGTGAGCGCAACCGCTTCTCCTCGTCGAAGGACGTCTCCTTCGTGCGGCTGCGCCCCGAGCGCGTGGCCGAGGTGCGCTACGACCAGATGGAGGGATCGCGCTTTCGCCACACCGCGCAGTTCGAGCGCTGGCGCCCCGACCGCGATCCCCTCTCCTGCACCTTCGAGCAGCTCGACGTCCCCGCCGCCTACGACCTCGGCGACGTACTCCTCTGAGTAGGGGCTCTCCTGAGTAGAAAGTGCCTAGGCCGCCCCTGACCGGCGCGAGGCGACAATGAAGGCTCCCACGACTGAAAGAGGGCGCCATGCCTCATCGACCCCGGGCGAGCTCGTTCGCAGACGTCCACCGCCCGCACAGGCGAGCAGGTGCGTCAGCAGCGCGGGTCGCGGCGACAGTGCTCGTAGCGATCGCCGTCTCCGTCGGAATGGTACCGGGCGGATCCGCTCAGGCCACGGAGGTGACTCCCGTGGTGATTGATCCCGGATTCGCACTGACGCAGATGGCGACCCGGGGCGTGGCGGTCGATGTCACCGAGGGCGACGCCGGGTCGATCTGGATCGCCTCGGCCGGCGGGTTCGGCCCGGGGACGATCACCCACCTGGGAACGGGGATCGACGTTCCCCACGGGTCTGAGGTTCCGAATGCCCTGGTCGGCGACGGCGAGGGCGGCGTCTGGGCGACGATGCCCACGTCGAATCAGGTGGTGCACATCTCCCGCGATGACGTCGCGCAGTCCTGGACGGCACCGACCCCGCACGGATCGCCCGTTGCGGCGTACGACAGCGGCGGCTACGTCTACTTCGTCGAACAGGCCGCGAAGCGACTGGGCCGCATCGACCAGGTCACGGGAGACATCACCGACTTCCCGATCCCGGGGGCGGTCACTCCCACGGCCATCAGCGGGATCGCGGATGCCGACGGATCGCACCACACGGTCTGGGTCACCGATCCCGGGGCCGGTCGCGTCTGGGTTCTGGGCACCGACGGCGCTCTCATCGGCAGCGTCGATTCGCTCGGCGCGGTGACCGATATCCAACTGCTGGCCTCGATGGGCGGCATGGTCGAGGGCATCGCCTCGACCAAGACCTCCCTTCTGTACTTCAATCAGACCGTGGGATCGGCTCCGGTGGAGTTGGTCGGCGGCCGTAAGTCGCTCACCGCCATGGAGGCGTCCGACGGCGGGGTCTGGATGGCGGACACGGGCTCGGGCTCGCTTCTGTTCTTCAAGGACGGTTCGCTGACGGAGTACGCCTCCCGCGACTTGGCGGGTCTTCTCTCCGGTATCGCCATCACCGAGGGGCGGTATGTGTGGACCGCAGTCCGCGGCACCGGCAAGCTGGGCCGCCTTGACCTCCAGGCAACGCGAACCATCTCCCGGATCGGAGGGGCGGACCGGTACGAAGTGTCGGCCCAGGTGGCGGCCTCGAAATTCTCCGAGGGGGCATCGACTGTTTTCATCGCCAGTGGAGAAGGGTTCGCGGATGCCCTGAGCGTCGCCCCGCTCGCAGCGCAGGTCGACGCCCCTCTCCTCCTGACCTCGCGTGCCGCCCTGCCCCCCTCCGTCTCTGCCGAGCTGATCAGGTTGGCTCCGGTTCGCGTTGTGATCGTGGGCGGACTCAACTCCGTCGGCGCTGATGTCGAGAGTGCCATCAAGGCAATCGCACCACGGACGATCATCATGCGTATCGACGGGCCGGACCGCTATGCGGTCTCCCGAGCGCTCCTCACCGGTACCTTCGCTCCTCGGTCCACCTCGAAGCTCTTCATCACGAACGGCGCCAATTTCCCTGACGCCCTGTCCAGCGGGCCGGCCGCCGCCGCCGACGGTGCCGGCGTGCTCCTGGTGAACGGGGCTGGGGCGGCGCTCTCCGCAGAGGAGCTCAACCTCGTCCAGAGCCTCGTGAGCAAGAACGGCACGGTCGAGATCGTCGGAGGCCCGAACTCGGTGAGCGCGGCGATCGAAGCCCAGATCAAGTCCGTCCGCGGCGTCGAGAGGAACGGTGGCGCAGACCGCTTCGAGGTGTCGCAGGGGCTCAACGCCAAGGAATTCCCCCGCCCGGCCCAGGTCTACTTGGCCAACGGTGCCGCCTTTGCCGATGCCCTGTCTGGAGCGGTCGCCGCCGGAATCTCACAGGTGCCGATGTACCTGTCCCGGCAGACCTGCATTCCGGCCGGAGTCGCTCAGGGTGCACTCGCACCTTCGGTGGGTCAGGTCACACTGCTCGGCGGGACGGCGACCCTGAGCCCCGCGGTGGAGAACCTGGCCGTCTGCCCGTGATGCGGGGGCGGTGCGCCGCCCCCTCCTCCTAGGGTGTCAGGATCCAGGTCCAGATGAGGAGGAGGGTGATCAGGAAGCCGGCCACGAAGTTGAGCCAGAGGAAGCGGCGCCAGCCGGCGTTCGCGGATTCGGCATCCTCGTCGCGTACCGACCAGAACGGGAGCACGCTCAGCGCGTAGGGCAGGGCGAGCACGGCGGCGAGCGGGCCCGGCCAGGGCGTGAACAGCAGCAGCACCCCGGCGAGCAGGTAGGCCGCGAACGAGAACCGCACGGTGGCCGGGCCGCCGATCACGGTGGCGATCGAGCCGATGCCGCCCTCCCGGTCGGCCACGATGTCCTGAACTGCCCCGAAGGCGTGGCTGGCGATGCCCCAGAGGAAGAACGCTCCGAGCAGCGCGTACAGTCCCGGCGTGAAGACGGCGCCCGCCAGCACCAGGCCGTAGACGGCGGGACTGACGAAGTGGGTGCTCGAAGTCAGCGAGTCCACGAACGGGCGCTCCTTGAAGCGCAGCTTCGGCGCGCTGTAGGCGATCACCGCGAACACGCTGATGGCGAGCACGAGCCACGACAGCGGCGACCCCACCGCGACCAGATAGATCAGGAACGGGATGTTCGTGACGAAGACCGCGATGATGGTGGGTCGATGCAGCGACCGGTCGAGCACGGCCCCTTCCACGCCGCCCTTGCGGGGGTTCCGCAGATCCGACTCGTAGTCGAAGACGTCGTTGATGCCGTACATCGCGAGGTTGTACGGGATCAGGAAGTACAGCGTGCCGAGCACGAACACCAGATCGACCTCGCGGGTGGTCATCAGGTAGCCCGCGGCGAACGGGAACGCGGTGTTCACCCACGACAGCGGGCGGGAGGACAGCAGCAGCTGGCGGATCACGATTCTCTCCGTTCGAGCAGCAACCAGAGCGAGGGCAGCAGCAGCACCGCCGCGATCGCGTAGGCGAAGTCTTCCAGCGGAGCGATTCCCACGAACGCCCCGGAGATCAGATCGGGGTCGTAGCCGACGAGGCCGACGGCGATCATCACGTTGTCGAACACGGCCGTCAGCACGAGTAGCACCGCCATCGTGATGCCGAGCGCGCCCAGGATGCGGCGGCGGTGCGCGCCCGCGGATCCGTCCGGCCGGCGGCGACGCACCCGCACGATCCCGGTCACCAGCACGACCGCGGCGACGACGGCCAGGAAGATCGCGTTCAGCGCCCAATACGTCACGAGACCCGCTTCCGCCCGAGCACCTTCACCGCGCCCCGGAAGACGTTCATCGTGAGGTAGCAGAGCAGCGTCAAGAAGAACACCTCCTCCAGGGGCAGCTCGGGGGCGATCAGGATGCCCGTCATGAAGGCGGTCTCGCCCCGGAAGAAGACGCCCAGCCCGATGCCCGAGACATCCCACACCAGAAAGAACAGCACCCCCACCACGAGAACGACGGACGCTCGCCCCGGCCGGTCGAAGAAGAACAGCCGGAACCGTCGGTCGAGCACCACCATGCCGCCGAGCGACACCAGCAGCGCGAGAAGGTACAGGATGCCCATGGCCGGGATGCGCGGTCAGTCCGTGTCGCCGGGGGCGGCCCCGGCATCCGTCGACGCCGCATCCGTACCCGCATCCGCCTCCGCCGAGGCGGCGACGACCCCGGCCGGAGCCACCAGTGGCTCGGGCAACGCGGTCGTGCTCGTGTCGCCGCGCAACCGCTTCAGCACGAGTTCGGCACTGATCAGGCACATCGGCAGGCCGATGCCCGGTGTCGTCGACCCGCCCGCGTAGTACAGACCGTCGACCTTCGCGCTCACGTTGCGCGCGCGGAACATCGCGCTCTGCCGAAGGGTGTGCGCCGGCCCGAGCGCGCTGCCCTTCCACGAGTTCAGATCGGAGGCGAAGTCGGCGGGACCGACCGTGCGGCGCAGCACGATCCGCTCGGCGAGGTCGGGGATGCCGGCCCACTCCGAGATCTGGGCGATCACCGTGTCGGCGAGCTCTTCGATCCGCTGATCGCCGGCGCCGTCGATGCCGCCCGCACCGATACTCGGGTCGGCCGGGATCGGCACCAGCACGAAGAGGTTCTCGTGCCCCTCGGGGGCGACCGCGTCATCCGTGGCGCTGGGCTTGCAGACGTAGAGCGAGGCGGGCTCCGGGATGCGCGGGGAGGCGCTGAAGATGTCGCCGAAGTTCGTCTTCCAGTCCTTGGCGAAGAACAGGGTGTGGTGCTCCAGCTCGGGCAGCTCGCCGCGCACACCGAGCATGATCAGCAAGGCGCTCGGGCCCGCGACCTTCTTCTCCCAGTAGCTCTCGGGGTAGGTCTGCAGTTCGGGCAGCAGCATCGAGGTCTCGGTGTGCCACAGGTCGGCCGTCGAGACGACCAGGCCGCCCTCGAGCGAGTGGGCACGGCCCGCGGGGTCGGTGTAGTGCACGCCGCCGACGCGCGGCTTCACCTTCGGAGGGGTCGAGACGGGCTCGGGTTCGGGCACGGGCGCCGACGACACCTCGCCGGCCAGCACCCGGCGCAGTTCGTCGCGGTCGATGACGTTCGTGTCGAACTCGGTGGTCTCGTAGTCGTACACGTCGACCGGTTCAGGCACCACGAGGGCGGCGCCCTCCACCTCGACGGTGATGCGCGCGACATCCGCGCCGGTGACGATCTCGACACCGGCGTCGCGAGCCAGCCGCTCGATCGCGGCGATCACCGAGGTGAAGCCTCCGCGCGGGTAGAGCACCCCCTCGTCGAGGTCGAGGTGGCTCATCAGGTGATACATGCTCGGAGCGGAATATGGGGATGATCCCAGGAAGACCGCCGGGTAGCCGAGCACCTGCACGAGCCGCGGATCCTTCACCGTGCGCCCCGCGAAGGTGGCCAGCGGCTCGGTCAGCAGCCGCACCAGACGGGGAAGCCGCTTCAGCACCGGGCCGGCGAGCAGTGGGCTGATCTTCTCGAAGGTCGAGTAGAGGAAGTACTCCTTGGCCAGCTCGTAGGTCTCGGCCGCGGAGTCGAGGTAGCCGGCCATCCGCACGCCGGATCCCGGCTCGAGCGACTCGAACAGCTCGAGGTTGTCGTCGCGGTTGTCGGCCAGGTCGACGGGGGTGAACCCGCCCTCGAAGTAGACGCGGTAGCCCGGGTCGAGCTTCACGAGGTCGAGCTCGGCCTCCGCGCTCGTGCCCAGCAGACGGAAGAAGTGGTCGAACACCTCGGGCATCAGGTACCAGGAGGGGCCGGTGTCGAAGCGGAATCCGAAGTGCTCCCACGACCCCGCCCGGCCGCCGAGCTGGGCGTTCTTCTCCAGCAGCGTCACCGACCAGCCCTCGTGCGCCAGCAGGGCGGCACTCGCCAGTCCGCTGATGCCACCGCCGATGACGATCGCCTTCTTGGCCGTCGGCGTCTGTGCTGCGTCTGCCGTCACTGGATCGGGTCTCCCTCGTTGGTGCTGAGCGTGCGGGTCGCGCGAGAAGCGCGAGACGTGTGGGTCGTCATCGAACTCTGGCCCGGGGCAGTCGCCCGAGTGCGGCCCCCGCAGCTATTCTCGCCTTCACCGGGTTCGGAACGCGCACGCGCGCCGTGGCGAGCACGGATGCGGGGGTGACGCGGAGCCGATCCGTCAGTTCTTCGAACAGTCCCTGGGCGAGCGCGACGGCCCTGCGGCTGGAGGCGGGGAGGCCGGGCAGGCTGGCGCGGGCGATGCGCAGGTCGTCGTCGATGTCGGCGATGATGCGCTCCTTCTCCGCCTCGGTGAAGGTGCTCACCTCGATGCCGGGGAAGTAGCTGCGGCCGAGCGTGCCGAAGTCGGCGGCCAGATCGCGCAGGAAGTTGATCTTCTGGAAGGCCGCCCCGAGGTGCCGGGCACCATCGGCGAGGCCCTCGCGGGCCCGGTCGCTCGTGGCGGTGTCGTGCAGGAAGGCCGCCAGGCACATCAGGCCCACCACCTCGGCCGACCCGTAGACGTAGTCGTCGAACGACTCGGGCGTGTGCTTCGTGGCCGAGAGGTCGGCGCGCATCGAGCGGAAGAACGGGGTGGTCAGCTCGTCGGTGATGCCCACGCGCCGAGCCGTCCAGCCGAAGGCGTGCACGATCAGGTTGGTGCTGTATCCGCACTCCATCGCCGCACAGGTCTCGCGCTCGAGGGCGTCGATCCGGTCGCGGATGGCGGCCTCGGGTAGGTCGGCATCCGCCGCCACGCCGTCGACCACCTCGTCGGCCAGGCGCACCAGGGCGTAGATGTTCTCGACGTGCTGCCGCACCGGCTTGTCGAGCAGTCGGGAGGCGAGGCCGAAGGAGGTCGAGTACCGGTGGATGACGACGGATGCCGCCTCCATCGCCACCCGGTCGTAGAGGCTCGTGGCCACCGTTCGGCTCATCGCACCCGCCCGAGCACCGAGGCGACGATGGGGCGGAACTCCTCGCGGGCCGCCTCCGGGAGGGCGTCGCTGGTGAGCGCCTCCCAGGCGCGGTTCGCGAAGTCGCGGGCGAGGGCCTCGGCGAAGCGGCGCGATCCGGTCGCCTCCAAGACGGCACGGATGCGCTCGGCCTCGCCGGCGTCGAGGGTGGGCGAGCCGAACAGGGCGCTGACCTCGCTCCACTGCGGCTGGGTCACGGCGTGCGCCAGCAGCACCGTGCGCTTGCCTTCGCGCAGGTCGCCGAGCGTGGTCTTGCCGGTGGCGTCTTCGTCGCCGAACACCCCGAGCAGGTCGTCGACGATCTGGTAGGCGATGCCGATGTTGCGGCCGAACGCACCCAGGGCATCCGTCGCCGCCTGGCTCGCACCCGCGAGCACGGCGCCCGCGATCAGCGGGCCCTCGAACGAGTAACCCGCGGTCTTGAGCCGCTCCATCTCGACGATCTCGTCGACCGTCGGCGGATCGGTGCGGATGGAGAAGTCGACGTCGTAGAGCTCGCCGGCCGCGGCCGTGAACATCGACTCGTCGAGGATGTCGTGCAGCCGGGTGCGCAGGATGCCCTCGACGCCCGAGCGGTCGATCAGGCGGTAGGAGTTGAAGAGGGCGAGGTCGCCGGCGATGATCGCCACCGACATCCCGCGGTGCTCCGCCACGGGGAGCGGGATGCCCGCGGTGGTGGCGATGTCGCGGTAGCTGCCCGAGACGTTCGGGCCACCGCGGCGCACGAAGTCGCGGTCGATCACGTCGTCGTGCACGATCAGCGCGGTGTGCAGCAGCTCGAAGGCCGCGCCGACGTGGGCGGAGGCGTCCATGTCGGTGCCGCCGAGGGCCTCGTAGGCCGCCATCACCATGCGGGGCCGGAACCGCTTGCCGCCGGTGGTGTTGCGCTCGAGCGTCTTCCAGAGGGTGGCGTATGGCGCGCCCAGATCTTTCGCACGATAGTGGGAGTCGCTGAAGAACCCCGAGAGCACCCGCTCGACGTGCTTCTGTCGGCGCTCCGACACCGCGACCAGATCGTGCGTGTCCATATCCTCAATTTACATGGTTACCAAGTAATAAAGGACAATAGTGAAATGAGCGCCCGAACCGAGCCCCTCCTGAGCGAGCAGGTGATCCTGCTGTCCGACGCCGGCGATCCGATCGGCGTGGCCGACAAGCGCACGGTGCACAGCTCGGACACTCCCCTTCATCTGGCCTTCTCCTGCCACGTGTTCGACGAGGCCGGCCGCATCCTGGTGACCCGCCGGGCGTTGTCGAAGCTCACCTGGCCCGGGGTGTGGACCAATTCGTTCTGCGGCCATCCCGCTCCCGGCGAAGATCTGCACGACGCCGTGCGGCGGCGCGCTTCAACCGAACTGGGGCTCGAGCTGTCGGATGTGGCACTGGCCCTGCCCGACTTCCGGTATCTCGCGGTCGACGCATCCGGGATCGTGGAGAACGAGATCTGCCCGGTCTACACCGCTCGCGCGGCCGGCCCCGTGGAGCCGAACCCCGACGAGGTGGCGGAGTGGCGCTGGGCCGAGGCCGCCGAACTGCAGCTCGCGGTGTCGCTGACGCCCTGGGCCTTCAGCCCCTGGCTGGCCCTGCAACTGCCGCAGCTGGAGCCGCTGCAGCCGGCCTGATCCGTCCGCCGCGCGCGGGTTCGGCCCGATCCGCCCCGAACGGGGCTCGATCGGCGCACTCCCCCTCTGGCATGCTGAGTGCATGGACGCCCACGAGATCCGCAACTCCTACCTCGCCCTGCTCGAAGCGAACGGGCACACGGTCATTCCGCGAGCGCCGCTGGTGCCGCGCGGCGACACGAGCACGCTGTTCAACGGCAGCGGGATGCAGTCGCTGCTGCCCTACCTGCTCGGCGAGGAGCACCCGGCGGGCAAGCGCCTCACCGACAGCCAGCCCTGCGTGCGGGCGCAGGACATCGACGACGTGGGCGACAACCGGCACACCACCTTCTTCGAGATGCTCGGCAACTGGTCGCTCGGCGACTACTTCAAAGAGGAGCAGATCCGGCAGTTCTTCACTTTCCTGGTGGATGTCGTGGGGCTGGATCCGTCGCACATCTACGTCACCTGCTTCATCGGCGACCCGGCCAACGGCATCCCGCGTGACGACGAGGCCGCCTCGATCTGGGCCGCCGTCTTCGCCGAGCGCGGCGTCTCGAACGGCATCGCCGAGATCGGCTCGCAGGCCGACGGCGACGCCCGCGGCGTGCGCGAGGGCGAGCGCATCTTCTTCTACGACGGCGGCGAGAACTGGTGGTCGCGCGGCGGATCGCTCGAGGCGACGCCGATCGGCGACCCCTGCGGGCCCGACAGCGAGGTGTTCTACGACTTCGGTCCGGCGCATCAGGATGCCTCGTACGGCCTGGCGCATCCGGCCAGCGACGGCGGGCAGTTCATGGAGATCGGCAACCAGGTTTTCATGCAGTACCACCGCCTGCCCGACGGCTCGTTCGAGGAGCTCGAGAAGCGGAACGTCGACTTCGGCGGCGGGCTGGAGCGGATCGCGGCCGCGTCGATCGGCTCGGACGACGTCTTCCGCATCTCGCTGCTCTGGCCGATCGTCGAGGCGCTCCAGAAGCTGACGGGTCGTTCGTACGACGACGAGACCGAGGCGATGCGGATCATCGCCGACCACTTGCGCGGGGCGACCTTCCTGGCCGTCGACGGCGTGCGGCCCTCCAACAAGGAGCAGGGCTACGTGATGCGGCGGCTGCTGCGGCGCGCGATCCGTCTGGCGCTGTCGCTCGGGCTGACCGAGAACTTCTTCTCGTCGATCGTGCCCGTGATCGCCGACCTGTACGCGAACGACTATCCCGAGGTCGCCGCCTCGCGTGACGAGGTCATCGCGGTGCTGGTGAAGGAGGAGAACTCGTTCCGCCGCACGCTCGAGGGCGGACTGGTGGCACTGGCCGAGTACCAGGGGCGCACGCTGACCGGCATCGACGTGTTCCGCCTGTCGGACACGCACGGGTTCCCGCGGGAGCTCTCGGTCGAAGAGGCGCGCCGCCTCGGCATCGAGGTGGCCGCCGACTGGGAGGCGGAGTTCACCGAGGCCCTCGAGGAGCAGCGCGCCCGCTCGCGCGGCGCCACGCGCCTCGGCGCGGCCGGCCTGCCCGGAGGCGCTACCGCCTGACGGCCCGCCTCGGCGTCGTAATCAGCCGCCGAGGCTGCCGTCGGTGGCGCCGTCGGTGACGGCGGAGACGTCGCTGCGGTGGAAGTTCAGGTGCGAGCGCGAGGCCGTCGGGCCGCGCTGACCCTGGTACCGCGAGGAGTACTCGCTCGATCCGTAGGGCCGCTCGGTGGGGCTGGAGAGCTGGAAGAAGCACATCTGCCCGATCTTCATGCCCGGCCAGAGCTTGATCGGCAGCGTCGCCACGTTCGACAGCTCGAGCGTGACGTGCCCCGAGAAGCCGGGGTCGATGAAGCCGGCGGTGGAGTGCGTCAGCAGCCCCAGCCGGCCGAGTGAGCTCTTGCCCTCGAGGCGGGCGGCGATGTCGTCGGGCAGGCTGACGCGCTCGAAGGTGCTGCCGAGCACGAACTCGCCCGGGTGCAGGATGAACGGCTCATCGGGCTTGGTCTCGATCAGCCGGGTGAGCTCAGGCTGGTCCTCGGCCGGGTCGATGAACGGGTACTTGTGGTTGTCGAACAGCCTGAAGTACCGGTCGAGCCGCACGTCGATGGACGAGGGCTGCAGCATCGCGGGCTCGTAGGGCTCGAGGCTGACGCGGTTCTCACGGATCTGGGTGCGGATGTCGCGGTCGGAGAGGAGCACGCAGTCAGTGTAACGGCGGGAGCTTCCCCGCGCGGGCGCCCGGCGAGGGCGGGCCTGCTATCCTCGAGACGTCCGGTTTTGCGGATACGCGGATGTAGTTCAATGGTAGAACTTCAGCTTCCCAAGCTGATAGCGCGGGTTCGATTCCCGTCATCCGCTCCAGTCGTGCCGAGCGGTTCGGCCCACGGGGTGCAAAGATCTAAGCAACGGGGCAACGTCACCGCTGTCCCGTTGGGGTCGAGGGTTGAGGCGCTGGTTGGGGCCGGCATCTCCCCTCGGCCTTACCGCTGCCCCCTCGACCTAACGACGGAAGCCCCCCGCCAGCCCGTTTGGGGTCGGACTGACGGGAAGCCTTGGACCTGTCTTCCCGCGGCATTGGGGTACCGCTTGTCGGGTTGACGGCCATCAAACCGTAGACGTCATCGGGTCCGACCCACTGAACCTACGGTGACGGATCATTCCCGGCTAGGGGTTGCCCAGGGGCTTGCCAGGTGCCGCGTCCGTCCGAACATGCGGTGACCCCCGGTGATCCCGCCCAGGTGGGCCTTTCGCCGTGGCCGCATCCGGAGCAGGATGGCGGAATGGCTGATTCCTCTCGCTCCCTCGCCCGCACCATCGGGCGGGTGGCCCTCGGCGCCGCGCTCGTGTTCGCCGGGACCTCCCACCTGACGTTCGCCCGCAAGGATTTCCAGGCGCAGGTTCCCGACTGGGTTCCGCTGAAGGACGACACCGTGGTGCTCGCCTCCGGCGTGGCCGAGATCGGCCTGGGGGCCGCACTGATCGCGCTTCCCGGGCATCAGAAGGCCGTCGGCGGGGTCGCTGCGGCGTTCTTCACGGCGATCTTCCCGGGCAACATCTCGCAGTGGCTGCACGAGCGCGACGCGTTCGGGCTCGACACCGATCGCAAGCGGGCGGTCCGGCTGCTGTTCCAGCCCGTCCTCGTGGCGTGGGCGCTCTGGTCGACCAGGCCGAAGAAGTAGCGCGGGGTCATCGGCCGCCGGCGGGCTGCCCGCCGCCGTCCGCTCGCCGCCGAAGCCCGCTCGCCGTCGCCGGTAGATTGAAGCGATGACCTATCGTGTGCTGCTCGACGTCGACACCGGGGTGGACGACGCCCTCGCCATCCTGTTCGCGGTCGCGCATCCGCAGATCGAGCTCGTGGGAATCACATGCGTCGCGGGGAATACGTCGCTCGAGAACGTCGTCGCCAACACCCTGAAAGTGCTCGACACCGCCGGCGCTCCCCCGGTTCCCGTCGCCGCCGGCGCCCGCCGGCCGCTGATCGAACCGGTGCGCTCCTCGCACGTGCACGGCGCCGACGGGCTGGGTGACACGGGCCTGCCCGCAAGCGATCGGCCGGTCGACCCGCGCCACGCCGTCGACTTCACGCGCGACATCCTGCTCGCCTCCGACGAGCCGGTGACGATCGTGGCGCTGGCCCCGCAGACGAACCTCGCCCTGCTGCTGCGGCAGTGTCCCGAGGTGGCGCCGAAGATCGAGCGCATCCTGTTCATGGGCGGCTCCGCGAGCGGCGGCAACGCCACACCGGTCGCCGAGTTCAACGTGTGGCACGATCCCGAGGCCGCCGCGATCGTGCTCGACTCGGGCGTTCCCGCCTTCATGTACGGGCTCGACGTGTTCAATCAGGTGAGCATCGAGGAGTCGGATGCTGCGGCTCTGCTCGCCGGATCCTCGGCGTCGGGGCGGCTGGCCGGTGCCCTGCTGCAGCACCAGATGGCCGACGAGGCCGAGCATCCCGGCGAGGAGCCCGATCCGCAGGCCTACGGCGGCCACATCGGCGACGCCGGCGCGCTCTGCGCCCTCGTCGACCCCGGCGCCCTGCGGATCGAGCACCGCCCGGTGCGCGTCGACCTCGCGGGTTTCGGCCGCGGCCAGACGATCGTGGATCGGCGCGGTCGCATCGGCGAAGACACCGTGCACGGCAGCGGCGCGGGCGGTGCCACCGGCGGCATCGCGGCGGCCGTTCCGATCGATGTCGCGCTCGACGTCGATGCGCCCCGCTACGCCCGCCTGTTCCTCGACACGATCGCCGTGCTGCCGTGAGCTCCCCGGGTCCCGCGCCGCTGCACCCGCCCCTGCCCGCAGGCTTCCCCGAGCCGCTCGATCTCGCCGAGTACCGCGCCGAACTCGCCGGTGCCGACGCGACGAAGGGCGCGGACGCCGCCGTGATTCTCCCCGGCCCCGTGCAGGTGCGGCCCGGTATCTGGGTTCTCCCCCAGCCGATGCCGGCCGAGTATCCGCCGCACTTCACCCTGAGCTATCTGGTGCACGACACCGACGGCGCCCTGCACCTGATCGATCCCGGCTGGGACTCCGACGAGAACCATGAGCGCCTCGCCCGACTGTTCGCGCAGATCGGCGCCTCCCTCGGCGACCTCGCAACGATCCTCGTCACGCACCTGCATCCCGATCACATCGGCATGGCAGACAGGCTCCGAAGGGAGTCGGGCGCACGGATCGCGCTGCACCGCCTCGAGCAGGAGGCGCTCCTCGAGCGGGTTCGATCAGCCGGCCCCGCTCCGGATGCCGCGGCCGGCCGCGCCACCCCCTTCGCCGAATGGGGCGTGCCGCCCGAACGGATCGGGGAGCTCGATGCCGTCGCGGCGCGGCTGAACGGCGATTCCGCGGCCTCCACTCCCCCGGTGCGGGCCGATCTGCTGCTCGAGCACGATCAGCTGATCGACCTGCCCGGACATCCCCTGCGGGTGCTGCTGACTCCGGGCCACACCCGCGGCCACGTCTGCCTGGTGCATGAGCGGCAGCGGATCGTCTTCACCGGGGACACGCTGCTGCCCGCCATGTTCCCCGGCATCGGGCTGGGCGGGCCGGCGGCCGATCCGATCGGCGACTACCTGCGCTCCCTCGAGCTGCTCGAGGGCTACGGCGGCTACGAGGTGTTCCCCGGGCACGGCTACCGCTTCGCCGACCCGGTGGGGCGGATCGAGACGACCAGACGCCACCATCTGCGCCGCAGCGACGAGATCGCCGCGATCGTGCGCGAGCATCCGGATGCCCCGGTCTGGCAGATCGCCTCGGAGGTCACCTGGACCGCCGGCTGGCACAACCTCAGCGGCTTCTACCTGTTCTCGGCGCTCGCGCAGACCGCGATGCACGTGCAGTACCTGCGGGCCTCGGCCGGCTGACGGCGCGGCTCGGCTCGGGCACGGCGCCCGCCTCCGGGCGGATCCGGCGCGCCGTGGTTGAATTGAGCCGAGCGACCGGAGGGTGATGTGGCCGAATTCGTCGACATCCCCTCGCCGGGGTGGCCCCTGGAGTTCGGGGAGCCCGGACGCCCCGCCATCGTGATCGTGCACGACGACCACGGTCGCCTCCCCTACCTCGAGGCCTACGCCACGGCGCTGGCGAACCAGGGTTTCCAGGTCGTGGTGCCCGATCTGTTCGACGGCCTCGCGACCGTGCAGGCCGAGGGCGCCGCCGAACTCGTCGAGCGGATGGATGAGGGCTTCGCTCTGGCGGCCCTCGACGACGCGGTCGCGGTGGGCCGCGGGCACGGCGCCCCGCGGGTGGGCGTGATCGGGCTCGGCATCGGCGGGCGTCTCGCGCTGAAGCTCGCCCAGAGCGGCTCCGCGGATGCCGTGGTCGCCTACTACGCCGTGCTCGGCGACGACGACGCCGGCGTCATCCCCTGCCCCGTGCTGCTGCACCGGGCGCACGACCAGGCCTGGGCGGGCGGAATCGACGTCGACGAGTTCATCGGCCGACTCAAGGAGCACGGCACCCCCGTCACCCAGTACAGCTACGCGAGCGCGAGCGGCGGCTTCGCCAACGCCACGGTGCTCGAGCTGCTCGACAAGAACGCCGCGGCACTCGCCTTCGCCCGCTCGACCTACTTCCTGCAGGCGCAGCTGCTGGACTGAGCGGCCGTCAGCTAGCGTTGGTGCCCGTGACGACTTTCTCCTCCGACATCACCGACGCCATCCTGCGCCACATGAACGGCGACCACACCGACGACAACCTGCTCATCGCGCGGGCCTTCGTGGATCCGTCTGCGGAGGGCTCCGTGATGACCGGGCTCGACGGCGACGGTGGGCAGTGGGACGTGACGGTGGCAGGCGTGACGAGCCCCGCCACCGTCGTCTGGCCGGCCGGCCCGATCACCGAGCGGGCCGAAGTACGGCGCGAGATCGTGGCCCTCTACGACGGTGCGTGCGCGGTGCTCGGCGTCGAGCCGCGCCCGCACTCCTGAAGAATTCATAGGGTCGACGGGCGCATCCTCCGCTAAAGTTAGGTAACACTAACCTCACTCGACCGCTGGGAATGACCTATGGCTGCCGTAATCCCCTTCTCGCAGGCGCTCCGCGAGCGCACCTGGACCGGACACAGCGACAGCGAGGGCGCCGGGTTCATGACCGATCTGATGAGCGGCAAGGGAACGAAGGACGACTACATCGCCCTGGTGGCCCAGCACTACTTCATCTACGAGGCCATCGAGGCGGCCGCCGGCCGCATGAAGAACGACCCGGTCGCCGCGGAGTTCATCTCGCCGAAGCTCACCCGCCTGCCGGCCATCGAAGAAGACCTGCGCTTCTTGATCGGGGAGGACTGGAAAGACCAGATCACCCCGCTGCCCACGACCGAGCGCTACGTGCGCCGCATCAACGAGGTCGCGGCCACCTGGAACGGTGGCTTCATCGCCCACCACTACACCCGCTACCTCGGCGACCTCTCGGGCGGCCAGATCATCCGCACCCTGATGCAGCGCCAGTTCGGCTTCGAGACCAACGGTGTGGGCTTCTATCTCTTCGGCGACATCGCGAAGCCCAAGGAGTTCAAGGAGACCTACCGCACCCAGCTCGACGCCGTCACCTGGGACGACGCCGAGCGCGAGCGCGTGATCGACGAGGTGCTCGTCGCCTACCGCTTCAACACCGAGCTCTTCCTCGACCTCGCCGACGCGAAGGCCTCCGCCACCCAGGTCGCCTAGGGCGCTGAGGTCCCGTCCGGTGGCGGTGGACGAGACAGGGCGACCTCGGGTCGTGATGATGTGCGGGCCAGGTGGCACCGGCAAGACCACGTACGCCACACGCCTGGAACGCGAGGGCTGGACGCGTTTGTCGTTCGAGGTGGAATTCTGGGATCGCGGAATCACGACGATGCCCTCCGCCGACGTGGTCGCCGAGGTGGCCGCAGACCTGAAATCGCGCTTGCTGCGCCACGTCGCGGCGGGGAACGTTAGCGGTTCGAGCCGCCGACACCCGAGGAGGGGCCGCTAGAGGTCGTCCGCCAGGGCGTGTGAGCCACGTCCGTCGCTATCCAGCCCCATCCACGGTCGCGAACTCACCACGCCCCAGCCCTCAGGCCGGAACGGGGGCGGATGCGGATGCGGATGCGGCGGTCGGTAGCACGAGGATCGTGCTGCGGGAGCGGGCCCGGGTGACCGCGATCAGGGTGAGCGCCAGGCCGATCAGAGCGAAGACGATCAGCAGCAGGGCCTCCTGAGCCGCCACCGCGACCGACCCACCGCCGATCAGGGCTTGCATGCCTGTGATGGCATGCGAGAGCGGCAGCAGCGAGGCGAGGCCGGTGTAGAACGGCGAACTGAGCCCGTTCGGCACGATCACGGCCGCTGCGGCGATCTGCACGACCACCAGAGCGAGCGAGATCAGGCGCCCGGCCTGGCCGAACAGCGCCACCAGCCCCTGGTGCAGCATCACGAACGACAGCGACATCACCAGCGAGAACAGGATGCTGCCGGCCACATGGGCGGGCTGGGCCCCCACCGCGAACAGCACGATCGCCACGACGGCGGCCTGGACGACTCCGAGGATCGCCGCCGGTACCAGCGAGCCGACCACGACCCGGAAGGTGGACGCCGTCGAGGCCAACTCGCGGCGGCCGAACGGCAGCAGCAGCAGGTAGATGGCGAAGGCGCCGATCCACAGCGCCAGCGGCACGGCCACCGCGGCGATGGCGGCGGCGGGGGAGGGGAGGGCGTCGACATCGCTCTGCGAGGTGACGATGGGCTGCGACACCACGGTCGCCATCGTGGTCTGCTGGTCGGTCGTGTAGGTGGGGATCTTGGCGACGATCTCGCCGAGACCCGTGGCCAGCGCACCCGTGTTCGTCGCGAGGTCGGTTGATCCCGTGGCGATGCCCGAGGCGCCGGTGGACAGGTCGCCGAGACCCTTGGCCAGCGTGCTCGTGCCGACCGCCAGCTTCTCGGTGCCGTCGGCCACCCCGGCGAGGGTGGTGGTGAGCAGCGGCAGATCCTCGGCGAAGGCCGCGTTGCCTTTGCTGACCTCGGCTGAGAAAGCCTCTAGCCCGGTCACGCCCAACGCGTCCAGCCCGATTCCCGCCGTGACACCGAACGACTGCACGCGGATACCCGCGGCCTGGTCGCGCAGGGCCGTGAGCTGCGTTTGGATTTCGGCCGGAGTGAGATCCGGAACCCGAGCGCTGAGCGCATCGATGGCGGATTCCAGATCTTTCTGCTGCTGGTCGATCCCATAGCTCGCCGCGGTCTCGTCGGCCAGCCGCGACTTGAGCACGCCGATCCCATCGGTCACGCCGGTCGAGCCCTCCGACAGCAGCTGCGCATAGGTCGGAAGATCGGCGGTGCCGTCGGCGATCGCCCGCATCCCCACCGCCAGACCCTGTACGGCGGTGTCGAGGTCGGTGCCGCCCTTGGCCGCACCGGCGAGCCCGGTCGCGAGATCGCCCTGGTACCCCGCGAGGGTCGTCGCACCCGCAGCCAGCTGGCCCGCGCCGTCGGCGGCCTTGGCCAGGTTGGTGTTCAGCGCCGTGAACGCGCCGAGGGTGTTGGTGACGAAGCTCTGCGTGGCCTTGTCCGAGAGCGCGGCCTGCAGATCGGCCGACAGAGCGCTGGCCAGCAGTTCGGTGACGTAGCTGTTGGCGCCGTTGGTCTGCACCTGCAGCTGCGCCTGCACGGGAGCGCTGGTCGCCGTGGAGACGTACGCGGCCGAGAAGTCCTTCGGGATGGTCACGACGGCCGAGTACTGGCCGGCGGTCAATCCGTCGGAAGCCGTGTCGGCATCCGTCACCGTCCAGCTGAAGCCCTGGCCCGAGTCGCCCGAGGTGAGCTCGCTGACCAGCAGCTTGCCGGCGGCGACCGGCGTGCCGGCCTGGTTCGGGGTCGACGGATCGGCCGGCACCACGGTGCCGTCATCCTGCAGGTAGATGATCTGGTCGAGGTTCACCACGGCGGCCGGCAGCACCGGAGCCGACGCGGAGGAATCACCGCTGCCGCCACCGGAGGCGACCGGTTCGGCGTTCGCACGGAGCGCAGTCACGGCCACGCCCGCGATCAGCAGGGGGGTGAGCACGGCCAGCACGATGGCCACCCGCCGGGCCAGCGGCGAAAGGCCGCCGTTGTCACCGCGGCGGACGAGGGAGCGGAGGCTGCTCATGCGGTCACGTCCTCTCGGGGGTTCGGGGCGGTCGGGTTGTCGGGAGTGTCCGGATCGTCGGGCCCCTCAGGGCCGACGGACGCGCCCGGGTCGTCGGGTGCCGTGGCCACCGCCGGCGGCACCCGCCCGGGCGGCGACGGGGGAGTGGGCGGGGTCGGCGCCACCGCGGCGAGCGCGATCACGCTCACCGGCCGGGTTCCGGCCTCGAGCCTCGCTCCGTGATGCGCCACCACCAGCGTGGTCTCCAAGGGCAGCGCCGCGTCGATCACGCCGAGCGCGTGCTGCAGGTGCGCGGTCGGGATGCCGGTGCCGTCGAGCGCGATCAGCCGCACCCGCGGCTGCGCGCGCGATCCCCGGCCCGACACGATCCCGGCGGTCGCCGTGGCGATGGCCACCTGGCGGATCCACTCCGTGGCCAGCTCGCCGCCCCACAGCTCGGTGAGCTCGTCGCCGAGCTCGCGCTGCAGGCGTTCCTGCACGCTGAGCGCACCCGGCGGCAGCTTTCCGAGCGGCAGTCGATCGGCGAGCAGGTCGGCTTCCACCGGGCGCGCCACCAGCAGGGTGTGGCGGCGGAGCGCGGCGCCGTGCACCGGCAGCGGCTGATCGAGCACGCGCAGATGCCCTTCGAGCAGGCGCTGGCGGCCCGCGATGGCCGCGACGACGGCTTGCGGATGCGTGTCGGCGGCACCCGTGACGAGCACCAGCGATCCCGCCTCGGCCCGCACCGAGAACGGCGCCACCAGGCCACCTGCGGCGGCCGACTCCACGATCGCGTGCTCGGCGGCCACGGCGTAGGGGCGGGCGTCCGGGTTCTGCCGGGAGACCGCGGAGGCGGCATCCGGAGCGTCAACGGCATCCGGAGCAGCAGGACCGTCGCCCTGCAGCGGCCGCCAGGCCACCGCGTCGAGCATCTCGCGCACGCCCTCGCCCTCGAGGTCGACGTTCGGCAGCGCCCGCTCGAGGCGCCGCGGCATCGCCCAGCCCAGTCGGCCGAGCAGCGTCATGATGGCCGGGATGAACGTCATCCGCACCAGGAACGCGTCGATGAACACTCCCGCCGCGAGCCCCAGCGCGATCGGCTGCAGCACGGCGTTGCCGCTCGGCACGAAGGAGGCGAACACGGCGAACATGATGCAGGCGGCCGCCGTCACCACGCGGGCCGCGCCGATGAAGCCGTGCTTCACCGCGTAGTGCGGGTCACCGGTCTTCACGAACTCCTCGCGCATCCGCGACACCAAGAACACCTGATAGTCCATGGCGAGGCCGAACAGCACGGCCATCAAGAGGATGGGGAAGAAGCTGATCACAGGCCCCACCTTCGCCACCCCGAACACGTCGGCCAGCCATCCCCACTCGAACACGGCGGTGACGATGCCGTACGAGGCGCCGACCGAGAGCAGGTAGCCGACGGTGGCCGAGATCGGCACCGCCAGCGAGCGGAACACGATCGTCAGCAGGATGATGCACAGCCCCACCACCACCACGGCGAACGGCACCAGCGCATCCGACAGCCGGGCCGACACGTCGATGCCGACGGCCGTCTGTCCGGTCACCTGGTACGTGAAGCCGTTGGCCGCCTCGAACGCAGGCGCGGCGTCGCGGATGGTGTGCACGAGGTTCTCGGTCTGCACGCTGTCGGGCGCGCTGGACGGGATGATCGACACGATCGCCATGTCCAGCGTCGCGTTCGGGATGACCGTGCTCACGCTGGCCACGTCGTCGAGCCCGGTGAACTGGTCTTTCAGGGCGGTGAGGGCCGGCTGCAGGTCGGTGATCTTCGAGATGTCGGCGGTCACCAGCAGCGGCCCGTTGAAGCCCGGCCCGAACCCGTCGGTGAGCTGCTCGTAGCCCTCACGCGACATCGATCCGGGCGGGTTGTAGCCGGCATCCGGAAGCGTCAGTCGCGAGGAGGCGGCGGGCAGCGCGACGACCAGGAGGCCGATCACCACCACGATGACGGTGATCACGGGCTTGGCTGTGGCCACCGCCACCCAGCGCGCCCCGAGGGTGCGGCGCCTGGAGGTGGGATCGACCGAAGCGAGTTCCCGGCGGGCGGCCCGCGACGTGGGCTTGGGTTTGAGCGTGCGCCCGAGCAGCCCCAGCACCGCGGGCACGAGCGTGAGCGCCACCAGCACGGCGATCACCACCGAGATGGCCGCGCCGATGCCCATCACGCTCAGGAACGGGATCTGCACCACCGAGAGTCCGAGCAGAGCGATGATGACGGTGAGCCCGGCGAACACGACCGCGCTGCCCGCCGTGGCGGCGGCGGTGGCGGCAGACTCCTTCGGATCCATGCCGTGGATCAGCTGCGTGCGGTGCCGCGCCACGATGAACAGGGCGTAATCGATGCCCACGGCGAGACCCAGCATGGTGGCCAGCAGGGGTGCGGTGGCCGAGATCGTGACGAAACCGGAGACGATCGTGATGATCATCGAGGTGGCGCCCACCCCGATCAGCGAGGTGATCAGCGGCATCCCGGCCGCCAGCAGCGAGCCGAACGTGATCAGCAGAACGATGAACGCCACCACCAGGCCGGCCAGCTCGGTGTAGTCGACGGCCGACGCGGGCGGATCGGTGACGCCCGAGAAGTACACGCTGAGACCGTCGGATGCCGCGGTGTCGCCGGCAGCGACGACCGCCTCGTTCTCGGTCTCGGTGAGGGTCGTCGCGGCCACGTCGTATTGAACCGAGGCGTAGGCCATGGTGCGGTCGTCGTTGATCTGCGCGGTGGCGTCGGCCGAGAACGGGCTGGTCACGCCGGAGACGTGGTCCAGGGGCGTGAGGGCGGCGACGGATGCGGCGATCTGATTCTCGAAATCGTCGACCGTCTTACCCTCGGGTGCGACGTAGATCACCTTCGCCGTGCCGCCGGACGCCTCGGGGAAGCGCTGCTCGAGCATGTCGATCGCCTGCTGCGACTCGGTGCCCGGGATGGTGAACGACGAGGTCATCACACCGCCGAGGGCCCCCGCGCCGGCGACGGCGAGACCCAGCACCACGACCCAGCCGACGATGACGGCGATGCTCCGCCGTGCGGCGAACCGCCCGATCCGGTACAGCAGCGTAGCCATGACACCCCTTCCCTGTTGAAGGGTATCGGCTGGCGCGCCCGCATTCGGGCGGGATGTTCCCCCCTTAAGGGGCAGTCGGGGGCGGCTCGGCGGCCCGCCGCGGGCGCGAGCTCATGAACTTCAGCACGTCTTGGTCGACGATCATGTCGGAGGGCCGCAGGGGGCGCGTGAGGTAGAGCCCTTCGAGAGAGGTGAGGCGGCTGAGCGCCACGTAGGTCTGGCCGGGGCTGAACACTCGGGCGCCGAGATCGACCACGGCCGAGTCGTAGGTCTGCCCCTGCGACTTGTGGATGGTGACGGCCCAGGCGAGCCGCAGCGGGAACTGCGTGAACTCGCCGATCACCTCTTTGGAGAGCTGCTTCGACTCGGGCGCGTAGGAGTAGCGGTGCTTCTCCCAGGCCACCGGATCCACTTCGTGCACCTCGCCGTCGACCTCCACGAACACCGTGGAGTCGATCTTCGTGACCGTGCCGACGGTGCCGTTCACCCAGCGCTGATCGGCGTCGTTGCGCAGGAACATCACCTGCGCCCCCACCTTCAGCTCGAGGTTCAGGTCGGCCGGATAGGCCCGCCCGCCGAAGTCACCGCTGATCTCGGCCTTGGCACTCAGCATCCGACCCGGCAGCTTCTTGAGGGCCGTCTGGTTGATGCGGTTGACGGCGTCGTTGCGGGTTGCGAGCGTGATCGGGCCGTCATCCGGCGGAGTGCGGGCGCCCGTGCTGTTCAGCACGTCGGCGATCTCCTTGGTGACCATGCCGAAGCGCACCGCGTTGAGCATGAACTTGAACTGGTCGTCGCTCTGCCGGTGGATCTCGGTGAGCTCGACGATGTTGAGCTCCGCCTCCTCCCACACCTTCGCGTCGAAGAACCACATCGAGCGGTAGTGGTCGGCGAAGTAGGCGCGCTCCTCGCCGTCGCCCGGCACCGGGGCCAGCTGGTACGGATCGCCGAACAGCACCACCTGCACACCGCCGAAGGGCTCGGCCCGCCGCTGCCTCGCCTTGCGCAGCGAGCGGTCGATCGCGTCCATCAGGTCGGCGTTCACCATCGAGACCTCGTCGATCACGAGCGTGTCGATGGTGTTGAGCAGCTTCCGCACCTCGGCGTTCTGCTCGATGTCGTGGTCGGCGATGACCCCGATCGGCAGCCGGAAGAGGGAGTGGATGGTCTGCCCGCCCACGTTCAGCGCGGCGACACCCGTCGGCGCCGAGATGACGAGCTGCTTCTCGGTGTTCCAGGAGAGGTGGTTCAGCAGCGTCGACTTGCCCGTTCCGGCCCGGCCGGTGACGAACACGTGCTTGCGCGTGCCCTCGATCAGCTCGAACACCCGCTGCTGTTCGGCGGAGAGCGGAGGACGAGGCACCACCCCAATGTACCCGGCGGCCCGGGGCCTTTCCCGGCCTCCCGCCTAAACTGTGCACATGAGCTCGGCCGACGATGAGAGGCGCACAGCGCTGCATCGTTCGATCGTGATCTGGACGGGTCTGTTCCTGCTGACGATCGCCGCGCTCATCTCGGCCGTCGGCATCCTGAACCGCGAGGTCTACAGCGCACCGGCCTTCGTGCGCATCTACCTGGATGCGCTCGCGCAGCGCGATCTGGGCGCCGTGCTGGCGACCCCGGGTCTCGACCTCGGCACCGACGACGAGGCCGGCACCGGATCCGCGTCGCTGATCTCGACCGCCGCGATGAGCGACCTGAGTGACATCCAGCTCGTCAGCGACACCGAGATCGCATCGGATCGGCACCGGGTCGTCTACTCCTACCTCCTCGAGGGCGCGAACGGGTTCAAGGTGCCCGCCCAGTCCGAGTTCGACGTGGTGCAGACCGGCTTCAGCTGGCTGGTCTTCCCGCAGTGGTCGTTCCAGCGCTCGCCCACGGCGACGGCCACGGTGACGGTGTCGCACGCGGCCTCGTTCACGGCGGGCGACTCGCAGATCGCGCTCGACGACCCCTCGGCGTTCCACACCGGCGGCGCGTACACGGTACTGGTTCCGAGCCTCACCGAGCTCTCGCACTCCTCCGAGTACCTCGGCGCCGTGCCGGTGAACCTCACCGCGACCACGGCCTCGAGCTCGGTCACGGCCATCATCGACGTGCAGCCCACGACCACGTTCCTCAAGGCGGTTCAGGATGCGGTGGACGGCTTCCTGAACGACTGCGCCGCCCAGCCGCTGCTCTACCCGCCCGGCTGCCCCTTCGGCCTCGACGTGAACGACCGCATCACCACCGAACCGCAGTGGTCGATCGAGAGCTATCCGCAGCTCACGCTCATCGCCGGCCAGGACAGCTGGGTGGTGCCGAACGCCTCGGGCAGCGCGCGGGTCTCGGTGCAGGTGCGCTCGCTCTTCGACGGAACGGTGTCGGCCCGCGACGAGTCGATCCCCTACGCGGTCACCTTCACCGTCACGATCGAACCGGACGGATCGATCACCTTCGCTCCGCGCACATAGCGTCGTCGACCGGGCCGGATGCTGCGCCCAGCGCACTCAGCAGAGCGGCGGCTTTCAACTGCACCTCGTCGTATTCCTCGTCGGGAATGGACAGCGCGGTGATGCCTCCGCCGACTCCGATGGTGGCGCCCTGGACATCGATCACGATCGACCGGATCGACATCGCCAGGTCGATCCGGCCGTCGCGCCCGAAATACCCGAAGGCTCCGGCGTACAGACCGCGTGGGCGCTGTTCGAGCTCGTTCAGGATGCCGACGGCGCTGCGTTTCGGGGCACCGGTCATCGAGCCGGCCGGGAACACGGCCTCGATCAGGCCGGGCGCGTCCGCATCCGGCCGCAAGCGCGCCCGCACGCTGCTGACCAGCTGATGCACCTGCGGAAAGGTCTCGGTGTAGAGCAGGCGCTCCACCTCCACGCCGCCCGGCTGGGCCACCCGTGCCAGGTCGTTGCGCATCAGATCGACGATCATCACGTTCTCGGCGCGCTCCTTCTCGCTGGCGAGCAGCTCGTCGCGCAGTCGCGCATCGGCGAGCGGATCGGCCGACCGCCGCCGGGTGCCCTTCACGGGGTGCGTGCGGGCCACGCGCGCCCCGGGATCGACCTCGAGAAACGTCTCGGGGGAGGAGCTGACCAGTGTCACGCCGCCGATCCGCAGGTAGGCCGCGTGGTGACTGGGCGAGAGCTCACGGAGCCGCCGGTGCACCGCGAGCGGGTCGAGCGCATCCGGGCCCGTCTCCACGGTGATCTCGGTCGAGAGGTTCAGCACGTACGCATCGCCGCGCGCGATCGCCTCCTGGCAGGCATGCACCTTGGCGAGGTACGAGTCGCGGTCGTCGTGCCAGCGCGCCGAGCGCGGAGTGTGCACCGTGCGATCGGGCTGCGGATGCGGCGACGGAGGCGGGGCGGCGAGCACCCGCCGCACGTGCGCGCGCCAAGCCACGGCCTCGGCGCCCCAGACACCGTCGGCGGTGCGGGCGTCACCGGTGGCGAGCAGTACCGCGGATCCGTCGGGCCCGAAGGCCACGGCCCGGTCGACGCGGAGGAACGCGGCATCCGGATGCCTCGACCGGGGCATCCCCGGAATCGCCATCGTCTCGGCGGTCAGCCCGTACCCCAGCCAGCCGACCAGTCCCAGCCGGAATCCCGGCGCCTCGTCCTCGTCGCCGGCGGACGCGTACCGGCCGGCCTGCCGGATGAGTTCGTCGCGCAGCTCCGGCAGCACGGGTGCCTGGGGCACCCACTGGGACCCTGCCCCGATGTAGCTCCACCCGCTCGGATCGTCGAACCAGAACACGTCGTCACGATCGCCGTAGAGCGCCGTGAAGGCGTCGGACGCCGAGAGAGCCGTCTCGACCCGGAGCGACAGCAGCCTGGACGACATCCCTCGATGGTAGCCGCAGCCGTGCCGGCCGCAGAGCAGCGGTCACGGCAGGGCCCCGGACACGGCGAAGGCCCGGCATCGCGAGGATGCCGGGCCTTCTGCGCTTCAGGTGAAGCGGTGGTGCGTGGTACCGGTATTACTTGGTGTTGACCGTGATCTTGGCGACGCCCACGAGGAGGCCTTCCTTGACCGCGTCGGTCTTGTAGGTGGCGTTCAGCAGGTCGGCAGCGTCAGCCGAGATGTGAACCGTGGTGCCCTCGAGGATGGCGGTGTCGCCCTCGGTCTGCAGCGGCTTCAGGGTCGAGCCGTCGAGGTCGAACAGGAAGGCCTGCTTCACGACGGACTCGCCGTTGGCGGCGACGTCACCGTACAGCTTGGAGGTTCCGGGGTCGATGGTGAAGTTGGTCAGCTCGACGGTGGTGCCGCCGGCGGTCAGCGACAGGCCGGAACCCTCGTGCTCGATGCTGCCCTGAACGTACGGGCGGTAGCTCTGCTCGGGGTCGTAGTAGTCCACGTTGCCGCCGGTGATCGGGAAGGCGAGAACGCCGTCGGTCAGGGTGGCGGTGCCGACCACGCCGGGGGTGAGGCCGAGCGAGGTGAGTGCGTCGAGGAAGCCCGCATCGACGGTGACCTCGGTGTCGACGCCGGTCAGGCTGGCGATCGAGGCGATGGGCTCGGGCGTGGCGCTGGCCGACGAGGAGGTGTCGGAGCTGGACGAGCCGCTGTCGCTGCTTCCCATCGCGCAGGCCCCGAGGCCGAAGGCGAGGAGGCCAGCAGTGGCGAGGCCGAGGGTTGCTTTCGTGATCTTGCGCATGGTCGTGATCCTTAGTGTTTGGTGTGCTTGCTGGACACTAAGAGTTCGGCGCACCCCCGCAATTGGGTGGGTGCGATTTTCACGGCTGCCAGGAAAAACTCAGGTTTCGCCGGTCGTTCCGCGTGTTTCCGCGGATCTGCAGGCGGTGACGCACCATCCAGAGCCCCGCGATGACGATGATCGCGCCCACCAGGCTGAGCCGCGCGATCCACAATTCCGGCAGCAGCAGTCCCAGCGTGAGGGCCAGCGGCACGGCGAGCCACTCCCAGCGGCCGGTCATCACCACGAACGGCACGAGCAGCAGCGCGTACCAGGAGTAGTGCGGGGTGACGATCAGCAGGGTCGCGCCGATCATGAGCAGCTGCCCGCGCCACGGCGACTCGGGATCGGTGCGCCGCCACACCACGACGGCCACGGCGAGAAGGAGCACCGCCGACGCCCAGAGTGCGGCACCGCCCGGGAACAGCAGCGACACGAGCGCGAAGCGCGATCCGTCGTCGTAGCCCTCCTCGGAGAGGTAGCCAGGTAGATAGCCGATCACTCCGACCCCGCTCAGCAGCACGTACGGCACGTAGAGCACGGCGAAGGTGAGCACGGCGCCCACGACCACCTTCCACGGTTGCTTGCGCAGCAGCGCCGGGGCGGCGATCACCGGGATCAGCTTGACGGCGATGGCGGCGCCGAGCGCGATGCCGCCGCGCAGCCGGCGCCCGGTGGCGACGAGGATGCTCGCCGCGAGCACCAGGAGGGCCGCCAGCACGTCGACGTGCGAGTTGGTGACCGCCTCGGAGAGCACGAACGGGCACCAGCCCCAGAGGGCGGCCCACCGCGGATCCAGGCCGCGGCGGCGCAGGGTGAGCAGCAGCAGACCGGTCACGCCCAGCGAGAGCACGAGGCCTGACGCCTGGAGGGGCCAGTACGCGGCCTCGGCCGGCACGACCGCGCGGACGCCCGCGAAGTACAGCTCGGCGGCGGGCGGATAGATCGTGGGCACCTGCGGGCGGTTGATGGTGGTGCACAGCACCGTGAAGCCGGGCACGTTCAGGGTGCGGGAGATGCGGTCGCCCTCGTCGACGCACTGGGGCCGGCCCTCGGCATCCGGGATCGTCGCCGGGTAGAGCCAGTCGGGGCGCAGGTTCTCGTAGGCCTGGTCGGCCGGGGTGTGGTCGTAGGGGGAGTGGCCGGCACTCTGCACGATGCCGTCCCAGGCGTAGCGCGCGGAGTCGGTGCTGGTGGTGGGCGGCCCCGCGAGGGCGGCCGCGCCCAGGGCGAGGGAGCCGGCCAGCACCACCACCACGGCGGATCGGCCGCTGCGCACGCCCCTGAGCGCCAGGAAGGCCACAGCGAACACCGCCCAGGAGGCGAGGGCGAACCACACCAGACCGCCCGAGTCGGCCGGGTCGAGAAAGCCGACGGTGGTCACGCCGAGCCAGGTCAGCACGGCGAGCGCCGCCAGGAGCACGGCGGTGAGGATGATGCGCACGCCTAATCCTCGCGCGTCACGGCCTGCGCGGGAGCGGTTCCGGATGCTCGGCGCCGGGCGCGGGCCAGGTACAGCGCACAGCAGGCGGCGGTGAGCACCGCCACCGCAGCCCAGGTCAGCACGAGGTTGAGCGTGTAGTCGAGCGGGAGCACGGTCGGGTTCGCGACGCCGAGCGTCTTGGCGTAGATCTCGGGCGCCACGATCAGGCCCAGGATGGCGGCCAGGACGACCCCGGCCTGCACGATCGCGAGGATTCCGTAGGGAAGCCGCCGCCCCGTCTTGCGCACCAGGATGCCCGCCCCCACCACGAGCGGCGACAGGATGGCGTCGTGCAGCAGGATGGCGCCGATCATCCACACGCCCACGCCCACGATCTGCGCCGGATCCTGCTTCATCACCAGCACCAGCGCGCCGAGCAGCAGGCCGAGCACGCCGATGACCACCAAGACGATGCGGGTGATCCTCATCACAACACCTCCAGCGAGCTCAGCCATTTGGTCTGCAGCACCCCGGGGCGCCCGGGCGCGATGATGCGGGCCGGGTAGCCGTGGTCGATGTCCAAGGTCTCGCCGTTCAGTTCGAGAGCCACGAGGGTGCTGTCGTCGCCCACGTACTCCGGCCCCATCGTGGTCACGCGGTAGCCGCCCTCCTTCTCCAGGCTCGTGATGCGCAGGGCGCGATCCTGGGAGGCGCCGACGGCGGCCGCGAGATCCTTGATCCGCACACCCCGCCACGAGGCGGTCTGGCTCCAGCCCTCCACGCAGGCGATCGGCAGCTCGACCGCGGTCTGCGGCAGGGCGAGCAGCTCGTCGCGGGTGAGGGTGATCTGCGTCTCGCCGTTGCGCACCGAGAGCCGCCAGTTCGGCGCGACGGCCGACACGGTCACCTGGGCGGCCTCGGCCGTGCGGTTCACCGGCAGGTTCTGCGGGCCGATGCCCTGGGCGCGGGGCGCGAACAGGTTCGACGGGCGCAGGAAGGCGAAGGACTGGCCGGCGGTCAGCACGACCACGGCCAGGGTCGAGAAGCCGATCACGCCGAGGAAGCCACGGCGTGAGGCGACGGGCTCGGGGGCGGGGGTGTCGTCGATCCAGCGCAGCACGCGACCGGTCACGCCTCCGACGGGGCGAGCATCCGTCGCCGTCTTCCCGTCGAGCGGTTCGGCCTCGAGCTCGGCCTCGGCCTCGGCGGTATCTTCCGCGAAGGCGAGCTCGGCCCGGCGCTTCGTCCAGAACCGGGAGATCACGGGGAGCTTCACGGCGATGTGGATGGCGAGCGACCCGATCACCACGAACGAGAGCGCGAAGTGCACCTCGCGGAAGCCGAACGGCCACGGATACCACTGGTAGGTGTTGAGGAGCCCGATGGTGATCTGCACGAGAGAGGCGCCCACGAAGATCGCGATCGACGCCCGCTCGAGCAGGTGCACGAAGCCCTTCAGCGGCGGCGTCTGGAACAGCTCGGGGAAGACGGTGTACAGCTTGCCCAGGATCAGCGGGAAGCAGGCGATCCCGGCGGTGATGTGGATGCCCTGGGTGAGCTGGTAGAGCCCCTCGGGCCGGGTGGGAAACCGCATCCAGGGCAGCGGCTCCTGCAGGAAGTGGCTGTACAGCCCGGTGCCGAAGCAGAGCAGGAAGGCGATGGCCAGCAGCCGGCCGAGCACCACCGCCATCCGTGGGTTGCGGGAGGGCGCGGCGACGACCCGCTGGAGTTCGGAGAGCAGGCGCCGCATGAGCGAGCCCCGCTCAGCTCGTGGCGTGTTCGGCCACGAGGCGGCGGCTGACGGCCCGGAAGGCGCGCCCGAACCGGCTCGTGGGCACGAGTTCGGACACCTCGAGGGCGTCGTCGATGGTATCGATGTCGTTGATCGTGGGCAGCAGCCGCACCGTCAGGCCCGCGGAGTGAAGGCGCTCCAGCTGCAGCTTTCCGGTGTCGTCGCGCGACATCGGAACGCCCCGGATGAGCGATCCGTCGGGGTCGCGCATCCCCAGGGCCCAGAACCCGCCGTCGGATGCCGGCCCCATCCAGGCGTCGACGTCGGCCCGCCATCCGGTGAGCACGCTCTCCAGCGAGGCGCGGCTGACCTGCGGGGTGTCCATGCCGATCAGCACCATCGGGCCCTCGATCGTGTCGAAGATGGCGGCGAGACGCTGGTCGAGGGTTCCGGCGATCTGCGGCAGCACCTCGAAGCCGTGCGCCTCGGCGGGCACGTTCTCGCCGTCGAAGGCGAGCACCAGGCGGGTGAAAGGCAGAGCACGCACCGTCTCGAGGGTGTCGGCGAGACTCGCGGATGCCACGTCGGCGGCCTCTTCGTAGCTCAGCGGCGGGTGCAGACGGGTCTTGACCTTGCCGGGGATGCATTCTTTGGCGATGACGACGATGGTGAGCATGGGGTGTCCCTCGTTCGGTGCTGCTGTGTGCGACTTCGAGGTCGTACCGGGCATTCGGCGCGGGAGCCGGATCGGATCGCTCTGTTCAGACGACGTTCAGCGAACGTACCGCTTCCGCGGGCGCGGCGGAACCGTTCTGCTCGACATCGCGCAGCAGCCGTGACATGTCGGTCACGGCCGTGATCGTGCCCCGGATGGTGCCGGTCACCTTCGAACGGCCCACCCTCGGGTTGTAGGCGGTGTCGTACTCGCGCACCGTCCAGCCCCCGGCGTGTGCCTTCAGCAGCATCTCGAGCGGGTAGCCGCTGCGGCGGTCCTGAAGGTCGAGCGCGAGCAGGTCTTCCCGCCGGGCGGCGCGCATCGGGCCGAGGTCGTGCACCCGGATGCCGGCCCGGCGGCGGATCAGAACGGCGAGCGCCCGGTTGGCGAAGCGGGCGTGCAGGGGCCAGGCCCCGCGCGTGGTCGGCCGGCGGCGGCCGAGCACGATCCCGGCGGTCCCGGCGACGATCGGCGCCACCAGGCGGGGGAGTTCGGCGGGGTCCATCGACGCGTCGGCGTCGCAGAAGGCCACGATCGGGGCCGTGGCGGCCAGCAGACCCGCGTGGGCCGCCGATCCGAATCCCCGCTTCGGCTCGGTCACCACCAGGGCTCCGGCCGCACGGGCGATCTCGGCCGAACGGTCGGTCGAGCCGTTGTCGACCACGATCGCCCGGTAGCCCTCCGGCAGCCGGCCGATCACCCAGGGCAGAGCGCCCTCCTCGTTCAGGCAGGGCAGCACCACGTCCACCAGTGGCGCGCTCATGCGGGCACCGCGTTCTCGAGCGAGCGCGCCGCGCTGGGCGAGGACGGCGACGACGACGCGGCCGCGGCCGCGCGCAGGGGAGCTGCGGCGAACTCGCGCACGCCGGCCTCGAAGTCGACGGCGGACGACCAGCCCAGAAGATCCCGGATGCGGGCCGACGACGCGGTGATGTGCCGCACGTCGCCGAGGCGGTATTCGCCGGTCACCACGGGCGCCGGGCCGCCGAACGCCCGGCTGAGCGCTTCGGCCATGTCGCCGATCGTGTGCACGACGCCGCTGCCCACATTGAGCATCTCGACGCGTTCGGGCGCGGCATCCGCGGTCCAGGCGAGGGCGGCGAGGTTGGCCGAGGCCACGTCGCGCACGTGCACGAAGTCGCGGCGCTGACGCCCGTCTTCGAACACGCGCGGGGCCTCACCGCGCTCCAGAGCCGAGCGGAACAGCGAGGCGACACCGGCGTACGGCGTGTTCTGCGGCATCCCCGGCCCGTAGACGTTGTGGTAGCGGAGACCGACCACGCGGCCGCCCGTGGTTCGGGCCCAGGCGGCGGAGTGGAACTCCTGGGCGAGCTTGCTCGTGGCGTAGACGTTGCGCGGGTCCAGCGCCGAGTCCTCTCCGATCAACTCGGGGTACAGGGCCTCGCCGGTGAGCTCGTCGCGCGGGTCGAAGCGCCCGGCGTCGAGGTCAGCGCGTCGCCGCGGAGCCGGGCGGGTCGCCCCGCGCGAACTCACGTAGCGTCCCTCGCCGTAGACCACCATCGACGAGGCGAAGACGAGCCGGTCGACGCCGGCCTGCGCCATCTCGTTCAGGAGCACCGCCGTGCCGAGTTCGTTCGACCCCACGTAGTCGGGCGCATCCGAGAAGTCGACTCCGAGCCCCACCTTGCCGGCCTGGTGGCTCACGGCGTCGACACCCTGCAGAGCGGATGCCACGGCTGCGGCGTCACGCACGTCGGCGCGCACCACCTCCACCCTCGGGTCGATGGCGGAGGCATCCGTCCACTCGGCGTGCACGTCGTCGCGGAAGCTGTCGAGCACCCGCACGTCCCAGCCCGCGGTGAGAGCCTGGCGCACGATCTCGGATCCGATGAAACCGGCGCCGCCCGTGACCAGGAGCCGGCCGGGGCGGGCATCCGGAACCGATTCGGCCTGCGCGCCCGTCTTTCCCTCAGAACCCATGACGCCAGTCTCCTCCCGCCCGCCCGAAAGCGGGCCCGGCACAGAGCATTCGGAGCGCCCCCGCCATCCGACTGCCCGCCCGTCCCGCCCCCTTTCGTTTTGGACGGGGGCGGAGACCGAGCCGGGTTCAGCGGGAGGCGGGTGGCGCTCCGCTGCTGTCGCGGGAGGCGAGGCGCTCGAGCATCGCGTTGTATTCACCGAGCTCGGCCTCGTTCGTGCGGTCGGCGTTGCGGTCGCGGCGCTTCGTCTCCTTCTTGTCGCTGCGACTCCACTGCACGGCCACGATCAGCGCGAGGATGAAGGTCGGCACCTCGCCGATGCTCCAGGCGATGCCGCCGCCGGTCTGCTGGTCGACGATCGCGCTCGGCCCCCAGTCACGCCCGGTGGCGCCGAACCAATCGGCCAGCAGCAGCCCGTTGCCGCCCATCAGCGCGAGCCCGAAAAAGGCATGGAACGCCATCGTGATCAGCAGCAGCAACAACCGGAACGGGTACGGCAGCTTGTACGGCACCGGATCGATGCCGATCAGCGCCTGCACGAACAGGTAGCCCACGATCAAGAAGTGCACGATCATCCACTCGTGCCCGATGTGGTTCTCGGTCGCCCAGCGGAACAGCGGCGTGTAGTAGAACGCCACCAGGCTGGTGGCGAACAGCACGCCGGCCACGATCGGGTTCGCGATCACGGTGGCGACCTTCGAGTGCACCCCCAGCAGGATCCATTCCCGGATTCCGCGAGTGCCGTCGTCGCGCTTGCGGATCGCCCGCAGCGCCAGTGTCACCGGACCGGCGGGAACGAGCAGCAGCGGCACCATCATGCTGAGCGTCATGTGCCCGGCCATGTGCACGCTGAACAAGAACTTCTCGTACACGTTCAGGCCGCCGTTGGTCACGTAGAACAGCAGCAGGATGCCCGCGATCCAGAGCACGGTGCGATACCAGGGCCACTTGTCGCCACGCCGATGCAGGCGGATGACGCCGGCCAGGTAGAAGAAGATCGCGAAGGCGCACACGAGCACCCAGATCAGGTCGAAGTTCCACTGCGTGAGGAACGTCTCGGGTGTCAGCTCGGGTGGCAGCACCGATCCGGTCAGGATCTGCGCGGCCGTCTGCGTGGTCGCGACGGTCTCGGGCACCGGGGTGGCGGTGCGGGCGAGCGCCGCCGCGAAGCCGGTGGCGATGCCCATGAAGCCGAGTTCGGCCACGACCAGCCACCAGAAGTGCCGGCGACGGCCGGTGCCTTCAAGGCGCCGGATCACGAAGCGCCGGTGGAACGCCCCGAACACACCGAGCGCGATCAGCGCGCCCACCTTCACCAGCACGAGCAGCCCGTAGGGCGTGGTCAGCCGGTCGAGCGAGCCCACCCGCAGCTCGGCGCTGACGTAACCGGATGCTGCGACCACCACGAAACACACGAGCGCGACGCTCGAATACCGGGCCACCACGTCCACCAGGCGCGGGGTGTCGAGCTGACGGCTGAGCAGCACGATCACGAGCAGGCCGCCCAACCAGGCCGCGGCGAAGATGAGGTGCAGCCCGAGTGCCGTGATGGCGACGTCGTGGCCATCCGTTCCGGCCGCGTGGCCCTGCTGGGCCATCGGGAAGAGCGCCACCACCGAGAGCAGGCCCACGAAGAAGAGCGTCGTCTGGTTGCGCACGGCGAAGCAGAGCACGGTGAGCACAGCGCCGATCAGCGTGGTCTGCAGCCAGGCCTGACCGAGGGCGATCTGGGTGAGGAACTGCCCGAGCCCTTGGCTGAAGGCGTCATCGAAGCTGAGCGCGCGGGCGGTGACGCTGAGGTAGTTGAAGAAGCCGGTGAGGGCGGCGGCCACCGTGAACAGCGCCGCGGATCCGGCGGCCACGTCGAGCGCGCGACCGTAGGCCGTGCTGCCCGGCGGGATCGCGAACAGCACCAGGCCGAGCGCGCCGATCATGCCGGCTGCGGAGATGTTCACGAGCATGCTCGAGATCGGCAGCCCGAAGCGCACCACGGCTCCCGGGTCTTCGAGCAGCTGGGGGGCGGCCCCGCCGCCGATCGCCAATGCCACCAGCAATGCCACGACCGACACCGCCACCAGGGTGGCGGGCCCGGCGACACGCACGACTCTCAGCACCCGTCCACTTTACGCGTCGCATCCTGAGCCCCCGCCCGGTGCCCGTTCGCGGCAACCGGGATGCGGAAAGGGCGCCGACCGAAGTCGACGCCCTTTCCGGAAATGCACTGCTACTTGGCGGCAGCCTTCAGCTTGGAGCCGGCCGAGATCTTCACGGAGTGGCCCGCGGGGATCTCGATGGTGGCGCCCGTCTGGGGGTTGCGGCCGGTGCGAGCGGCACGCGAGGTGCGCTCGACAGCGAGCCAGCCCGGGATCGTGACCTTCGTGTCGGAAGCGACCGAGTCGGCCAGCGTGGAGAAGAGAGCGTCAAGAACCTCGTTGACGGAAGCCTGCGTCTGGCCGGAAGCGGCGGCGACGGCTGCGACGAGCTCGGTCTTGTTGAGTGACTTGTCAGCCATTTAAGGTGTCCTCCTCGGACCTTTTCGCTACGAGTTGTAGCTGTTTACTAGGAACGGTCCCGGCCACCAGGGCCAGTGCTGTTGGTCGTACGACCGTGGGTAATTTACCAGCTGGACTTCGTAATGCCCGGCAATTCACCGCGGTGCGCCATGTCGCGGAAGCGAACACGGCTGATTCCGAACTTCGTCAGCACACCGCGGGGGCGTCCGTCGACGGCGTCGCGGCTGCGAACGCGGATCGGCGAGGCGTTGCGGGGGAGCTTCTGCAGGCCGAGGCGAGCGGCTTCGCGCTCTTCGTCGGTCGAGGTGGGGCTCACGAGAGCCTTCTTCAGCTCGAGGCGCTTCGCGGCGTAGCGCTCCACGATGACCTTGCGCTGTTCGTTACGGGCGATCTTGCTCTTCTTAGCCATGTGTTACCGCTCCTCTCGGAAGTCGACGTGCTTGCGGATGACCGGGTCGTACTTCTTCAGCACGAGGCGGTCGGGGTCGTTGCGACGGTTCTTCTTGGTCACGTAGGTGTAACCGGTGCCCGCCGTCGAGCGGAGCTTGATGATGGGACGGACGTCCTGCTGCTTTGCCATTAGAGCTTGATCCCCCGTGCCTGGATGTCCTTGACCACGGACTCGATGCCGCGGGCGTCGATGACCTTGATGCCCTTGGCGGACAGGGTCAGGGTGACGTTACGGCGAAGCGACGGCACGTAGTACGTCTTCTTCTGCACGTTCGGGTCGAAGCGCCGCTTGGTGCGACGGTGCGAGTGCGAGATGTTGTGACCGAAGCCGGGAACGGCTCCAGTCACCTGGCACACTGCTGCCATTGTTTCCTCCATTGGTTACCGTGAGACGAGTGCCTCACCCAAGATGACTTGTCGACAAGCCCGCCGCCGATTCTCTCGAACCGGGCAGGCTCGCAATGGGCGGAGGATTCCACCCAACCTGAGTAGCTTAGGACAGACAGTCTCTCAAGGCAATTCCGAGGCGACCCGCGGAGATTCTTGTAACCGTACGCTCACATCTTGTAGTGTAACCGTACGTTCACATCAGCGAATGTAACCGTACGCTCCCAGGAGGCATCATGAAGACCGTCCGTAGCCTCGGTCTCAAGACGCGAGAGCTCCGTCTGCGCGCCGGTCTCAGCCAAGAGGAGCTCGCGGTGAAAGCCTGGGTGTCACGCAAGTGGCTCAACGAGTTCGAGAACGGCAAGACCAGCGTCAATGCGAGCAAGGTCCTGGACGTGCTTCAAGCTCTCGGCTACGAGGTCGACGTCGTCCCGATCACTCCGGTTGGGAACGAGCAATGAGTCGCGAACTCCACGCTTACCTCGACGGGACCTTGACCGGCGTCTTCTCCATGACGGGAGCGGGCAATCTGAGCTTCGAGTACGACGAAGGGTACCGGCTCTCCCCGACCGCGACGCCGGTGTCGATGTCGATCCCGCTCGAGCGTGTCGAGCACAGGAATCGTGTGGCACTGCCGTTCCTGCAAGGGCTCCTCCCTGACAACGCTCAAGCATTGTCGGCGATGGGCAGCACCTACGGGGTTTCCGCCACCAGTCCCTTCGCTCTGTTGGAGCACGTCGGCGCGGATGTCGCCGGGGCTCTCCAACTGCTGCCGCCGGGCGCGCCGCCGCCGGACGCATCCGGCACGCGGATGACGGCTCGGGCGGTGACCGAGGCCGAGATCGCGAAGATGCTGGCTGATGCGATCGAAGAGTACCGCCACGGCAGGCCGCTCTCCCTGCGCGAAGGCAGGTTCTCGCTCGCGGGCGCCCAGCCGAAGATCGCGCTGCATGCGCTGGCCGACGGCGGATGGGGCCTCCCGCACGACGCCGTCCCCACCACCCACATCCTGAAGCCGGTCAGCGGTGAGATGCGGGGCATCGACGTGATCGAGCAGCTCACCATGGGTGCGGCCCGCGAACTGGGGCTCGTCACCGCGGCGAGCACACTGGCCGAGTTCGGCGGCATCCGCACCTTCGTCTCGACCCGGTATGACCGCGAGCTCCGCGACGGAGTCTGGCATCGACTCCATCAGGAAGACCTCTGCCAGGCACTCGCCGTCTCGCCGGCAAAGAAGTACCAGCGGCGAGACGGAGGTCCCGGCCTTGCAGCGTTCGCAGGATTGCTCGACGTCATGCCCTTGATCGGTGACCGGGTGGAGGCGGCTCGAGCCTTCTTCGAGGGCTTCGTGTTCAATGCCGTCGTCGCAGGAACGGATGCGCATGCCAAGAACTACTCGATCATGCTCGACGGCGAACGCGTCCGCCTGGCCCCGCTCTACGATCTGGCGAGCTATGCCGCCTACCGCGCCGGCAATGAATCCATCCAGCTCGCGATGAATGTGAACGGCGAGTACCGGATCGACCGTCTGGGCACCGAGGACTTCGTACGCGCCGCTACCCGCCTGCGGATCCCCGGGCCCGAAGCGCGTGACATCGTCGACCGGATGCGCACAGCCGCCCTCGGGGCGTTCGAGCGCGCACGCGAGAACCTCGGGATCCTGGGTGCCGACGCCGAAGCGACCGCCGATCGTCTCCTCGAGGGGATCGCGGGCCTCCCGCTGGTCGAGAGGGGCTGACCGCTACTGCGGGGGGACGCAGGCCGAGCAGAAGCCGAAGACGTCGACCACGTGCTCGGGGCGGCTGAAGCCGTGCTGGGTGGCCGTGCGGTGGGCCCACTCCTCCACCTCGTCGGCCTCGATCTCGACCGTGAGGCCGCAGCTGCGGCAGATCAGGTGGTGGTGGTGCGCCAGCGAGCAGGCGCGGTAGAGCGCCTCGCCCTCGGGGGACTGCAGCGAGTCGGCCTCGCCCTCGTTCGCCAGGTCGGCGAGTGCGCGGTAGACCGTGGCCAGGCCGATGTGGGAACCGGAGGTGGCCAGCGCGGCGTGCAGCCCCTGGGCGCTCACGAAGCCCATCTGGGTGCCGAGGGCCGAGCGCACGGCCTCCCGCTGCCAGGTGTTGCGCTTCACGACCATGCCGACCCCTTTCCGGAACGGTTCGAACACCACCACGGTAGCGCGAGCGGCTGGATGCTGCCCGGGATCATGCGGTCACCGCATCCGTTCGCCGTCCGGCGACTCCGCGACGACGCCGGGCCCCCGACACGAGCCGGCAGACCAGGTAGATCAGGAACGAGATGGTGGTGACGTAGGGGCTGATCGGCACGGAGGCGCCGAGGGCCAGCAGGATGCCGCCCACCAGCGACACCACCGCGAACAGGGTGCTGAGCAGCGGCACCGCGATCGGCGACGAGGAGATGCGCAGCGCCGCCGCCGCCGGCGTCACGAGGATCGAAAGCACGAGCAGCGACCCGACGATCTGCACCGAGACCGCCACGGCGAGGCCGAGCAGCAGCATGAAGACGATCGAGAGGGCGCGCACCGGCACCCCGCGCGCCGACGCGACATCCGCATCCACGCTCGCGAAGGTGAGCGGCCGCCAGATCAGCAGCAGGCCGAGCACCACCACGATCGAGATCGCGATCAGCGAGTTGAGCTTGGGGTCGTCGACCGCCACGATCTGGCCGGTCAGCAGGCCGAACTTGTTCGCCGAGCGCCCCGGATACAGCGACAGGCACAGGATGCCGAGCCCCAGACCGAAGGGCATCAGCACGGCGATGATCGAGTTGCGGTCCCGGGCCCGGGAGCCGAGCACGCCGATGATCAGCGCCGCCACGAGCGAGCCGATGATCGAACCCTGCACCACCCCGACCCCGAACAGCAGGCCGGCCGCTGCCCCCGCGAACGAGAGCTCGCTGATGCCGTGCACGGCGAACGCCATGTCGCGCGACATCACGAAGACGCCGATCAGGCCGCCGACGACACCCAGCACGGCGCCCGCGATGATGGAGTTCTGCAGCAGCACGAGCAGTTCGCCGTAGTCGGAGAAGTCGAAGATCTGCGACCAGAAGTCGCCGCTCACGAGGCGAGCCCCTCGGCGCCGCGGCCGTGCGCCCGACCGGGAGTGGGCTCGTGCTCCTCGTGCACGTGCGAGTGGTCGGGCGCGCCCACCACGATCACGCGACCGTGGGTGCGGATGACGTCGACCCGCGATCCGTAGAGCTCGCTGAGCACCTCGGTTCGCAGCACCTCGTCGGGCGTGCCGATGCGGAAGCCACCGCCCGCGAGATAGAGCACCCGGTCGACCATGCCGAGGATCGGGTTGACGTCGTGCGTGACGAACAGCACGCCGAAGTCCCGCTCGCGGCGCTGCCGGTCGATCAGCTCGCTGACCGCGCGCTGGTGCGTGAGGTCGAGCGAGAGCAGCGGCTCGTCGCAGAGCAGCAGGCGCGGTGAGCCGGCCAGCGCCTGGCCGATCCGGATGCGCTGCTGCTCGCCGCCGGAGAGCGTGGAGACGCCGACGTTCGCGTAGGCGGTGGCGCCGACCGCGGCGAGCAGCTCGTCGACCTCGCGACGACGGGCGGTGGAGGGCAGCGGCACACCCCAGCGATGGCCGCTCAGGCCGAGCGCGACCAGGTCGCGGGCACGCAGGGGAGTACCGTCGTCGGCGAGCTTCTGCTGGGGCACGTAGCCGATCCGCCGGTCGCCGCGCCGCCCGGGTTCGCCGAGGAACCGGATGCTGCCGCCGGAGAGCCTCTGCTGGCCGAGGATCACCTTCAGAAGGCTCGATTTGCCCGATCCGTTGGCCCCGAGCACGGCGATGAACTCGCCTCGCCGCACATCGAGATCCAGGCCCGACCAGAGCGTGCGATCCCCGAACGCGAGCGAGGCGTCGCGCAGCGACAGCACCGCATCGGCCGGCCCCGACGGGGTACCGGCCGACGAGGGCGCAGGGCTGCGGGTCACGGGGAAACCCTACTGGGCGAGCGCTTCGGCGATCGCATCGAGGTTGCCCGTCATCCAGGTGAAGTAGTCGTCGCCGTCGGGCAGGGTCTCCGTGACCGCGACGCTCGGGATGCCGTTCTTCTTCGCCGCCTCGACCAGGGCGTCGGTCTGGGGTCCGCCGGTCTGCGCGTTGTAGACCAGCAGGGAGACCTGCTTGGAGTCGAACAGCGCGAGCGTGTCCTGCAACACGATGGCGGGCGCGTCGGTGTCCTCCTCGACGGCCTCGCTGAAGGCATCCGGAGTCTTGTTGTCGAGGCCGACCGAGTCGAGCAGGTAGAGGGGGACGGGCTCGGTGATGGCGACACCGGTGCCGGCCGCGGTGGTCTTGAGCTCTTCCGCGGTGCTCTCGAGCGTCTCGAGCTGCGTCTTCACGCTCGCGCCGTTGGCCTGGAACACGGATGCTTCGGCCGGGTCGGCCGCCGAGAGCTCGGTCACCAGCTGGTCGACGACCTTGGACACCGTGGGGAAGTCGTACCAGACGTGCTCGTTGAACTCGCCCTCGGCCGGCTCCTGGTCGTAGCCGGAGAGATCGGCGGCGTTCAGCACGACCGCGTCGGGGTTGTCGGCCGCGGCGAGCATCGTGTCGATGAAGTCGTCGTAGCCGCCGCCGTTCTCGATCACGATCTGCGCCTTCGAGAGCGCGAGCTGGTTGCGCGCGTCGGCCTGGTACTCGTGCGGGTCTTGGTCGGGGCTGTCGATGAGCGAGGTGACGTCGACGAAGTCGCCGCCCACCAGCTCGGCGATGCTGCCGTACACGTTGGTGGAGGCGACGACGCGCACGCCGCCGCTGTCGGATGCGCCATCGGAGGTGCTGCCGGCGCCGGCATCCGCCGACGAGCCGGCCGCGCATCCGCTCAGCAGGAGCGCGGAAGCGGCGAGGGCAGCAGCGGAGAAGAGGAAGCGTGATTTCACGGGGGAGGCCTGTCTATCTCGGGAACGCTTCAACGCTACCTAATTGATAATGATTTTCAAAATCAGCGATCGCGGGCGATGGCCGCCTTCCGGCCTCCAGGTCGACACGTCGGGCTGCTATCGTCCGGCCGGGAGGGATGATGCGCCCCGAGTTCGCCGAATACCACCGCCGGCAGCGCCGCGCCGCCCTGCCCCGGCGGATCGTCGCCTCCCTGGCGACGGCGGCGCTCCTGGGCGGCATCGGCTGGGCTGTGGCGGCACAGGCGGCGCACCCTTCGCAGCAGACCACGGATGCCACTACCAGCACCGTCCTGGCCGGGCCCGATACCGCCCAGCCGGCGCCATCCGTCGCACCCGACGTCGACGCCGCGGGTTCCCAGGGCGATCAGCCCCAACCGGCCGATGCTGTGCGCGAGGACGCCCCGCGGGACGAGCCCGAGCAGGCCGCGCCGCCGAGCCAGGAAGCGCCTTCGCGCGCGCAGCGGCACGACGCCATCCAGGTCGCCACGCGCGGATTCCAGGTGGAACTCGACAACTGCCAGTGGGTGCGGATGGACATCGGCGCCGTCGCCCCGATCGTGGGCGCCCACAACTACTGCGACGGAGACCTCGTGCTCCAGCTGGAGCCCCTCGATCTCGTCACCATCACCGGCACCGATCTCGACGGCGACTACCAGGTCTCCGGCAGCCGCGACGCCCAGGCCGGCGACGACGCCGCCACGGCCACCGCGGGTCTGGACGCCGACATCCTGCTTCAGACCTGTTACTGGGGTGACGCGGGCCTCCGCCTGGTCGCCCTCGACCGGGTCGACCTCTCCCTGTCGCCGACTCCGGCGCCTGCGCCGGCCGGTTGAGCCCACCGGGGGTGCCGGAGCGCCGCCTCAGTCGAGGAGGAGAGCGGGCTCCTCGATGATCGAAGCCACGTCGGCCACGAAGCGGCTGGCCACGTCGCCGTCGACCACGCGGTGGTCGAAACTCGCGCCGATCGTGGTGACGAAGCGGGGGCGCACCTCGCCGTCGACCACCCAGGGCTTCTGCCTGATGGTGCCGAGGGCCACGATCGCCACCTCGCCGGGGTTCAGGATCGGGGTGCCCGTGTCCATCCCGAAGACGCCGATGTTCGTGATGGTGATGGTGCCGTCGGACATCTCGGCGGGGGAGGTGCGGCCCTCCCGCGCCGTGATGGTGAGCTGCTCCAAGGCACCGGCGAGCTCGCGCAGCGACATGTCGTGCGCGTCTTTGATGTTCGGGACGATCAGCCCGCGCGGGGTGGCCGCGGCGATGCCGAGGTTCACATAGTTGCGCACGATGATCTCTTTGTCGGTCCAGGCCGAATTGACCATGGGGTTGCGTCGCACGGCCCAGATCATCGCCTTGGCCATGATCAAGAGCGGCGAGATCTTCACGCCCACGAAGTCGGGCGAGGTCTTCAACCGCTTCACGTACTCCATGGTGCGCGTGGCATCCACGTCGACGAAGAGCGAGACGTGCGGCGCCGTGAACTTCGAGGCCACCATCGCCTTGGCGATCTGCTTGCGCATGCCCTTGACCGGGATCCGCTCCTCCCGCACCGGCGCCCACTGAGGGGTCTCGATGTTGTGGAAGACCTTCGCCTGGTCGGCGTGCCGGATGACGTCCTCCCGCGTGATGTCGCCGATCAGCCCTGTCGGCGTGACCTCGTTGAGATCGACGCCGAGGTCTTTGGCGAGCTTGCGGATGGGCGGTTTCGCGATGACCGGCAGACCGGCAATCGGCTGCGGAACGCGGGCCGGCCGGGTGGACGGACGAGCGGCACCGGGAGCTTCGCCGATGGCCGGGACGGCGGCGCGGGCGCCGCTTCGACCCGTGCGCCGGCTGGAGACGTGCCCCTTGATGCCGTATCCCACGAGCACCGCGCCGGGCTTCTCCTCGGCGGCGGCCGTCGTCTGCGCCGAGGCGGCGAGCGTTGCGGCAGCGGTGAGATCGGGGGAGGCGGACGCGGAACCGGCGACGGGAGCCCCGGCGGCCTCGTGCCGATCGACGGGCTCGGGGGCCGGCGGCGCTTCCGCGCCATCGGTGGCGGTGACCGTGATGATCGGCGTGCCCACATCGACCGTGGCGCCCTCTTCGACGAGCAGGCCCTCGACGGTGCCCGCGAACGGCGAGGGCAGCTCGACGAGCGACTTGGCGGTCTCGATCTCGACGATCACCTGGTTGATCGCGATGGTGTCGCCGGGAGCGACCTTCCACGAGACGATCTCGGCCTCAGTGAGGCCTTCGCCGACATCCGGGAGGTGGAACTGGGAGCTGGTCATGGCAGGTCTCCTCCTGGCCCTAGTGGGCCATCACCCGGTCGACGGCCTCCATGACGCGGTCGGCGTCAGGGAGGTAGAGCGTCTCGAGCTTGGCGGGTGGGAACGGGGTGTCGAAGCCGGAGACCCGGAGCACCGGCGCCTGCAGCGAGTAGAACGCACGCTCCGACACGGTGGCGGCGATCTCCGAGCCGAGGCTCACGAAGCCGGGAGCCTCCTGCGCCACGACCAGGCGGCCGGTCTTGGTGACCGAGTCGATGATCGGTCCGTAGTCGATCGGGCTGAGCGAGCGCAGGTCGACGACCTCGGCGCTCACCCCCTCCTCGGCGGCGATCTCGGCGGCGGCCATCAGCACACTCACCATCGCGCCGTGGGCCAGCAGCGTGACATCCGTTCCCGTACGCACCACGCGCGAGGCGTGCAGCGGCGCCGCGGTGCCGGCGAAGTCGACCGGGCCCTTGGGCCAGTAGCGGCTCTTGGGCTCGAAGAACATCACCGGGTCGTTCGAGGCGATCGCCTCCTGGATCATCCAGTACGCGTCGTTCGGCGTCGACGGGCTCACCACGCGGAGGCCGGCGGTGTGCGCGAAGTACGTCTCCGGGCTCTCCTGGTGGTGCTCGACGGCGCCGATGTGCCCGCCGTAGGGCACCCGGATGACCACGGGCATCGAGAAGGCGCCCGATCCGCGGTTCGTCAGCTTGGCCAGCTGGCTGGTGATCTGGTCGAAGCCGGGGTAGATGAAGCCGTCGAACTGGATCTCGCACACCGGGCGGTAGCCGCGCAGCGCCAGGCCGATGGCCGTGCCGATGATGCCGGACTCGGCCAACGGCGTGTCGACGACGCGGTCGGTGCCGAACTCGGCCTGCAGGCCTTCGGTGACGCGGAAGACGCCGCCCAGACGGCCGATGTCTTCTCCCATCAGCAGCACCTTGGGGTCGTCGGCGAGCGCCTGCCGGAGCCCGGCGTTGAGCGCCTTGGCCATCGGCAGCTCTTCGACGCGCGAGGCGGGGGCGGATTCCGTGGCCGTGCCGGTCAGATCGGTGACGCTCATGCCTGATCCCCTTCGAACGAAGCCTCGTACCGTTCGAGCCAGAGCTTCTGCTCCTGCATCACGGGGTGCGGCTCGGAGTACACGTGGTCGAACATGATCGAGGCGGGCGGCGGGGTGAGCGCCAGGGTGCGGTGACGGATGTCGGCCGCGTAGTCGTCGGCCTCCTCGGCGATCGCGGCGAAGAACGCGTCTCCCTCGCCGAGCGAGCGGAGGTACGTCTCGAAGCGGACGATGGGGTCGCGCGCGACCCAGTAGTCGTACAGCGCCTGATCCTGGTATTTGCTGGGGTCGTCGGACGAGGTGTGCGCGCCGATGCGGTAGGTGAGCGCCTCGATGAACTGCGGGCCGTTCCCGGCTCGCGCCTCGTCGAGGTGCTTCGCGGTGACCGCGAAGCTCGCGAGCACGTCGTTGCCGTCGATCTGCACGCTGGGCACCCCGAAGCCGCGCGAGCGCAGGTAGAGCGGGATGCGCGACTGCACCGACACCGGCACCGAGATGGCCCAGTGGTTGTTCTGCAGGAAGAACACGTTCGGGCTCTGCGCCGAGGCCGAGAACACGAAGGCCTCGCTCACGTCGCCCTGCGAGGTGGAGCCGTCTCCGAAGTAGGCGAGCACGGCGGCGTCTACGGAGTCGTCGCCCGTGCCCACCACGCCATCGCGCTGCATGCCCATGGCGTAGCCGGTGGCGTGCAGCGTGTGCGAGCCGATGACGAGGCAGTAGCCGTGGAAGTTGCCGTTGGCCGGATCGGTCGGGTCCCAACCGCCGTGCGTGTTGCCGCGCAGCAGCTCGACGATCGAGAGCAGGTCGATGCCGCGCACGTGGGCGACCGCGTGCTCGCGGTACGAGGGGAAGATGTGGTCTTGCGGCTTCGCGGCGAAGGCGGAGCCGACCTGGGCGGCCTCCTGGCCGTGGCTCGGCACCCAGAGCGCCATCTGGCCCTGGCGCTGCAGGTTGGTGCCCTCGTGGTCGAAGCGGCGCACCACCGCCATGTGGCGGTAGAACTGCTGGAGGTCGTCGTGGCTGAGGCGATCGAGGTACGAGGCGTATTCCTCGGCGCTCTCGCTCGGAGCGAACTCGCCTTCCGGGGTCAGGAACTGCACCGTGGTCTCGGTGGCGGGCCCGGCGGTGGGGTTCGCGATGATGGTGTCGGCCATCCGGTTACCTCGCAATCTCTTCGGCGGCGGACAGGATGTTCTCGACCGACTCCTGCTCGCCGATGGTGAGCCGCACACCGTCGGGCAGGTAGGCGCGCGCGACGATGCCGTGCCGCAGGAAGGTCTCGGCCACCTCCTGGCTGCGCTCGCCCGCGGGGAACCAGACGAAGTTGCCGTGCGGCCTCGGGATGTCGGTGTGCCCGAGCCCCACCAGCGCGTCGTAGACGGCGTCGCGGCGGGCGGTGATGTCGTCGACGCGTGCACGCAGCTCGTCGCTGCGGTCGAGCGAGGCGACGGCGGCCACCTGGGCCTGATCGGTGAGGCTGAGCGGGATGATCGTGGTGCGGGCGGCGGCCAGGATGGCGGCCGGGCCGATGCCGTAGCCGATCCGCAGCCCGGCGAGCCCGTAGGCCTTGGAGAAGGTGCGCAGCACGACGAGGTTCGGGTAGCGGTGGATCAGCTCGCGGCCGTTCACGGCGGCCGGATCGGTGACGAACTCGGCGTAGGCCTCGTCGAGGATCACGAGCACGTGGCTCGGCACCTTCGCCATGAAGGTCTCGAACTCGTCTTCGGTGACGACCGTCGAGGTGGGGTTGTTGGGGCTGCAGACGATCACCAGGCGGGTGCGGTCGGTGATCGCGGCGGCCATCGCGTCGAGGTCATGACGGTGGCCGGGGGTGTTGGGCACCGGCACCTGCACGGCACTCGGGATGACCGTCATCCACGGGTAGGCCTCGAACGAGCGCCAGGAGTAGACGACCTCGTCGCCCGGGCCGGCCGCCGCCTGGGTGAAGTGGGTGAGCAGGGCCACCGAGCCAGCGGCGACGATGACCTCCTCGGGCTCGACGCCCCAGTCGGCGGCGAGCCGGGCGGTGATCTCGGGCGCTCCGGCGTTCGGGTAGCGGTGCAGCTGCCGGGTGGCGGCATCCACCGCCTCCAGCACGCCGGGAAGTGGATCGAAGGGGTTCTCGTTGGAGGAGAGCTTGAAGCCGCCGGGGGCCGCCTTGCCCTGCTTGTAGGAGGGCAACGCCAGGATCTCAGGGCGGAGCTTCACGGGGGTCGCCGCAGCGTCGGAACGTGCGTCCAGGGGGCCGGAACTCATTCGTTCATCTTAGTTCGCGCTGCGAAAGCGGCCCGGGAATATGTCCGGCTGTGGATAACCCTTCAGCCGAGCTGTGGAATCGTGCCGGAATCAGCGCCGGTACGCCTCGACGAAGAGCTCGCCGCGGAGGGCGCCGAACACCGCCGCGAGATCGTCGACGAGCTTCGCGGTGACCCCCGACACCACCAGGTCGTGCGGGCCGAGCGCCTCCAGCGGTCGGCAGCGGATGCGCACCACCTCCCAGCCGGCCTCCCGCAGCAGGCGGTCCTTCCGCCGATCGGCCTCTTCGCGGGGGCCGACGTGCTCGAGGCCGAAACGGCCGACGGTGTCGTACTCGACGGCGATCCGCAGCTCGTCGATCACGAAGTCGGGCCACACTTCGTGCCGGCCGAAGAACGGCCGCCCCACGGCCACCGCGTTCGGTGCGAGGTCGAAGGCGAAGTGCTCGCCGAGCCGCTGCCGAAGGCCGGCCTCGACGGCGGAGGCCGGGCGAGGTGCCCGGGCGCTCCGGAAGGCGCTGCCGGGAACACGACGCAATCCCTCGCCGGCCGGCACGGCGGCACGGCCTGCGGCTCCAGGCCGCCGGGGAGCGGCCGATCGCCCGGCCACGGGCGCGACGGCCGGGACGGGTGCAGCGGGGGACGCGGGCGGAACGGGGGCGGAGGGAACGCGATCGGGCTCGTCGACGCGCGGGTGAACGCGCTCGGCGACCACCCGCGAGGGCACCGCCATCTCGGCGCACACCGGGCACCACACCGAGCGTCGACGCCGGCCACCGCTCGGCCGGCTGCGTTGCTCGCTCGGCGTCGCGACGAACAGGTGGCCCGCGTCGCACTGCCAGGTGAGGTACACGTCGGCCGCCGGCGGGATCTGGCTGAGGGTGCGCCCGGCGTTGAACTCCGGATGGTACTGCCGCACCAGCACCGGATACCGGCGCCAGGCCTCCCGGTACCGGCCGACCGGGTAGGGGGTCTCGCATCCCTTCGACCGCTGCCGCCGCTCCCACCACGCGGTCACGTTCTCGGGCACTCCTCCTCCTTTCCGGCCATCCGTCGCCCTCCGTGGCTCGTCTCCTGAGACGCTAGTCACCGCCTCCGACATCGGCTCCGGCACCCGGATGTCGCACCCCGCGAGTAGCGTGCGACCATGCCGACCTCCTGCGCCCTGGCGGGCGCTGATCCCGATTCGCCCTGCAGCCCCGACGGCCGCCCGGCCGAATCCCCGCTGGCGCTCTGCCGAGGCCATCTGCAGGAGGCCACCGAGTGGATGGCCGGCCAGGTGGGGGTCACCGACGTGCTGCCGTCGCCCTGCGTGGCCTGCGGGTCGCGCCTGGGCGTGCGTTACCCGTCCGGCTGGCTCTGCGCGCGGTGCGAGTGGCGGCACGGCGAGCATCCGGAAGACGGCTCGGCGCCCGTGGTCGTCGAGGTCGTCTACTACCTGCGCTTCGGCGACCGGGTGAAGATCGGCACCTCGGCGAACCCGCGGAGCCGCCTGGCCCAACTGCGCTACGAAGAACTGCTCGCCTTCGAACGCGGTGGCCGTGCCCGCGAGCAGGCCCGTCACGCCGAGTTCGCCGAGCACCGACTCACCGGCGAGTGGTTCGCCCTCACGGGCGACCTGGCCGACCACGTCCACGCTCTGACGGCACCCGGCGACGACCCCTGGCAGCTCCTGGCCCGCTGGCGCAGCGAGGCCGAAGCCCTCCGCGGGCGGTAATATCGATGTTTATTCATGTTCAGCGCGTGGATGAGGAGGGTGATCATGCGCGATCGGCTGCTCTCCCGCCTGAACGCCTTCCTCGGGATCGGCGGCGTAGCGAGCTTCCATCGCCTCGAAGGGCTCGTCGATTCGATTCCCGCCCGGCCGCCGGCCCGCAGCGACGACACGGCGGATGCGACCATCGCCTCCCTGGGCGCGGCCGCCCGCCGATCCTGGACCGACGCCGACCGGCGCACCTTCTGCGCGGTCGCGAGCCGGGCCGCCGAACGCACCCTCGGCCAGCGGCCGTTCCCCGGCCAGCTGGTCACCGCCCTCGCGCTGCTCGCCGGCCACGGGGTGCAGCTGGCGACGGGTGAGGGCAAGACGCTCGCCGGCGCGATCGCCGCCGTCGGCTACGCGCTTCACGGCCGCCGGATCCACGTCATCTCGGTCAACGACTACCTCGCCCGGCGCGATGCCGAGTGGATGGGCCCGCTGTTCGAGGCGTTCGGCGTCTCGGCCGGCTGGATCGCGGCCGACCAGACCCCGGATGCCCGCCGTCGCGCCTACGACGCCGACGTCGTGTACGTCTCGGCCTCCGAACTCGGCTTCGACGTGCTGCGCGACCGCTTCCGGGCCGAGGCCGTTCCCGGCCCGCTGGTGCGGCCCGACGTGGCGATCGTCGACGAGGTCGATGCCGTGCTGATCGACGAGGCGAGCATCCCTCTGGTGCTCGCCGCCGCGACCGAGGAGGGCCGGCACGACGCCGACTCGCACCGTGTCGAGGCCGTGGTGAAGACACTGCGCGACGGCGAGCACTTCGAGGTCGGCACCGACCGCCTCAACGTGTCGCTCACCGACCCCGGCACGGCCGCGGTGGAGAACGCCCTCGGTGTGGCCAACCTCTTCGACTCGAGCACCCACGACCACCTCACGGCCGTGAACCTCGCCCTGCACGCCCGCACCCTGGTGCAGCGCGACGTCGACTACCTCGTGCGCGACGGCCGGCTCGAGCTGATCAGCGCCGCCCGGGGTCGCGTGTCCACCGCCCAGCGCTGGCCCGATGGGCTGCAGGAGGCGATCGAGGTGAAGGAGGGCCTGCACGCGAGCGCTCTGAGCGAGGTGCTCGATTCCCTCACCGTCGGCTCGCTGATGAAGCTGCACGCGACCGTGTGCGGGATGAGCGGAACCGCTCTGGCCGTCGCGCCGCTGCTGGCCGAGGGCTACGGCTTCACCACGGGCGAGGTCGCATCCCGCGTGCCTTCCCGGCGGGTCGATCATCCCGACCGCCTCTTCCGCACGCCCGGCGAGAAGCACGCCGCCCTGCTGGAGCACATCCGGACCGAGCATTCCACCGGGCGCCCGATCCTCGTCGGCACGGCCAGTGTCGCCGCGTCGGAGCACCTGGCGACGTCGCTGTCCGACGACGGCATCGAGGCCGCGGTGCTGAACGCGAAGAACGATGCCGAGGAGGCGGCCATCGTCGCCCGGGCGGGCGAGTTCGGCCGAGTCACCATCTCGACCCAGATGGCCGGCCGGGGCACCGACATCAGGCTGGGCGGTCGCGACGAACGCGACCGCGAGCGGATCACGGCGCTGGGCGGCCTCAGCGTCATCGGCGCCGAACGCTACGAGAACGGCCGGCTCGACGATCAGCTGCGCGGCCGGGCATCCCGGCAGGGCGATCCGGGTTCCAGCATCTTCTTCGCCAGCCTCGAGGATGCCGTGGTCGCCACCCACCTCGACCTCGTGTCGGACGAGTACTCCCGCGCAATCGACGCCGGCGGCCTCGACCGGGCCGCCAGCATCCTGAACCACGCCCAGCGGATCGGCGAGGCCTCTCGCGAGCAGCTGCGCGCCAGCACCCTGCGGTTCTCCGAAGCGCCGGCCCGCCAGCGCGCCGCCGTGCTGCGGCTGCGCACCGAGGTGCTCGAGCGGGGCCTGCGACAGGCGCCCACCGCCGAACCACTGCGGAGCGCGGCGACCTCGCGTCACCTCGCCGCGCTCGAGGGCGAGTTCGGTACCGCGGCTACCGATCGCTTCGCGACCCGCACCGCGCTCTACCACCTCGACGCGACCTGGTGCCGGCACGCCGCCCTCCTGGCCGACGCCCGTGAGGGCATCCACCTGCGCTCCCTGGCGCGCGACAACCCGCTCGACGAGTACGTCAAGATCGCCCAGCGCGAGTTCGAGTCGTTCCTGCCCGAGGTCGCCGCCGCGGTGGAGGCTGCCCTCGGCCGTGCGGTCGCAGATCACGACATCCGCCGCGATCCGCCCGCCTTCCTCCGCCCCGGCTCCACCTGGACCTACATGGTCACCGAAGACCCGTTCGGCTCCCCCGAGAAGCGCCTCTGGCGCCGCGCCTCGACGTCACTCCGGCGCTTCCTGCGCTGAGGGGTGCGGGGGGCGCGGGGGGCGCGCGGGCCACTCCGAGGCCAGGATGCCGAACACGAGCGTGTCGGTCCACTCGCCCTTGAAGTACTCGTCCTCGCGCAGGTGCGCCTCCTGGCGCATCCCGAGGCGGGTCAGCAGGCGAGCGGATGCCCCGTTCCGGGCGTCCAGGCGGGCCACCACCCGGTGCAGGCCGAACGGGCCGAAGGCGAGGTCGAGCATCGCGCGGGCGGCCTCGGTGGCGTAGCCGTGCCCCTCGACGTCGGCGGCCATCGCGTAGCCGAGCTCGCCCCGGGCATCCGTCTCGCTGTCGTACTTCAGCAGCATCTCGCCGATCACCCGGCCGTCCAGTTCCATCGCCAACACCAGCCACTGTCCCGGCTCGAACACCACCCCCTGCCGGGTGCGCGCCTCGAGCGCCGCCTCGGTCTGCGAGCGCGTGCGCACCGGCCACGGGATGTACCGCACCACCTCGATATCGGAGTGGAACCGGAGCAGATCGTCGAGATCGTCGAGCCGATGCGGCCGCAGGCGCAGACGGGGGGTGACGACGGGGTACTCGGGAGCCCAGGGAACGGTGACCATGCATCGACTCTGCACCCTTCTGGATGGGATAGTGGTGGCATGCGCAGATTCCTGGTCTCCCTCATCGCGAACGCGATCGCCCTGTGGCTCACCACCCTGATCGTCGCGGGGGTCAAGATCGACCCGATCGGCGACGGCGGGGCCTTCGAGACCGTGATCACCTACCTGCTGGTGGCGCTGGTGTTCGGCATCATCAACGGCTTCGTCGGCTCGGTCATCCGGGTGGTGGCGTTCCCGCTCTACATCCTCACGCTCGGCATCATCTCGCTGTTCGTGAACGCCCTGCTGCTCTGGCTGGTCGCCGTGGTCACCGGCTGGTTCGGCTTCGGGCTGACGCTGGAGAGCTTCTGGTGGACCGTGCTCGGTGCACTCGTGCTCGCCATCCTCTCGGCCATCATCGGCGCCATCCTGCGCCCGCTGGCCGGCCGTCGCAACCGCTGACCCCATCCGGCGCCGCTATCGGCGCTGCAACGCCGAGTGCGAGAATAGGCAGCATGCCCCGACACGCCGAGGAATCCGCTCCGGAGAAGTCCGTCAGCGAGGCGTTCCGCATCTGCGTGGTGTGCACGGGCAACATCTGCCGCTCGCCGATGGCCGAGGTCGTGCTGCGCGATCTGGTCGACCGTGCAGGCCTCTCGGGCCGCGTGGTCGTCACCTCGGCCGGCACCGGTGACTGGCACGTGGGCGAGCACGCCGATCCCCGCACAGTGGAGGCGCTCCGGGCCCGCGGCTACGACGGCTCGGCCCACCGGGCGCGCCAGTTCGAGGGGGCGTGGTTCGACGAGCTCGATCTGGTGATCGCCCTCGACCGCAGCCACGAGCGCGTGCTCCGATCCTGGGCCCGCACCGACGAGGACAAGCAGAAGGTGCGCCTGCTGCTCGGTTTCGACCCCGACTACGCCGGCCGCCACGACGTGCCCGACCCCTACTACTCCGACGCCGCGATGTTCGACTCGGTCCTGGCCATGATCGAGCACTCCAGTGCCGCTCTGTTCCGCCAGATCGAGCCGGCGTTCCCCCGCTCGCCCGCGCTCTAGCTCCGACTCCCGCACCGCCCACACGAAAGATCACGAAACCCTCATGCCTCCTCTGCCCCCTCAGCCCATCAGCCCCCTCGACGGCCGCTACCGCGCCGCCGTCTCCGAGCTCGGCGAGTTCCTCTCCGAGGCGGGCCTGAACCGCGCGCGGGTGCACGTGGAGATCGACTGGCTGCTCTACCTCACCGACCACTCGATGTTCGGCTCCAGCCCACTCGACCCCGAACTCGCCCGGCGCCTGCGCTCGGTGGTGCAGGACTTCGGCCAGGACGAGATCGATCGCATCGGCACGCTCGAGGCCACCACCCGCCACGACGTGAAGGCCGTGGAGTACTTCGTGCGCGAGAAGCTGGCCGAGCTGGGCCTCAACCAGATCGCCGAGCTCACCCACTTCGGCTGCACCAGCGAGGACATCAACAACCTCTCCTACGCGCTCACCATCCGCCAGGCCGTCACCGAGGTGTGGCTGCCGAAGTTCAGCGGTGTGATCGAGAAGCTGCGCGGTCTCGCCGTGGAGCTCCGCGACGACGCGATGCTGGCGCTCACCCACGGCCAGCCCGCCACGCCCACCACCATGGGCAAGGAGCTCGCGGTCACGGTGCACCGCCTCGAGCGCATCAAGAAGCAGATCGAGGGCACCGAGTACCTCGGCAAGTTCTCGGGCGCCACCGGAACCTTCGCCGCCGATCTGGTGGCCGATCCGGAGGCCGACTGGCAGGCGATCTCGCGCGGTTTCGTGAACTCGCTGGGCCTGGAATGGAACCCGCTCACCACCCAGATCGAGTCGCACGACTGGCAGGCCGAGCTCTACTCGCGCATCAGCCACGCCAACCGCGTGCTGCACAACCTGTGCACGGATGTCTGGACCTACATCTCGATGGGCTACTTCACCCAGATCCCGGTCGCCGGTGCCACGGGCTCGTCGACGATGCCGCACAAGATCAACCCGATCCGCTTCGAGAACGCCGAGGCCAACCTCGAGCTCTCCAGCGCGCTGCTCGACTCGCTGGCCTCCACGCTGGTCACCTCGCGCCTGCAGCGCGACCTCACCGACTCCACCACGCAGCGCAACATCGGCGTGGCGCTCGGCCACTCACTGCTCGCTCTCGACAACATCACGGGCGGCCTCGGCGCCATCTCGCTGAACCGCGAGGCGCTGGCGCGCGATCTCGACGCCAACTGGGAGGTGCTCGGCGAGGCGATCCAGACCGTCGTGCGGGCCGAGGTCACCGCGGGCCGTTCGTCGATCGCCGATCCGTACGCCCTGCTGAAAGAGCTCACCCGCGGTCACCGGATCGGCCAGGCCGACCTCGTGGCCTTCGTCGAGGGCCTGGACATCGGCACCGACGCCAAGGCGCGCCTGGTGGCGCTCACGCCGGGCGTCTACACCGGCCTCGCCTCGCAGCTCGTCGACCACATCCTGCCGACGCCCGCCGCCGGCTGAGGCGGGTCGCCCCGCCGCGCCGAGCCCGGCTCAGTGACCGGCGGGGTGGTCGCCTTCATCGTCGATCTCGAGCTGCTCGGTGTCGTTGGGCTTGATCGACAGCGAGAACATCGCCATCACCACGAGCACCACGATGAAGGCGACGCCGAAGAAGATCAGGGAGAGCACGATCTCCCGGGTCGCCAGAAGGACGGTCAGGCCGACGAACAGCGACAGGACGGCCGACAGGACGAGCAGTTCGACCGGCTTCAGTCGATCGCGCTTCGAGGGTTGGTTCACGATGCCTTTCCACTTCGCGGCGTCTGCCCGGGTCGCACCGCAGCGGATGCCGCGGTGCCGGATGCCGGCTGGGTGCCCCAGCGCAGCGACAGACCGGCGATGATCAAGAACAGCCCCACGATGGCGGAGTAGGCGCCGAGCATGCCGACGGCGAACACCGGATCAGTGGGGAAGAAGATCAGCACCAGGGCGAAGATCACGGTGAGCCCGCCGACGACGGCCCAGTCGCGCGATGCGGGATTCTTGGTGTTGCGGAGGCCGGCGTAGAGCTCGAGGAAGCCGGTGACGGCCGAGTTCATGGTGGCGCAGAACAGCAGGAAGCCCAGGCCTCCGCCGTTGAAGGCGATGGCGAGCACGCCGAACACCACACCGGAGATGCCCTGGATGAGGAAGTTCACCCGCAGCGAGCGCTCGGTCAGCGTGCGCCAGGAGAGCACGCCCACCAGCACGCCCGACACGATCGCCAGCACGCCGTAGCTCAGCAGGCCGATCTGGGCGGAGTGGTTGGACAGGAAGGTGATCACCAGAGCGGTGATCACGAACGGGATCGCCCGGGCCACGGGCACGCCCCAGTAGGGCGAGCGCGGCAGGTGACGGGGTGAGTCGGTCACTCCGGGGTCCTCGATTCAGATCATGCGCGTTCTCCTAGTTTATTGCGCTGCGCCTGAGTGCCTCGCGTGTGCCCGCCCGGCCGTCGCATCCGGAGCATCGCCGGCGAGCTCAGGATGCGCGTGCGCCGCCGGGCGGGACGGCCACCAGAAGGCGTCTCCCGTCAAGAAGACCAGGGCCGGCACCAGCACGGTGCGCACCACCAGGGTGTCCAGCAGCACGCCGATGCAGACGATCACGCCGATCTGGGTGAGCGCCACCACGGGTAGCACGCCGAGAACGGCGAACACGGCGGCCAGCAGGATTCCCGCACTCGTGATCACGCCTCCGGTGGAGGAGAGCGCTCGCACCATCCCCTCCCGGGTGCCGTGACGCACGGACTCCTCGCGCGCTCTGGTGGTGAGGAAGATGTTGTAGTCCACGCCCAGGGCCACCAGGAACAGGAATGCGAACAGGATCACGTTCGAGTCGAAGGCGGGGAAGCCGAGCACGTTCTGGAACAGCACGTTCGAGGCGCCGAGGCTCGCGAAGAAGGTGGCGAGCACGCTGGCGATGAGCAGCACGGGGGCCACGAGGCTGCGCAGCAGCAACGCCAGGATCACGAACACGATCGCCAGGATGAGCGGAATGATCAGCGCCTGATCGGCCGCTGAAGCGGTGTTCGTGTCGAGCGCGGTCGCATCGCTTCCGCCCACGAGGGCTTGACTCACGGGGTTGTCGGGGCCCGCGTCCGCGTAGGCGGTCCGCAGTGCTTCGATGGTGGCGAAGGCGGCATCGCTCTCCGGCTCGGCGGCCAGCGTCACGTCCAGGCGGGTGAGGTCGCCTGAGACCTCGACCGGGCGCACCGACTCGACCCCGTCCACGCCCTGGGCGAGGCCCGTGGCATCCGGAACCGCCTCGGTCGGGGTCAGCACGATGGTCTGGCCCGTCAGACCGGCGGAGAAGGAGGCGTCGATCACCTCTTGGGCCTGCACCGACTCGGGGTTCCCGATCAGCTGGTCGGTCTGGGAGAGGCCGACCCGGTAGCCGGAGAGCCCCAGGGCCAGGATGCCGATGCCCAGGGTGGCGACGATGGCGACCGCTGCGGGGCGCTTGGCCACACCGCGGCCGAGACGCATCCAGAGACCCGGTTTCGTAGCGGCGCGCTGGGTGTGCTCCGCGTCGGTCTGCACGCGCGGCACGAACGGCCAGAACAGCCCGCGCCCGCACACCACGAGCGCGGCCGGCAGCACGAGCAGCGCGAACGCGATGGCGATCACCACTCCGATGGCGCAGGCGAAGCCGAGCGCACGGTTGCCGGCGAGCTGGGCCAGCAGCAGCGTGAGCAGGCTGAGGGCGACCGTACCGCCACTGGCCGCGATCGCGGGGCCCGCACTGCGCACGGCGGTCAGCATGGCGGTGTGCCGATCCTGAACCTTGGTGAGCTCTTCGCGGTAGCGCGCCACCAGCAGCAGGGCGTAGTTCGTGCCCGCGCCGAACACGAGCACCGAGAGGATGCCGCCGATCGAGGCGTCGATGGTGATGCCGAACGGATCGGCGAGAGCGGTCACCACCACCCGGGCGAGGCCGTCGGCGATGCCCACCACGGCCAGCGGTACGATCCACAGCACGGGGGAGCGGTAGGTGACGATCAGCAGGATCGCGACCACGATCACGGTCACCAGCAGCAGCCGGAAGTCGGCGCCCGCGAAGGCGTTCGTGATGTCGGCCTGGAAGCCCACCGGACCGGTCAGCAGCGCGGTGAGGCCGTCGGGCAGATCGGCGGATGCGTCGGCGCGCAGGCCCGCGGCCGTCGCCTCGATGTCGTCCTCCACGCTCGCCCCGTCCAGCGGCACGGCCACGATCGCCGCCAGTCCGTCGTCGCTGAACTGCGGCACGACCGCCTGCGGAGAGATCGACTGCTCGGCGAGCACCGCCGCGTTCGCCGTGATGGCCGCGCGATCGGCGTCCGTCAGCGCCTCGCCGGAGCCCACGCCCCGGCTGTACACGACGACGGCCGCGGTGCTGTCGGCCGAGGGGAACTCCTCCAGAAGCGCCGTGACCTGTGCGGCTTCGCTGGAGTCGGGCAGGCCCGAGGGCGGGAAGCTGTCGCTCGAGCCCTTGGGGAGCAGTCCGAACAGCAGAACGATGGCGACGGCGGCGATACCGAGGGCGATCCAAGCGGATCCGCGTCCGGTGACGAAGCGGGAGATCGAGCGCATGCAGAGTCCTTCGCGGGGTGGTCCACTGTTTCTAAGCAACTTAACTACCTAGGGGTTTAGCATGTCATTCATGGCAGACATCCGCAAACCGCCGCCGAGCACGGAGCCGGACGCGCCGGGCGAGCAGCCCTGGTCGCGTGCCGAACTCGCGGATGCCGGCATCGCCGACCCGACCGCCATCACCGAGGCCCTGCGCGACCTCGACGTCTGGTCGCGTGCCTTCGAGCGCCACCTCGGCACGGTGCTCACGGTGAATCCGACCGATCTCTCCGCGATGCAGCATCTCATCCAGAACGGCCCGCTCAGCCCTAGCGAGCTCGCGGGGCGCCTGGGCGTCTCCACCGCGGCCAGCACGCTGGTGGTCGACCGCCTCGTCGCGCTCGGGCACGCGGAGCGGCATCCGCACGACCACGACCGCCGCAAGATCGTGGTGGTTCCGGCTCGCGCCTCGGTGAACCGCGCCGTCGACGAGCTGCTGCCCATCATCGCCGGCATCTCCGGCCTGGTCGACGGCCTGGGGCCGCACGACCGCACCGTCGTCGAGCGCTTCCTGCGCGACGTCACCGAGGTCTATCGCACGGCCACCGAGGCGGCGCGGCCGCTCGAGTGATCATTGCGCCGTGTAGCCGCCGTCCACGGTGAGCACGGCCCCGGTGATGGCGCCGGCGCCGGCCGAGAGCAGGAAAGCGATCGGGGCGGCGACCTGCTCGGGGGTCGCGATCCGGCCGAGCGGATGCCCCACCGCGATCGCGCGCCAGGTCGCCTCCGGATCGGGGTCGCCGGCCAGCGCCTCGTCCATGAAACCGGTGGCGATCGCACCCGGCGCGACGGCGTTCACCCGGATGCCCCGTGGCGCCAGTTCGACGGCGGCGGCCCGGGTCATCTGCACCACGGCGCCCTTGGTGGCGGAGTAGGCCATCTGGGCCGGCAGCCCGACCAGGCCCGAGATCGAGGCCACGTTCACGATCGCCCCGCGACGTTCGGCCAGTGCCGCCACCGCCGCCCGCACGTGCAGGTGCACCCCGCGGATGTTCGTGGCCATCAGCGCGTCCCAGTCCTCGGCGCCGATGTCCTCCAGGGGCGCCGAATGAAAGCGCGCGGCGACGTTTACCAGGGCATCCAGCCGCCCGAACCGTTCCAGAGCCGCGGCCACAGCGGCCTCGGCCGTGCCGGGATCGGCCACGTCACCCGTGATCACGTGCACGTCGTCGTCGCCCCGGTGGCGCGCCTCCAGGCCCGCACTGATGTCCTCCGCCACGACGCGCCCGCCCGCAGCGCGTACCGCCTCGACGACGGCCGCCCCCACCCCGCCGGCCGCCCCGGTCACCAGCACCACATCCCCCGCGGCCGGCGCGTTCGCCAGCACCCCGGGGCCATCCGTCCCAGAGAAAAGCATCGTCGCTCCCATCGCCTGTCCTACTGTCCGACAATAGTCCTACCGTTTGCGATTCGGCGAGCGCTGGTGATGTGATCGGCCCGCGCGGGCCTCAGGCGGCCGGCCTACGCCGGGGGCATGTCCGCGAAGCGGGAGAAGTGGCCGTGGAAGCCCACCGTGATGGTGGCGGTGGGGCCGTTGCGGTGCTTGGCCACGATGAAGTCGGCCTCGCCCGCACGCGGGTTGTCTTTCTCGTAGGCGCCCTCGCGGTGCAGCAGGATGACCATGTCGGCATCCTGCTCGAGCGAACCCGACTCACGCAGGTCGCTGATGGCGGGCTTCTTGTCCGAGCGCTGCTCGGGGCCACGGTTCAGCTGCGAGAGCGCGATCACCGGAACCTGGAGTTCCTTGGCCATCAGCTTGAGCGCCCGGGAGAACTCCGACACCTCCTGCTGGCGGCTCTCGACCTTCTTGCCCGAGGTCATCAGCTGCAGGTAGTCGATGACGACGAGCTTGAGGCCCACCTTCTGCTTGAGCCGCCGGCATTTGGCGCGGATCTCGACCAGGGTCATGTTCGGGCTGTCGTCGATGTAGAACGGCGCGTCGTTGATGCGGCCGCGGGTGGAGGCGAGCGTCGTCCAGTCGCGACCCTCGATGCGGCCCTTGCGCATGCTCTGCAGGGGCACGGATGCTTCGGCCGAGAGCAGGCGCATCGCGATCTCCGAGCGACCCATCTCGAGCGAGAAGAAGATCGAGGGCATGTCGTTCTTGATCGAGGCGGCGCGGCAGAAGTCGAGCGCCAGCGTCGACTTACCGAGCGCCGGACGAGCGGCCACGATGATCATCTGACCGGGGTGGAATCCGTTGGTGAGGTTGTCGAGGTCGGCGAAGCCGGTGGGCACGCCGGTCATCGACCCGTCTTTGCCGGCCGCTGCCTCGATCTCGTCGATGGCGGCGGTGACGGCCACGGTGAGCGGCACGTAGTCTTCGGCCTCGACGCCGCCGTTGACCGCGTAGATCTCGGCCTGGGCGTTGTTGACCAGGTCGGTGACCTCGCCCTCGCTCGCGTAGCCCATCTGCACGATCCGGGTGCCGGCCTCGACCAGACGACGAAGCACCGCTTTCTCGCTGACGATCTGAGCGTAGAAGCCGGCGTTGGCGGCCGTGGGAACGAGACCGGTGAGGGTGTGCAGGTAGTCGGCGCCGCCGGCCCGGCTGAGCTCGCCGCTCTTGGTGAGCTCGTCGGTGACGGCGATCACGTCGGTGGGCTCACCGTGCGAGTAGAGGTTGAGGATCGCGTCGAAGATGACCTCGTGCTTGGGCATGTAGAAGTCGACGCCCCGCATGACCTCGACCACGTCGGCCACGGCGTCTTTGCTCAGCAGCATGCCGCCGAGGGCGCTCTGCTCGGCCAGCAGGTCGTGCGGGGGAGTGCGGTCGCCGGCGCGCTGGGACCCCTGCCCCTCACCCGAGCGCTGTTCACCGGCGAGACCGAGATGGGCGATCGACAACGTGGACTCCTGATCTGCCGCCCTGGGCGGCTCGTACTGCTCGTACCCATTCCAAGACCGACCACCGACATCGGCTTCCCCGAGGGCGCTGCCCCAGAGTAGGAAGGGCTTCCGGCCGCCTCCAAACAGCCTTGTGGATAAAGGTGTGGATGATCTGCGCGAAACGCCGGAAGCTATGTGTGAAAACTGTGGACTGGCCTGTGGACAAACCACGAAGATTCGGGTGTAAAAGAATCTTGACCAGGGCTTTTATGATTGCACAGGTTGTTAGTGGAGACATCCTTCGACCTGCACTTGAAGCTTGCTTTCTCCCCAGAGCCCTGTGTATAGAACTGGGGAGAATCGGGCGCAGAAAAGGGGTGTCCAGGGCCCGAGAGCCCTGGACACCCCTTCTCGGGTACGACTACTTCGCAGCGACCACCTGGAGGGTGATCGTGGCCGAGATGTCGTCACGAAGGCGCACGGTGGCCTCGTGGTTGCCGGTGGCCTTGATGGCGACCGGGATCTCGATCTTGCGCTTGTCGAGCTGGGCGATGCCGGCTTCCGAAACCGCGTCAGCGATGTCGGAGGTCTTCACCGAGCCGAACAGGCGTCCGCCCTGGCCCGCCTTGACCGTGAGCTTCACGGTGGCGTTCTCGAGCGTCTGCTTGACGTGCTGGGCCTCTTCGATCGTGGCGTGCTCGCGGGCGACGCGGGCGGCCTTGATCTGCTCGACCTGCTTCTCGCCACCGCGGCTCCACGCCACGGCGAAGCCCTTGGGAACGAGGTAGTTACGGGCGAACCCGTTCTTGACCTCGACGACATCGCCGGGAGCGCCCAGACCGGTCACCTCGTGGGTGAGGATGATTTTCGACATTCTGCTGCTCCTTAGCGGCCCGAGCCGGCGTAGGGCAGAAGTGCCATCTCGCGGGCGTTCTTGACGGCACGGGCGATGAGGCGCTGCTCCTGGACGGAGACTCCCGTGATACGGCGGGCGCGGATCTTTCCACGCTCCGAGATGAACTTGCGAAGGGTCGCAACGTCCTTGTAGTCGATGACGCCGACGCGGATCGACTTCGCGGGTGCGGCGTTCTTCGCACCCTTGGCGCCGCGGAGCGGCTTGCGGCGGTCGCCGCTTGACTTTCCAGCCATTGTTTTGGGTTCCTGTTCTGAAAGAAGAGAAGTTTAGAAGGGGGTGTCGTCGGCGTAGCTGCCGGGAGTGTTCCACACGTCGCCACCGGCGCCGGAAGACGAGGGCGCGGATGCGGCCCAGGGCTCCTCGACGGCGGGCTGGCCACCGCGGTTGCCACCGCCGCCGTTGCCACCGAAGCTTCCGCCACCGCCACCGGCGCCACCGCTGGTGGCTCGGGTGACCTGCGCGGTCGCGTAACGGAGCGAGGGGCCGATCTCGTCGACCTCGAGCTCGATCGAGGTGCGCTTCTCGCCCTCTTTCGTCTCGTAGGAGCGCTGGCGCAGGCGACCGGTCGCGACGACGCGGCTGCCCTTGGTCAGCGATCCGGCCACGTGCTCGGCGAATTCACGCCACACGCTCGCGCGGAGGAACAGCGCCTCGCCGTCTTTCCAGTCGTTCGACGCGCGGTCGAACGTACGGGGGGTCGATGCGATCGTGAAGTTCGCGACCGCCAGCCCGTTCTGCGTGTAACGCAGCTCGGGGTCGGCGGTGAGGTTGCCCACCACTGTGATTACGGTTTCGCCCGCCATGACGACTACTCGGCGGCCGGAGCTGCTGCAGCGGCTGCGGCGGGCTTCGCCGACGCGGCCTTGACGGCGGCTGCCGGAGCAGCGGAGCTGGCAGCGGCTGCGGGAGCAGCGGCAGCGGCCTTGGGGTTGGCGGCCTTGCGGGCGGCCTTCTCCTCGGCGAGCTTGGACGCGGCGGCGACCTGCGCGAGGCCTTCTTCGGCCCGCAGCACCTTGGTGCGCATGACGGCTTCGGAGAGCTTCAGCTGGCGGTCGAGCTCGACCGTGGCGGAGCTGTTCGCGGTGAGGCTGACGACGGCGTAGATGCCTTCGGTCTTCTTGTTGATCTCGTAGGCCAGGCGACGGCGGCCCCAGATGTCGACCTTGTCGACGGTTCCACCGTCGTTGCGGATGACATTGAGGAACTTGTCGAGGCTGGGAGCCACGGTGCGCTCGTCGATCTCGGGATCGAGGATGACCATGAGTTCGTACTGATGCGTCACAAACCCACCTCCTTCGGACTAGAACGGCCGCAGAATCTCTGCGACAGGAGGGTTATGCATCGGTCTCGTACCCTTCGGACGATTTCCGCCGGGCACAAGACAACTTCCATACCCTACCAGAGCGGTGCAGTCGGGTGGTGGGGAGTTGTGATGTGTGAAGGTGTGAGGGTGAGCCTGCGCATCGCCCTCGTCACCCTGCACACCTCCCCGCTCGAGCAGCCGGGCAGTGCGGATGCGGGCGGCATGAACGTCTACCTGGTGGGCGTGGCCGAGGCGCTGGCCGCTCGGGGCCACGAGGTCGAGCTGCTGACGCGGGCGACGGATGCGGCGGCCGGGGCGACCGGGGTCGGCACGACCCCCGGGGGAGTGCCGGTCCGTTTCCTGCGGGCGGGACCACTCACTCCGGTTCCGAAGGCATCCCTGCCCACCCTGGTGCCGGAGTTCACCCGGGCGCTCCGAGCGCTCCCGCGATTCGACGTCGTGCACTCCCACTACTGGCTCTCGGGTCTGGCCGGGCTCGACGCCGCGGCGGCCTGGACCGCTCCCCACATCCTGAGCCTGCACACGGTGGCCGCCCTGAAGAACGAACGGCTGGCACCGGGCGACCGTCCGGAACCCGTCGAGAGACTCGATGCCGAGCGGATGCTCGTGCAGAACTCGGCCCTCACGATCGCGGCCACCGCGGCCGAGCGCACCGCCATCCTGGGGGCGACGGATGCCGATCCCGCGCGCGTGGTCGGTGTGCCCCCCGGCGTCGACACGGCGCTCTTCCACCCGTCGGCTCCGGATGTCCCGTCCCGCGGCCGCCCGTTCCTCGTGGTGCTGGCGCGCATCCAGCCTTTGAAGGGGATCGAGCTGGCCGTCGAAGCCCTGTCCCGCATCCCGGCCGGCCGGCGGCCACGCCTGGTCATCGCGGGTGGCACCAGCCCCGGGCAGGACGAGTACGCCTCGGGTCTCCGTCGCCTCGCCGACGAGCGGGGGGTGGGCGACGATGTCGTGTTCCTGCCCGCCGTCCCGCGCCACGAAGCCGCTCGACTGCTGCGCGAGGCCTCCCTTCTTCTGGTTCCCTCCCACTCGGAGACCTTCGGGCTCGTGGCGCTCGAGGCGGCGGCCAGCGGAACCCCGGTCGTCGCCGCCCGCTCGGCCGGGGGTCTGGCCGAGGCGGTGGCCGACCGGGTGAGCGGCGTGCTGCTGGAGGATCGTTCGCCGGCCGCGTGGGCCGAGGCCGTCGACGACCTGCTCGGCGACCCGGATCGCCTGGCCGCGCTCTCGGCGTCGGCGGCCGCGCACGCCCGGCGGCACACCTGGGCGCAGACCGCCGCGCAGCTCGAGCGGCTCTATGAGAGAGTCCTCTGATCATGACGTCCTCCGAATCCCCCCTCACCGGCAGCGCGGCCCTGTCAGCATTCGGCGCGCATCCGGTCTTCCTGCATGCGCATCCCGATGACGAGTCCATCTCGACCGGCGGCACCATCGCCGCCCTGCGCGCCGCCGGTGTCGACGTGACCGTGATCACCGGTACGCGGGGCGAGCAGGGCGAAGTGGTTCCCGGCCCGCTCGCCGCACTCGAAGGCTCGCCCGCACTCGGTCCGCATCGGGTGACCGAGCTGAATATCGCGCTGGCTGCGCTCGGGGGGCCGGCGCACCACTTTCTCGGTTCCACGCCGGCACGCATGGCGAACCGCCCGGATCGCGAATATGCCGATTCGGGAATGCGTTGGGCTGCGAGCGGCTTCGCCGAGGCGGCCGGTGACGCGGCAGACGACTCGCTCAGTCTCTCCGGCCTCGATGAGGAGTTCGCCGACCTGTCCGCCACGCTCCCGCACGGCATCACGGCGGTCGTAGGCTACGACGCCCTGGGCGGGTACGGCCATCCCGACCATGTACGGATGCACGAACTCGGCCTGCGGACTGCCCGGGAGGGCGCCCTCCCGTACTTCGCGATCGTCGAACCGCGGGTGCCCGACGGCGCGGCGGAGTCGGCATCCGGGCCGGCGCCCTCCGTCGAGGATGTGCTCAGGCTCGATGTGACGCCCCAGCTCGCCGCGAAGGTCGCCGCTATGGCGGCCCACGCCACGCAGCTCACCATCGATCACTCCGCCGACGGCACCCCCTGGTTCGTGCTGAGCGGGGGCCAGCGGCATCCGGTTGGCGCCCTCGAGCAGTACCGCCGCCTGCTCTGAGTCAAGCGGCCCGGCGACCTTCCCCACCCCCGATAGGATCGTTAAGTTTTGACAACGACGAAGAGGGCTGCCCGAATGAGCATCAAGGTCGCAATCGCGGGGGTCGGCAACTGCGCCAACTCGCTGATCCAGGGCGTGACGTACTACGCCGACGCCGACGAGTCGGAGGCCATCCCCGGCCTCATGCACACGCGCTTCGGCCCGTTCCACGTGGGCGACCTGCAGTTCGTGGCCGCGTTCGACGTCGACGCCGCCAAGGTCGGAGCCGACCTCGCCGACGCGATCTGGGCCAGCGAGAACAACACCCTGAAGTTCGCCGACGTCGCCCCCACCGGCGTGACGGTGCTGCGCGGACCCACCCTGGACGGTCTGGGCGAGTACTACACCGAGATGATCGACGAGTCCGACGCCGAGCCCGTCGACGTGGCCGAAGCGCTGCGCGCATCCGGTGCCGAGGTGCTCGTGTGCTACCTGCCCGTCGGTTCGGAGAAGGCCGCGAAGCACTACGCGCAGGCCGCTCTGGACGCCGGGGTCGCCTTCGTGAACGCCATCCCGGTGTTCATCGCCTCCGACCCCGAGTGGGCCGCCAAGTTCGAGGCCGCGGGACTGCCGATCGTCGGCGACGACATCAAGAGCCAGGTCGGCGCCACCATCACCCACCGGGTGCTCGCGCGCCTGCTGGAGAGCCGCGGCATCCAGCTCGACCACACCTATCAGCTGAACGTCGGCGGCAACATGGACTTCAAGAACATGCTGGAGCGCCGCCGCCTCAACTCGAAGAAGATCTCGAAGACGCGCGCGGTCACCTCGAACATCGACATCGACCTGCCCGAGGGCGACGTGCACATCGGCCCGAGCGACCACGTGCCGTGGCTGGATGACCGCAAGTTCGCCTTCGTGCGCCTGGAGGGCCATGGCTTCGGCGGCGCCCCGATGAGCCTGGAGTACAAGCTCGAGGTGTGGGACTCGCCCAACTCGGCCGGTGTCATCATCGACGCCGTGCGCGCGGCGAAGCTGGCGCTGGACGCCGGCCTCGGCGGCCCGGTCGAGTCGGCCTCGGCCTACTTCATGAAGTCGCCGGCCGTGCAGCTGCCCGACGACGTGGCCCGCACCCGCCTCGAGGAGTTCATCACGGCGAACACCCCCACCGCGTAGCACTCCCCACCCGCGACTTGCCACAAGTTGTGGCAAGTCAGCGCGAGAACCGGCGACTTCTGCCAAGTCGCCGGGGGGGTCAGGGGTGGCGTTCGGCCCACCAGGCACGCAGGCGCGCCTCGGCCTCCTCGGGGGGGAGCGGGCCCTCGTCGAGGCGCAGCTCGAGCAGGAACGCTCGCGCCTGCCCCACCTCGCGCCCCGGCCCGATACCGAGTAGCGCCATGATCTGCGAGCCGTCCAGATCCGGTCGCACCGAATCGATCTCCTCCTGCGCCGCGAGCACGGCGATGCGCTCCTCGAGGTCGTCGTAGGCGAACGAGAGCTGATCGGCCTTGCGCCGGTTGCGCGTCGTCACGTCGGCCCGGGTCAGGATGTGCAGGCGTTCGAGCTGGTCGCCGGCGTCGCGCACGTAACGGCGCACCGCCGAGTCGGTCCAGGCGCCCTCGGTGTAGCCGAAGAAGCGCAGGTGCAGCTCGATCAGCCGGCCCACGGCGGCGATCGTGTCGTTGTCGAAGCGCAGCTCGCGCAGGCGCTTCTTCGCCAGCTTCGCGCCCACGATGTCGTGGTGGTGGAACGACACCTGCCCGCCCGGCTCGTTGCGCTTGGTGGCGGGCTTGCCGATGTCGTGCAGCAAGGCGGCCAGGCGCAGCACGAGGTCGGGGGAGGCGATGCTGGTTCCGGATGCCGCGCGCGACTTCTCGAGGTCGATCGCCTGATCGAGCACCGTGAGGCTGTGCTGGTAGACGTCCTTGTGGTGGTGGTGCTCGTCGCTCTCCAGCTGCAGCGCGGGCACCTCGGGCAGCACCAGCTCGGCGAGCCCGCTCTCGACCAGCAGCTCGACGCCGCGGCGGGGCGCATCCGTCTTCAGCAGCTTGGAGAGTTCGTCGTTCACGCGCTCGATCGAGATGATGCCGATCGACTCGCGCATCTCGGCGATCGCGATGGCGGTGGCAGCCTCGAGCGTGAAACCGAGCTGGGCACTGAAACGGATGGCCCGCAGCATCCGCAGCGGGTCGTCGCCGAACGACACCTCGGGTGCCCCCGGGGTGCGCAGGATGCCGGCGACGAGGTCGTCCATCCCGCCGGAGGGGTCGACGAGCTTCAGCTCGGGAACGCGCAGCGCCATGGCGTTGACGGTGAAGTCACGGCGGCGAAGGTCGCCCTCCAGCGAGTCGCCGAACTCCACGGCCGGCTTGCGGCTGGCGCCGTCGTAGCTGTCGGAGCGGTAGGTGGTGATCTCCACGCTCTCGCCGTCGATGCGTGCGGCGATGGTGCCGAACGCGCGCCCCACGTCCCACTGGGCCTGCGAGATGGGCGTCACGATGGCCAGGATCTGATCCGGCGTGGCATCCGTGGTGAAGTCGAGGTCGGTGATGGCCCGGCCGAGGAAGGCGTCGCGCACCGGCCCGCCCACCAGCGCCAGCTCGTGCCCGGCGTCGGCGAAGGCGGAGGCGAGCTGCGCGACGGGACCGTCGGCCGCGAGCTTCGCCAGGAAATCGAGGGACTGCTGAACCGGCTGCACCGGCCCATTTTAGCCGGGGCCCGCGGCTGGCCCCGGCGGTTCCCGGATCTCCCAGGCCCCGTCTCCTAGAATCGGTCGAGGACGGCGAGCGCCCGCGACCGCCTCCACGACTACCTATGACCACTCCAGCGCGTCGATTCTCACGAGTTGCGCCCGCGACCGCCACCCGTGCGCTGATCGCCGGTGCCGCGTTGGCGACCCTGGTGTTCAGCGGCCCGCTGGCCGCCTCGGCCGAGACCACCCCGACACCGGATCCGACCTCCACCGCCGCCGTCTCCGACAGCACCGCCTCCACCTCGGCCGCGGCCGCCTCTGCGACCGGGGGAGTGGCCCTCGCCCTCTCACCGGCCGGCAACGGCGTGCTCACGGCCGGCGGCGACCTCGGGCTCTCCGTCGAGATCGCCAACCCGGGCCCGGATGCGATCAGCGGCACGATCGAGATCGGCATCCGCGACACGGCCCTCGACGGCTCGACCGAGTACGCCGCCTGGATCGCGGCGGCCGGCGACGCGAGCAGCAGCGCCACCGCCGAAGCCCTCAGCGCCGTCGCCACCGTCGACGCCGGCACCATCCAGCCCGGCGGCTCGCACACGGTGGCCCTCACCGTCCCCGCAGCGGCACTGCCGTTCGGCGCCTCGGGCGTCTACGGCATCTCGGCCGAGCTGACCGACTCCGGCAGCAGCCTCGCCACGACCCACACCACGATCGTCTGGAACGACGGTGTCACCCCGGCGCCCGCCACCGCCGGAGTGACGGTCATCGCCCCCATCACGAGCGTCGCGAGCGCGACCGGTCTCATCCAGTCCGCCGCCCTCGAGGCCTTCACGAGCGACACCGGCGTGCTGACCCGCGAGCTCGACGCCGTGGTCGGCAAGCCCGTCACCATCGCCGTCGACCCACGCATCATCGTCTCCATCCGCTCGCTCGGCTCCTCGGCCCCCGCCTCGGCGGTCGGCTGGCTGGAGCGGCTCGACGCGGCCCCGAACCCGATCATCCCGCTCAGCTACGGCGACTCCGACCTCTCCGGCGAGCATCAGGCCGGGGCGGGCGCCGTGCTGGAGCCCACCTCGTTCGCCTACGCCCTGAAGGCCGCGAACTTCACCGACGTCGACGAACTGATCGAGCCCTCGGCCACCGCGCAGTCCGGCACGGCCGACGGATCGGGGGACGGCGCCGCCGGCCCCACGCCCACCCCCACCGACGCCGCGGCATCCGTGCCCACCCTCGACCAGCTCACCAGCTGGGACTACACCGCCACCGACATCGCCTGGCCGCGCAGCGGCAGCGTGGTCGCCGGCGATCTGCCGTTCTTCGCCCAGTCAGGGCTCACCACCACCATCCTCGACTCCACCCAGGTCGTGGCGGTCGACGCGGGCGGCACCGCCGATCCCACCGCCACCCTGAACGCCTCGGCGACCACGGGCGAGCAGACCGTGCTGGTGGCCGACCACGGCGTCTCCACCGCGATCCAGGATGCTCTGGCCGCCACCACCGACGCCCGGCGCGGCGAGGCGATCGCCCAGCTCACCGGCACGCTCACCCTGGCGGCCGAGAACAGCACCGCCGGCACGGCCACGACCGGGCAGACGACGGATGTGCCGCAGGTGCTCGCCGTGCTCGATCGCAGCGCCATGAACCTCACCAGCCTCGACCAGGTGCTGAGCACGATTCAGAGCCTGCCCTGGGCCGATCCCGCCCCGATCCAGCCCCTGCTGGACGCGACGCCGACGCAGGTCGTGCAGGTGATCGACGCCCCCCAGCCCGAGGAGCGCCTCGCCACCATCCGCACCCTGCTGGCGGGCGAGCAGAGCATCGACGGGTTCTCGTCGATCCTGGCCGACCCGTCCGTGATGACCGGCGAGTACCGTGCCGATCTGCTGGCCCTGCTCTCGAACAGCTGGGTGTCGAACGAGGGCGGGTGGAACGTGGCCGCCCAGACCTTCGGCGACACCACGGCGAAGACCCTCGGCTCGGTGCAGGTGGTCGACGGCTCGAACATCAACATGGTGGCCAACCAGGCCAATCTGCCGGTCACGCTGAGCAACGAGCTGCCCTACCCGGTCACCGTCATCCTGCACGTCACGCCGTCGAACGGGCGGCTCGTGGTGGAGAAGGGCGACGTCGAGGTCACCATCGAGGCCTCGTCGCGCAAGGGCGCACAGATCCCGCTGGTGGCGGGGGTGGCCAACGGCCCCGTGACGCTCACCTTCCAGTTGCTCAGCCCCACCGGAGTGCTGCTGTCGACACCCTCACCCGTGCTGGTGAACGTGAGCGCCGACTGGGAGACGCTCGGCACCGTGATCTTCGCGGCCCTCGTGGTGATCGTGTTCGGATTCGGGATCGTGGTCAACATCCTGCGCCGTCGCAAGCAGCGACGGGCCGAGTCGGACGGATCGGTGGACCCACCACGTGAGCAGTAGCCCCAGCATCGGCCGCTCGAGCGCCTTCCTCGCCTCCGGCACCATCGTCTCGCGCGTGATCGGCTTCGTGCGCACGATCGTGCTCGCGCAGACCATCGGCACGGTCGGCGTGAGCGCCGACGCCTTCGCCATCGCGAACCAGCTGCCGAACAACATCTACGTCATCATCGCCGGCGGCACCCTGAGCGCCGTTCTGGTGCCGCAGATCGTTCGGGCTCTGCTGCACGCCGACGGCGGCCGCGGCTACATAAACAAGCTGCTCACCATCACGATGGTCATCCTCGGCGGCGCCACCATCCTGGCGACCCTGCTGGCGCCCGTGCTCGTCACCATCTCGGCCACCCGCTTCAGCGCCGACCAGCTCGCCCTCGCCACGGCCTTCGCGTATTGGTGCCTGCCGCAGATCTTCTTCTACGGCCTGTACACGGTTCTCGGCGAGGTGCTGAACGCCAAGAACGTGTTCGGCCCCTTCACCTGGGCCCCCGCGGTGAACAACATCGTGTCGATCATCGGCCTGGTCGTGTTCATGCTGCTGTTCGGCTCGGATCCGGCCGGCGGCCGCCTGGTCTCGGAGTGGACGCCGACCTCGATCGCCGTGCTCGGCGGCTTCACGACCCTCGCCGTGGCCGCGCAGGCGCTCATCCTGTTCCTGTTCTGGCGCCGGGCCGGCATCCGCTACCGTCCCGACTTCGCCTGGCGCGGTGTCGGCCTCGGCACCGCCGGCAAGCTCGCCGGGTGGACCTTCGGCATGCTGCTGGTCACCCAGGCCGCCGGCCTGGTGGAGACCAACGTCGCCTCGATCGCCTCGGGGTCGGATGCGTCGGTCGCCATCATCCAATACGCCTGGCTGATCTTCATGCTGCCGCATTCGCTGGTGACCGTGTCGATCGTCACGGCGTACTTCACCAAGATGAGCGGGCACGCCGAGCGCGGGGAGACGCCGCAGCTGCGCACCGACGTGGCCGCCGCGATCCGCACCACCGGTCTGTTCATGGTGCTCGCGATGTTCGTGCTGATCGTGGTGGCCTATCCGTTCTCCAGCCTGTTCAGCAAGTCGTTCTTCGACACGGCGGCCATGGGCAACGTGCTGATCGCGTTCCTCGTGGGCCTCATCCCATTCACGGTGCTGTTCGTGCTGCAGCGGGTGTTCTACTCACTCAGCGACACCAAGACGCCCTTCTTCCTGCAGGTGCTGCAGGCGGTCATCTTCACGGTGCTCGCGCTGCTGTGCTCGCTGCTGCCGGTCGAGTGGATCGCCGTCGGCCTGGCGTTCTCGCTCTCGTTCGCCACCGCGATCCAGACCGTGGTGGCCGCGGTCATCATCCGTCGCCGGCTCGGCGGAACGGGTGGGCGGCGACTCACCCTGAGCTTCGTGCGCTATCTGGTGGCGGCCGTCCCCGCCGCGGCCGCCGGCTTCGGGGTGCTGGTGCTGCTCGGCGGGACGGTCGAGCACGGCTTCGCGGTCTCCCGGTACGCGCCGGCGATCCTCTCGATGGCGATCGTCGGCGCGGTGATGCTGGCGGTCTATCTGGGGGCGCTCTTCGCCCTGCGATCGCCGGAGCTGAAGACCGCGCTGGGGCCGATCCGGGCCCGGCTCGGGCGGTGACCACCCGCCCTCCTGAGTGCCCCCTGACCGCGCCGGATGGGCGGAATAGTCCGCGCATATGATGTGTTGTATCGGTCAATGACCGCCCGGGCAGCCCGCCCGCGATCATCCTCAGGAGTGAGAAAACACATGCGCGAGATCATCATCATCGGCTCCGGCCCCGCCGGCTTCACCGCGGCGATCTATGCCGCGCGCGCCGGCCTCTCCCCGCTTCTGCTGGCCTCCAGCGTCGAAGCCGGCGGCGAGCTGATGAAGACCACCGACGTCGAGAACTTCCCCGGTTTCCCCGAGGGCATCCAGGGCCCCGAGCTGATGATGAAGCTGCAGGAGCAGGCCGAGAAGTTCGGCACCGAGGTCATCCTCGATGACGTCACGAGCGTGCAGCTCGAGGGCGACGTGAAGTCGGTCGAGACCGGCTACAGCGGCACCTTCGAGGCCCGTTCGGTGATCTTCGCCACCGGATCCGCCTACCGCAAGCTCGGTCTGCCCGACGAGGAGCGGCTCTCGGGCCGCGGTGTGTCGTGGTGCGCCACCTGCGACGGCTTCTTCTTCAAGACCAAGACGATCGCGGTCATCGGCGGCGGCGACTCCGCCATGGAGGAGGCCACCTTCCTCACCCGCTTCGCCGAGAAGGTGTACCTCGTGCACCGCAAGGACACGCTGCGCGCCTCGAAGATCATGCAGGAGCGCGCCTTCGCGAACGACAAGATCGAGTTCGTCTGGAACTCGGAGGTCGTGGGCATCTCGGGTGAGAACGCGGTCGAGGCCCTCACCCTCCGCAACACCGTCGACGGCACCACCTCGGAGCTTCCGGTACAGGGTCTGTTCGTCGCGATCGGAAACGACCCGCGCGTGCACTTCGTGCACGGGCAGCTCGACCTCACCTCCGAGGGCACCATCGCGGTGGCCGGCCGCACGTCGAAGACCAACCTCCCGGGTGTCTTCGCCGCCGGCGACGTGATCGACCCGCACTACCGTCAGGCCGTCACGGCCGCGGCCTCGGGAACGGTGGCGGCCCTGGATGCCGAGCAGTTTCTTGCAGCTCTAGACCAGACCGGAGACGAGGAGTCCGCCGCAGTCGTGGCCGAGATCGTCGACGAGCTGGTGGCCGCCGAGTAGCAGTTCTCCGAACGGCTCCCGCCGCATTCGGATCCCCACCCCTCGAATTCATCGAGTTCCACGAAAGAAGGAATCATGTCCAACGCCAAGGCCGTCTCCGACGCCACCTTCCAGGCCGACGTGCTCGACTCCGAGAAGACCATCCTGGTCGACTTCTGGGCCGAGTGGTGCGGCCCCTGTCGCGCGGTCGCCCCGATCCTCGACCAGATCGCCGACGAGCACGGCGACAAGATCGAGATCGTCAAGCTGAACGTCGACGACAACCCGCAGACCGCGGCGAAGTACCAGATCACCTCGATCCCGGCCCTCAAGGTCTACAAGGGCGGCGAGGTCGTCAAGACGATCATCGGCGCCAAGCCGAAGGCGGCCCTCGAGGCCGACCTGGCCGCCTTCATCTAAGGCGCAGCCAGTCTCTTCCAGGTGGCCCGTTGCCTTCGTGCAGCGGGCCACTTTTTCATGTCCTACGATGGAATTTCGGTCTACGTCGGGAAGTATGTCAGTGAGCAGCCAGAACCCCCCACAGCAGTCGGGTAACAACCTCGATCCGTGGTACTACAACTACGCCGCACGCACGGCGGGTCTCGCCGCCAGCGAAGTCCGAGCCCTCTTCGCCGTGGCCTCCCGCCCCGAGGTGGTGTCACTGGCCGGGGGAATGCCGGCGGTCTCGGCTCTCCCTCAGGAACTCGTCATCGACTCGATGAACCGGGTCATGCGCGAGCAGGGATCCGTCGCCCTGCAGTACGGCTCCGGTCAGGGCGTGCCGAAGCTGCGCGAACAGATCCTGGACGTGATGGCCATGGAGGGCATCTCGGCCAGCGCCGACGACGTGGTGGTGACCACGGGATCGCAGCATGCGCTCGAGCTGGTGACAAAGCTCTTCATCGACCCGGGAGACGTGGTGCTGGCCGAGGGGCCGAGCTATGTCACCGCGATGGTGATCTTCCGGTCGTTCCAGGCCGAGACCCAGCACGTGGCGATGGACGAGCACGGAATGATCCCCGAAGCCCTGCGCGAGCGGATCGCCGCCGTGCACGCGGACGGCAAGAAGATCAAGTTCCTCTACACGATCCCCTCGTTCCAGAACCCGGCGGGCGTCACCCTCAGCTGGGAGCGCCGGCAGGAGGTGCTCGCCATCGCGAAGGAGCACGGCATCCTCGTGCTCGAGGACAACCCGTACGGGCTGCTGCACTTCGATGCGCCACCGCCCCCCGCCATCCGCTCGCTCGACGAAGACGGCGTGATCTATCTCGGCACCTTCTCCAAGACGCTCGCTCCCGGCTTCCGGGTGGGCTGGGCCCTCGCCCCGCATGCCATCCGGGAGAAGCTCATCCTGGCCAATGAGGCCGCGGTGCTCTCACCCTCCTCGTTCAGCCAGCTGATCGTGTCGCAGTATCTGGACACGATCGACTGGCGCGCTCAGGTCGATCGCTTCCGGGGAGTCTACAGGGAGCGAAAAGAGGCGATGATCGGCGCTTTAACCGAATATCTGCCCAATCTGTCGTGGACCGATCCGCAGGGCGGGTTCTACGTCTGGCTCACGCTCCCCCCACATCTCGACTCGAAGCAGATGCTGCCCCGTGCCGTGAAGGAGCTGGTGGCCTACACGCCCGGTACGGCGTTCTACGCCGACGGATCGGGCCGCAACAACATCCGTCTCTCGTTCTGCTACCCGACTCCCGAGGCGATCCGCGTCGGCATCCGCCGTCTGCAGAACGTCATCAACGGCGAGCTCGACCTGCTCGAGACCTTCGCCGCCACCGGTCCGCTCGACACCGTGCGCGACCGCACCTTCTCGGCTCCTCCGCCCAACCTCGACTGAGAGACCGCATCATGAGCGACAACTCCACCCCCCGTACCGTCGTCGTCCTCTCCGGCGGCATCTCGCACGAGCGCGATGTGTCGCTGCGCACCGGCCGCCGGGTCGCGGATGCGCTGATCGGTCGCGGCCACTCCGTGATCGTGCGCGAGCCGGATGCGAACCTGTTGCCGTTCCTCGCCGAGACGCGGCCCGACGTCGTGTGGCCCGCGCTGCACGGAGCCAGCGGTGAAGACGGCGCGCTGCGCGCACTGCTGGACATGCTCGGCGTCCCCTACGTGGGCTCGCAGGCGAAGGCCGCCCGCCTGGCCTGGCAGAAGCCGACCGCCAAGGTGCTCGTCGAACGTGCCGGGTTCGCCACGCCGCGCTGGGTGACCTTGCCCCGTGACACCTTCCGCGAGCTCGGGGCCACCCAGGTACTCGACCTGGTTCTGACGTCGCTCGGCTCCGAGCTGGTCGTGAAGCCGGCCATGGGCGGATCCGCTCTGGGTGTCGGTGTGCTCGGCTCCGCGGATGACCTTCCGCGGGCCGTGGTTGACGCCTATACCTACGGCGAGGTCGCACTGATCGAACAGCGTGCCCGCGGGGTGGAGATCTCGATCGGCATCGTCGATCTGGGGGAGGGGCCGATCGCCCTGCCCGCCGTCGAGATCGAGCCCCGATCCGGGGTCTACAGCTTCGAAGCCCGCTACAACGCGGGGGAGACCAGCTTCTACGCCCCGGCGCGACTCGACCCCGAGTCCGCCGCGACTGCGCGGGACACCGCACTGGCCATCCACGCCGCGCTCGGTCTGCGCCACATCTCGCGGATCGACCTCATCATCGATGACGCCGGCACACCCTGGTTCCTCGAGGCCAACGTGCTGCCCGGCCTCACCGAGACGTCTACCGTGCCTCAGGGCATCCTCGCCGCCGGCCTCTCGCTGGCCGAGGTCTACGAAAAGCTCAGCGAGGTTGCCATCACCGGCTGATTTCGGTCCAACGAGCGCGAGTCCGTCACCTGCCTCACGGCGGTGACGGGCTCGTTCTGTTTCAGACGGGCCTCCGATCTTCTGGCCTCTGCGACCTGAGCACGGATGTTTCACGTGAAACATCCTGAATTCGGTGCTCGAGGGTACGCTGCCGCTCGGATCAGCTGAAGCGCGGGCCCCGGCTGGTGGGGGAGTGGCCGAAGCCTTCCTCACCCAGTTCGCCGAGGATACGGTTGAGATCCTGGATCGTCGCGAAGTCGATCACGATCTGCCCCTTCGACCGGCCCAGGCTCACGCGCACTCGCGTGTTCAGCCGATCGCCGAGTCGTTCACCGATCTCGTCGAGGTGCCCGCGCTTGGCGCCGGCCGTGGTCTTGGCACGGGTCGCCTTCGGAGCCGAGGATGCCAGCGCTTCCGCCGCGCGCACCGACAGGTCTTCGTTCACGATCTTGTCGGCGAGCTTGTTCATCGCGTCGACGTCTCCGACGGCCAGAACGGCCCGCGCGTGGCCGGCGCTGAGCACACCCGCGGCGACACGGTTCTGTACCGCAGCCGGGAGCTTCAGCAGGCGAAGGGTGTTGGTGATCTGGGGGCGGGAGCGCCCGATCCGCTCGGCCAGCTGATCCTGCGTGATTCCGAAGTCCTCCAGCAACTGCTGGTAGGCAGAGGCCTCTTCCAGGGGATTCAGCTGCGAGCGGTGCAGGTTCTCGAGCAGCGCATCGCGCAGCATGTCCTCATCAGCGGTGTCTTTGATGACCGCGGGGATCGTGTCGAGCCCCGCCTCCTTGGTGGCACGCAAGCGGCGCTCACCCATCACCAACTCGTACTGCTGCGGCTTTCCGTCTTCCGCCGGCAGCTCGCGCACCACGATCGGCTGAAGAACGCCGATCTCCTTGACCGAGTGCACCAGCTCGGCCAGGTCCGACGCATCGAAGACGCTGCGCGGCTGCTTCGCATTGGGAACGATGCTGTTCGGATCCAGCTGCGCCAGACGCGCACCCGGAACGGCGACCAGCTGCACACCGTCGTCGGCGGTCGCCGTGTCGCCAGGCCGCGCGTCGAAGAAGACGTCCACCGGGCGGGAGCCCTCGACCCGCGGCTCGTCGGTGGGAATGAGTGCGCCGATACCGCGACCGAGTCCGGTTCTCTTCTTAGTTGCCACGCTGCGGCACTCCTCTTTCTGCGATTTCGGCGGCCGCCTCCAAGTACGAGACGGAGCCGGGGGAATTGGGATCGAAGCTGATGACGGTCTGGCCGTAACTGGGAGCCTCCGAGATGCGCACGGATCGGGGGATCACGGCGCGGAGGGTCTGGTCGGGGAAATGCTGCCGCACATCCTCCGCCACCTGGAACGCCAGCCTGGTGCGGCCGTCATACATGGTGAGCAGGATCGTGGAGACCGCCAGCGTGGGGTTGAGATGCCGCTCGATCAGGCTGATGTTGTTGAGCAGCTGACTGAGCCCCTCAAGCGCGTAGTACTCGCACTGAATCGGGATCAGCACCTCCCGAGCCGCCACGAACGCATTGATGGTCAGGAGTCCGAGCGAGGGCGGGCAGTCGATGAAGACGTAGTGGAAGGGAGTTCCCGCTTCCTCCATCGCGGCCAGGAAGCGGTCGAGGGCCCCCCGAAGCCGCTGCTCGCGCGCGACCATCGGCACCAGTTCGATCTCAGCGCCGGCGAGGTGGATGGTGGCCGGCAGGCAGAACAGGTTTCCCGACTCCGGGCTCTCCTGCACGATGTCGGCCATGGGCTCATCACGGATCAGCACGTCGTACACGCTGGGCTTGTCACCGCGGTGGTCGACACCGAGAGCGGTGGAGGCATTCCCCTGAGGATCGAGATCGATCACCAGAACACGCGCGCCCTCTCGAGCAAGCGCAGCGGCGAGGTTCACCGTGGTCGTGGTCTTGCCCACGCCACCCTTCTGATTCGCGACGGTCAGTACGCGCGCCGACGCGGGGAGGGGATATGTGCGCGTGGCCAAAAGGCGCCTTCTCTGCGACAGATCCGCCAGCTCGCGAGCGAGCGGGGTCGACGCGTCGAACGCGGTGGCATCACTGGTCATTCACACAATCCTGTCGATATGTTTCACGTGAAACATGGGGGAGTGGATCCATGGACGGGTTGAGTCACCGCACCGATGGACGTCTTCGATGGTATCGAACTCCGCCGACACTCTCCGCGTGTCGGCATCAACTGCGGGCGTACTCACCCGTAACCGACCGAAAACCAGGAGAAAGACGGATGACAGCGATGCCGGCCTCACCAGCGGGGGAGGACACGCAGAAGCAGAGCTGACGAAGATCAGGGAACCCGCGCACGGATGACTCGCGTGATGTCGACGTCCAGCTCTGCGCCGAGCTCGATCACCTCGACATCGCTGAGTCGATACTTGCAGATGGCCTTCTCGGCGGCCTCGATCTCCTTCGCCGCGCCGGCACCTTTCATGAGCACAAGCTCACCGCCCGCCCGCAACAGGGGAGCGGTCAACGGGATCAACTTCGAGAACGCGCTCACCGCACGCGCCGTCACCTGGTCCAGTTCACCGCGCGGATACTCTTCAGCGCGAGCCCGAACCACGGTGACGTTGTCCAGACCGAGAAGATGCTTCTGCTCGTCCAGCCAGGCGACACGTCGCTCCATCGGCTCGATCAGAACGAATGACACATCCGGCCGCGCAATGGCGAGGACGATTCCCGGCAGGCCGGCCCCGCTACCGATGTCGCCCACCACTCCGGGACGCAACAGCGGCGCGAGAACGGCGCAGTTCACGATGTGGCGGCTCCAGATGCGGGGGAGTTCGAGCGGACCGATCAGGCCCAGTTCCTCACCCCGGCGGATCAGGTCATCCGTGAAGAGCCGCGCCAAATCGAGCCGATCGCCGAAGACACGCGCTGCGGTTTCGGGCTCCTGCTCGATCCCGGACGAATTCGGCCCACTCTGTGTCTGCATCAATGTTTCACGTGAAACTACGCGCGGGTGATGACCGTGTGGCGGTCGCGGCCTTCGCCCTCGGACTCCGAGGTGAAGCCACCCCGCTCGGCCACGATGTCGTGCACGAGCTTGCGCTCGTAGGAGGACATCGCATCCAGGTGCGCCGCTGCCGCGCCACCCTCGATCTCGGCCACGGCACTGTCGACGAGCTTCTCGAGCTCACGCTGCCGGATCTGGCGGCTCCCGCCCACATCCAGGATCAGACGCGAGAACTCACCGGTCTTCGTCTGAACCGCGAGGCGGGTCAGCTCCTGCAGAGCAGCCACCGTGTCCGGGCGCGACAGCACGCGCAGGTTGCTCTCGCCCGAGGCGTTCACCGAGATATACGCTCGGCCATCGTTCACCTCAATATCGATGTCACCATCGAGATCGCAGATGTCGAGCAGCTCTTCGATGTAGTCGGCGGCGACATCGCCCTCGTCGATGACGGCCTCCGCCTCCACGATCACGTCGGTGTCGGTGTCGATCGCGGCCCCTGCCTGGGTCTCGGTCAGATCAGTCATTTCTTGTCCCCTTGCTTCTTCGCCCGGTTCTTGCTCACGGGCTGCTGGCGCTGCGTCGTCTTCGGAACCTCCGGGATCGACTCGATCTCGGGGGCTCCCTTCGTCGGCTCGAGTTTGCCCTTCTTGGCGAGGCGCGCCTCACGGGCCTTCGCCGCCTCGCTGCCGGGCGTGGGCATGTTGCGGATCACGAGGAACTGCTGGCCCATGGTCCAGAAGTTGGAGGTCAGCCAGTAGAACATCACGCCGAGCGGGAACGCGACGCCCGAGAACACGAACACCAGCGGGAGGATGTAGAGCAGGATGCGCTGCTGCTTGTACATCGGGCTGGCCTTGGCCTCGGGGGACTGGTTCTTGGCCATGATCTGCAGCTGCGTGTAGAACTGCGAGGCGGTCATCAGCACGACCATCAGGCCGGCGATCAGCATGACCTGCCAGGGGCCGCCCGCATTGAAGGCGCTCATGAAGGTATCGTGCAGAGGCGCCACTCCGAACAACGTGGCATCGCCGAACTGCTTTCCGAGTTCTGCGTTCAGCGGACCGACACCGCTCTGGCCCTTCTGGGCGTTGTTGAGCACCGAGAATAGGCTGAAGAAGATCGGCATCTGCAGAAGCAGGGGGAGGCAGGATGCCAGCGGGTTGGTACCGGTCTTGCGATAGAGCTCCATGGTCTCGCGCGACATGGCCTCGCGGGAGAACTGGTCCTTCTTGCCCTTGTACTTGTCCTGGATCTTCTTGAGTTGTGGCGCGACTTCGAGCATCTTGCGCTGACTCTTGATCTGACGCACGAAGATCGGGATGAGGGCGGCACGCACCACGATCACCAGCCCGACGATCGACAGCACCCAGGTGAGGCCGGCCGCGGGGTCGAGTTGGAACACATTGGTCCAGACCCAGTGCCAGGCGACGAGGATCAGCTCCACCACCCATTTGATGGGCCAGAGGATCGTATCGAGGAGGGGGATTTCCATGGTGTGGGGTTAGCCCTTTCCGTGGCTAGCTACTACGAAACCGAACGGCGTCAACCGGTACTTCTGGCGGCGCACCGGCGGCACGTCGTCGACGCCGCCCTTCGCCCAGGGATGGCAGCGGGCGATGCGATAGATGCCCATCCCGGAACCCACCACCAGACCGCGCTGCTGAATGGCCTGCAATGTATAGGAGGAGCACGACGGGTAGTACCGGCAGACATCCCCATATAAAGGAGAGATCACCGCTCGATACCCGCGGAGCAGGAGCACGGCGAGATTGCGGGGGAGGAGCAGGATCGCCGTCACCACTGACATCATGCGAGCACAAATCCTTTGGTGAGAGAACGCGATAGTTCTTCGAAGAGTACGCCGTAAGGCTGAGACGCAGCTTCGGGCAGTGCGCGCACCACCACATCGGTTCCCGGTGCCATCGACGGCAGCAGCGCGAAAGCAGCAGCCTTCATCCGACGACGTACGCGATTGCGTACCACCGCGACTCCCACCGATTTCGCCACGATGAACCCGAAACGCGCATCCGACGACGATGAGTCGGATGCGCGAATGTAGGTCACGGTGTGCGGGCCCACGAATTTCGCACCACGCCGCACGGTGCCGCGATAGTCACGGCCGTGGGTGATGCGATTGGCTCTGGCCAGCACCGCAGCGAGGGGTCGGGCTCAGGCGGAGAGCTCGGTACGACCCTTGCGGCGACGCGCCGACAGGATCGAGCGGCCCGCACGGGTGCGCATACGCAGACGGAAACCGTGCACCTTGGCGCGGCGGCGGTTGTTCGGCTGGAAAGTTCTCTTGCTCATGATGTTCTCCGGTCCGGCGGGCAAGCAGGCAGCAAGACCGTCGTGAAGTCGTATTCGAGGGGGGCAGCGGGAAACCGCTACAAGTCAACTGATTAAACCTACGACCTCAGAGGCCTGGGGTCAAACCGGATCTGCCCAAAGAGTCAATTATCCACAGCTTGTGGACAACATCTGTGTAGGACACGCAGGCCGTCAATACAACGAACTTGCCCTCCGGCATGGCAGTCACTAGCTTAGGTGCCTACAGTTACTAACAGCCGGCGGGGGCCAAGCACGCGGCTGGTGACGGATGCTTTCGATCCGGCGCCGCTAGACACGTTCGACAGGAGTTCCATTGGCTGAGGGTGCCGGTTCGACAGAGGAGAACTGGCGGAAGATCCTCCAGGTTCTCTCGGCCGACGAACGGATCACTCCGCAACTCAAAGGGTTCCTCGGCCTGGTGGTCCCGAAGGGGATTCTGGGCGGCTCGTTCTACCTCGAGGTTCCCAACGACTTCACCCGCGACATGCTCGAGCAGCGGGTGCGCCCCTCTCTTCTCGCCGCGCTCGGCACGCTCGATCCGAACCTGGACGTCAGCAGCTTCTCGGTGGTGGTGAACCCCGACATCAGCGGCTATCCCGCGGCGTCGGATGCGGCCGAGGCGACCTCCTCGGCCGGCGCCACCGGCCCCATCGGCCAGGTCCCGGCGCCAGGCCAGGGCCAGGGCCTCGGTCAGCGCACGGCATCCGAATCCAGCTACGCGGAGTCGGTGGCATCCGTCGCCCCGCCCGTGCAGGAGACCGTCGGGCCCCTCCGCAACAACGACACGCGGCTGAACCCCAAGTACAGCTTCGACAACTTCGTGATCGGCGGCTCGAACCGCTTCGCCCACGCCGCCGCGGTGGCGGTGGCCGAGGCGCCGGCCAAGGCCTACAACCCGCTGTTCATCTACGGCGACTCCGGCCTCGGAAAGACGCACCTGCTGCACGCGATCGGCCACTACGCCATCAGCCTCTACCCCGGAGTGCGCGTGCGATACGTCAGCTCCGAGGAGTTCACGAACGATTTCATCAACTCGATCGCCAACAACCGCGGCGCGGCCTTCCACAGCCGGTACCGCGACATCGACCTGCTGCTGATCGACGACATCCAGTTCCTGCAGGGCAAGGCCGAGACGCAAGAGGCCTTCTTCCACACCTTCAACACGCTGCACGACCACAACAAGCAGGTCGTGATCACCTCCGACCTGCCGCCGAAGCACCTCACCGGCTTCGAAGACCGGATGCGCACCCGCTTCGAGTGGGGACTCATCACCGATGTGCAGACCCCCGACCTCGAGACCCGCATCGCCATCCTGCGAAAGAAGGCGCAGAGCGAGCGCCTGCGAGTGCCCGACGACATCCTCGAGTTCATGGCCACGAAGGTCTCCAGCAACGTGCGCGAGCTCGAGGGAACCCTCATCCGCGTCACGGCCTTCGCCAGCCTGAACCGCACTCCGGTCGACATGGCCCTGGTGCAGACCGTGCTGAAAGACCTCATCACCCTCGACGACGACAACATCATCGCGCCGGTCGACATCATCAACCACACCGCCGACTACTTCAAGCTCTCGGTCGACGACCTCTACGGCTCGAGTCGCTCACAGGCCATCGCCACGGCACGCCAGATCGCCATGTACCTGTGCCGGGAGATGACCAGCCTGTCGCTGCCCAAGATCGGTCAGCTGTTCGGCGGCCGGGACCACACCACGGTGATGTACGCCAACAACAAGATCGGCAAGTTGATGACCGAGAAGCGCTCGATCTACAACCAGGTCACCGAGATCTCGAACCGGATCAAGCACAACCAGCGCTACAAAAGCGCCTGATCGCCCTCCCTGGGTGCGACCTGGGTACGAATTCCACAGATTGTGAAGGGATTGTGGATAACCCGGCTCCGGATGTTGATCAGTCGCCTCGACATGTGGAATGGTTCACATCCGCTTCATCTAGACGATGTGGAGTTTTAAGCCGGGTGCACAGCGGATCAACAACTCACACTGTTGTAGTTCAGCGGAACCAAGGGTTTTAAACAGACTTATCCACATATCCACAGGCGTTAAGACCATTAAGAATCCCAATTAATCAATGACATCCCACAACCTCTTCGGAGGTGGCCCCGGCTTCGCAGCCCGTTCCCGATCCGGACGCACTCACCCGGTAGCATGGAGCGACCCAGGGTCTCTAATGCCGACAGAGGTGACTTCGTGAAGTTCCAAGTAAACCGAGACGTCTTCAGCGAAGCAGTGTCCTTCGCCGTGAAGCTCTTGCCCCAGCGCACCACACTGCCGATTCTGAGCGGTGTGCTGATCGAGGCGAAAGACGACGGTCTCACCCTGTCCTCGTTCGACTACGAGGTGTCTGCACAGACGCAGATCACCGCGGATGTCGAGGAGCCGGGCGTCATCCTGGTCTCCGGCCGGCTCCTGTCCGACATCGCCAACCGGCTGCCGAACGCGCCGGTGCGTTTCAGCACCGAAGACTCCCGCATCGTCGTGAGCTGCGGCACCGCGAAGTTCACGCTGCTGAGCATGCCGGTGGAGGAATACCCCACACTGCCCCAGGTCGGCGCCGAGTCGGGGCTGCTCCCCGCCGAGCAGTTCGCCGCCGCCGTCGCCCAGGTCGCCGTCGCCGCGTCGCGAGACGACGTGACCCCCGTCATTACGGGCGTGCAGCTCGAGGTCACCGAGAACAGCATCTCGCTGGTCGCCACCGACCGGTATCGCGTCGCCGTGCGCAACGTCGACTGGGACTCGAACGACTCGGGAACCACCACCGCGACCGCTCTGGTGCCCGCCCGCACCCTGCAGGAGGTCGGCAAGACCTTCGGCAACGCCGGCACCATCTCGGTGGCGATCACCAACTCCGACGACCGCGAGCTGATCGCGTTCAAGAGCGACAAGAAGACCGTCACCACGCTGCTGATCAAGGGCAACTTCCCTCCGGTCAAGCGCCTGTTCCCCGAGTCGGTCGACAACTACGCCGTGATCAACACCGCCGAGCTGATCGAGGCCACCAAGCGCGTGTCGCTGGTGCTCGAGCGCGAAGCCGCCCTGCGATTCACCTTCACGATCGACGGCGTGACCCTCGAGGCGATCGGATCGGAGCAGGCGCAGGCATCCGAGTCGATCGATGCGCTGCTCACCGGGCAAGACACCGTGGTGTCGCTCAAGCCGCAGTTCCTGCTCGACGGTCTCTCCGCCGTGCACTCCGAGTTCGTGCGGATCTCGTTCACGAAGACCGACAACCCGAACAAGCCCGGCCCCGTGCTGATCACCAGCCAGTCCTCGAAAGACCAGCCGGGATCCGACGACTACAAGTACCTGCTGCAGCCCAACCTGCTGCTGCGCTGACCCTCTCCACCACCTGCAAGGAGCTGTCATGAACATCGGACTCATCGGTCTGGGCAAGATGGGCAACAACATGCGTGCCCGCTTGAAAAAGTCGGGCATCGACGTGGTCGGCTACGACACGAACCCCGCCGTGAGTGACGTTCCCGACCTCAAGGCCCTCGCCGCCGCGCTGCCCGCCCCGCGCATCGTCTGGGTGATGGTTCCGGCCGGCAAGATCACCGACAGCGTCATCCACGACCTCTCCGAAGTGCTGGAGGAGGGCGACCTCATCATCGACGGTGGCAACTCCAAGTTCACCGAGGACTTCAAGCACTCCGAATTCCTCGCCCCCAAGGGCATCCAGTTCATGGACGCCGGCGTCTCCGGCGGCGTCTGGGGCCTGGACAACGGGTACGGCCTGATGGTCGGCGGAACCGCGGAGAACGTCGAGCGGGCCATGCCCGTGTTCGACGCGCTCCGCCCCGAGGGACCGCGCGACGAGGGCTTCGTGCACGTCGGCGAGGTCGGCGCCGGCCACTACGCGAAGATGGTGCACAACGGCATCGAGTACGGCATGATGCAGAGCTACGCCGAGGGCTACGAGCTGCTCGACGCGCGCAAGGACATCATCAAAGACGTCACCGGCACCTTCAAGGCCTGGCAGCGCGGCACGGTCGTGCGCTCCTGGCTGCTCGAACTGCTGGTGCGCGCACTCGAGGCCGATCCCGAGTTCGACCAGATCCACGGCTACGTCGACGACTCCGGCGAGGGTCGCTGGACCCTCGAGGAGGCCATCGAGAACGCCGTGCCGATGCCCGCGATCAGCGCGTCGATCTTCGCGCGCTTCGTGTCGCGCCAAGACGACTCGCCGGCCATGAAGGCCGTCGCCGCCCTGCGCAACCAGTTCGGCGGCCACGCGGTCAAAGAGCTCGACTAGTCCAGCGCCGGGTTCTGCTTGTTCGTCCGTCACCTGAGCCTCACCGACTTCCGCAACTACGCCACCGCGGAGGTCGCGCTCGAACCCGGGCCGAACCTGTTCGTCGGTCGTAACGGCCAGGGCAAGACGAACCTCGTCGAGTCGCTCGGCTACCTGGCCACGCTCTCCTCGCACCGGGTCTCCACCGATCAGGCGCTGATCAGAGCGGGCCAGGATGCCGCGATCGTGCGTGCCCGGCTGGAGCACGAGGGCCGCGAACTGCTGGTCGAACTGCAGCTGAACCGCAGCGGGGCCAATCGCGCGCAGGTGAACCGGGCGGCGATCAAGCCGCGCGAACTCCCGCGGTACCTCTCTACCGTGCTGTTCGCTCCCGAAGACCTCGCCCTGATCCGAGGCGAGCCCTCGACCCGGCGCCGGTTCGTGGATGCGCTGCTCGGCACCCGGGCTCCGCGCCTCCTCGGCGTCTTCGCCGATTACGACCGGGTGCTCAAGCAACGGAACGCGCTGCTGAAGTCGGCCCGAGCATCCGGCTTGAGGGATGCGAAACTCTCCACGCTCGAACTCTGGAACGAGCGCCTGGTCGAACTGGGCACCGAGATCATCGCCGAGCGACTCGCCATCGTGCAGGCCCTCGGCCCCTTCGTGCGCGAGGCCTACCAGGCGGTCGCCGGCTCGGAACAGGAGCCCACGCTCGAACTGGTGCTGAGCATCCTGGCCGAGAAACCGGGTGACGACGACGACACCGGGGCTCAGGATGTCGCGACCCGCGCATCCGGAACCGACGGAGTCGAATCAGCCGGGGCCGCCGCGGCGCTGCCCACCCGCACCGAGCTCGCCGACTCCTTTCGCGCGGCACTGGAGAAGGTGGCGCGTGCCGAGCGCGATCGCGGCATCACCCTCGTCGGGCCGCACCGCGACGACGTGCTCTTCCGCCTGAACGGGCTGCCGGCCAAGGGATACGCGAGCCATGGCGAGTCCTGGTCGTTCGCGCTCGCCCTGAAGCTGGCCTGCGCCGAACTGCTGCGGGCCGAGTCGAGCACCGGCGACCCGATCGTGATTCTCGACGACGTCTTCGCCGAGCTCGACCAGGGCCGGCGGGGCCGCCTGGCGGATGCGGTGAAGGACTACCAGCAGGTGCTCATCACGGCTGCCGTCTACGACGACGTGCCCGAGGCGCTCACCGCGCACACCGTGCGCATCCAGGCGGGCACGATCGTGGCGGAGTTCTCGTGAGCGCGCTTTCGCCGGGGCGGTACCGATGACCGAGTCGCAGAACGTCTACCTGCGCCTGAAGGCCGCGTTCGGCAACCCGGATTCGCGCGCCGCGAACTGGCGATCCCGCAAGACACGCAAGCGGGGCGACGACGACGAGAGCGAGCCCTACGGCCGCGGCCGCGACCCGCACGGCCTCGGCGACGTGATGGGTTCGCTCACCAGCCAACTGGGCTGGGGCTCGTCGCTGGCCAAGTCCGATCTGCTGCTCGCCTGGGCCGAGATCGCCGGCCCCGACACCGCCGAGCACTCCACACCGATCGGTATCACGGATGCGGTACTCACCGTGCAGTGCGACTCCACCGCGTGGGCCACGCAGCTGCGCCACATGCGCGTGCTGATCATGACCACGATCGCCCAGCGGTTCCCCGAAGCGGGCATCGAGTCGATCCGCTTCGAAGCACCCCACGCCCCGAGCTGGAAACGCGGCTCCAGATCGATTCCAGGGCGCGGTCCTCGCGATACCTACGGCTGAGTAGGCAAATGTGGTCACGGGCCCGAAATAAAACGCTCAGCGGGGCATATGAGCGTCGTTTCCAAGGCTTCGTTTGATAGAATTAAGGGTCGCCTTGCCCGGCCGGTGGGCACGACACCAAGGAGCACATCTCTCTATGTCTGAATCGGACAAGGTCCACCCTGACAACGAGTACGGCGCGGACCAGATCCAGGTTCTGGAAGGCCTCGAGGCGGTGCGCAAGCGCCCCGGCATGTACATCGGTTCCACCGGTCCCCGCGGCCTGCACCACCTGGTATACGAGATCGTGGACAACAGCGTCGACGAGGCCCTCGCCGGCTATGCCGATCACATCGAAGTGGTCATGCGCAAAGACGGCGGCATCCAGGTCACCGACAACGGTCGCGGTATCCCCGTCGACATCCACCCGGTCGAGAAGAAGTCGACCGTCGAGGTGGTGCTCACCATCCTGCACGCCGGTGGCAAGTTCGGCGGCGGCGGATACGCGGTCTCGGGCGGTCTGCACGGCGTGGGATCCTCCGTGGTGAACGCGCTCTCGAGCGAACTCGACGTCGAAGTGCGGCGTCAAGGCAACGTGTATCGGCAGAGCTACAAGATCGGCGTAC
>NZ_JAHFUW010000011.1 GCF_023264855.1 Herbiconiux sp. | reverse complement strand
CGGGCGCGCTCTCGGCGGCGGTCACGACCGCGCGCGGCGCCGGCGCCAGCCGACGGCGGTGAGACCCGCCACGAGCATCGCCGCGGCCGACAGGCCGAGCGCGACCGCATCCGTCCCCGTCGCCGCGAGGCCGGGGCGATTCGGGTCGCCGGCGGCCGCGGGCGCTGTGGTGGGGTCGGGAGACGGCACGGCGGTCGGGGTCGCGGTGGGTTCCGGATCGCCCTCACCCTCGCCCTCGTAGGCCGCGCTGATCGACTGCGACACCTGCTCGGCGAGGAAGGCGACGCCGGACGCGTTCGGGTGCAGCGCGCCGAGCGTGACGAAGAGATCGGGATCGGGGGTGGGCGTACCGCTCGTGTCGTTGAAGCCGATGCCGTTGATGAACGCCTCGCCGTCGGCCGCGCAGGCGGTGTGCGTCTGGGTGAGCGGGATGGTGGGGATGTAGGTCGCGCCGTTCGCGGTGGCGGCCTGGCCGATCGCCGTGTCGAGCCGGGCCTCGGTGCCGTGCAGGTAGAGGGTGTCGACGTCGGTGAACGGGAAGCTGTTCTGCGGGAACGGCGGCGCGAGCGGGTCGGTGCCCGTGCCGAGCGGCGAGGAGTAGCATCCGGCCGCCGGGGTGTTGGCGACGTCCGGGGTGATGGCGGGGTACCCGATCACGAACACCTTCGCGTTCGGGGCCTTGGCCTGGATGAGGGCGAAGGTCTCGTCCAGCGCGGGGGTCACCGTGTTGTCGAGCACGTACTTCAGGTGGTCTATCTCGATGCCGTCGACCACGGGGGCGTAGTACTGCTTGCAGTTCTTCAGGCCGAGGCCGATCGCGTTCAGCGCGAGCGGTCCGGTGGCGCTCTCGGCCACGCAGGTCTGGGCGACGGTGGAGAAGCCGAGGTCGTTGCCGCCGATGGTGACCGTCACGATGTCGGTGTCGGGGCCGAGAGCATCCGACTGCACCGGCGCGGTGCCGGCCCCCGTGATGGTCACCTGCGGGGTGTCGCGGATGTTCGCGGTGACGGCGCCGCTGCAGGTGCGGTCATCCAGCACCAGGCCGAGCGACTCGGCCACGAGGTGCGGGTAGTTCTGGTCGGCCTGGTAGCAGCCCGAGGCCGGCTCGTCGCTGAACGGCGTCAGCCCGAACCCGGCCGAGTACGAGTCGCCCAGCGCGACGTAGCTCTTGCCGGCGGGGGAGTCGGCGGCCTCGGCGGGTGCCCCTGCAGCGGGTGCCGGGGCCGCGAGTGCCGATGCGGCGCCCCCGCCCAGCAGCAGGGAGGCGGCGACCGCTCCGGTGACGATGGCGAGACCCCCGAAGCGCTTCATGCTGAGACCATAGCGGAGGAGCACCCCGGGGTGAGAGGGGTTGCGGGGCGACATTCGAGTCACCGCTTGATCGGCTTCCAGGCCGGCAGCGCCTCCGGCGCGACCGCCGGTGGGTTCCGCACGAGCCGGATCGAGGAGTTGAGGTAGAGGAAGACCAGCGGTGCCGATCCGATGGCGCCGAGGACGACGGTGGTGACATCGGCGTTCCGTCGTCCGGGGAACTGGCCCGTGGGATCGAGGATGGCCAGCACCACGTCCCACAGCAGGGACAGGGCGAAATACGTGCCTAGCACGAAGCCCGCCGTCGGCTTCGCGGTCATCCGCCACCAGGCTCGGGGCGGCGTGACCGGCTCGTCCTGTCCCCGGAAGATGCGGGCCCCGACCAGCACCAGAGCGAGGAACAGAACGCTCCCGACCACGGAGAGCAGTGGCGCGGAAAGTCCCAGCCCGTACACGAGCCACCCCACGGCCGTGACGACCAGCCAGCCCACGACGACGTAGGCGGTCTTCCAGCCGGTCTTCCGGATACGCACCATCCGTCGATCTTATCGAGGTGCCCCGATGGTCGGTCTCCCGGGGGATTCCGCCGCGACCGGCGATGACTTCGCTCGTCGTGCGCAAGAAACCTGCGTTTCGGCCGGTCGCGACGCCAAGGGCCGGTCGCCGGATGCGCGGGTCGGTATCGTGAGCAATCGGAGGTCCCGATGCCCACTGAACTGCCCACGTCACGCTCACTGCCACCCGTCGTATCGGCGTCGCGGATGCACGACGTGACCGACGAGAACCGCGACATCGTCGATCGCGTGCTCGGCTACGCGCGCGCGCGCCTGCTCACCGAGGACACGCCGCTGGACAAGCCGCAGTCGCCGGCCGAGCTGAGCCGACTGGCGGGCCCCACCATCACCGAGCAGGGGATCGGCGGGGCCCGGGCGCTGTCGATCTTCGAGCACATCCTGGCGCCGGCCTGCATCACCACCGAAGACCCGCGGTACCTCTCGTTCATCCCGAGCGCCCCGTCGAAGGCGGCCGCCGCATTCGACGTGGTCGTGTCGGCCAGTGCGCTGTACGGCGGCTCGTGGCTCGAGGGTGCGGGAGCGGTGCACGCCGAGAACGAGGTGCTGCGCTGGCTCGCGACGGAGTTCGGCCTGCCGGCGGGTGCGGGCGGCGTCTTCGTGCAGGGCGGAACCCTCGGCAATCTCTCGGCGCTCGTGGCGGCGCGGGAGACCGCCCGCGAGAACGGGCGTGAGGCTGGACGGCCCGCTCCCGACCGGTGGCGGGTGGTCTGCAGCGCCGAGGCGCACTCCTCGATCGCCTCGGCGGCGCGGGTGATGGACGTGGAGGTCGTCGCGGTTCCCGTCGACGACGACGGCGTGCTGCGCGGGCCCGCCGTCGACGAGGCCCTCGAGCGGCACGGCGACAGCGTGTTCGCCGTGGTGGCGACCGGCGGCACCACCAACTTCGGCATCGTCGACGACCTCGCCGCGATCGGCGAGGCGGCGGCCCGGCACGGCGTGTGGTTCCACGTCGACGGCGCCTACGGGCTCTCGGCGATGCTGTCTCCGGATGCCCGCCCGCGCTTCTCGGGCGTGGAGCGCGCCGACTCGCTCGTGGTCGATCCGCACAAGTGGCTGTTCGCGCCCTTCGACGCCTGCGCCTTGCTCTACCGCGATCCGGAGCTGGGCCGCCGGGCGCACACCCAGCACGCCGCCTACCTCGACACCCTCACCGAGGCCGGTGACTGGAGCCCGTCCGACTTCGCCGCGCACCTCACCCGGCGGCCCCGTGGTATGCCGCTGTGGTTCTCGCTCGCCACCTACGGCGCGGCGGCCTACCGCGAGGCGATCACCGAATCGCTCGCTCTGGCGCAGCGCATCGCGCAGATCATCGCGGAGCGGCCCGGGTTCTCGCTGGTGCGTCCGCCCCAGCTGTCGGTCGTGGTGTTCGAGCGCGACGGCTGGGAGAAGGCGGACTACTCGGCCTGGTCGGCCCGCCTGCTCGATCAGCAGACCGCGTTCGTGACGCCGAGCGCCCACCACGGCCGGCCGAACGCCCGGTTCGCCATCCTGAACCCGCGCACGAGCATCGACGACCTCACGATGATCCTCGACACGATGACCGCGAAGGAGCCCCGATGACCTGGACGATGCCCGCCGAGGGATCCCCGCACGAGCGCACCTGGATGACCTTCCCCCGCGAGGGCGAGACCCTGGGCGCGACGGATGCCGAGAAGGAGGCGGGCTACGCGGCCTGGTCGGCGGTGGCCAACGCGGTCGCGGCGTTCGAGCCGGTGTCGATGCTGGTGGATCCCGCCGAGATCGGTCACGCGCGACGTCTGCTGGACGGCGCGATCCAGCTGCACGAGACCCCGGTCGACGAGTTCTGGATGCGCGACTCGGGCCCCACCTTCGTGCTCGACGACGAGCGCCCGGGTGTGCTCGGCGCGGTCGACTGGATCTTCAACGGCTGGGGCGCGCCCGCCTGGGCCGCGTGGCAGAAGTCGGCCGAGCACGGCCGCTTCGTCGCGGGCCTGGCCGGAGCGGAGCTGATCGATTCGCTGCTCGTGAACGAGGGCGGCGGCATCCACGTCGACGCCGAGGGCACGGTGCTGCTGACCGAGACGGTGCAGCTCGACCCGAACCGCAACCCGTTCGCCGACAAGCAGCGCGTGGAGGCGGAGATGCGCCGCACGATCGGCGCCACGCACGCGGTCTGGCTGCCGCGCGGTCTCACCCGCGACTACGACGACTTCGGCACGAACGGGCACGTCGACATCGTGGCGGCGATGCCCTCACCCGGCCGCCTGCTGCTGCACGCCCAACCCGACCCCGAGCATCCGGACCACGTCGTGATGGGGGAGATCCGCGACGCCCTCGCCGGGCAGACGGATGCGGCGGGCCGCTCGTTCGAGATCGTCGAGCTGCCGGCGCCCGCGACCCTGCGCGACGCCCACGGCTTCGTCGACTGGAGCTACGTGAACCACTACGTGCTGAACGGCGCGGTGATCGCCTGCGGGTTCGGCGAGGAGACGGCGGATGCACGGGCTGCGGAGATCCTCGCCTCCGTATACCCGGGGCGCGAGGTCGTGACGGTCGACGCGCGGGAGATCTTCGCCCGCGGCGGCGGCATCCATTGCATCACGCAGCAGCAGCCCGCGGTCGTCGGGGCATCGTGACGGGCGCCGCATCATGAGTGCCGCATCATGAGTATCGAAGTCGTCGAAGCCTCGATCGCCGAGCTGCGCAGAGCGCTGGAGACCGGCCGGGCGACGGCCGTCGACCTGGTGAACGTCTATCTCGACCGCATCGAGAGGTTCGACCGCGGCGGTCCGGTGCTGAACGCGATGGTGGTGCTCAACCCCGACGCGCTCGAGGAGGCGCAGGCCTCGGATGCCCGGCGCCGGGAAGGCCGCGTGCTCGGCCCCCTCGACGGCATCCCGTACACCGCCAAGGACAGCTACCTGGTGCGCGGTCTCACGGCCGCCGCCGGCAGTCCGGCGTTCGCCGACCTGCGGGCGATGCGCGACGCCTTCACCATCGAACGGCTGCGGGCGGCCGGCGCGATCTGCCTCGGCCTCACGAACATGCCCCCGATGGCGAACGGCGGCATGCAGCGCGGCCTCTACGGCCGTGCCGAGAGCCCCTACAACGGCGATTATCTCAGCTCGGCGTTCGCATCGGGCTCCTCCAACGGCTCGGGCACCGCGACGGCGGCGAGCTTCGCGGCGTTCGGGCTGGCCGAGGAGACCTGGTCCAGCGGCCGGGCGCCGGCGTCGAACAACGCCCTGTGCGCCTACACGCCCTCGCGCGGGGTCATCTCGGTGCGCGGCAACTGGCCGCTCGTGCCCACGATGGATGTGGTGGTGCCGCACGCGCGCACGATGGCTGATCTGCTCGAGGTGCTCGATGTCGTGGTGCACGACGACCCGGATCGGCGCGGCGACTTCTGGCGGGCGCAGCCGTGGATTCCCGTGCCGGCTGCGTCGAGCATCCGCCCGCCGTCGTTCACCGGCCTCGCGCCGGCCACACAGGGAGAGGCGCGTGCGGCTCTCGAGGGCGTGCGGTTCGGCGTACCCCGGATGTACCTGGGAACGGACGAGCAGGCCGGTGTCGGCGCGACCGGCATCGGCGGCCCCACAGGGCGGCGGATCGAGCCGCGGCCCAGCTCGCTCGAGCTGTTCGCCGCCGCGCGTGCGGCGCTCGAGGCGGCCGGAGCCACGGTGGTCGAGGTCGACTTCCCCGCCGTCAGCAACTACGAGGGCGACCGGGCCGGCGCGCCCACCCTCGCCACGCGCGGTCTCGTGTCGCCCGAGTACCTCCGGCGGGAGATCGTCGACCTGTCCGCCTGGGCCTGGGACGACTTCCTGCGCGCCAACGGCGACCCCGCGCTCGGCTCGCTCGACGGCGTCGACGGAAGCCGCATCTTCCCGCACCCCGACGGTGCGCTGCCCGACCGGTACGACGGCTTCGACGACGACATCGCGACGTATCCGGAGCAGGTGCGCGAGCATCCATACGACGCGTTCACCGACATCCCGGCGCTGGCCGACGGCGTGCGCGGACTCGAGGAGACCCGCCGCCTCGACCTGGAGGAGTGGATGCGGGGGCTCAGCCTGGACGCGGTGATCTTCCCGGCCGTGGCCGACGTGGGGCCCGCCGACATGGACGTGAACCCCGCCTCGGCCGACGCCGGCTGGCAGAACGGCGTCTGGGTCGCGAACGGCAACCTCGCGATCCGCCACCTGGGCATCCCCACGGTGACCGTGCCGATGGGAGACCTGCGCGACATCGGCATGCCGATCGGCCTCACCTTCGCCGGGCCCGCCTACGCGGACGCGCGGCTGCTCGCGCTGGCCGCCGCCTTCGAGCAGCTCCACCCGTGCCGCACCTCGCCGCCGCGCACGCCCTGAGCGAGCGGGTCATGGTCAAAAAAGGCTGCAAATAACGCTGACCGACCTCATATACGGCCCCGGTCGGCGTTATTTGCAGCTTTTTTCACCGCATCGGCCCACCGGGCACCCTACCGGCGACTCTCGCTACCCGAGCGGAGACCGGAGCAGATGCCTGAATAGACTCGTCGGGATGTCTCGCACCGCCCGGCCCGCCCAAGGGGAAGCGCCAACCGAAACCGTTCCCGAAGAACGCGCGTCGCGCTCGCTCGCCAGCCGCGTCCTCGGCAATCCGTGGCTCTGGGCAGCGCTGCTGCTCGGAGCATCCGTGCCGCTGGTCATAGCCGATCCGCAGATCGGGTTCGTGGCGTTCCTCCTGGCCATCATCGGGGGCTGGCTCTGCGGTGCGGGGTTCGTGAACGCGACGCTCCGGATGCGACGACGTGGCCTCGGCGCTCTGGTGCACGTGATCGGTGCAGTGCTGGCCGGGGTGCTGCTCTGGGCGATGGTGTCGTTCGGGGCGGGGCTCGCCGATGTCCTGGACGATCCGGCGAAGGCCGCCTTCGCCGTGGCGCAGTTCGCCTCGGCTCCTGCGGCGGGCTGGATCTGGATCACCCTGATCGGGCGGGTCACCGCCCTGGTGTCCTCGCGGGCGCAGCGGGTCGCTCCGCCGGCCGGCCCGGCGTGGGAGCACGAGGGCAAGGCGTCGCTTCTGCGATTCCCGGCGGTTCCCCTGCGGATGCGCACGCTCGGGCTCGCGATCGCGGCCGTCGTCGTGGTGTTCGGCGGCATCGCGGCGACCCTGCTCATTCTCACCGGCGACCTGGCGGAACGGCTCGGCCCGCGCCTCGTGATCATCGTCGTCGGGGCCGGACTCACACTCCCCGGGTACCTGCTCCTGAAGTCCCTGCTGCACCGGCGCAGCGTGAACTGCGAACTGCGGATCGGGCCCGAGCGGCTGCGCGTGCGTGCGGGCGCGACGGCCCTCGACGCGTCCTTCGACGAGATCGATCTGCTGCGGTGGCGGTGCGATGGCGACTACGCCCGTCTGGAGGTGCACTCCGGCGGCCGCGAACTGTCGCTCGTGGCCGGAATGGCACGGGTTCCCAAGGGCACCGCGCCGACCATCCCGCCGTTACCGGCGATCATCACGCGCCGTCTTGAGGCCAGTGGCCTCTCGTCGTCCCGCTCGCGTCAGGGCCTCACGACGTTCCGGCGCGAGCAGCCGAGCCCGTGACCGGGCTGCTTGTTCGTTCTCGGCCGAGCAGCGCCCATGGCGCCGGTGACGGCGCAGGCGAACCGCCGCTCTAGACCGCGCTCGCGCCGATGATGCCGATCATCTGCAGCTGGTGTTCGCGCTCGACGCCCTCGGCATGGAACTTCCCGTCGGGGGTGAAGTACGACACGAGCCCGTCGGGGTTCGGATGGCCCCACGCCCTCAGGTGCTTCTCGAAGTCTTTGACGTAGTAGCGGGTCTCGCCGGCGACCGAGCGCTTCTCGGTGTGCTCGGAGGCCTCCAGCTGCTGTTCGGTGGGGCGTGGATCGTCGTGTTGCGGCATGGCTCGAGCCTAGTGATCGCACCGATAGGGTTTTCGTGGCGACACGACTCGCCGGCGACGGTGGACGCCGAGGGGACGATCCACACGGGGACTGACACAGGGGGAACGATGCAGCATCCGACGACGACCGAAGCCGCCGTGGCAGGGTGGTATGCGACCGGGCGGCACGATGTCGTCGGCGAGTGGGACGGCTCCGCCTGGACCCGACAGGCCCGCACCGGCGACCCGTCCGGCGCGGTGGCGCCGTGGAGGGTCCGGCCGTTCGTGTTCGCCGCGCGTCCGTGGTTCTGGTCGCTCGTGGTCGGTCTGGTGCTCGTGGCCTGGGCCGGCTTCCTGGGCGACGGGGCGACCACGGACTGGTGGAAGATCGTCGCCGCCGTCGGGATGCTCGCCATCCTCTCCGCGGTGATCCTGTTCTTCGACCGCCTGCTGCGCTTCGGCGAACTCCCGAGGCTCGGCCTGATCGTGGGGGCGGGGCTGGTGTCGGGCGCGGTCGCCAACCTGGTCGCCTACGCGATCGAGCCGGTGCTCGAACCCGCGCTCGGCGTGCCGTTCGCAGCCGACCTCTGGCTGTCGGGGCCCGTGGAGGAGACCTCGAAGCTGCTGCTGCCGCTCCTGCTGCTGGTGTTCGCGCGGCGCACCTTCGGCGATCCGCGCGCCGGCGTGCTGATGGTGCTGATCTCCGGTGCCGCCTTCGGTGTGTGGGAGGGCTTCGGTTACGTCACCTCCGCGACCGGTGAGAACGGCACCGTGCTGGCCGGCCTGGTGCGTGGGGTGGCGGAGATCCCGCATCCGCTCTGGACGGCGATCGCCGCCTCGCTCATCTGGCTGGCCGCCCACCGGGCCGGTCGCGCCGTGACGCTCGCCGGGTTCGTCGGCTGGCTGATCGCCGTGGTGCTGCACTCGGTGCACGACGGGATCGGCGCGGCCCGCAGCTCGGGAACCGGCAACACCATCGGGCAGACCGCGGTGCCCTCCATCGGCGACGCGATCGTGTTCGGCGCCCTCGCGAACATCCTGACCATCGTCACCATCGTGGTGGCGCTGCTGATCCTGCGCTACGTCGCGCGCGAGCTGGTGCCGCCCACCGCCGTGGTGGCGAACCCGCCGCGGTGGCGTCCGTGCCTGAAGCGGTGGGGCGTGCCGCGCAGCGCGCGCGTGGCCGTCGCCGAGAAGCCGGCCGCCCCCGCACAGGCGGGTGTGTGAGCGGGAATGCGCATCCGCGGTCCGGCGTTGCACCGGCTGTGACCGCTACGAAACGCAAGAACATCGGCTTCCTCTCCTTCGGACACTGGACGCCGTCGCCGCAGTCGAAGACGCGCAGCGCCTCCGACACCCTCCTCCAGTCGATCGACCTCGCCGTCGCCGCCGAAGAGCTGGGAGCGGACGGCGCGTACTTCCGCGTGCACCACTTCGCCCGGCAGCTCGGTTCGCCGTTCCCGCTGCTGGCCGCGGTCGGCGCCCGCACGAAGACCATCGAGATCGGCACCGGCGTCATCGACATGCGCTACGAGAACCCGCTCTACATGGCCGAGGATGCGGGCGCGGCCGACCTGATCTCGCGCGGCAGACTGCAGCTCGGCATCAGCCGGGGATCACCCGAGCAGGTCATCGAGGGTTGGCGCTACTTCGGCTACCAGCCGGCCGAGGGTCAGGATGACGCCGACCTCGCGCGTGAACACACCAAGGTGCTGCTCCAGGTACTGAAGGGCGAGGGCTTCGCGCAGCCGAACCCGCGGCCGATGTTCCCGAACCCGCCCGGTCTGCTGCGCATCGAGCCGCACTCCGAGGGCCTTCGCGAGCGCATCTGGTGGGGTGCGGCCTCGAACGCCACCGCACGCTGGGCGGCGGAGCTCGGCATGAATCTGCAGTCCTCGACCCTCAAGGTCGACGAGACGGGTCAGCCCTTCCACGTGCAGCAGGCGGAGCAGATCCGCGAGTTCCGGTCGGCCTGGGCGGATGCGGGGCACGACTTCGAGCCCCGGGTCTCGGTGAGTCGCAGCATCTTCGCCATCACGAACAACCAAGACCGTGCCTACTTCGGCGGCAGCGGCGACAGTGAAGACCAGATCGGCAACATCGACGCCAGCATGCGCGCCATCTTCGGCCGCAGCTACGCCGCCGAGCCCGAACGCCTGATCCAGCAGCTGGCCGAAGACGAGGCGATCGCCGAGGCTGACACCCTGCTGCTCACCGTTCCGAACCAGCTCGGAGTGGAGTACAACGCCCACGTCATCGAGTCGATCCTCACCGAGGTGGCCCCGGCCCTCGGCTGGCGCTAAGGCAGGCGGATGCCGTAGACCGCGATCTTGCGGTAGACGGTGGCGCGGCTCATCCCCAGTTCCCGGGCGGCGTCTTCGATGCCGACGCCCGGGCGGGTGAGCACGCGCACCATCTCATCGCGCTCGAACGCCTTGATGCGCGGCAGGTGCTCGGCACGCGAGAGCAGCTCCGGCGGCAGGGGGCGGGCGTCGATCACGTCGGTGCGGACGGCCGCGTCTTTCATCACCGTGGCGAGCTCGGCCACGTTGCCCGGCCAGGCGTAGTCGGTGAGCGCGCGCGCCGCCGTGGGCGTGAGATCGACCTGCCGGCCGCGCACCCGGTGAGCGAGGTGCGCGGCGAGCGGCAGGATGTCGCTCACCCGCTCCCGCAGGGGCGGCACCTGCACGACCGTGTCGACCAAGGAGGCGAGCGAGGCCGGGATCGCGTCGAAGTGCTCGGCCGACATCCCGTAGGCGCCGGTCGACGATCCACGGGCCGTGACGATCAGTTCGCGGAGTCGCTCCGCGGCCGGTACGGGCAGGTCGTCGGTGTCGCAGATCACGAAACCGCCGTCGGGTCGGGAGAGCTCCGGTGTCCAGAACGACAACCAGGACTCGACGTCGTGCGGCTCGGGGGCGCGCACGGCGAGCAGTCGGCCACGCGGATTCAGCGTGCGCTCCGCTTGTGCCAAGAGGCTGGCGCGTCCGCTGCCCCGTTCGCCCACCGCCGCCACGACTCGGCCCTCCCGGAGGGCCTCGACCGCACGGCTCACGGCATCGCTCCAGGCGTCGGAGAGCTCGAGGTCCCCGTCGGCCCCGGGCACCTGACTCAGCGCCTCGATGCGGAAGACCTGACCTCGCGAGGCCGGGCGCGGTCGATGACCGTGCGATCGGGCCAGCATCAGGTTGGCGGTCGAGGTCGCCGCCGTCTGGGCCAGGGCGAGCAGCAGTTCGGAGCGGGCATCCGACCAGGTGGTGAAGTTCACCGCACCCTCCAGCCGCCCGCTTACCGGATCGAAGATGGGGGCCGCCGCACAGGTGTAGCCGCACAGGCTGCGCGAGTAGTGGTCGTCGGCCCGCACGAGCGAGGGAACGCGATCGGCCAGCGCGAGCCCCAGCCCGTTGGTGCCGGCCGCGCGCTCGGAATAGGAGAAGCCGGGCGCGAGGTGCACCTGGTCGAGGGCCTGCAGCAGCTGCTGGTCGCCGCTCAGGCGGTTGAGCACGAGCCCGTCGGCATCCGTCAGCATCAGCCCGACCGGCTCGGACGCCAGGGTGTTGTGCAGTTCGGCGAGAACCTCCCGGCCGCACTCGGAGAACAGCGACTCGTCGTCATAGGTGCCCGAGAACACGGGCTGCACCTCGTCCAGCGGCACACCGTAGTGTTCGCTGCGCTGCCAGGAGGCCAGGAGCCGCGGCGGAATCGCGGCCATCGGCGCCGGGCGCTCGTGGGCGCGGGAGGGGAGATCGTGAGAGTCCATCAGCACCTTCGCAGTCGCAGCACCGTTGCCGTCGTCCGTCGCCGCCAGTCTAGGTCGCCCGGAGCCCGGTGTCGCCTGCGCTCGTCTCACAATGAGACCGGCCGCCGGACACGGGGCTGCGGATGCCGCCTAGCGTCGTCGGCAGGGATCGATGATCCTCCGCATGCGGCAAAGGAGCAGACATGTACACCAAAGACGGCGAGAAGTTCTTCATCGTCGACGCCCACGTGGCGTTGTGGGATGCGCGGCCCGAGAATCAGCGCAACATCCACGGCAAGCAGTTCATCGACTGCTTCTACGACTACCACGCCAACCTCTCCCCGGAGTCGGAGAAGTGGCCCTACGAGGAGTACCTCTACCAGGGCGGCGAGCGCTTCATGCGCGACGTCTTCGCCGACGACATCGTCGACCACGCCATCTTCCAGCCGGCCGCGCTGACCGAGTTCTACAAGACCGGATTCGGGCAGACCGAGGAGGCCTGGGCGCTGACTCAGGCGCATCCCGACAAGCTCACCTACAACCACAACTTCGACCCGCGCTACGGCGAGGCGGGCCTGGACCAGCTGAGAGCCGACCACGAGCGCTTCGGCCTGAAAGGCGTGAAACTCTACACCGCGGAGTGGCACGGCGAGTCCCGCGGCTGGAAGCTCGACGACCCCTGGGCCTACCGCTACTTCGAGCTGTGCCGGGAACTCGGCATCACGAACATCCACGTGCACAAGGGCCCCACCATCCGCCCGCTCGACCGCGACGCCTTCGACGTGGCCGACATCGACCACGTCGCCACCGACTTCACCGACCTCAACTTCGTGGTGGAGCACGTGGGCCTCCCGCGCCTGGAGGACTTCTGCTGGATCGCCACGCAGGAGCCGAACGTGCACGGCGGCCTCGCGGTGGCCATGCCCTTCATCCACACCCGTCCGCGCTACTTCGCGCAGATCATCGGCGAGCTCATCTACTGGATCGGCGAGGACCGCATCCAGTTCTCCTCCGACTACGCGCTGTGGACCCCGAAGTGGCTGATCGAGGCCTTCGTGAACTTCCAGATCCCCGAGGACATGACCGAGTACGCGCCGATCACCATGGATCAGAAGCGCAAGATCCTCGGGCTGAACGCGGCCAAGATGTACGACATCCCGGTGCCGGCCGAGCTGCAGCTCCCCGCCGCCGACGAGACCGCGACCGGCCCGCGCCAGCCGGAGCGCGCCGACCTGGCGGCCGTGTGATGGGCACCGCCGTCCGATCGGCGCCGGGGGAGGCCCCCGCGTTGCTCGTGCTCACCGAGGACGACGTGCTGCGTGCCCTCGGCGCGGTGATCGACCCCGAGCTCGACGAGCCCATCACCGATCTCGGCTTCGTGCGGTCGGTGCGGTTCACGGATGACGGCCTCGAAGTGCATCTGCGCCTGCCCACCTCGTTCTGCGCGCCCAACTTCGCCTACCTGATGGCGTCGGACGCGAAAGACGTGCTCACCGCCCTGCCGGACACCGGGCGGGTGGTGGTGGAACTCGACGACCACCACGACTCCGACATCATCAATCGGGGTCTCGCGGCCGACGCGGGCTACCTCGGCACCTTCCGCCACGAGGCCGAGAGCGACCTCGACGAGCTGCGCGCCACCTTCCAGCGCAAGGCCCACACCGCGGCGATGGAGCGGGCGCTGACCGCGCTGCTGCGCGCCCGGTCCGACATCGAGGAGCAGGATGTCGCATCCGTGGTTCTCGGTGACCTGCCCGACGACGTCGCCAAGGAGGCGCTGCTGCGCCGGCGGCAGACGCTCGGACTGAGCATCGACGACTCGGAGCCGGTGCTGGTCGACGATCGGGGGGTGCCGCATCCGGTGGCCTCCGCCGCCCTCGCCCTGCGCCGTGCCCGCTCGACCCGCATCTCCCTCGACGGCAACGCGCACTTCTGCCGGGGCCTGCTCGCCACCCGGTACCCCGGCTCGGAGGCCGACCAGACGCCGCGGCCCGAGGAGAACTTCTTTCCCGTTTCCTCCCTCATCAGAACCACGCGAAGGAGCGTCGCATGAGCACCATGAGAGCCGTGCAGGTGGTGGGCTACCACCAAGACCTGCAGCTGACCGAGATCCCGAAGCCGGAGGTGACCGGGCCGTTCGACGTGATCGTACGGATCGGCGGCGCCGGCGTCTGCCGCACCGACCTGCACATCCTCGAGGGGCAGTGGGAACAGAAGTCCGGAGTAGCACTGCCGTACACGATCGGGCACGAGAACGCGGGCTGGGTGGATGCGATCGGCAGTGCCGTCACGAACGTGGCGGTCGGCGACAAGGTGATCGTGCATCCGCTGATCACCTGCGGGCTCTGCCGGGCGTGCCGGCTGGGCGACGACGTGCACTGCACGCAGAGCGCGTTCCCGGGAATCGACACCCATGGCGGATACGCCGAGTTCCTCAAGACCAGCGCCCGTAGCGTGGTGCGCATCGCCGATTCGCTCGAACCTGCGGAAGTCGCCGCTCTCGCCGACGCCGGACTCACGGCCTACCACGCGGCGGCGAAGGCCGCGCGCAAGCTCCGGCCGGCCGATCGCTGCGTGATCATCGGGGCGGGCGGCCTCGGGCACATCGGCATCCAGGTGCTGAAGGCACTCACGGCCTCCGAACTGATCGTGGTCGACCGCAATCCGGCCGCGCTCGAGCTGGCCGCCTCGCTCGGCGCCGACCACACGGTGGTGGCATCTGCCGACGGCTCGCACGTGACGCGCGTTCTGGAGCTCACCGACGGCTACGGAGCGGAGGTCGTGGTCGACTTCGTCGGCGAGGGCGGATCCACCTCTGAGGGCGTGCAGATGCTGCGCCAGGCCGGCGACTTCTTCGTGGTGGGCTACGGCGAGAACATCGACATCCCCACGATCGACATCATCTCGAACGAGATCAACTTCATCGGCAACCTGGTGGGCAGCTACAACGACCTCACCGAGCTGATGGTGCTGGCCGCGCGAGGGCTCGTCACGCTGCACACCGCCACGTACGCGCTCGACGACTTCCAGCAGGCCATCGACGACCTGGATGCCGGCCGCGTGCGCGGGCGCGCCATCCTGATCCCCTAACCACCCACCACCCGACAACGACGTCAGGAGAACGACATGTCCACCAGCCTTCCCATCCGCACGGTGATCAGTCCCGGCCGCTACGTGCAGGGCCCCGGAGCCATCACGAAACTGGGGGAGTACCTCGCCCCGATCGGTTCGACGCCGCTTCTGGTGGCCGACGACGTGGTGTGGGGCTTCGTCGGTCACGACGTCGAGGCCTCGCTGGCCGCATCCGGCCTGCCCGTGCGCCGGGAGAAGTTCAACGGCATCCCGACCTCCGGCGAGATCGACCGCCTGGTCGGCGTCATCGCGGATGCCGGTGCCGACGTCGTGGTGGCCCTCGGCGGCGGCAGCACGATCGACGCGGTGAAGTCGGCGGGCTTCCTGGCGGGCATCCGCTGGGTCACCGTGCCCTCGGTGGCGTCGACGGATGCGCCGACCTCGGCCCTCGCGGTCATCTACACCGAGGACGGCGCGTTCGAGGAGTACCGGTTCTTCCCGCGCAACCCCGACCTCGTGCTGGTGGACTCGCAGCTGGTGGCCAATGCGCCGGCGGCCTTCCTCGCGGCCGGGGTCGGCGATGCGCTGGCGACCTGGCTGGAGGCCCGGGCGACGTCGCGGTCGAACTCGAACACGATGGCGGGCGGGTTGCCCACCGAGACCGGCACCGCACTGGCCCGGCTCAGCTGGGACGTGCTCTGGGAGAACGCGCTGCCGGCCCTCGACGCCGTGCGCGACCACGTGGTGACCCCCGCGGTGGAGAAGGTCATCGAGGCGAACACCCTGCTCTCGGGCCTCGGCTTCGAGTCGGGCGGACTCGCGGCGGCGCACGCCATCCACAACGGGCTCACCGCAGCGCCCCAGACGCACGGACTGGCGCACGGCCAGAAGGTGAACATCGGCTCGATCACCCAGCTGGTGATGGAGGGGGCCCCGACCGCCGACATCCGTGACTTCATCGAGTTCACCACCCGGGTCGGCCTGCCGACCACGCTCACCGAGATCGGGCTCGACGCGGATTCGCCCGAGCTCGCCCAGGTCGCGGAGCTCGCGACGGTGCCGGGCGAGACCATCCACGCGATGCCTTTCGAGGTGCGGCCGGTCGAGGTGGTGGCGGCCCTGAAGTCGATCGAACGCCTGGCCCGCCGCGTGCGGGCGGAGGCGAAGCTGCCGGAGCCGATCGCGTACGTGATCCACCACTGACCCATCGCCGGCCCAGGGTCCCCCGCCCCTGGGCCGGCGGTGATCACGGCCCGTAGAGTGGCTGCATGACGGCATCCGAAACTCGATCCCCGGCGAAGGGCCTCGCTCTCGCCGGGCGGATCGTCGCGGGTGTGGCCGCCGCCGCGGTCGGGGCGGTGTTCGTGCTCTCGGCCTGGATGGCGGTCAGCAGCCGCTTCGGGCTGACGGATGGCGACCTGCACGGCTACGGGCTGATCTTCGGCACGGTGCTGGCCGTCGTGGCCGGTTTCGTCACGGCGCTGTTGCTGCCGCTCGCCTTCCCGCGCCGGAACCGGGGGACGGCGTTCCGGGTGAGCCTGGCGTCTTTGGGCGTGTTGCTCGTGCTGTTGATCGTGTCACTGGTCACGGCGTAACGTTCGAGGCGTGCGCCCACCGGGTGCCGCTCGACGAGAGGGAACGCCATGCCCACCAAGATCACCGTCATCTACGACAACCCCGCCGATCCCGACGCGTTCGAGGCCGCGTACCCCGAGCAGGTCACTCTGGCCAAGGCGCTTCCGGGCCTGCAGCGCATCGAGACGGCGAAGGTGTGGCCGAAGGAGGACGGTTCGCCGACGCCCGCCTACCGCCAGATCGACCTCTACTTCACCGACTACGACGCCGCCAGCGCGGCCGTGACCACCGCGGAGGCAGGTGCGCTCTTCCCGAGCATCTTCGGCCTCGCGACCGGCGGGGTGCGCATCCTGTTCTCCGACATCGAAGAGTCCTGAGAGAGGTCGCGTCCGGCCGTGCCTGGCCTAGGGCCTAGGTGCAGAACCTACGGCCCGCCGAGCCAGTGGTCGATGCGGTGGTGGTCGGGCGCGAAGCCGTGCGCGATGCCCCACAGCACGGCCTGGGTGCGGCTCTTCGCGTCGATCTTGCCGTAGATGGCGCGGATGTAGGTCTTGACGGTGTTCGGGCTCAGATAGGTGAGCGTCGCGACCTCCGCGTTGCTCTTGCCCTGCGTGATGAGAGCGAGGATCTCGGATTCGCGGTCGGTCAGGCCCTCGTGCCGGCCCGGCCAGTCGAGCCCGAGGGCGCTGCCGGATCGCCGGGGCGGTGTGCTCACGACGGTGTCTCCCGCGTGCACCGCTTCCAGGGCCGCGACGAGGTCGCGCGCCGCGAGGGTCTTGGAGAGGTAGCCGTGGATACCCTGCTGCCGAGCGCTCTGCACGAGCTCGGGGTGGAAGTTCCAGGTGTAGACCACGACGCGGCGGGCGCGCGGATTGCGCACCAGGGCGCTGAGCTCCTGCTGATCGGACTCGGGTTGCGCGAAGGAGTCGTACAAGACGATGTCGACCTGGTCGTCGAGAGCGGCGTTCGCATCGATCTCGCACACCAGGATGCGGTCGCGATAGCGGTCGAACATGTGGGCGAGCCCGGCCAGCACCACGTCGTAGTCGTCGACGAGGGCCACCCGGATGGGCTCGCTGCGCGTGGTGCTGCTCATGTCCTGACGGTACACCCGGTGGGGGCGGTGAAGACCACCCCTAGGGGTGACCCGGCCCACCGTCGGGCGTGGTTCGCTGGGCAGAGCCGGCCGAGGTCGGCGGCGAGATGCGCATTCGGCGCATCCGAGAAACCCGAAGGACTCACATCATGATCGGTCTCATCATCAGCCTCATCGTCATCGGCATCATCGCCGGTGCACTGGCACGCCTCATCGTTCCGGGAAAGCAGAACCTCTCCATTCCGATGACCATCCTGCTCGGCATCGTCGGATCGTTCGTGGGCGGCTTCCTCGGCTTCCTGATCTTCCAGCACGACCCGATGGACGGCTTCTTCCAGCCGGCCGGCATCATCGGTTCGATCATCGGCGCGATCATCGTGCTGCTCATCTGGACCCGCGTCTCTGGTCGCCGCGCCGTCAACCGCTGAGTCCGGTTCCCGCTTCATCGTCGACACGCCTCGCCCGTCCGTCGCTCTCGACCCGAGCCCTCGTCTCCGGGCCGAGAGCGGCGGATCACGGCGTCGTGCCAGGTGTCTGATCGATGTGCGCCCGCACCACGGGATCCTCGCAGCCGCGAGCGAACCCCCGGATGCGACGGTCGATGTCCCGCTGCAGCACGAAGGCGCCGATCCGTTCGGCCAGGGGAGCCAGCCAGCGGGGCTTGCAGGCGAAGTTGTAGCGCCAGACGGCGACCGTGCTGCCGGGGTCGCCCTCCAGCGGCGTGAAACGCCATCCGCCGGCGAGCCGCTCGAAGAACCAAGAGCCCTTCGTCATCTTCATCCCCACGTTGAAGGGCGGGTTGTAGGAGACGTATTCGCTCTCCATGCGGAACCCGAAACGCTGCTGGGTGAAGGTGCGCACGCCCTTGGCGGGGACCGTGGCGCCGTCGAGGAGGTGCTGGCTGCGGATGAACGGGTCCCAGCGGAGGCGGATGTCACCTGTGGTCTGCGAGACGGCGAACGCGACGTGCGGGGGGACGGGGATGACGCAGCGGGACTCGACGGTGGGCATGGTTCAACTTTGACAGGGGTCACGGGTGGCTGCATGGCCATCACGGTTGTCGTCGGGGCTGCCGCGCGCTTCGCGCTTGCCCTCGATGGGTGTGGCCGGGTTGTCGGGGTCGGTTGCCTTGTCGTCATCGTCCTTGATTGGCGACGGATGCGCGTGGCTGGACCCCATCCATCGAGGGCAAGCGCGGAGCGCGCGGCAGTCCCGACGGCTTCCAAGGCCTCGATGTCGGTGGTCGCTGATTGAATTAATCTCATGATAGGGATGGTGGATGCGACGGATGCCGGGCCCCGGCGTCAATTCGACGCGCGCGCCGCCTTCGATGCCGATCTCGATTACGTCCACGACATCACCCGACGGCAGGCGTCGCTCGAGGCAGACAAGTTGGTGGCGGTCGCCCGGTTGTCGCGTCGTGCTCGAGGGCGCACCCTGGGGCTGGATGCGGAGGAGTCGGCGGTGTGTGGGTTCGCTCACACGGAAGACGAGAAGCGTCTGCTGGTTGCTGAGGTCGGTACGACGCTGCGTGTTCCGGAGTGCACGGTGGGCAGCATGGTGACGGATGCCGAGACCCTCGTCACGTCGTTGCCGTTGACGTTGGCTGCTTTGCAGGCTGGGGAGATCACGGGTCGGCATGCGCATGTGATGGTGGCGCAGTGCTCGACGGTCCCGGTGGAGGCGCATGGGGAGTTCGAGGCGGCGTTGCTGCCGGCTGCGGCGCGGTTGACGGTGGCGCAGTTCACCCAGCGCGCCCGGATCTACCGCGAACGGGTCCACCCCGAGACGCCCCGTAAGCGACACGTGGAAGCTCTTGCTCGTCGGGGTGTGTGGGTGGATCCGGCGGCGGACGGGATGGCGCAGCTGAGCGTGCTGCTGCCGGCCGCGGAGGCGATCGCGATCGATGACAAGCTCGACCAGATCGCCCGCTCCCAGCGCGGCCCCGACGAGCCCCGCACCCACGCCCAGCGCCGTTGCGACGCGGCAATCGCCCTACTCCTAGACCCCGACGGGGACCTTGCTACCGCGGCGCGGAGTGTCCGCCCGCAGGTGATCCTCACCGTCCCGGCACTGTCCCTTCTGGGCCACACGGAGGAGCCCGCCGAACTGCACGGGTATGGGCCGATCGACCCCGTGACGGCCCGCCGCCTGACCGCAGACGCACCGAGCGTGACCCGGTGGCTGACCGACCCCATCACCGGCCACGCCCTCTCCGTCGGGCGGGAAAGCTACCGCATCCCCGCTGATCTGCGGTTGGCGCTCACGATTGAGGATGAGACCTGCCGGTTCCCGGGCTGCCGACGTCGGGCACAACGCTGCGAACTCGACCACGTCCACGCCTGGGCAGAAGGCGGCGACACCTCCCACGCCAACCTCGCGAGCCTGTGCTCGAAGCATCACCACTTGAAGCACGAATCCGATTGGACAGTGAACGCGTTGCCCGGCCGCGAGCTGCAATGGACGTCCCCGATCGGACGAGTGCACATCACCGAGCCCGCGAACCCCGCACACCCACCCTGGCCTGAGTCACCACCGAGCCCCCGCCTCGAACCATCACCGAGCTCGGGCTCTGAACCACCACCGAAACGATCGGCTTCTCGGCCCGTCGGCGACAGTCACCCCTTGCCTGACGACGCGCCCTTCTAAGCACCTCCGGAACGGTTGGTCTTCCAACCGGTCGGCGAAAGCCACTCCCTACCTGACGACGCGCCCTTCTGATCGGCACCGAGACGATCGGCCTTTCGATCCGTCGGCGACAGTCACCCCTTGCCTGACGACGCGCGCTTCTAAACCCTCTTTGGCCGGTCGGGATACGCTCGAGGGATGGGCAATCCTGGGGTTCCCGAGATCGAGGCGCTGCTGGCGGAGGCCGCACGCGATCCGGCCGCCGCGCCGGCGTTCGTGACGGCTCTGCTGGAGTCGACGGTCATCGTGCCGGGTACGACCTCGGGGGAGAACACCGCGACCCTCGCCGACCTGCTCGGTCCGGCCGGAACATCTGTGCAGCCGTTCTACACCTCGGAGGAGCGGCTTCGCGAGACCCTGCGAGCGGTGCCGGGCTTCGAGAGGGCCTTTCTCGCCCTGCCGTGCCGCGTGCTCTGGCAGATGACGCGCGGGGCCACACTCGTACTCAACCCGCATTCCTCCCACGGCAAGGAGTTCCTGCCCGGCGAGATCGGGCAGCTGCTCGACGGCGCGGCCACGTTGACCCCCCGGGTCGTCCAGGCCGAGACACGCGTTCTTGTGGGCGAGCCCGCACGCATTCCGCCCGGCATGACCGAGGCACTGGCCGCGCTCTTCGCCCGTCACCCCGCAGTCGACGAAGCGGTGCTCGGCTGGAAGGTCACACCCCAGGAGGACTCCGTCGACGAGAGCTACCTGCTGGTGATCGTGGGCGAGGCATCCATCCGCGACACCCTCGGGCCGGAACTGGGGCAGGCACTCGCCACCTACTCGATCGGCAGCCCCATCGACGTGATGTATGCGGCACCGCGAGCCGCCCACCTGCTGGGCGAGGTGCGCCCCTTCTACCGGCGCAAGCGAGGGCTCTTTCGCCGGCACTGAGCGGATGCGCCGTCGGACGTGCGGATGCGCCGTCAGCCGTGCAGATCAGGCCGGTGACCGGATGAGCTTTCCGCTCTTGGAGAGCTCCGGATCGGTGCACGAAGAGAGATCGAAACAGCAGGGGCGTCGCGAACCCCGGTCCAGCTTCGAGATACCCACCTCGACCCGCCGCTCGCGCGTGGACGGACTGCGCGTCGAAGAGATCCAGCGCACCCATTCCCAGCGCGCCATCGGCGTGATGTCGGCCCATGTCTCCGCCGAGGCCGGCGCCTGATCGAGGGCGCGGCGCAGGTCATCGGGCACCTCCGGCTCGGGCCACGTCGACGACGGCGCGAGCTCGATCGAGACCAGGCCTTCGGCGGTCGCATCCGGTGTGCCACCGAGCAGCCGGTCGACGTCGACCCAGTGTCCGCGCAGGCCGTCGGGCTCCACCACATCGGCGAACGGATGCCCGTCGATGAAGCCCTCCACAGCGACCTGGCCACGCGACGGAAGGGCCGCGCTGGCTTCGGGCGGGAGCTTCGCGATGCGCCGTTCGCCCAGCGTCACGGTCTCGGCCTCGAAGCGGATGGGGGTCGATGCTGCGTTGGTCGTTCCTGCGCCAATCGGTGCTGCCATGCCCGGATTCTACGCTCCGCGCACTCCCTTCACCCAGGTCAGGCCGGGCGGTCGGACGATTGCGAGGAGTCAGCCGACCAGGCCACCCCGAGCGCGAACAGCGTCGACACCCCGTAGTGCTCCATCGCGGCCGCGATCCGTCGCCGGCCCGTGCGCGGGTTGATGCCCACCGCACGCGAGGCCGAATCGAGCGTGATGCCCTGGCGCATCAGCGTCAGCAGGGGGGTCCAGGCCGGCGCGGAATCCTCGGCGGGAGTGGCCTGGCGCCAGAGCGTCTCGAAGTAGTCCAGTGCCATCCCGGCGAGGGAGGCATGGCGAACACCGAGCACGCTCGTCGGGCGCCCCTCGCCCCACTCGAACGGCACGGCGAGCTGATCCGCATCGACCCAGAACCAGCTCGGCGGGCTGTCGAGCAGGCGGTATTCCACGCCCGCAGCGCGGTAGTGCGTCATCCGCTGGATGGCGATCGTGTCGTCGGCGGCCCAGGTGGGCATGATCACTCGCACCCTCTCCTTGCCGGCGAGCGCACGACCGAACCGCACCGCGCGCTCCGGTTCGCTCGTGAGAAACCGGTCCACCTCGGGCAGCACCGCGTGCAGTGTGCCGGAGTCATGGCTGGCTGTGTCGTACCAGAGGTCTTCCGAGGCGTGCAGACCGTGCCGGATGACGACCGGCACCAGATCGGCCGAGGCCTCGCCGACCGACCAGTGGCGCAGCAGACCGGGCAGTTCGGAGACCATCCGCTCCATGGCCGAGAGCGCGTCGTCGGCGTTCCTGCGCAGCTGGGCCGAACGCGCGGTCGCCGTGTCGGCGACCCAGGATGCGGGGTGCGTGTAGGTGAGCGCGTCGCCATCGCCGCCGAGAAGCCCTCGGTCGCGCAGTCGCTGCACGGCCGCATCGGCGTCGCCCGCGGGGAGGTGGGTCAGTGCGGCGACATCGCCGATGGTCTCGGGGCGGCCCCGATAGATCGCCGCGAGCAGTGTCTCATCGTTCATGCCGGCCCCCGGTGAGCGCCCGCGTCGATCGGAGCGATCTGCTCATCGTGCCCTCATCAGGACAGACCCGCAAGCAGGTCGTGACATCACTGTGCCCGATAGTGGCCGTGACCTCGTGGGCGACCGCCGGCACCGAGGGCTCAGTGGCCGCGGGCGATCCACTCCTGGAGGTGCGGGGACTCGGCACCGATCGTGGTGGAGTCGCCGTGGCCGGTGCGAACGACCGTCTCGGCGGGCAGAGTGAGCAGCTTCGCGGTGATCGAGTCGATGATCGTGGGGAAGTCGCTGAACGAGCGGCCGGTGGCGCCCGGGCCGCCGTTGAACAAGGTGTCGCCCGTGAAGACCGTCTCCAGATCCGGGGCCGCGAAGCACACCGCACCGGGGGAGTGACCCGGGGTGTGCAGCACCTCGAGCTCGAGACCGGCGATCGGGATGACCTGGCCGTCGACCAGGGTGCCGCTCGGCGCGGTGTCGGGGTAGACCGCGTTCCAGAGCATTCGGTCGTCGTCATGGAGGTGCACGGGCGCGCCGGTCGCCGCCTGAACCGCCGCGACCGCGTCGATGTGGTCGTCGTGCGCGTGCGTCAGCAGGATGGCGCGCAGCGCGCGGTCGCCCACGGCTGTGAGGATCGCCGCGGCGTCGTGGGCGGCGTCGATGACGACGCACTCGGTGTCGTCGCCGACGATCCAGACGTTGTTGTCGACGTCCCAGGTGCCGCCGTCGAGGCTGAAGGTGCCGCTGGTGACGAGGTTCTCGATCCGCGCGGCCATCAGAGCACCACCACCGAGCGCAGCACGTCGCCGCTCGCCATGCTGTCGAAGGCCTGCTCGATGTCGCGGATGCCGATCCGTTCGCTCACGAACTCGTCGAGGGGGAGGCGGCCCTGCAGGAAGAGGTCGGTGAGCATCGGGAAATCGCGCTCGGGCAGGCAGTCGCCGTACCAGCTCGACTTGAGCGAGCCACCCCGGCCGAAGACGTCGAGCAGGGGGATCGAGAGGGTCATGTCGGGCGTGGGCACCCCGACCAGCACGACCGTGCCGGCGAGGTCACGGGCGTAGAACGCCTGACGCCAGGTCTCGGGGCGGCCGACCGCATCGATCACCACGTCGGCACCGAAACCGCCGGTGAGGTCTTGCACGGCCTTCACGACGGCCGCCTCGTCGAGGCCGCTGGAGTCGATCGTGTGGGTGGCCCCGAGCTTCTGGGCGGCGACGAGCTTCTTGGGGTCGCGGTCGATGGCGATGATGGTGCTCGCGCCGGCCAGTTCCGCGCCGACGACCGCTGCAGTGCCGACACCGCCGCAGCCGATCACGGCCACCGAGTCGCCGCGCCCGACGTTGCCGGTGTTCATCGCCGCGCCGAGACCCGCCATGACGCCACAGCCGAGCAGTCCGACGGCAGCCGGGTCGGCATCCGGATTCACCTTCGTGCACTGCTTCGCGTGCACCAGGGTCTTCTCGGCGAACGCTCCGATGCCGAGCGCCGGGCTGAGCTCGGTGCCGTCTTCGAGGGTCATCTTCTGGGTGGCGTTGAACGTGTTGAAGCAGTACCAGGGCTCGGCGCGCACACACGCCCGGCACTCGCCGCAGACCGCCCGCCAGTTCAGCACCACGAAGTCGCCCACGGCGACGTTCGTGACGCCCTCGCCGATCGCGCTCACCCGGCCCGCCGCCTCGTGCCCGAGCAGAAAGGGGAAGTCGTCGCTGATGCCGCCCTCGCGGTAGTGGTAATCGGTGTGGCACACCCCGCAGGTCTCGATGTCGACCACGGCCTCGCCGGGTCCCGGATCGGGGATGACGATCGAGGTGAGCTCCACGGGCGCACCCTTGGATCGGGCGATGACGCCGGTCACGGTCGTGGGCACGGGAGACTCCTTCGATGGGGCGGGCACTGCTCGAACCGTTTTCACCCTACCGGCGGACGATGCCGACGGCCTCAGCCGGCAGGCGCCGGATCGGTGAGCGCGGCGGCGTAGGCGCGCACCGACCGGTGGTAGCGCGGGAGCGAGGGCTCGATCGCCTCGATCGCCACCCGGAGCGCCTCGTCGGCACGGCCGGCGCTGTGCAGCGCGAGGGCCAGGAAGACCGCCGGGGCGTCGCCGACGGCCGGATGGGCGGGCGCGTTCTGCAGCATCGCGATCGCCTCGTCGACCCGGCCGAGATTGCGCAGCGTCGACGCGTGCTGGATGGTGAGCTGTGCCGCCCGCGCGGGGTCGGCTTCCGCCAGGCCCGCCGCCCAGGCCGCTGAGTAGTGCACGTCGGCTTCCGCCTCACGCCCCGCGGAGTCGAACGCGCCGCCCAGCTCGAAGGCTCCGAGAGCCGGATGCGGTGCCTGCTCGGCGAGCACCCGCATCCGTTCGAGGCGGGCGTGGTCGGTTAGGTCGTCGTCGGCCCAGAGTCCGGCGACGCGGGTCTCCCACTCGGTGGCGGTCATGCCTCCAGCGTACGGTGCCGAACGGGGTGCGTCTTCGGGCGGTCGCCACCCTCACCCGGCGGGGCGGTCGGGGGCGGACGACCGGGTGGGGTCGGCCGAACCGTCGAGTTCGGCCAGGCGGTCGAGTTCTGCCAGTGCCTTGATCGCTCGTTCGCGTCGATCCGCCTCGGGAGCATCCCACCACGTCGGGCCCCGCTCGCCGAGCCCGTGCTTGGCGAGGCCGACGCGCGTACGGGCCGAGGCCAGCTCCTCCGCATCGTCGGAGCGCTTGGCCGCCTTCACGGCGTTGCGCGCTCGCCCCAGGTGCGACTTCAGGGCCGCGACCAGCTCATCGGCCAGTGACGGGTCCGTGCGCCGCCACCGCCGCCCGCCCACCACGAGCCACCGCTCCGCGTCCTGCTGCGCCTCAGTCTTGTCGGCGTCATCCGTCTTGTCGGCGTCATCCGTCTTGTCGGAGTCATCTGTGACCATCGTCGCCTCCCGCCTTCGACTGGTGGTGCTGACCGTACGCCGCTGCCGGCTGATAAGGTCAGATCGTCAACGTCGAGTATTGCTCATGCGTATCGTTTACGATACGCTCATCTAGGAGGTGCCACCGATGACGACAGTCGATTCGATCTCTCGTGCCCGACGGCGGAAGAGGTTGAGCGTCGCCGAGGTCGCTCGACGCAGCGGCCTGCAGGCGAGCAATCTCTCGGCGATCGAAAGCGGGAGCCGCGAGCCGACCGCCCGCAACCTCGAGCGGGCCGCCCGCGGCACGGGCGTGCACATCCTGGTGGCCGACCTCGGCGGCCGCCCCCCTGTGACAGAGATCGCCGATGCGATAGCGCGCTTCGCTGCGGCGGGCGACGAGTGGGGTCAGGCGCGCGTGACGGTGCAGCTCTCCAACGACCTGGTCTCGGCTGATCCCTTCACGAAGGTGCTGATGGTGGCCGAGCCCCCTCGTGCGCTGGGCTCGAAGTGGGACTCCGTGCTCGCCGGAGTCGTCGAGTGGCGGCTGGCCACGGCCGGCCTGCCCGTCCCCGACTGGGCTGCGCGGGTCGAGGGCGATCCGCAGGCCAGGTGGTCGATCTGGCCCGGTGCCGTGCACGCCATCGCCGACGAGGTGCCCGAACCGCTGCTCAGGCGGGGCGTCTGGCTCGGCGCGGGTGAGCTGGAGTCGGTCTGATGGCCGACAGCGGACGTGCTTCCGGCGCGGAGCGATCTACGCGACTGGAGCTGACCCGTGACGATCTCACGACAGGTCTGAGAGAACTGGTCGCCGCTCTCGCGGAGTCGCCCGAGCCTGTTCGATTGCGACTGGTCGGTGGGGCGGCCATCAGTCTCGTCTACGACGCGGATCGGCGGAGCACTGTCGACATCGACGGATCGCTCTCGCCCCGCGGTGCCGTGCTGGATGTCGCTCGGGTTGTTCAGCGTCGATGCTGCTCGCGATGAAGCTCCTCGCCGCCCAGAAACGCGGCATGCGGGAGTTCCGCGACATCGCGGTCCTCGCTGAAGCTGCCGGGGTGACCTCGATCGAGCAGGCGGAGCGCATCTTCGAAGGGTTCTATCCCGGAGACGCGCTCACGCCGCGCGCAGTGAGGATCACGGAGGAGGCGCTGAGCTCGGGGTTCGTCGGTCGGGTTGCGGGGTTTCCCTCGCTCGACTGAAGCTTCTCACGTGGCCTCCCTGCCGATCGCGCGGGGCAGGGCCAGGATGAGGGGATGACCTCCTCGCCTGCCGCCCCCACCTCCGCCCCTCACTCAGCGAACGGGGCGGGAGTGCTCGTGGTGGGCGCCGGCATCGCGGGGCTCGCGTGCGCCCGCGCGCTGCGCGACGCGGGCGTTCCCGTGCGGGTCGTCGACCGCGGTCGCCGGCCGGGCGGTCGGATGGCGGGACGCACGTTGCACGGGAGAACCGTCGACCTCGGGGCGTCATACTTCACGGTGCCGGACGGATCCGCGTTCGGCGAGGTGGTGGCGCGGTGGGAGGGGAAGGGGCTCGCGCATCCGTGGTCCGACACGTTCACCGTGCTCGACGCCCATGGAACCGGCGGCGGTTCACCGCTGGAGTCGTCGCGCACGACGACGGGACCGATGCGCTACGCCGCCGTAGGCGGGCTGAGATCGCTGCTCGTCGATCTGGCCGAAGAGCTCGGAGCCGACGAGGAGCGCCGGGTCGACGTGCAGCTCGAGCAGGCGGTGACCTCGGTGCACCACGACGGTACGGTCGACGGATCAGACGACGGCGTGCGCTACGACACGGTCGTGCTCGCGATGCCCGAGCCGCAGGCCGCCCGGCTGCTCGCGCCAGGATCGGTGGTGGCAGCGGCGCTCGACACGAATGCCTGGGAGCCGACGATCGCGGTGGCGCTGGGCTTCGCCGAGCGCACCTGGCCCGCCGATCTGCACGGGGCCTTCGTCGAGGCATCCGTCGTCGTCTCCTTCCTGGCCGACGACGGCGACCGGCGCGGAGACGGTGCCCCGGTGCTCGTGGCCCACACCACCGCCGGGTTCGCGCGCGAGCACCTCGAGCATCCGGACGGCGCCGTGGAGGCCGTGGTCGCCGAGGTGAGCGCGCTACTCGGCCTGGGGGAGAGCGCCCGTCCCGTCTGGAACCACGCACACCGGTGGACGTATGCGCGCACCACGGCGTCGCATCCGGAGCCCTTCGCCCTGCACGAGCGCATCGGCGTGTGCGGCGACGCGTGGGGAGACCGCTCGTCGGTTCCCACCGCCTGGGCCTCCGGCGACGCTCTCGGGCGGGCCATCGCCGCCCGCCGCTGAGCCGCCCGCCGCTGAGCCGCCGGCAGCAGGCACGATCGCATTCTCCGGCGCGAACGCCCTCGCTGAAGCCAGAATGGACGGGTGACGGATGATGCGGGCGAACGGTTCCCGGAGCCGCCCGATCGGGCTCCGGATGTGGCGGACGACTTCTCGGCGCCCGTGCTACGCGACGACGTCTGGGTGCCGGAATACCTGCCGCACTGGACCACGCCGGATCGCTCGCAGGCGCACTACGACCTGGGCGCATCCGGAATCCGGCTGCTGATCGACCACGACCAGCTCGACTGGCGTGACGAGGATGCGCCGCTGCGCGTCTCCAATCTGCAGACCGGTGTGTTCTCGGGCCCGGTGGGAAGCATCACCGGCACACACCGACACCGGCCCGACGGCCTCACCGTGCGCACCGCGACGCCCGAACGGCTGCTCTGGGCCCCCTCGGCGGGCCGGATCGACGTGACCGTCAGCGCGAGCGTCGACGAGGGCTGCATGCTCGCCGCCTGGCTGGTCGGTGTGGAGAACCTTTCGCCACAGCACAGCGGCGAGATCTGCCTCTTCGAGATCGACGCGAGCGCGGTCGGCCACTCCGGGTCGCGCGCCCGCTGCGGGGTGAAAGCCCACGGCGATCCTGCGCTCGTGACCGACATGGCGGAGGTGCTCGTGCCCGTCGATGCCTCCCGGCCGCACACCTGGTCGGTGATCTGGGGTGCCGGCGGGGCCGTGATCGGCTGCGAGGGCCTCGTCGTCAGGCGCGTGCCGCTCGCCCCCGACTACCCCGTGCTGCTCCTGCTCGACCTCTTCGAGATCGGCGAACCCTCGCGGGCGGCCTCGGCGTATCCGAAGAGCGCCGTCATCCATTCCGTGCGGGGCTGGGACGCCGGCGCGCGTCACCAGCGGTCGCGGTGACGCTCCTGGTCGACGACCGCCGCCCGGTCGCTGAGGCCGCGGAGCCCGGCCAGCGGTTGGGCCATGCGGTGATTGTTCCGGATGCGCGGCTCGACGCGATCCAGAAACGCCCAGTACCCGGCGGTGAACGGGCAGGCGTTGTCGCCCAGGCGCACCTTCGGGTCGAACACGCAGCCCGAGCAGTAGTCCGACATCCGGTTGATGTAGGCGCCGCCTGATGCGTAGGGTTTCGTGGCCACGATGCCGCCGTCGGCGTGCTGCGACATGCCGATCACGTTCGCCGGCATCACCCAGGGCGTGCCGTCGACGAACATGTCGACGAACCAGTCGTTCAGGGCGACCGGGTCGTAGCCGTGCTGCAGCGCCCAGTTGCCGAGCACCATCAGGCGCTGGATGTGGTGCGCCCAGCCGTGCCGCCGCATCCCGTCGATGGTCTCGCGCAGGCAGGTCGCCTCGATGGCGTCGGCATCGAGCGTGCGGAAGACCGGCGGCAGCGGTTCGTGCGCGCCGAGCGCGTTGTGGTCGCGAGGGTACGACTCGCCGAGGTGCCAGTAGAGGTGCCACACATAGTCGCGCCAGCCCATGATCTGGCGCACGAAGCCCTCGACCCCGGGCAGCGGGGCGCGGCCGGCGTGGTACTCGGCCACCACGGCGTCGATGGCCTCGAGCGGATCGAGTAGCCCGAGATTCAGCGGGGCGCTCAGCAGCGAGTGGGCCATCGTCCAGTCGCCGCCGAGCATGGCGTCTTCGAAAGGGCCGAAGTCGTTCAGCCGCGATTCGACGAAGTCGGTGAGAGCGCTGACGGCCTCGTCCCGGGTCGCGGCGAAGCGCCGGGGCCCGTCGTCGCCGACGAGGTCGACCACGCCCTCGCGCTGCCAGCGGTCGAGGTCGGCGCGCACCTGGTCGTCGATCTCGTCCTCCTCGGGCCAGAGCGGATCCGGCAACCCGAGTCGGGCGGCGTTCTTGGGCGGAGGCTGCCGGTTGTCGTGGTCGTAGTTCCAGCGTCCGCCCTCGGGCTGGTCGCCCCGCATCAGGATGCCGGTGCGCTCACGGGCCGTGCGGTAGAAGTCCTCCATCAGCAGCCGTGTGCCTGCACGGCCGGCCGCCCAGGCGGCGAAGTCGGCCTCGGAGGTGACGAAACCGCGGCTGGGCAGCACGGCGATGTCGTGCCGGCGCACGAAGCGCCTCGCCGCCCAGGACGTGGGGTCGATCACCTCGAGATCGTCTCGCCCCCGGATGGCGTCGGCGTAGTGCTCGACCTGCCGGAATTCGGCGCGGTCGCCCAGCTCGACGGCCCGGTGGCGCAGCGCGGAGAGGATCAGGTGCGCCTTCGCCCGGTGCATCGGGCGCCGGCCGAACACCGAGCGGGCCTCGACAATCAGCATCGGGCCACCGTCGTCGAACAGCGGGCCGAGCTGCCCGGCGAAGACCCAGCGGGTGCGGACCGGCGAGGGAGGCGGCATCCGTTCAGCCTAGGCACGTTCCAGGTCGTGCCGCCCGGCGGTCGAGACCTTGCCGTCGACCAGGTGCACCAGCCCGTGCATCCTAGGTAGGTGAACGAGGTCATGCGTCACGAGCAGCGTCGACGTGCTCCGCTCCTCGGTGAGCCGCAGGATGAGCTCGATGATCGCGGCGCCCCGCTCCTGATCGAGCGCACTCGTGGGCTCGTCGACCAGCAGCACGGCGGGGTCGTTCATCAGCGCCCGGGCGATGTTCACCCGCTGCCGCTGGCCGCCGGAGAGCTGGTGCGGGCGTTTCGCGGCGTGGTCGGCCAGACCGACCGCGTCGAGGAGTTCGCCGGCCCGAGCGGCCGCGGTGCGGCGTCGGCGCCGAGATCCCGGGGCGCCGAGCTCGTTCATCACCGTCAGCTGCTCGACGGCGGTGAGCGAGGGGAGCAGGTTCGACTGCTGGAAGACGATCCCGATCGTCCGGCGCCGCAGCGCCGTCGCCTCGCGCGGCGTGAGGTCGCCGGCATCCGTGCCGTCGATGATCACCCGGCCGGAATCGGGGCGGATGAGCGTGGCGGCGACCGCGAGCAGGCTCGACTTGCCCGATCCGCTCGGCCCGGTGATGCCGGTGACCGTTCCCGGCCGGGCCGTCAGAGTGACGTGATCGACGGCGGCGATACGGGCGTCCCCGTCGGGGAAGGTGAGGGTGACGTCGTCGAGGCGGATCATCGGGTGCTCCCTAGGGCGGTGAGGGGGTCGGTGGAGGTGACGGAGCGCAGCGCGAAGGCCGCGCCGGCGAGTCCGAGCACGATCATGATCGCGCCGGGCAGCAGGGTGGTGAGCGGGCTGAGCAGAAACGGCAGCGCGGTGCCGGCCAGCGCGCCGAGCAGCGCCACCAGCCCGAGGCCCGTTCCGATGCCGAGCAGCAGCACGATCAGTGCTTGACCGAGCGCATCCCGCACCAGGGAGGGCGTGCTCGCGCCCAGCGCCTTGAGCACCGCGATGTCGGCTTTGCGCTGCATCGTCCAGACGGTGAAGAAGGCGCCGATCACCAGGCCCGAGATGCCGAAGAGCATGGCCACCATCATGAGCAGCGAGCCGATCTCCGAGCGGAATGCGCTGAGCGCCGTCAGGGAGCCCAGGATGCTCGCGGACGAGGTGGTCTGAGCGGCGTCGGCGGCCGCCCAGTCGGGCGCCCCCGTCACGGCGAGCACGGTGGCGAACGCGCCGGGCGTGCCGGTGGTCGCGGCGAGCGCCTGCCAGTCGGCCAGGAGCATCTCCACGACGGGGGTGTGGCTGTACCAGGAGTCGCCGCCGACCGCTTCGACGGTGAAGGCGGTGCCGCCGATCGTCACCGAGTCGCCCGCGGCGACGCCGAGGTCGGCGGCCGCCGGGGCGGATACCTGCACCCGCCCCGGGCCGGAGGGCGCCGCGGAGTCGAAGCCGGGCTGCATGCCGAAGACGGCGACCGCCACCCGGGCGTCGCCCGCTTCGGCGCGGGTCTGGGTGATGCCGATCGGCTCGACCGTCGAAACGCCGTCGGTCGAGGCCCATCCGGCGGCCTGCTGCTCGGTGATCGCCGAGTCGGCGAAGGAGATGCCGCTGCTTCCCGCCGCCGGCGCGGAGAACACCAGCCGGTCGGCCGGAAGCGACAACACGGCGGAGATGTTCTGCGTCGCGAGGCCCCCGGTGAGGCCGCTGAGAAAGCCGACGAGCACGGTGATGAGTGCCACCACCGCGCCGATCAGCACGAACCGGCCGCGGGCGAAGCGCAGGTCGCGGAGGGCGACGAACATGGGAATCCTCTCCTGTCGCCGAGGGGGATGGGTGTGGTGGCGACGTGATCCACTCTCCCGGCTGCGACCGGGCGGGTCATCGGCCGGTCGCACACCGTCCGGCGACCGGGAGGCGGGTCGTGGAGTCGTCCTTTCGGAGGATGGATCGGTGCCGGGGGATGCGTAGGATTCCGGTCATGCCCCACACCGCGCTCACCCCCGTGTTCGTGGGGCTGCGCACCGGGCTGCATCTGCTCTTCGTCGGGCTCGCCGCGCTGGTGATCGCCCGCGCCGTGCTCGTGCCGAGCGATATCGGCGTGGCCGTTGTCGTCCTGGCGGTGGTGCTGCTGGCGACGTACGCGGCCGGGGCCGTCTCCCACCGTGGCGGGCGCGTGGCGAGTGTGCTCTGGCTGGCCCTTCTCAGCCTGGAATGGGTGGCACTCCTGTGGCTGACCCCGGAGGCCGCGTACCTCGTCTTCCCACTCTTCTTCCTGTACCTGCATCTGCTGGGCCGCGGAGGAGGATCCGCCGCCATCCTGGTGTCCACCGTCGTCGCCATCGGCGCGCTGGGGCTGCACGGCGGCTGGAGCGTCGGGGGAGTGATCGGCCCGCTGGTGGGCGCCGGCGTCGCCCTGCTGATCGGTCTCGGCTACCAGGCGCTGGCGCGCGAGGCCCAGCAGCGCGAGGCGCTCATGCAGGAGCTGCTGGACACCCGAGGGCAGCTGGCCGCCACCGAGCGGGAATCGGGGATGCTCGCCGAACGCGCCCGGCTGGCGCGCGAGATCCACGACACTCTCGCACAAGGCCTCTCGAGCATCCAGATGCTGCTGCACGCGGCCGAACGCGCGGATCCCGGCCGGCCGGGCATCGAGCACATCCGGCTCGCCCGGGAGACGGCCGCGGCCAATCTCGCCGACGCCCGCCGCTTCATCCGCGAACTCACGCCGCCTGACCTCGACGATCGCGGTCTCGGCGGGGCGCTGCGCCGCCTGGCCGCCGAGCAGTGGGTTCCGCAGGGGCTGGCCGTCGAGGTGCGGGTTCCGGATGCGGTCGACCTGCCGATGCCGGTGCAGACCGCTCTGCTCCGGATCGCGCAGGGCGCCGTGGCGAACGTGCTGCAGCACGCCCACGCCACGCGGGCCACGATCCGGCTCGACCTGCGGCGGGAGACGGATGGCGAGCACCTGCGGTTCACGGTCGCCGACGACGGCGCGGGATTCGACCCGGCTGCGGCCTCCGCGGCGTCGCGCGGCCGCTCCGACTCCTTCGGGCTGCAGGCGACCCGCGAGCGCGTCGATCAGCTCGGCGGTGTGCTGACGGTCGAGTCGGCGCCGCGCGCGGGCACGGTGCTGACGGTGGAGCTCGCGCTGGAGCCGCTGGCATGATCCGCCTCGTGATCGCCGACGACCATCCCATCGTGCGGGCCGGGCTGCTCGCCCTGTTCTCGCTCGAGCCCGGCATCGAGGTCGTGGCCGAGGCCGGTACGCCGGACGAGGCGGTGGCGGCCGCCGAGCGGGAGAATCCCGACGTGGTGCTCATCGACCTGCAGTTCGGCGCCCAGGCAGCGTCGACCGGTGCCGAGGCCACCCGGCGCATCCGGGCCCTGGATGCGGCCCCGTACGTGCTGGTGCTCACCAACTACGACTCGGATGCCGACATCCTCGGCGCCATCGAGGCGGGAGCGAGCGGGTATCTGCTGAAGGACGCGCCGCCGCACGAGCTCACCGCCGCCGTGCGCGCCGCCGCCGCCGGGGAGAGCGCGCTGGCGCCGGTCATCGCCTCACGGCTGCTCGACCGGATGCGAGCCCCGCAGGCGAGTCTCAGCTCGCGCGAGATCGAGGTGCTCGACCTCGTGGCGGCGGGGCGATCGAACACCGAGGTGGCGGCCGACCTCTTCGTGAGCGAGACGACGGTGAAGTCCCACCTGGCGCACATCTTCACCAAGCTCGGGGTGGCCTCGCGCACCGCGGCGGTGTCGGTGGCGAGGCAGCGCGGCATCCTGCGCTGACCGGCCACCGGCGTCACCGCGAACGGATGATGCCGAATGCGACCAGCGCCGCCGACAGTGCCGTGAGGGCGAGACCGGCGACCGTCACCGCCGTGTCGAACTGCCCGGTCTGGGTGGGATCCCACGGCGCGGCACCGAGGTTGCCGGCGAACAGGGCGGCGAGGATGGTGCCGGCGGCGGCGATGCCGATCGCTGTGGCGAGCTCGCTCGAGGTGTCGACCAGTGCCGCACCGATCGAGGTTCGGGCGGGCGGCAGTCCGTTCAGCACATTCGTGCCGGCGACGACGCCCACCACGCGCATCCCGGCCGCCACGAGCACGAGCGCCACCACCACGGCGCCGTAGCCGAAACGGCCGAAGAGCGCGAACACCGCGAGGCCGAGCACCACCGCCGCGGCGCTCATCCAGGCCGCCCGCCCGAGGCCCACCCGGCGAACGAGCGGGGCCACGAAGCGGCCGCTCGCCAGCAGCACGGCGACCTGCGGAAGCATCCCGGCGGCGGCGAGCGCCGGCGGCCAGCCCCAGGCGAACTGCAGCTGGAGCGTCACCAGGAAGCTCAGACCGGAGACGGCCAGTCCCGCGGCCGCTTTGAACGCGAGACCGCTGGAGACCAGTGGCACGGCCAGCAGCGGGAGCGGCAGCAGCGGGAACCTCGCCGACCGCTCGCGCAGCACGAACCCGGTCAGCGCGCCGACCGCGGCCAGTACCGCCAGCCAGGGCCAGACCGATCCCGCGCCGGCGTTCACGAACAGGGTCGGGATCATCAGCGCCAGCACGATCGACGCGGTGCCGAGAAGCGCCCCCACGAAGTCGACCGGCTCGCGGTGGAGCGTGCTCGCGTCATCGGCGGCGATCCCGAGGCGGATGCCGAGCAGGGCCAGCCCGGCGATCGGCGCGTTCGCGATCAGTAGCACCTGCCACGGCGCCACCGCGAGCACCAGACCGCCCAGGGTCGGGCCGATCGCCAGCCCCACGAGTCCGGCGGTCGAGATGAGGGTGATCGCGCGCACCCGCAGGTCTTCGGTGCCGAACAGGCGGAAGGCGAGTGCCATCGAACCCGGCGTGGTCATGGCGGCGGCGACGCCCATCACGGCGCGCACCGCGATCAACTGCTCCGTGCTCGTCACGAAGACCGTGGCGAGGCTCGCAGCAGCCAGCAGCCAGCAGCACCAGGCCGATCAGCATGATCCGCCGCCGGCCGACGCGGTCGGCCACCGCACCGAACAGCAGCATCAGGCCACCGAACGTCACCGAATACGCTCCGGTCACCCACTGCAGCCCGGAGGTGGAGGCTTCGAGGTCGCGGCCGATCGTCGGCAGCGCCACGTTCAGGATCGAGTTGTCGAGCATCTCGAACAGGAAGACGGCCGAGAGCCCGGCCAGGGCGAGCCACGCCTGCCCCAGCGACTGGGGCGGTGATGCCGCTGCGGTGCTCCGGGTGAGGGATCGCGATCGGTCGGCGGTCATAGCACACACTCCTTCGAAGAGAAGAAGTGGCGGACCGCTCGGTACCGCGTGTACTCGCACCGCCGATCCGATCGGTTACCGACCGATCAGCAGAACGCTTTTACCTCAGATGCTCCGAGAATACACCCGGGACGACCAACGGAGACCGGGTCAGTCCTGCACGAAGAGCAGGGGCTTGCCGTCGTAGTAGTCGTAGGGGTTCACATCGGAGTAGCCGCCGTCGTAGTAGACGCCGGCCGGCTTCGCACCACCGGCCGGGGCCGCCGCGATGAAGCACTGCGTGATCGGCTCGCCGCTGTCGAACTCCGGGGTGAACGACTCGGTGCTGCACTCGTCCCAGCCGATCACGGTGACGTCTTGCACCCGCTGGCCCTCGGCATCCGCGGGCTTGAAGGAGGTGTAGTCGGCGTTGAACTCGACCGGGTCGCCCGAGACCTTGCTCATCTCCACGTGGATGAACGAGATCTCGAAGCCCTTGAGCTCGTCTTTGTCGAACTGCTGGTTCAAGAAGTCGACCTGTTCGGGCGTCGCGGGAGTGACGTCGACCAGCTTGGCGGCGATCAGCGCCTTCTGGTCGTCGGTGCCGGTGAACTCATACACGAGCTCCTCGCCCACGCCGGCCTTGGTGCCGGGCTCGGCGACGTCACCCGAGGCGGCCGAACCGCCGGCGGCGCTCGTGGGTGAGGCGCTGCTCGTGGGCTCGGCGGCGCCGGTCTCGGTGACGGAGTCGGATGCGGGCGCCGGTGCGGGCGCGGGGCTGGCGAAGCAGCCCGTCAGCGTGAACGCGGCGGCGATCGGGATGATGGTCAACGGAAGAATGCGGCGGAGTTTCACGGTGTGCCTTTCGAAGTACGTCGTGGGAACGATCCTCATGCTCCCCGACATCTGTAGAGCGCGCGATGGGGAGAGGTCCCCATCGCGCGCTCTACGAACTGCTGCCTCGTAGCGCGTTCGGTCGCAAAAAAGCGTCTCCTTGTCGGATCATGGACGCATTTCTGCGACCGAACGGGACCGAGGGCGTAGAACTGAGGGATGAGTGATGCGATCTCCCCCAAGGCGTTCCGCGAGGCGGGCGGCACGGAAGACTGGCGCGTGGTGGGCGACGGCGCCCGCGCGTACTTCGTGACGGAGTCGTTCGCGGCCGGTGCCGCGTTCGTGACGGCGATCCAGGAGCGGGCGGATGCCGTGGGGCACCATCCCGAGGTCGATTTGCGGTACGCGGGTGTGGGCATCCGGTTGCTCAGTCACGACATCGGCGACCTCAGCGAGCGGGACGTCGCGCTGGCACGGGAGATCTCCGAGGCGGCGCGGGAGCTCGGCATCCGGGCGAACCCGTCCGCGGTGCAGAGTCTGCAGATCGCCATCGACGCCGTCGACCGCCCCGCCGTGCTGCGTTTCTGGCAGGCCGTGCTGGCCTACGAGCCCTGGGGAGACGGCGAGGAGGACATCAGCGACCCGCACCGCCTCGGGCCCAACATCTGGATCCAGCAGATCGATGCCCACCGCCCCGAGCGCAATACGATCCACGTCGACCTCTACGTGCCCCGCGACCAGGTCGAGAGCCGCCTGGCCGCCGCCCTCGCCGCAGGGGGACGGATCGCGAGCGATGCCGGCGCCCCCGACTGGTGGACCCTCGCCGATCCCGAGGGCAACGAGGTCGACCTGGCCCCCTGGCGCGACGACAGCGACTGGGTGGGCTGAGGGAGGTCGCCCGCTCGCGTCCCCTCGCGCATCCTCAGGTCAGGGCGGCCGCCACCATTCGGGCCAGCAGGTCTTCGTAGGCCAGTCCGGCCGCCGCGAACATCCGGGGCACCTGCGAGGCGGCCGTCAGGCCGGGCGGGCACGGTGAAGCGCGCCGATCCGTCGCGATCGTGCACAACGTGGCCGGGGGAGAGGTGCACCTGGTGACCGCGCGGCACGACGACGGCGCGGTGCTGCGGGTGGAGAACACGGGCGCACTCGTCCCGTCCGTTCTGGCGGCCACGCTCACCGAGCCGTTCCAGGGGGGCGCCGGGCGTATCCGCAGCCACGAAACCGGCGCGGGGGTGGGCCTGGGTCTCGCGATCGCCGCCAGCATCGTGCGTGCCCACGACGGCACGTTCTCCCTCACCCCGCGACCCGAGGGTGGTCTGGTCGTGGTGGTCGCGCTGCCGCGCTCGGGGACGGGAGCATAATGGAGGCTGTCACGAGGGGGGGCATCGGTGAACGCTGAGCCGGGGTGGTACGACGCGGGCACGCCGGGCAGGCTGCGCTGGTGGGACGGCGTGCAATGGACCGCGCACGAAGCGCCGGTTCCCGCACCGCCCGCGGTGACTGCACCCGTGTCGGCCGCGCCTGCCGTGGCCGCGCCGGCATCCGTCCCGGCCGCCTGGCCTCTTCCCGGACCGGGGTGGTATCCCACTCCCGCCGGTCCGCTGCGCTGGTGGGAGGGCCGCAAGTGGACGGGCTTCCGCATCAAGCAGGGCCGGCCGGGCACCGACTGGGCCTCCGCCGAGCAGCCCGTGCTCGCCTGGGTGTTCGGAGGCCTCTTCGCCGCACTGGCTGCGCTGCAGTTCACGCTCGGGGCGCTCACCGGTTCCGTCTCCATCGCCGGGATCGGCATGCTGGTGCTCGCCGCATTGTGGTTCGGGATCGCGGTGCAGTCCCAGGCCGTGCAGCGCATCCCGGTGCCGGCGGGGGCGGCGGTCGCTCCCGAGGTGATCCGTCCCCTGCCCCGCGAGCAGGAGGGCGCCGGCGCGGGGTGGTACCCCGTGGCGCGGAAGACGACGCGCTGGTGGACCGGCGCCCGCTGGTCGCAGTACGTGGGCACGGCCCTCGGCATCCGTCCCACTTTCCACGGCGCCCGCGCGCTACGCATCCTGCTCGCGATGGCGTGGACGGTCCTCGGGTTCGGCGTTCTGGGCGCCCTCGTCGGCATCGTCTTCGTCGCCGCAGACGGCGACGGCACCGTTCTCTTCATCGGGGTGATGTTCATCATCGGCGGTGCTCTCGTGGCCGTGCTCGGGCTCGTCCTGCTCCTGCTGACGCGCTTCCAGCGCCGCATCCTTCTCCTCCCGGCCGACCCGCCGCGGACCTGAGTCGCGACACGCCGACGGGGGCGCGCGGCGGGCGTTTAGACTTGGATCCCACGACGACACAGCCGGAGAATCAGTGCCCTCGAACGACTCCTTCGTGCACCTGCACGTGCACAGCGAATACTCGATGCTGGACGGCGCCGCGAGAGTCAAACCGCTGATCGAAGCGGCCAAAGAGCAAGGGATGCCGGCCGTCGCGGTCACCGACCACGGCAACGTCTTCGGTGCCTTCGACTTCTGGAAGACCGCCACCGAAGCCGGCATCAAGCCGATCATCGGCACCGAGGCCTACCTCACGCCGGGCACCCACCGCACCGACAAGACGCGCATCCGCTGGGGCAACGGCGGCGGCGACGACGTGTCGGGTGCCGGCGCGTACACGCACATGACGCTGCTCAGCGAGACCACCGAGGGCATGCACAACCTGTTCCGCCTGAGCAGCAAGGCGAGCATCGAGGGCTACTACTTCAAGCCCCGGATGGACCGCGAGCTGCTGAGCCAGTACGGCAAGGGCCTGATCGCGACGACCGGATGCCCGTCGGGCGAGATCCAGACCAGGCTCCGGCTCGGGCAGTACGACGAGGCTGTCAAGGCGGCCTCCGATTTCCGCGACATCTTCGGCAAGGAGAACTTCTTCTGCGAGATCATGGATCACGGTCTCGAGATCGAGCGCCGCATCATGGGCGACCTGATCAAGCTCTCCAAGCAGCTCGACCTGAAGCTCGTCGCCACCAACGACCTGCACTACACGCACGCCCACGACGCCACCAGCCACGCTGCGCTGCTCTGCGTGCAGTCGGGCTCCACGCTCAGCGACCCGAACCGCTTCAAGTTCGACGCCGACGAGTTCTACCTCAAGAGCGCGCAAGAGATGCGGCAGCTGTTCCGCGACTACCCGGATGCCTGCGACAACACCCTGCTGATCGCCGAGCGCTGCGAGGTGGCCTTCGACACGAATGCCAACTACATGCCGCGCTATCCGGTGCCGGAGGGTGAGACCGAGGCCACCTGGTTCGAGAAGGAGGTCGAGGCGGGGCTCAACGAGCGCTACCCCGGCGGCATCACCCAGGAGGTGCGCGAGCGCGCCGACTACGAGGTGGGCGTCATCAAGAGCATGGGGTTCCCGGGCTACTTCCTCGTCGTGGCCGACTTCATCAACTGGTCCAAGCGAAACGGCATCCGGGTGGGCCCCGGCCGTGGCTCGGGCGCCGGATCGATGGCGGCCTACGCCATGAAGATCACCGACCTCGACCCGCTCGTGCACGGCCTCATCTTCGAGCGGTTCCTCAACCCCGACCGCGTCAGCATGCCCGACTTCGACGTCGACTTCGACGACCGTCGCCGCGGCGAGGTCATCAAGTACGTCACCGAGAAGTACGGCGACGAGCGGGTGGCGCAGATCGTCACCTACGGCACCATCAAAGCCAAGCAGGCGCTGAAGGACTCCGGGCGCGTGCTCGGCTTCCCGTTCAGCATGGGCGACAAGCTCACCAAGGCGATGCCGCCGCCCATCATGGGCAAGGACATCCCGCTCAGCGGCATCTTCGACAAGGCGCACCCGCGCTACAAAGAGGCCGTCGACATCCGCACCGTCATCGAGATGGACCCCGAGGCCCGCACCGTCTTCGACACCGCCCTCGGCATCGAGAACCTCAAGCGCCAGTGGGGTGTGCACGCCGCCGGCGTGATCATGTCCAGCGACCCCCTGATCGACATCATCCCGATCATGAAGCGGGAGCAGGACGGACAGATCGTCACGCAGTTCGACTACCCGGCGGCCGAATCGCTGGGCCTGATCAAGATGGACTTCCTGGGGCTGCGCAACCTCACGATCATCGACGACGCGCTCGACAACATCAAGGCCAACCGCGGCGAAGAGCTCGTGCTCGAAGACCTCGATCTCGACGACGTGCCCTCCTACGAACTGCTCGCCCGGGGCGACACGCTCGGCGTGTTCCAGCTCGACGGGGGGCCCATGCGCGGGCTGCTGCGGCTGATGAAACCCGACAACTTCGAAGACATCTCGGCGGTGCTCGCGCTCTACCGGCCGGGCCCGATGGGCGCGGATTCGCACACCAACTACGCTCTACGCAAGAACGGCATCCAGCCGATCACCCCGATCCACCCCGAGCTCGCCGAACCACTGCTCGAGGTGCTCGGCGGCACCTACGGCCTGATCGTGTACCAAGAGCAGGTCATGTCGATCGCGCAGAAGCTCGCCGGCTTCACGCTGGCCCAGGCCGATCTGCTCCGCCGTGCGATGGGCAAGAAGAAGAAGAGCGAGCTCGACAAGCAGTACGAGGGCTTCTCGAAGGGCATGCACGACAACGGCTACTCCGAGGCCGCGGTCAAGACGCTCTGGGACATCCTGCTGCCCTTCTCCGACTACGCCTTCAACAAGGCGCACTCGGCGGCCTACGGCGTCATCTCCTACTGGACCGCCTACCTCAAGGCGCACTACCCGGCCGAGTACATGGCGGCCCTGCTCACGAGCGTCGGCGACTCCAAAGACAAGATGGCGCTCTACCTCAGCGAGTGCCGCCGCATGGGCATCAAGGTGCTGCCGCCGGATGTGAATGAGTCGATCGGCTTCTTCACCGCCGTCGGCACCGACATCCGCTTCGGCATGGGCGCGGTGCGGAACGTCGGCATGAACGTGGTCGAGCTGATCAAGGGTGCCCGTGAGGAGAAGGGCCGGTTCACCTCCTTCGGCGACTTCCTGAAGAAGATCCCGCTCGGCGCCACGAACAAGCGCACCGTCGAGTCGCTGATCAAGGCCGGTGCCTTCGACTCGCTCGGGAGCACACGGCGCGCCCTCATCGAGGTGCACGAGGCGATGATCGACAACGCGGTGTCGCAGAAGCGCAACGAGGCCAACGGCCAGGTCGGCTTCGACTTCGACGCGCTCTGGGACGCGCCCGAAGAGGTGCACGACATCCCGGTGCGGCCCGAATGGGCCAAGCGCGACAAGCTGGCGTTCGAGCGCGACATGCTCGGCCTCTACGTGTCGGATCACCCGCTGGCCGGTCTCGAGATCCCGCTGGCCAAGGTGGCGTCGACGAGCATCCTGGATCTGCTGGAGAGCGAGCACACGCAAGACGGCGACCAGGTCACCGTGGCCGGGCTCATCACGAGCGTGCAGCACCGCGTCGCCAAGAACTCGGGCAACCAGTACGGCATGATCACGGTCGAGGACTTCAACGGCGAGATCACCGCCATGTTCATGGGCAAGACCTACCAGGAGTTCGGGCCCGCCCTCACCAACGATGCGATCGTGGTGGTGCGCGGCCGGGTGTCTCTCCGCGACGACGGGATGAACCTGCACGCGTTCAGCCTGTTCACCCCCGACCTGGGGCAGGCGGCCGGCGAATCCGGGCCCCTGCAGATCTCGCTGGCCGAGTTCAAGGCGACGACCGACACGGTTCAGGCGCTGAACGACGTGCTGATCCGGCACTCCGGCGACACCGAGGTGCGGCTGAAGCTGGTGAAGAGCGACAACGTGCGCATCTTCGAGGTGCCGTTCGGGGTGAACGTGACGGCCGACCTGTTCGGGGAGCTCAAGTCGCTGCTCGGGCCGAACTGCCTGGCCTAGCCACCGGGGCCATGGGGAGTTCTCCCCACAGACATTCCGTTCGGAGCATGCGAGGCTTCGGATAGGCTCGATGGACGAACCATTCGAGGGGAAGGGTTTGCGCGCATGGCTGCTGGCTACTGGGGTGCGGATGTCGCAGAACTGCGGGCACTCGCGAAGGACTTCGATCAGAAGGCCGCTCAGCTCACCACGATCGCCGGAATGCTGAACGGCTCGATCAATGCGACCACGGCCTGGAAGGGCCCGGATGCCGTCAGCTTCCGCTCCGAGTGGAACGGCACCTACCGTCAGTCGCTCACGAAGGCGACCGACATCCTCCGCTCCGCGTCGACCGCGCTGGTGAAGAACGCCGACGAGCAGGAGACCGCGAGCACCGACGGCGGCACCTTCGGGGGCGGCAGCGGGCCCGGCGGGAACGGCCCGGGTGGCAACGGCAACGGCGGCGACGGATCGGGTGGCGACGGATCCGGCGGCGATGGCGGCACGCCCACCGTGCCGGGCCTCACCGACGACGAGAACAACCTGCTCCAAGACCTCCTCGAGGGCGGGTACGACCTCGCCACGAACCTCTACGACAGCGCCGCGGTGGTCGACCTGCTCAACCGCCTCCAGCAGCTGCGTCTGCTCGGCTCGTTCAGTTCGCTGGATGCCGCTCTGGACTTCCGTGCCTTCGCCAACGGCTTCAACTCGTTCAACGACTTCCTCGGCGGCCAGAACTGGGGGTCTCTCAGCCAGGGCCTGAGCAACCTGCTAGGCGACAGCGCGATGGCCTCACGGGTCGGGTCGGCCGCCGAGTTCCTCGGCGCCGCCGGCAAGTGGGTCGGCCCGGCCGGCGCGGTTCTCGGTGTGGTGACCGTGGGCGTCGACATCGCCGAGGGCAACTACGTGCGCGCCGGCTACGACGCCGTCTCGACGGGGCTCGGCATCGCGGCCATGGTCACGCCTCCGCCCGCGAACCTCGCACTCGGCATCGCGGCGGGCGGGATGGCGCTCGGCGGCCTGCTCTACGACAACGTGCCCGCCTTCGCCAACGCCGTCGACGCCACAGGGGAGGCCATCGGCGACGCCGCAGAGGCCACGGGCGAGTTCCTCGGCGACGCCGGAGAGGCGATCGCCGACGGCGCCTCCGATTTCGCCGACGGGGTCGCCGACGTCGCCGAAGACCTCTGGCCGTTCTGATGGGCACCCGCATCCGAAGCACTGCCCGCATCTGCATCACCGAGCGCATTTGCACCACCGCCCGCATCCGTGACCGTGCTCTGACCGACCGACCCACCAGGGAGCAGAAATGACCGACATCAGCGGCTGGAACACCGTCCCTTCGGCGCCGACGGCTCCGCCCGCCGCCTCCGCACCCGCGGACGGCTCGGGACGAGAGCGTTCCACGACGCCTCCTCCCAGCGACACGCCCACCTTCGGCGCGGGTGAGGTCGCCTACGCCCTCTCGCTCACCGACGGGGTGGCGCGGATGCAGGCCGAGAAGTTCCTGCAGGTGGCGCCCGATTTCGTCACCGATCAGATCGCCGCCCTGGGCGCCTCGAGCCTGGTCGCGCGAGGCGAACTGCTGATCGAGGGCGACGTGCTCCAGCCGCGCGGCGCCCTCCGCCTGTTCATCGGGGTGCTTCAGAATGCGGTGCGCTGGACCGAGATCGGGCTCGTGAACGACGACGGCGTCGAGGCGGCCCTCTACCTGCAGTCGTCCGAGCTGTCGATCTTCCTGCAGCCGGCGGCGATGAGCACCTGGGTGATGGTGGTGAAGGCTCCCGAGGTCGCCGACGCCGCGATGCTGGAGCAGATCGTCACGAGCAACGTCCCCCGTCACCCGAGCGGCACCGCCTACTTCGGCACCGAGGTCGCCGGTTCGGAGAAGACGCACTTCTTCGTGCGGCCGTCCGCGTCGGGCGACGGGCGCTGGGACCTCGCCGACGTCGAGGCGCCGGGCGATGGCCTGGCCGAGGGAGTCGACACCGCCGCCCTGCGAGACCGACTCCGCACGCTCGTCGAGCTGCCGGCGGCATGAGCATCCCTCCGCAGCCCCAGCCCGCGCCGCGCCGCGAGCTCGTCGAGCCGTTCCCGTGGATGAGCAGCAATCGCATGGAGGGCCGCTACAAGTTCACGCTGAAGTCGCCCACCAGCGAAGCCGTGTTCGGCGCCTTCCTCCTGATCGCCGGGATCGTCTTCGCGGTCATCCTGTTCGGTCGCGGCGAGGGCGGAGCGGTCGTGCTCGGCGTCTTCCTGCTGATCGTCTTCGCCGGCCTCGGCGTGTTCCTGCTCATCATGGCCGCAGCCCGCGGGCGCTGGGTTCGCGCGTATCAGGCAGCCCACGGCCGCAAGCCCTACTGATCGCACCTCGCAGCGCGGGCTCCCGGTGTGGCAGGATGACACCATCATCGTGGATCGAAGGGGAAAGCCATGCCGCAAGGGGAATACACCGTCGAGACGTCGCCATCCGGTCTCAGCCGTCGAACGGTTCTCGCCGGCGCAGCGTGGACCGTGCCGGTGGTCGCTCTGGCTGCCGCCGCACCCGGGGCAGCTGCCAGCGGAGGCGGAGGCCTCACGGTCGCCTTCGATGCCACCCTGATCCAGCTCGACTACCAGCAGACGTTCCTGGCTCTCGTGGTCATCCACAACACCTCCGGCGCCGACATCGAGAACGAGCAGGCCGAGTTCGTGTTCACCGGGATCGACACCGACACCCCGTACGACTTCGTCACGGCCTATCCCACCGAGATCGACTCCTCGCTGGAGGGCTGGAACGACGCCCTCCAACCGCAGAACGACCTGTTCCGTTCGGCCGGCTCCGCCAACGGCTCGTTCACCGTGGTCTCCAACGGCGGCATCAGCATCCCCGCCGGTGGCACGCTCGTGTTCGGGCTGTACTTCTCCCGCCCGGTCGAGTCGTCCGAGTTCCTCTTCTGGACGGTGGCGGGGATCTTCCACATCGGCGCGTTCGACGGCGTTGTGGGGGAGACCCAGGTGGAGCTCCCTCCGCCCGTCTAACAGCCGTTCAATCCTGCGGCGAGACGCGGATGAGGTTGCCGTCGGGGTCGGCGATCACGAAGGTGCGGCCGAACACGTCATCGTGCGGCTCCTCCCGCACGGTCACGCCCTTGGCGCTCCAGCGCTCGAACACCCCGTCGACCCCGCCCTCGTCATCCGCCACCATCAGTCCCACTTCCGAGGTGCGCGGCGTGCCGGGGTGGGCGTGCTCGCTGTGCCCGGTCCAGATCGCGAACAGCACGCCAGGGGCCACCGGGAACGCGATGTAGCGCGGGCTCGTGAAGACGGGCTCGATCTCGAACAGATCGCTGTAGAAGGCCGCCGACGCTGCGGCGTCGCTGACGTACAGGAGGAAGAGGTTGGGGGCGGGCATCGGTCGCCTTTCCGGTCGGGAGCGACGGATGCCGCTGACTCATGCCTCCAGTCAACGCCGATAACACGACAGAACCTGTCATGTTTCAGGAGCAGGATGGGGAGGTGAAATCGGCCCGACTGCTGTCTCTGCTGCTCCTGCTGCAGACCCGTCAGTGCTGGACGACGCCCGAGCTCGCCGAGCGGCTCGAGGTCTCGCGCCGCACGGTCCTGCGCGATGTCGAGGCGCTCTCGACGGCCGGCGTCCCGGTCTACGCCGAACGGGGCCGGCACGGGGGCATCCTGTTGCTGCCCGGTGCGCGGCTGAACGCCTCGCAGCTGGAGCCCGCCGAGCTGGAGGCCCTGTCGCTGGCGGGCCTCGACGGTGCCCAGCAGGAGCAGCTCGGGCTCGCGACCGCCCACGCGATGGCCGAGCGCAAGATCGCGGCCCGGCGGGCGGCGGTGTCCGGGTCGGAGTCGTCGGCCAGACCGTGGTCCGCCGCGCCCGGTCTCGCCGATCTCGTGCTGGTCGACAACGCAGGCTGGCTCGCCGCCGAGTCGAGCACCACCGATGTCGCCGCTCTCGCCCTGGAGCTGCGCGCCCGAACCCGGCTGAGCATCCGGTACAGGTCGAGCGGTGCCGCGCGCGCGAGCCGCCGAACGGTCGACCCATATGGCCTCGTCTCGAAGGCGGGCCGCTGGTACCTCGTCGCCGATTCCCGCGGCGAGGCCCGGCTCTTCGCGCTCGATCGCCTCGTCGCCTTCAAGGCCCTGCCGGAGCCCGTCCAGACCCGCTCCGGCGAGACGCTCCGCTCGGTCTGGGTCGCGCTCCGCGACGGCACCGAGACGCCGGGGGAGTTCGTCGTGACCGCGTGGGTGCGCGAGGACCGCGTCGATCTGGCCCGCCGCATCCTGGGTGTCCGGCTGGAGGTCACGGAGACGGATAAGGAGTCCCGGCCCGGCTGGCGGATCGTGACCATCCGCTATCCCGAGCTCGAGGCGGTGCGCCAGCTGCTGCAGTTCGGCGACCACCTCGAGGTGGTGGCGCCGCCGGAGGCCCGCGCGCGCGTCGCCGAGCTCGCGGCCGATCTCCTGCACCGGCACAGCGCATCCTGAACAGCACCTGCGTGTCACAAATGCTTAGGTCGCTGAATAGCTAGACAATCTATAGTTATCTCGGGAACGTGACCGAGAGGCGATCGATGGGCATTCAGACTTCGTTGGACCGACTGCGCGAGGCCGACCGGATCGTCGAGGCGATGCGGGCGGCAGACGACGTGGCGTTCGAGGCGAGCCGCGAGCCGGGACTGCGCACACTGCGCATCCTCGCCCGGACAGTCGAGGGCGACGACGACGTGGCGGCCATCGCCGCCGTTCACGCCTTCGGGCAGATCGTCGACGAGGATGCCGATCGCGTGCTCACCGGTCTGCTCTCAGACGACCGTGGCTTCCTGCGCGAGCACGCCGCCTGGGTGCTGGGCGCCCGCATCCCGCACTTCGACGCGGTCGGCCGGCTGATCGGCATGGTCGTCGACGGCGGTTTCGGCGGCATGATCGCTCAGCGATCGCTCGAGCAGTGGGCGCAGACGGCACCCGAACACGTCGCGGTCGGCCTCGAAGGAGCGCTGCTGGGCATCCACGAGCCCGGGGCGCGCTACCGGCTGATCGAGACGCTGGGGCTCATCCGCGGCGACGAGCCGGCGCGCCGGCTCGTGCAGGCGGCCCGTGATGTCGGCGAGCACGCGCTGGTACGCTCGGCATCCGTGGCCGGGCTGGGGCAGCGGCCGGGTGCGGCGCGCATCGCCGAAGTGCTCGACGACCTCGCGCGAGGCAGCGACGAGTCCCTCGCCCTGCAGGCCCGGCTGGCGCTGATCGACCTCGCCGGCGGATCCATCCGCACCCGGGCGGGCGAGGGCCCGCTCACGGTGGCCCAGCTCTTCCTGCACGCCGACATCGACGCGGGCCTCAGCGCGGCCGGCAGCGGCGACAACGGGGGAGTGGCGACCCTGCTGGTGCGGCTCGGCGACGCGCTCGTCGCGGGCACCGCCGACGGCCCGGCATCCGATCTACTCGAGACCGGCGCCGACTCGGGCATCCATTCCGACGACGTCGCCCGGGTCATCACGATGTCGCGGGGCTCGGTTCCGGATGCCATCGCGAGCGTCGCCGACATCGCCTCGCACTCCGAGGGCCACCACTTCGGGCGCATCCCGGTGCTCACGCCGACGGTGAGCTCGGCAGCCGCCTGGCCGCAGCGGATCGCCGCCCGGCGCGGCATCCGGCGCATCCTGCGCGCCGCCGGGCGGGTCGACGTGCTGCACCTGCGCATGGCGGAGGTGGGCAGTCTGGCCGCCTCCGACGTCGCCCGCGACCTCGACATCCCGGTGGTGTTCACGGTCGCGCCCGACCCGCACGCCGTGATCCAGTCGATGGACTCGGCCGGGTCGCTCACCCGCGCCACCTTCGGCGCGGCCGACGAGCGCGAGCACTTCTGGTTCCGTGCCCGGCTCGTACAACGGCTCGCCTCGAACGCCAACCACACGGTGCTCTTCCCGCGCCCCGAGCTGCGCCGCGACATGCGCACCCTGGTCGGCATCGACATCGACTCGCACCCCGAGCGGCACACCGTCGTGCCCGAAGGCATCGACCTCGGAGTGGTCGACCGGGCCGTGGGCGAAGCCGAGGCGCATGCGGCCGGGGCCGAGCCGACGGCCGGTCTCGCCTCGCTCCGCTCTCTGCTCGAGACGCTTCCCGAGCACCGCCGCGGGCTGCCGTTGATCGTGAGCGTCGGCCGCTTCCACCGGGTGAAGGGGATGGCGCAGATCGTCGCGTCCTGGCAGAACAGCTCGGCGGCGCAGACGGCGAACCTGCTGATGATCGGCGGTGACCTGGCGAATCCCTCGGTCGACGAACGGGAGCAGCTCGACGCGATCGATGCGGTCGTGCCGTTCGCGCAGCACGCCGAACGAGGGCTGCTGCTGCCCGGGCACCGGCCCAACGACACCGTGGCCCGCTGGGTCGCCGCCGCTCGCACCGGCCTGCCCGGGCTCAACGCCGGGGGCGGCGTCTACGTCTGCGGCAGCCTGAAGGAGGAGTTCGGCATCGCCCTGCTCGAGGCGATGGCCACGGGGCTGCTCGTGGTCGCGCCCGACGGCGGGGGTCCGGCCACCTACGTCGACGACGGTGTCACCGGATTCCTCACCCGAACCTGGAACAGGGAGGCGCTCTCCGCGTCGATCGAGCGCGCGCTGAGCGTGGCCGCCGCCGAGACGACTCCGGATCGGCGGGCGCGGTCCCGTGCCGTGGTCGAGAACGACTTCACCATCCAGGCGATGGCGACCTCGCTCACCGGCGTCTATCGCCAGGTGGTGCGCGAGAGCGCGGACCTCCCCTGGGCGGAGGTGAGCGCGTGACCCTGCTGGTGATCAGCCCCGACTACGCCTCGCACCTGCTCCCGCTCGCCACCATCGCCGGTGCCTGGCACGACCGGGGCGAGCGGGTCGTCGTGGCGACCGGTGAGGCGACCGACGGGATCGTGCGGCGGTTCGGCTACGAACGCGCGCCGCTGCAGCTCGGCCGCGGCTCCAATCCCGGTGTCATCCGGGCCGGCGAGCAACCGCGCGAGGAGGGTGACTCGCTCCGCGGCTTCTTCGAGGCCACCCGGCGCGGCATGCTGGCGACTTTGCGCTACCAGGCCGAGGAGCGCCTCACCGATCTCATGTGGCAGCCCGTGCAGAAGGCGCGCGAGACGATCGCCGTGATCGAGGCGGTGCAGCCCGAGGCCGTCCTGGTCGACCATCTCGCGTTCAGTGCACGCCTGGGCCTGGCCGCCGCCGGAGTTCCCTACGCCGACGTCGTGCTGGGGCACCCCTCCGCCCTGCCGGCCGGTGACGAACTGTACGGTTTCCCGGCCGCGTGGCCGGCCGGTTTCGCCCCCGACCGCGCCGAGCTGGCCGAGCTGCGAGCGATCTGCGCGAGGGTGAGCAACTCGTTCACCGCGGAGTGGAACACCGCCCTGATCGAACTCGATCCCTCGGCATCGCCGTCCCGCTCGGCCTTCGCCGAGACCGGCGACCTGCTGCTGTTCAATTACCCGGCCGAGCTGGCCGACCCCGCGCGCGCCGCGCTACTCCCGCAGCACACCCATCTCGGGTCGATGCCGCGTGACGACTCCGGAGACGCCGAGGTCGACGCCTGGCTGGCCGGGTCGCGCGATCCGTACGTCTACGTCAGCTTCGGCAGCTTCCTCTCGGTGCGCGACGACGTTCTCGCGGTCGTGGCGGCCGCCCTGCGCACGCTGGGCGTGCGGGCGGCGATCGCGACGGGATCGGGCGACCCCGCGCGTCTGGGCGCCATCCCGTCGGACTGGCTCGTGCGCGGGTACCTGCCGCAGGTCGCGCTGCTGCGCGGAGCGGCCGTGGCGGTCACGCACGGCGGCAACAACAGCGTCACCGAGGCTGCCGGCTTCGGGGTTCCGATGCTCGTGCTGCCGTTCTCGACCGACCAGTTCGCGGGGGCCGCGGCTCTCGAGCGCGCCGGTGTGGGAGTGGCGCTCGATCCGAACGCGGTGACACCGGGGGAGGTGCGGGATGCCATCGCGCCCCTGCTCGACGGGGAATTCGCCGGCCGCCTCGAGCTGAACCGGATCGCGGCGGGCCTCGCCCGTACGCCCGGTCCCGAGCGCGCCTTCGAAGCGATCGCCACCCGTCTGCCCGCCCGGGCCTGAGGTGCGGCATCCGGCGCGCGTCCGCCCGCACCGGCGCGCCGGTAGGCTTGAACAGCCATGATCCAGACGATTGACCTCCGCGGCCAGACGCCCACCCGAGCAGAGCTGATCACGCTCGTGCCCCGTGCCGACACCGATGTGTCGGTGGCCTCCGAGGCCGCCGCTGCACTGATCGACGCTGTGCGCGAAGACGGCCTCGTCGCCCTGCGCGACCAGGCCGAGCGCTTCGACAAGGTGGTGCCCGAGCACGTGCGCGTTCCCCGGTCGCAGATCGACGAGGCCGTCGCGGGACTGGATCCCGCGGTGCGCGAGGCCCTCGACGAGGCGATCATCCGCGTGCGCCAGGCCACGGCCGCCCAGATCCCGGATGCCCGGCGCACCACGCTCGACGACGGCGCCGTGGTGGAGCAGCGCTGGCACCCGGTCGAGCGCGTCGGACTCTATGTGCCCGGCGGCAAGGCCGTCTATCCCTCGAGCGTCGTGATGAACGTCGTTCCCGCGCAGCTCGCGGGTGTCGGCTCCATCGCCATCACCTCGCCTCCGCAGAAGGAGTTCGGCGGCCGCGTGCACCCCACCATCCTGGGAGCGGCGGGCCTGCTCGGTGTCGACGAGGTCTATGCCATCGGGGGAGCGGGGGCGATCGGAGCCCTCGCCTACGGGGTCGAGGAGATCGGTCTCGAGGGCGTGCAGGTCATCACCGGGCCGGGCAACGTCTTCGTGGCCGCGGCCAAGCGGCTCGTGCGCGGGGTCGTCGGCATCGACTCCGAGGCCGGGCCCACCGAGATCCTGATCATCGCCGACGAGTCGGCCGATCCGGAGTTCGTCGCCGCCGACCTGGTGAGCCAGGCCGAGCACGACGAGCTCGCCGCGGCCGTGCTGGTCACCGACTCCGAGGCGCTGGCCTCGAACGTGAAGGCCGCACTGGAGCGGGTCGCCGGCGAGACCAAGCACGCCGAGCGCGTGGCCGTGGCCCTGGACGGGCCTCAGTCGGCGATCGTGCTGGTCGACTCGATCGAGATCGCCGCCGCCCTCAGCAACGTCTACGGCCCCGAGCACCTCGAGCTGCAGACGGCCGATCCGGATGCCACCCTCGCGCTCATCCACAACGCCGGCGCGATCTTCGTCGGTGCGTATTCGCCGGTGAGCCTCGGCGACTACCTGGCCGGCTCGAACCACGTGCTGCCGACCGGGGGCCAGTCCCGCTTCTCCTCGGGCCTCGGTGCCTACACCTTCCTCCGCCCCCAGCAGCTCGTGCGCTACGACCGCCCGGCGCTCGAGGCGGTCTCGGCGCGCATCGTCGCCCTCTCCACCGCCGAGAACCTCCCCGCGCACGGCGAGGCGGTCACCGCGCGCTTCGCCCGCTAGCCACCGCATGGCCGCAGCAGCCGTCTCCACCGGTGTCGTCACCGCCCTCGCCGTCTACCCGGTCAAGGGATTGAGCGCTCAGCGGCTGGATTCGGTGCGGCTGAACGCGGGCGAGGGCGTTCCGGGCGACCGGGCCTGGGCGCTCGCCCGGGCCGACGGCATCTACCGTGCGGGAACCCGCCGGCCGGTCCCGAAGGCCGAGTTCCACGTGCTCGTGCGCGACGAACGCCTCGCCGGCCTGCAGACGCGGCTCGACGAGGGCTCCGTGCTCACCGTGTCGGTGGGCGGTCATCCGGTGCTGCGGGCCGATCTCGACACGGGCCGTGGGCGCGGGCAGGCCGAGGAGTTCTTCGCGCGCGTGCTCGACCTGCCGGTGGGCGCCGAACCGGTCGTCGCGCGTGAATCCGGCCGCCGCTTCACCGACGTCTCGGTGGTCTCCGACGCCATGATGAACGCGGTCTCGTTCGTGAACCTCGCCTCGGTTCGGGCCCTGGAAGAGCGGATCGGGTCGCCCGTCGATCCGTTCCGGTTCCGCGCCAACGTGTACGTCGACGGCCTGCCCGCCTGGAGCGAGCGCTCGATCGTGGGCGGCCGCATCCGGGTCGGCGAGGTCGCTCTCGAGGCCACGCTGACCACCAAGCGCTGCGCCGCCACCGAGGTGAACCCCCACGACGCGCGGCGCGATCTGCCCGTTCCCCGACTTCTGCAGCAGCACTTCGGGCACGTTGAGATGGGCGTCTACGGCGAGGTGCGCGAACCCGGCGAGGTGCGGATCGGCGACCCGGTCGTCTGGGACTCCGATGCCTGAGACGGTGCGCGCGATCGTGCACCGGCGGCGGATGCTCACGTCCCGGGTGTGCCGGCTCGAGTTCGTGCGAGCGGATGCGACTCCGTTCGCGCCGGTTCCGCCCGGCGCCCACGTCACGGTGCAGACCCCGGATGGGCACAGCCGCAGCTATTCGGTCACCGACGTCACCGCCGAGGGTGCGCTGGCGATCTCGGTGCTGCGCGAGCCCTCGGGCCGAGGCGGCTCGATCAGCCTCGTCGACGGGTTGACCGAGGGCGACGAGGTGCGGCTCGGTGCACCGGTCGACGCCTTCCCCCTCGCTCCGGCCGACGACTACCTGCTGATCGCCGGGGGTATCGGCATCACGGCGATCCGCTCGCACTATCGGCACCTGATGGCCACCGGTCACACCTCCGTGCGGGTTCTGTACCTGGTTCGCACCCGCCGGGAGGCCGCCTACGTCGAGGAGTTCCGCGCCGATCCGCGGGTCACCGTGCACGAGAGCGCCGCCTCCGGCCGCTTCGACCTCTGGCCGCTGTTCGAGACCCCCTCCGACCAGACGCACGTGTACTGCTGCGCCGGCGAGGCCCTCACCGAACAGGTGCGCCGGCTCACCATGCATTGGCGGCCCTCGAGCATCCACTTCGAGTCGTTCCTCGGTGTCGACGCGGTGGGCGCTCTGGCCGCCCCGTTCGAGGCGGTGTGGCAGCCGAGCGGCCGGCGGGTGGCGGTGGATGCCGGCACGAGCCTGCTGCGTGCCCTGCGCGGGGCGGGCATCCCGGTCGCGAGCTCCTGCGAGTCCGGCACCTGCGGAACCTGCGTGCTCGCGCTGATCGCCGGCGAGGCCGAGCACCGCGATCTCGTGCTGGACCCGGGGGAGCGCGAGTCGCGGATCATCTCCTGCACCTCCCGGGCGGTGGGCTCCGAGATCGTGGTCGGCCCGCTCACACGCTGAGCCCGCTCCCACCCTGAGGTCCCTCCCACCCTGAGGTCCCGGCGAGGCCGATACGATGGAGTCGCCATGTACTGCCCCTACTGCCGCTACCCCGACTCCCGCGTCGTCGACTCGCGCACCACCGACGACGGCCTCGCCATCCGCCGCCGCCGTCAGTGCCCCGACTGCGGTCGCCGCTTCAGCACCACCGAGACCGCCAGCCTCAACGTCATCAAGCGCTCCGGAGTGGTCGAACCCTTCTCGCGCGAGAAGATCGTCAGTGGCGTGCGCAAGGCCTGCCAGGGCCGGCCGGTCACCGACAGCGACCTCGCGGTGCTCGCCCAGCGGGTGGAGGAGACCGTGCGGCTCTCCGGCGCCGCCCAGATCGAGGCGAACGACATCGGGCTCGCCATCCTGCTCCCGCTCCGTGAGCTCGACGAGGTGGCCTACCTGCGCTTCGCCAGCGTCTACCAGGGCTTCGACTCGCTCGACGATTTCGAGGCGGCCATCACGCTGCTCCGGGTCGAGCACGAGCAGGCGGCCGCGGATGCCGGCACGTCGTCCGGCTCGGCCGAGTAGCCGCAACATGTACGACCTGCTGTTCCGGCACGTGCTGGCGAAGATGGATCCCGAGCGCGCCCACCACCTGGCCTTCCGGGTCATCCAGGCCATCCCGCAGCTGAAGCTCGACGGTCTCGCGGCCCGCTTCACCGCCGCGCCCGGCGACACCGACCTCTCGGTGCACGCCCTCGGTCGTCGCTTCCCGACGCCGTTCGGGCTCGCCGCCGGCTTCGACAAAGACGGCAAGGCGATCCGCGGCTTCGGAGCCCTCGGCTTCGGCCACGTCGAGGTGGGCACCATCACGGCGCGCCCGCAGCCCGGGAACCCCACGCCGCGCCTGTTCCGGCTGATCCCGGATCGCGCCGTCGTCAACCGCATGGGCTTCAACAACGGGGGAGCGGCGGCAGCGGCCCTGCGGCTCGCCCGCGTGCGCTCGCTCAAGCACTCCCGCCCGGTGATCGGCGTCAACATCGGCAAGAGCCGCGCGGTCGAGGTGGACGACGCCGTCGAGGACTACCTGCAGAGCGCCCGTGCGCTCGCCCCGATGGCCGACTACCTCGTGGTGAACGTCAGCTCGCCGAACACCCCCGGCCTCCGCGGCCTGCAAGAGCTCGACAAGCTCGCGCCCCTGCTCCGCGCGGTCAAGGCCGAGGCCGGCGCCACGCCGCTCCTGGTGAAGATCGCTCCCGATCTCACCGACGACGAGGTGCGCAAGATCTCCGAGCTCGCGGTCTCGCTGGGTCTGGACGGCATCATCGCCACCAACACCACCCTCTCCCGCGAGGGCCTGACGACGGATGCGACCGTGGTCGAGGCGGCCGGCGCCGGCGGGCTGTCCGGCGCGCCGCTGGCCGAGCGCTCGCTCGCGGTGCTGAAGCTCATCCGCACGGTCGTGCCTGCCGAACTGTGCGTCATCTCGGTCGGCGGTGTCGACACCGCCGCCGACGTGCAACAGCGCCTCGACGCCGGAGCCACCCTCGTTCAGGGCTACACGGCGTTCCTCTACCGAGGCCCCCTCTGGGCCCGCCAGATCAACCGAGGCCTCGCCCGCCTCCGCCGAACCCACCCCTGATCCTCCTCGCGACCCGTCGAAAATGGCCCTAAAACCGAGGTCTCAGGGCCAGAATCGACGGGTCGCGATGAGTTACTTGGGGAACTCGCCGCGCTTGACCTGCGGCTTCGGCAGGCGCAGGCGGCGGAACTGCAGCGCGCGCATGGTGGCGTACCAGCGCACCTTCTCCACCTTGTCGGCACCGAACTTCTCGCGCATCTTCTTGGTGAGGCGGAAGCCCATGAACAGGCAGTCGGCGATCACGATCAGCACGAAGGCGTAGAGCGCGAGCATCACGTACTGCTGCACCAGGGCGTTGGGAACGAGGGTGACGATGATCACCACGAACATCGCGGGGATCAAGAACTCACCCACGGTGAACCGCGCGTCGACGTAGTCGCGCACGTAGCGCTTCTGCACTCCGCGGTCACGAGCCGGGAGGTACTTCTCGTCGCCGTTGGCCATGCCGATCCGCGCCTTGTCGCGCAGTTCCTGCTGGCGGCGGCGGGCATCCTTCGACGCGTCTTTACGGTCGCTCGGCACCAGAGGGCGCAGGTTCGCGGCCTCGCGCTCCTTGCGCGTCGGGGTCGCATGACCCTTGCCGCTGGTCGTCTCCACCACAGGGGTTTCGACGGGAGCTTCGGGAGTGCTGGATTTCTTGGCCACGGTGTCCTCGTTCGTTCGTCTCTTAAGATTACCTGCATGACCGACCAAGCACGCCCTCCGTTCTCCCAGCATCCGGATGCCGCCGCCCGCGAGAACGCCCTGGCCGAGGCGGTCGAGCTCGCGCTGCCCGCCTCGATCGCCGATCTCACCGACCTCGTGCGCATCCCCTCGGTGTCGTGGGCGGCCTTCGATCCGGCCCATGTCCTGCAGAGCGCCGAGGCGGTCGCCGAGCTGTTCCGGGGCACCGGAGTGTTCGACGAGGTGCAGATCAAGCGTGCGTCCACTGGCTCCGCTTCCTCGACAGAGCAGGGCGAGCTCGGCCAGCCCGCCGTTCTGGCCCGCCGGGCCGCCAAGAACGGCCGCCCCACGGTCCTCCTCTACGCCCACCATGACGTGCAGCCGCCCGGCGCCGAGGCCGACTGGGAGTCGCCTGCCTTCGAGCCCACCGTCCGCGGCGACCGCCTCTACGCCCGCGGTGCCGCCGACGACAAGGCCGGCGTGATCTCGCACCTCGCCGCCATCCGAGCACTGCAGCAGATCGCCGGCGCCGACTTCGACCTCGGCATCGTCGCGTTCATCGAGGGGGAGGAGGAGTTCGGATCCCGCTCCTTCGCGCACTTCCTCGACGACAACCGCGACGCCCTGGCCGCCGACGTCATCGTCGTGGCCGACTCCGACAACTGGGACACGGTGACGCCCTCGCTCACCATCAGCCTCCGCGGCAACGTCACCTTCCGGCTCACCGTGTCCACGCTGGCGCACGCCTCGCACTCGGGCATGTTCGGGGGAGCGGTTCCGGATGCGATGCTCGCCGCCATCCGCCTGCTGTCGACGCTGCACGACGAGAACGGATCGGTCGCCGTCGAAGGCCTCACCTCTCGCCCCGTCGACACACCCGAGTACACCGAGCAGACCCTCCGCGACGAGACCGGCCTGCTCGAGGGTGTGCAGCCGATCGGCACCGGCTCGATCCTCTCGCGGCTGTGGGCCGGCCCCTCGATCACCGTCACCGGCATCGACGCCCCCACGGTCGCGAACGCCTCGAACACCCTCATCCCCAGCGTGTCGGTGCGGGTGAGTGCCCGGATCGCCCCGGGTCAGGATGCAGGGGAGGCCTACGAGGCGCTGGTCGCCCACCTCCGTGCGAACGCCCCGTTCGGCGCTCAGGTCGAGATCGACGACGTCGACACCGGCAGCCCGTTCCTGGTCGACACCTCGGGCTGGGCCGTCACGGCGGCCAAAGACGCGATGCGCGACGCCTGGGGCGCCGAGCCGGTCGAGGCCGGCATCGGCGGCTCCATCCCCTTCGTCGCCGACCTGGTGCGGGTGTTCCCCGAGGCGCAGATCCTGGTCACCGGCGTCGAAGACCCGCACACGCGGGCGCACAGCCCCAACGAGTCGCTGCACCTGGGCGTCTTCAAGCGGGCGATCGCCACCGAGGCCCTGCTCTTGCTGAGAATGAACGACCGCAGCGGGAATGAATAGGCAGAACCCCCGGTTGGCGGAGTTAGACTTCCGTCATCCTTCCGACTGAAAAGGAGTGCTCATGAGCGACATCACCCTCGAGAAGACCGGCCTCGAGAAGACCGCTGAGGTTCAGGCCCCCGAGGTCGAGTCTCCCGCCCACAAGGTCGGCATCACCCCCGCTGCCGGCGACAAGGTCCGCAGCCTGCTCGAGCAGGAGGGGCGTGACGATCTGCGTCTGCGCGTGGCCGTGCAGCCCGGCGGATGCTCCGGTCTCATCTACCAGCTCTACTTCGACGAGCGAATGCTCGACGGCGACGGCGTGGTCGACTTCGACGGCGTCGAGGTCATCGTCGACAAGATGAGCACCCCCTACCTGGAGGGCGCCACCATCGACTTCGAAGACACCATCCAGAAGCAGGGTTTCACCATCGACAACCCGAACGCCGGCGGAAGCTGCGCCTGCGGAGATTCCTTCCACTGAATCCAGACCCACTCAGATCCGGATCCGCGTGATCAAGGGCCGCTCCTTCGGGAGCGGCCCTTTTTTCGTCCCCTAACACACCCTCATCCGGTGTGCCTGTGGCAGCGACGAGGAATTCCACACAGTAGGCTAGGAGGAGGTCAAATACACTCAGGTGTAGCTTCCCGAAAGGTCTCTGGTGCGCTCTAACCGACGTCTCCGATGGGCCGCGATTCCAATCGCGGTCGTCATGTCTGTTGTCCTTGCTGGCTGCACGCAAGCTCAGCTCCAGGGCTGGCTGCCGACGGAACCGGGAACGACGAACAACGTCGACAAGGTGATCGGTCTGTGGGTCACGTCCTGGATCGTGCTGCTGATCGTGGGTGTCATCACCTGGGGCCTCACCATCTGGGCGATCGTGGTGTACCGCCGCCGCAAGGGCCAGACCGGTCTGCCGGCGCAGCTGCGCTACAACATGCCGATCGAGATCTTCTACACGATCGTGCCCCTGATCCTCGTGCTCGGCTTCTTCGCCTTCACCGCGAAAGACCAGAGCGAGATCGAAGCAGCCTACGACAACCCGGATGTCACCATCCAGGTCTTCGGCAAGCAGTGGGCCTGGGACTTCAACTACGTCGACGAAGACGTCTACTACGCCGGAGTCCAGGGTCAAGACGACCCCGACGACGCGAACGGCAACCTCGTCGAGTCCGAGCTGCCGGTGCTCTACCTGCCCGTCGGCAAGCAGGTGCACATCCAGCTCGAGTCGCGCGACGTCATCCACTCCTTCTGGGTCATCGACTTCCTCTACAAGAAGGACATGATCCCCGGCAAGACGAACGACATGTACGTCACGCCCGAGCGCGAGGGCACGTTCAGCGGAAAGTGCGCCGAGCTCTGCGGCGAATACCACTCGATGATGCTCTTCAACGTGAAGGTCGTCTCGCAGCAGGAATACGACGACTACATCCAGTCCCTGAAAGACGCCGGTCAGACGGGTCAGCTGGGCCACGAGTACGACCGCAATCAGAATCTCCCGGGCATCGGCAAGCCCGCGGAAGAAGAGTAGGAACGCGACATGACTGCAACCGTCGACGTGGCGCCCGCCGGCGCACCGGCCCCCCTTCCCACACCGTCGAAGACCGTCGGGCGCAAGGGAAACATCCTGGTCAAGTGGATCACCTCCACCGACCACAAGACGATCGGGTACATGTACCTGATCGCCTCGTTCATCTTCTTCTGCCTCGGCGGTGTGATGGCCCTGGTCATCCGCGCCCAGCTGTTCGAGCCCGGTCTCGAGCTGCTGCAGACGAAAGACCAGTACAACCAGCTGTTCACGATGCACGGCACGATCATGTTGCTGATGTTCGCGACGCCGCTGTTCGCGGGCTTCGCCAACGTCATCATGCCGCTGCAGATCGGTGCTCCGGATGTCGCGTTCCCTCGCCTGAACGCGTTCGCCTTCTGGCTCTTCCTCTTCGGTTCGCTGATCGCCGTCTCCGGCTTCCTCACCCCGCAGGGTGCGGCGTCGTTCGGCTGGTTCGCCTATGCCCCGTTGTCATCGACGACGTTCACACCAGGAGACGGCGGAAACCTCTGGGTCTTCGGCCTGGGGCTCTCGGGCTTCGGCACCATCCTCGGTGCGGTGAACTTCATCACCACGATCATCACGCTGCGTGCCCCCGGCATGACGATGTTCCGGATGCCGATCTTCACCTGGAACATTCTGGTCACCTCGATCCTCGTGCTGATGGCCTTCCCGGTGCTGGCCGCCGCGCTGTTCGCCCTCGGTGGCGACCGGGTGTTCGGCATGCACATCTACGACGCGGCCAACGGCGGCGTTCTGCTCTGGCAGCACCTGTTCTGGTTCTTCGGGCATCCGGAGGTCTACATCATCGCGCTGCCGTTCTTCGGTATCGTCTCCGAGGTCTTCCCGGTGTTCAGCCGCAAGCCGATCTTCGGCTACAAGACCCTCATCTACGCGACGATCTCGATCGCAGCGCTCTCGGTCACGGTGTGGGCTCACCACATGTACGTCACCGGTTCGGTGCTGTTGCCGTTCTTCGCCCTGATGACGATGTTGATCGCCGTCCCCACGGGTGTGAAGATCTTCAACTGGATCGGCACGATGTGGCGGGGTTCCGTCACCTTCGAGACGCCGATGATCTGGGCCATCGGCTTCTTGATCACCTTCACCTTCGGTGGTCTGACCGGTGTCATCCTGGCCTCGCCGCCGCTCGACTTCCATGTCTCCGACACCTACTTCGTCGTGGCGCACTTCCACTACGTGGTGTTCGGCACCGTGGTGTTCGCCATGTTCTCGGGCTTCTACTTCTGGTGGCCCAAGTGGACGGGCAAGATGCTCAACGAGCGTCTCGGCCATTGGCACTTCTGGCTGCTGTTCATCGGCTTCCACACCACGTTCCTCATCCAGCACTGGCTGGGCGTGCTCGGTATGCCGCGTCGGTACGCGACCTACCAGCCTGAGGACGGCTTCGCCTGGATGAACCAGCTCTCCACCATCGGTGCCTTCATCCTGGCCGCGTCGCTGATCCCGTTCTTCCTGAACGTGTACATCACGGCCCGCAAGGCGCCCAAGGTCACGGTCAACGACCCGTGGGGTTACGGGCGCTCGCTCGAGTGGGCCACGTCTTGCCCGCCGCCGCGCCACAACTTCACCTCGATCCCGCGCATCCGTTCGGAGTCTCCGGCCTTCGACCTGAACCACCCCGAGGCCGGCATCCCGGTCGGCGTCGGTCCGGCGAAGGATGCTCCGGATGCCCCCACCTACGACGTCTCGCAAGGCAAGGTCAAGTAACCCATGAGAGTCAACACCAACCTCTTCTGGATCCTGTGTGGCTTCATGCTGCTGGCGGATGCCGTCTACATCGTCTGGTCGCTGATCTGGTACGAAGGTCAGATCGAGTGGGTCGGCGCACTCGCCATCGGCCTTGCCGCGATCCTTTCCGCGTTCCTGGCGTTCTACCTCGGTCGTGTGCACAAGGCACAGGGTGCGGAGCTTCCCGAAGACCGCCTCGACTCGAACATCGACGACGGTGACCCGGAGATGGGCTTCTACAGCCCCTGGAGCTGGTGGCCGATCATCCTCGCCGGTGGTGGCGCGCTGATGGTCCTCGGCCTCGCGGTCGGCTTCTGGATCTCGTTCATCGCGGTCGCACTCCTGCTCGTCGCGATCGTCGGCTGGGTCTTCGAGTACTACCGCGGCTACTTCGCCCGCTAGCCGCCCGTCGCACCGCCGGAGGGGCCCTCATCCACACGGATGGTGGCCCCTTCGGCATGCAGGCCCGCTTCGCTCACTCGCGTCCTGCGAAGTGTGCACCTGCGCAACGACGGAATCTCTGCGCCGTCGCAGCCAACGACGGACTGATGGCCCGAATCAAGCCCCAGGCTCCGTCGTTGCCGGGCTCCGCCGTCGCAGAGAGGCCCGCCACTCCGAAGAGTGACGGGCCTCTCTGCAGCACCTCAGGGCAGCGTCAGCAGACGGGCAGGTTCTCGAGGTTGGCGTCGAGGCTGTTCGGGCCGCCGAGCAGCACGATGTGCTTGGGCTTGAGTGCCCGCACCTGGTCGGCAACCTCCTGAGCGACGCAGCTCTTCTGCGTGAGAAGGATCGGCGCACCCTTCACTCCGGCCAGCACGCCGCCGGCAAGCGCGTCGGGGTAGTTGGCGCCCGTGGCGAAGTAGATCGTGTCGACCGGCGACGTGTAGTTCGCCGCGGTGACATTCGCCGACACGATGAACCGGTCGTCGCCCTCGATCCGGTCGACCGCACCAGTAACCGTCTTGATGGAGGCAGCCACTCCGGCGGAGAGGGTGTCTTCGCCACCGAACACCGTCGCGCTCGTGACGCCGCGCGCAGTGAGCAGCGCCTTCTCCGCCGCGCTCAGTTCCGTCGCACCACCGTTGACAAGTAGCACCGGCGTCTTCGCCTTGGCAGCAGCCGGGCTGGCACTCAACGCATCCGGAAACTTCAGGCCCGTGGCGACGTAGAGTTTCGTGGACGGCGTCGCCCCGAACCTCGTGTCGCTGATGAGATTTCGAGACACCTCGAAACGGTCGGCCCCAGCAATGCGGGTGATGCTGGCGCCGGACCGCAGCGCTGTGAGCTCCGCTACAACCGAGGCGTTGATGCTGTTCTCACCGCCGACGACCACGATCTGCTTCGACTCGAGGATGGTGATCATCCGCGACGTCTGCGCGGGGAGGTGGCCGGCTGACGTGAGCAGGAGGGGAGCATCATGTTGAGCTGCCACCGCTGACGCACTCAGCGCATCCGAGAAGTTCTCGCCACTCGCCAAGTAGACGATGCCACCCTTCTTGGTGGGGCCGTACGCAAGCATCTGCAGGGCTAGGTTGGCGGCGACGTCATACCGATCATCACCGTCCATGCGTTGCAGAATGGAGTCCGCTGCGACCACGTCCACCCGGCAGGTCTTCGACTGCACGTCGCCGTGGTTCGTGTCCACGGTCTGGTAGGTGAACTGGTAGCTTCCCTTCTGCGTCGGAGTGCCCTGGTAGCGTCCGGCCCAACCGGGGTTGTAGATCGAGATGCCGGGCGGGAGTGCTCCCCCGATTATGGACACATCGAACGTGCCCTCGTGGCTGTCGAAGAAGTCTTCGGAATAGGCAGTGCCAATCTTCTGCACCGTCGGTGGGCACAGTTGAAGGCCCGGGCTGAGGGCGGATGCCGCCGTGGGCGCGGCGAGGGCAGTGGCGAGGCCGACTGCTGCGGCTGCGATGGCGGCCGCGCGGGAGCGCAGCCTGCGGGTTCTGGAGATGGTGATCATGAGGGTCGCTTTCGATAGTGGGTGGGGATCACGATCGATGCTCCCGCATGCAAAGGACCAGCCGTTATGAGCAGTTCTTACTCAATGGCGCCGGGAACGACGAAGGGCCCGGCACTCCGATGAGTGCCGGGCCCTGAGTGAGGGAGCGGGGTGGGCTAGTGGCCCTTGCCGCCCTCGATCTCGCCGGGGGTGTCGTCGTGGCCGTGACCACCCTGACCGAGCTCGCTCTGCTGCGCAGGAGCGATGCGGTCTTCGAAGAACCAGTTCGACATGCGGGCTCGCAGGCGTGCAGCGCCCGTGATCTTGCCCTGCGCGTTCGGACGAACCATGATCGGCTCGTACACCTCGTAGTCCACCAGTCGCCAGCGCTCGTAGTCGTCGACCTGCTCGTGCACCTCGATGTACTCGCCACCGGGGAGTCGAACGATGCGGCCCGACTCGTAGCCGTGCAGAACGATCTCGCGGTCCTTCTTCATCAGCGCGATGCAGACGCGCTTGGTGACGAAGTAGGCCAAGAACGGACCCAGCACGACCCAGGCCTGCACGACATGGATCACACCTTCGATCGACAGCTGGAAGTGCGTCGCTACAAGGTCGGAGGAGGCCGCCGCCCAGAGACCGGCGTAGAAGGTGACACCGGCCGCACCGATGGCGGTACGGGTGGGCGTGTTACGCGGGCGGTCGAGGATGTGGTGCTCGCGCTTGTCTCCCGTGACCCAGCCTTCGACGAAGGGATAGATCGCAACGAGCAGGAGCAGCAACACCAAGGCCACCACGGGGATGATGATGTTGAACGACCAGGTGTGATTCAGCCAGACGAACTCCAAGCCCGGCGGAATCAGACGCAGTGCTCCGTCGGCGAAGCCGATGTACCAGTCGGGCTGCGTACCCGCCGACACCGGGGAGGGGTCGTACGGGCCGTAGTTCCAGATCGGGTTGATCGTGAAGAACGAAGCCATCAGAACGATGACGCCGAACACCAGGAAGAAGAAACCACCGGCCTTAGCCGCGTACACGGGCAGGATCGGGTAGCCGATCACGTTCTTCTCGGTGCGGCCGGCGCCGGCGAACTGGGTGTGCTTGTGCACGACCACGAACACCAGGTGCAGAGCCAGAGCCGCCACCAGGATCGCCGGGAGCAACAGGATGTGCAGCGTGTAGAAACGCCCCACGATCTGTGTTCCCGGGAACTCCCCGCCGAACAGCAGGAACGACGTCCAGGTGCCGATGACCGGAAGACCCTTGATCAGGCCGTCGATGATCCGCAGACCGTTACCGGAGAGCAGGTCGTCGGGAAGCGAGTAGCCCGTGAAGCCCTCGGCCATCGCCAGCACGAACAGGGTGAAGCCGATCATCCAGTTGAGCTCACGCGGCTTGCGGAACGCTCCCGTGAAGAACACCCGCAGCATGTGCAGGCCGATGGCCGCGATGAACAGCAGCGCCGCCCAGTGGTGGATCTGGCGAACCAGCAGTCCACCGCGCACGTCGAACGAGATGTGCAGTGCCGACTCCATGGCGGCCGACATCTCGACGCCCTTGAGCGGAACCCAGGATCCGTCGTAGTGCGTCTCGACCATCGACGCCTGGAAGAAGAACGTCAGGAACGTGCCCGAGAGGATGATGACGACGAAGCTGTAGAGCGCCACCTCACCGAGCATGAACGACCAGTGGTCGGGGAAGATCTTGCGACCGAACTCCTTGACGACACCCGAGATGCTGGTGCGCTCGTCGAGGTAGTTGGCCGCGGCACCGGTGAAGCCGCCGCCCTTGCGGACCGGGGGAGCCGAAGCATCCGTGGTCTCGCTGTGCTCGATGGTGGTGCTCATGTGCGCTCCCAGAAACTAGGGCCGACGGGCTCGTGGAAGTCGCTCTGCGCGACCAGGTATCCCTCGGAATCGACCTCGATGGGCAACTGCGGCAGCGGCCGCTTGGCCGGTCCGAAGATGACCTCGCACTCGTTCACCACGTCGAAGGTCGACTGGTGGCAGGGGCAGAGCAGGTGGTGCGTCTGCTGCTCGTAGAGTGCCACCGGGCATCCGACGTGCGTGCAGATCTTCGAGTACGCGACGATGCCGTCGTACGACCAGCCCTCGCGACCCTCGCTGATGTTGAGGTCTTTGGGGTTGAGGCGCATGAGCAGCACAGCCGCCTTGGCCTTCTGCTCGAGCTTGTCGTGACGCTCGTTCAGACCCTCGGGGATGATGTGGAAGACCGATCCGATGGTGACATCCGAGGCCTTGACCGGGATGCCGGAGGGGTCGAGCGTCAGACGGTCGCCCTTCTTCCACATGGTGTGGCTGAGCAGCTCCACCGGGTCTTGGTCCTGCGGAGCCAGGCCACGGAAGAGCACCAGACCGGGCAACGGGAAGGCGATGATCGCGCCGATCAGGCTATTCCGGATGAGAGTGCGGCGCCCGAAGCCCGACTCGCGGTCGGCTTCGTCGAAGATCTCGACGGCACGGGCCCGGGTCTCGGGCGTTCCCTGAACGGGGTGGCGCTCGTCGATGCCCTCCTTGTCGTACATCAGGGCCTTGCCCCAGTGCACGGCGCCGAGACCGATGCCGAACAGGCCGAGCGCCGATCCGACTCCGATGAAGAGCGTGTTCAGTCGGATGGCGTTGATGGAGCCGTCTTCGATCGGGAAGGCCATGTAGGCGGCCAGGGCGAAGATGCTTCCGGCGATCGACAGGTAGAAGAGCGTGTAGACCGAGCGGGCGGCCTTCTTGGCTTCTTTCGGGTCGGTGTCGGTGATGCGGTGACGGTGGGGCGGCTCGCCCGGGTTCACGACATCGGAAGCAATGACCGCGGTGCCGGTCGATGTGCCTCGACTAACCTCGACGGCCGACGAATCTGAAGCGGCTGTATCGTGGCCGCTCACCTCGTCATGTGCCATTGTTTTCCCTTTCGAGCTTGCTGTTGTGCTGTGCCGTTGTACAAGGCGTCGCGGACTAGTTCGACTTCGCCGTCAGCCAGACCATCAGACCGATGATCGCGCCGAGCCCGAAGATCCACACGAAGAGGCCCTCCGCCACCGGACCGAGCGAACCGAGCTCGTTTCCACCCGGCGAGGGGTTGTTCTCGATGTACTTCAGGTAGGTGATGATGTCGCGCTTGTCTTCGGGGGAGAGGTTGTCGTCGTTGAAGACCGGCATGTTCTGCGGGCCGGTGAGCATGGCCTCGTAGATGTGGGTGGCCAGCACGCCCTTCAGCTCGGGGGCGAACTTGCCCTCGGTGAGCGCACCGCCGGCGCCGGCGACGTTGTGGCACATGGCGCAGTTGACGCGGAACAGCTCGCCGCCGTTCGCGGCATCGCCGTCGGCCTGCAGGAGGCTCTCGTCGGGGATCGCGGGACCGGGGGAGATCGACGCCACGTAAGCGGCCATCGCGGCGGTCTGCTCATCCGTGAACTGGGCGGGCTTCTGCAGCGCCTGCGGGCCCTGCATCGCCATCGGCATACGACCGGTGCCGACCTGGAAGTTGACGGCCGCGGCACCCACGCCGATCAGGCTGGGACCGTCGGGCGTGCCCGCGAGGTCCATGCCGTGACAGGTGGCGCAGTTCGAGGCGAAGAGCTTCTCGCCCTCCTCGATCACGCTCTGGCTGGCGGCGCTGCTGGTGTCGGCGGATGCGGTGGTCGTGCTGCTAAAGGCGGCGTATCCGCCACCGGTGACGACCAGGCCGATAGCAATCAGCACGACGGTCGCCAGGGGGTGGCGTCTGCCTGCTTTCCTGCTCTTGCGGGCCATTCTCTCTACTCTCTGTTCGAACTGGGCGAAACGACGTCGGCGGATGCCAGGTGGCTGCGTGCTACTTGAGCACGTAGATCACCAGGAACAGGCCGATCCAGACCACGTCGACGAAGTGCCAGTAGTACGACACGACGATGATGGACGTCGCCTCTTTGTGACCGAAGTTCTTGACGGCGAAGACGCGGCCGAGCATCAGCAGCATCGCGATGAGGCCGCCGGTGACGTGCAGGGCGTGGAAGCCGGTGGTGAGGTAGAAGGCCGAACCGTAGGCGTTGCCGTCGATGGTGATGCCCTCGGAGACGAGCGTGGCGTACTCGAGCACCTGGCCGCTGACGAAGATCGCACCGAAGGCGTAGGTGAGGAACATCCACTCGGTGACGCCCCACTTGACGGGGCTCCAGCCGGTGCGCTTGGCCTGACCGCGCTCGGCGGCGAAGACGGCGAACTGGCACCAGAAGGACGAGATCACCAGGATGATCGTGTTGACGAGCGCGAACGGCACATTGAGGATCGTGGCCTGCTCGGCCCATGCACCCGGGTTCGTGGAACGCAGGGTGAAGTAGATGGCGAAGAGGCCTGCGAAGAACATGACCTCGCTGCCGAGCCACACGATGGTTCCCACCGCCACGATGTTGGGGCGCTGAACCATGGTGGCACTCTGAGAATGGGTCAATGAGCTGCTCGTCACTGTTCCATTATGTCTGAATTCACAGGCGATTTTTTGCACATACGCGGCTTCGCCCGGGACTACCGGCGTGTCTCGGGTGATGGCACGGCCCAGGAGGCGGGCCAACCGGCCATAGGATCGCTGCTATGGCTGAAACGCACTCCTGGCCCGACACGATCGCCCGTCTGCTGACCGGAGAGGATCTCTCCATCTCGGAGGCCGCCTGGTCGATGGATCAGGTGATGGAGGGTGCTGTCACCGAGGCTCAACTGGCGGGGTTCCTGGTCGCTCTGCGGGCCAAGGGCGAGACCGTCGACGAGATCGTCGGGTTCCGGGACGCGATCCTGGACCACGCCCTGCCCCTGGACGTCGACCCGATGGCGCTGGACATCGTGGGCACCGGCGGCGATCGTTTCGGAACCGTGAACGTGTCGACGATGGCCTCGATCGTGGCCGCGGCCAGCGGTGTCCCGGTGATCAAGCACGGCAACAAGGCCGCCTCGTCGAAGTCGGGCGCGTCGGACGTGATGCGATCGCTCGGCATCGACGTCGATCTCGAGCCGGCGCGGGTCGCGGAAGTGCTCGCCGAGACCGGGATCACCTTCGCGTTCGCCGCGAAGTTCCACCCCGGCTTTAAGAACGCCGGGGCCGTGCGCGGCCAACTCGGCGTGCCGACCGTGTTCAACTTCCTCGGCCCGCTCTGCAATCCGGCGCGCACCGAGGCCTCCGCGGTGGGCGTCGCCCATCTCGACCGGGTCCCGCTGATCGTGGGCGTCTTCCAGACCCGCGGCGCGACCGCACTGGTGTTCCGGGGCGACGACGGACTGGACGAGCTCACCACCACGGGTCACAGCCACATCTGGGAGGTGTCCCGCGGATCGGTGAAGGAGCACGACCTCAACCCGCGCGACCTGGGCATCCCGCGCGCCTCGATCGACCAGCTCCTGGGCGGCGACGGCGACCACAACGCCCAGGTGGTGCATCGGGTGCTCTCGGGCGATCCCGGCCCCGTACGTGACATCGTCCTCCTGAACGCCGCCGCCGGCCTCGTCGCCTACGACCTCGCCAACGACCCCTCCCAGGTCGACCGCCCCCTCCTGGAGCGCCTGTCCGAAAAGCAGTCCCTAGCAGCCGCAGCAATCGACACAGGCGCCGCAGCCGCCAAGCTGTCCGCCTGGGTAGCCGCCACCCAGCGCTGAGACTAGACCTGGCATCAACGTCCCGGGCCCGATCCAAAGTCTCAGGCCCCACTCGACGACCCAAGGTGAGCGTGTGGCCGAGGGATGCGACCGCCAGGCCGCGTCCCTCGACCGCGCGCTCACATGTCGCGCTGCGCCGGGCAGGGACCGGCGCAGCCCGGTCACGCCGAGCGAAGCCCGGCGCGACCGGCAGCTAGCTCACACCACGTCGTCGTCGACCCAGTCGAGGGTCTTCGTGACGGCCTTCTTCCAGTTGCGGTAGAGGCGGTCGCGCTCGGCCGAGTCGAGCTCGGGGGTCCAGCGCGAGTCCTCCTGCCAGTTGGCACGCAGCTCGTCGAGGTTGGCCCAGAAGCCCACCGCGAGGCCGGCCGCGTAGGCCGCACCGAGCGCCGTGGTCTCCGCCACGACGGGGCGGATGACCGGCACGTCGAGGATGTCGGCCTGGAACTGCATCAGCAGGTTGTTGGCGATCATGCCGCCGTCGACCTTCAGCTCGGTCAGCGGCACACCGGAGTCGGCGTTGACCGCGTCGAGCACCTCTTTCGTCTGGAAGGCCGTGGCCTCCAGGGCCGCCCGGGCGATGTGGCCCTTGTTCACGTAGCGGGTGAGGCCTACGAGGGCGCCTCGAGCATCCGATCGCCAGTAGGGCGCGAACAGACCCGAGAACGCCGGCACGAAGTACGCGCCACCGTTGTCGTCGACGGTCTTGGCCAGGTCTTCCACCTCGGGGGCCGAGGAGATGAGGCCGAGGTTGTCACGCAGCCACTGGATGAGTGAACCGGTGACGGCGATCGACCCCTCCAGCGCATAGTGCGGGACGTCGTCTCCGAGCTTGTAGCCGAGGGTGGTGAGCAGACCGTTCTTCGACTTCACGATCTCGGTGCCGGTGTTGAAGATCAGGAAGTTGCCCGTGCCGTAGGTGTTCTTGGCCTCGCCGGCGTCGAACGCCGCCTGACCGAAGGTGGCCGCTTGCTGGTCGCCGAGGATGCCCGCGACCGGCACTTCCCGCAGCAGCGAGGAGTCGTGCACGGTGCCGTAGACCTCCGACGAGGACTTGATCTCGGGAAGCATCGACTTCGGCACGTTGAAGGCTTCGAGGATGTCGTCACGCCACTCGAGCGTCTCGAGATCCATGAAGAGGGTGCGCGAGGCGTTCGTGACGTCCGTGATGTGCACGCCGCCGTCGACACCTCCGGTGAGGTTCCAAGTGACCCAGCTGTCGGTGGTGCCGAACAGCAGGTCTCCGGCTTCGGCCTTCTCCCGGGCGCCCTCGACGTTCTCCAGGATCCAGACGATCTTCGTGCCTGAGAAGTACGTGGCCAGCGGGAGGCCCACGATGTCTTTGAAGCGCTCGGTGCCGAGGTCGCTGTCGGCCGCCAGGCGGTCGACGATCGACTGCGTGCGGGTGTCCTGCCACACGATGGCGTTGTAGACGGGCTCACCGGTGGTCTTGTCCCAGACGACGGCGGTCTCGCGCTGGTTCGTGATGCCGACGGCCTTCACGTTGTGACGGGTGATGTTGGCCTTGGAGAGGGCCTGGCCGATCACCTCACGGGTGTTATCCCAGATCTCCTTCGGGTTGTGCTCGACCCAGCCCGCCTTCGGGAAGATCTGCTCGTGCTCCTTCTGGCCCTGCGAGACGATCGTGCCGGCATGGTCGAACACGATGGCGCGGGTCGAGGTGGTTCCTTGGTCGATGGCGATGATGTAATCCGTCATGGCAACTCCTTTGTGGGTAGACGAATGGTGACCGGATGGGCGCGGGGCGACCGCGCCGAAAGGAAAGCGGGCCGGTCCACTTCACTGTGGACCGGCCCGCTGGGTGTCAGGTGAGGATCGGCAGGAGCGGAATTGCGAGCAGACCGGCGAGCACACCGCCGATGATCGGGCCCACGACCGGGACCCAGGAGTACGACCAGTCGGACGTGCCTTTGCCCTTGATCGGCAGGATGAAGTGCGCGATACGCGGGCCGAGGTCACGAGCCGGGTTGATCGCGTATCCGGTCGGGCCACCGAGGGAGGCACCGATACCGATCACGAGCAGCGCCACGGGCAGAGCGCCCAGGGCCGCGAGACCGCCGTCGCCCTGACGGCCGCCGCCGAAGCCGATCACCACGAACACCAGCACGAACGTGCCGATGATCTCGGTCACCAGGTTCCAGCCGTAGGACCGGATCGCCGGACCGGTCGAGAACACGCCCAGCTTGTTCGCCGGCTCCGGCTCCTCGTCGAAGTGCTGCTTGTACGCCAGCCACACGAACACCGCACCGATGATCGCACCGATCAGCTGCGCACCGATATAGGCGATCACGGAGAGGAAGTTGACATCGACCGGAGTCGCCGCCGATCCGAACTCCGTCGCGCCGTTGGCGAGCAGGCCCAGCGTGACCGCCGGGTTCAGGTGCGCGCCCGAGGCGTAGGAGACGATCACACCGGCGAAGACCGCGAGGCCCCAGCCGATGTTGACCATCAGGAACCCGCCGTTGAATCCCTTCGTCCGCACCAGCGCCACGTTCGCGACGACGCCGCAGCCGAGCAGGACCAGCAGCGCTGTTCCCACCAGCTCCGACAAGAAATCGATACCGAGATTGTCCACGATGACCTTCCTTCGCACTGTTCGGCCACCCGCTGTGACCTCCGTGGTGAACGGTTGCCCCCACCATAAACCCAGGATGTTGTCAGGTATACGGCTATTTGCGGCGATCCCGCGCGATCTTCGGCGCCGTCCCGCCGGCGCTACCGCCCCGATTGTGAAACGGCGTAGATTTGCCGTGGATGGCCAGGCTCTGGCTCCCGTCGCGGGCGACGAACGTCCGATCGAAGGGGAATTTCAATGAAGAAGCTCATCAACGACCCGAAGAACGTGGTCGACGAGGCCGTCGTGGGGTTCGAGGCCGCGCACGGCGACATCGTCACCGTCTCGCACGATCCGATCTACATCGTGCGGAAAGACGCGCCGGTCTCCGGCAAGGTCGGCATCGTCAGCGGCGGGGGCAGCGGGCACGAGCCGCTGCACGGCGGATTCGTCGGGTTCGGGATGCTCGACGCCGCGGTTCCCGGTCCGGTCTTCACCTCACCGACGCCCGACCCCATCCTGGCGGCCACCAAGGCCGTCGACGGTGGAGCGGGCGTGCTGCACATCGTGAAGAACTACACCGGCGACGTGCTCAACTTCGAGACGGCCGCCGACCTCGCCGCCGCGGAGGACATCGAGGTGCGTTCGGTGATCATCGACGACGACGTGGCCGTGAAGGACTCGCTCTACACGGCCGGGCGTCGCGGCGTGGCCGGAACCGTTCTGGTGGAGAAGATCGCGGGAGCGGCCGCCGAGCGCGGCGACGACCTGGATGCCGTGGTGGCGGTCGCCGAGAAGGTCAATGCGCAGGTGCGCACCATGGGCGTGGCGCTCACCCCCTGCGTGGTTCCGCACGCCGGCGAGCCGAGCTTCGTGCTCGCCGACGACGAGATCGAGATCGGTATCGGCATCCACGGCGAGCCGGGCCGCGAGCGGATCAAGCTCGAGCCGGCCGACGCCATCGTCGACCGCCTGCTGGCGCCCATCCTGGAAGACCTGCCGTTCGCCTCGGGCGACGACGTGCTGCTGCTCGTGAACGGCATGGGCGGCACCCCGCAGGTGGAGCTCTACATCGTGTTCCGCCGCGCGGCCGAGGTGCTGGCCGAGAAGGGCATCACCGTCACGCGCACCCTGGTGGGCAACTTCGTGACCTCGCTGGAGATGCAGGGGGTGTCGATCAGTGTGCTGAAACTCGACGACGAACTGACAGAGTTGTGGGATGCGCCCGTGCAGACCGCGGCGCTGCGCTGGGGAAGGTAGACGAATGAGCTTGGGTATCACCTGGACCACGGACTGGATCCGGCGAACGGCGCAGGTCGTCTCGGAGCACCGGGTCGAACTGGTCACCCTCGACCGTGAGATCGGCGATGGCGACCACGGCGAGAACCTCGACCGGGGATACACCGCCGTGCTCGCCAAACTCGACGACCTGCCGACGGACGCCGTGCCGGGTGATGCCCTGAAGCTGGTCGCCACCACGCTCATCTCCACGGTGGGCGGAGCATCCGGACCGCTGGTGGGCACCGCGTACCTCAAGGCGGCCGCCGCCGTGGGCAAAGAGCCCGAGCTGGACGGCGCCGCGCTGGTCGCCCTGTTGACCGCGGCCCGCGACGGCATCGTGCTGCGCGGCAAGGCCGAGCCCGGGGACAAGACGATGATCGACGCCTGGACTCCGGCGGTCGACGCCTCCGCTGCGGCCCAGGCCGACGGCAAGAGCGAGGCCGAGATCCTGGATGCGGCCGCCACCGCCGCGGAGCAGGGAGCGAAGGCCACCGAACCGCTCGTGGCCCGCAAGGGACGCGCGAGCTACCTGGGGGAGCGGGCGATCGGACACCGCGACCCGGGCGCGCAGTCGTCGTCGCTGATCCTGCGGGCGGCGGCGGATGCCGCGGCCGATGTCGTCGGGAAAGACGCCTGACATGGCGGGCACGGAAGGCAAGGTCGGGATCGTCTTCGTCTCCCACAGCTCGAAGATCGCCGAGGGGCTCGTCGAGCTCGCCGCGCAGATGGCGGGCACCGCGACGCTGGCGGCGGCCGGCGGAACCGACGAGGGCGGGATCGGCACCAGCTTCGACAAGGTGACGGCGGCCGTCGAAGCCGCCGACTCCGGCGCGGGAGTGGCCGTGTTCTGCGACCTCGGTTCGGCCATCCTGACCACCGAGACCGCTCTCGACTTTCTCGACGACGAGGTGCGCGAGCGCGTGCGGATCGTCTCGGCGCCCCTGGTCGAAGGGGGAGTGGCGGCCGCGGTCGCCGCGGAGTCCGGCGCCGGCCTGGCCGAGGTCGTCGCGGCGGGCGAGTCGGCGAATGCCGTTCAGGAGGCGAAGGCGGCGGATGCGGGCGACGGCGACATCGCGGCCGTTCCGGTGTTCGAGGCCGGGCCCGCGGCATCCGGAACACCGTCACGCACGGTGACCGTCGTGAACAAGGACGGGCTGCACGCTCGACCCGCCGCGGAGTTCGTGAAGCTCGCGACGACATTCCCCGCGAAGGTGACCGTGAACGGGAAAGACGCGAAGAGTCTGCTGGGCATCATGTCGCTGGGCCTCACGAAGGGGTCGAGCGTCGAGATCGCGAGTTCTGATCCCGATGGGGCAGACGCCGTGAAGGCGCTGGCCGACCTGATCGAGACCGGTTTCGGCGAGGCCTGAGCCGCGGCGTCAGGCCTCGCCGGCTTCTCCTGCCGGGGGCTTCTACTGCCGGGGCTTCTACTGCTCGGGGTCGAAGCGGGTGAGCACGAAGACGGGGATCGAGCGATCGGTCTTCTGCTGGTACTCGGCGTAGGGCGGGTAGGCGGCGACGGCGCGCTCCCACCAGAGCGCCTTCTCGTCGTCGAACACCTCGCGGGCGCGGTAGTCGTGCTTCTCGGTGCGGTCTTGCAGCTCGACGTGATCGTTCGCCAGCACGTTGAAGTACCAGACCGGATGCTTCGGAGCACCGCCGAGCGAGGCCACCACGGCGTACTCGCCATCGTGCTCGACGCGCATCAGCGGCGTCTTGCGCAGCTTGCCGCTCTTGGCTCCGATGGTGCTCAGGACGATGACGCCCATCCCGTTCAACTCGGTGCCCTCGGTGCCTCCTGAGGCTTCGTAGAGCTCGAGCTGCTCGCGCGCCCAGTCGCTGGTTCCCGGTTCGTATTCCGCATTCAATGGCATGTTTTCTCCAACGGCGAAGAAGCGACGGGTATTCCGTGCGAAAATTGACCTTTCGGGTGGCATCTCCGCCCGAGCATCGGAAGGGTCGTCATCACCACCATGGCAAGCAGTACAGGAACGAAGTGCCCCGTGTGCGGGAAGTCCGTCGCGGTCGGTCTCGTCTCCGGGTCCATGATCCAGCACGACGACAAGAACGCTCAGCGCTGCCGCGGCACGGGCCAGATGCCCGTCGTGCGTGCGCCCCGCGCCGCGGCGACCGGAGGCGGCAGCTCGGCCGCACGTCCGGCCGCCAAGAAGGCCGCCAGCCCGGCCACCAAGGGATCCCTGTCGGTGCGCCGCGTCGAGGTCGACCCCGACATTCTGCGCGAGCGCCAGGAACGCGCCGAGCGCCTGCGTCAGGAGCGCGCCGAGGCGGCTCGTGACCGCAACGAGGTGCACGTGTCGTACTTCGACGAGCCCGGTCGCTGACCGCGGGTAGCGGTGGGGGAGCGCGCCGGCGAGCGGATGCCGTGAGTCGCACCGCCCGACGGCTCGCGCCGCCGTACCTCGACTCGGTGCGCCGGCGCCGGCAGGCCGATCGGCTGCTCGAGTACGTGCCGGCGGCCGCCGGAGGGTACGTCGAACCGATTCTGGACGGCGGAGCCGTGGCCGTGGCACTGCTGGCGCGGCATCCGGAGTGGTCGTTCGTGCTCGGCAGCCCGAACCGCGACCTCGTGACCGTGTGGGCGACGGTGCGTGCTGAGGCGCGCGCGCTCGTGGAGCGTGTCGCGTTCCACGCCGCGAGGCACAGCCCGGCATACTTTCTCGCCGAGCGGGAACTCGCCCTGCAGGCCGGGGATCGTGCGGACGCGACACACGGATCGGAGGTTACGGGTGTCCTGGACGAGCCGATCGGTTCCGATGTCGAGCGCGCCGCTCGCTTCATCTACTTGCGGGGAACGTCGGCGCCCGGCTCTGGAGGTCTGCCCCTCCAGCACTTCGACGACGCGGTTCCCGGACGCGACGAACCGGCCTTCGACGCTGCGGGCCTGCTCGAACTCGCCTCGATCCTGCGCGACCGCGACGTCGAGTTCCTGGTGGGGTCGCCGTTCTCGTTCCTGCCCGCGGTGCGGGAGGACGACGTGGTGTTCCTGGATCCGCCCACCGGGGCATCCGTCGAGGCCCGGGAACTGCGGAGCTTCACCGGCGCCGTGACAGCGAAGGGCGGGGCGCTGCTCCTGCCGGGTTCCTCTGCGGGGTCGCCCGAGGGTCTAGCCGCCTGGCGTGACCTCCGCCGTCTCGATGAACCGGCGGGCCGCTCGGCGGAGGTAGACCTCGGGGTCTGGGGAAACACGCCCCTTCGCCGACTGCTCCTCGTCGAAGACGATCGTCTCCGTCGCCGCGACTGAGCGCGGGCTCGGTGCCGCTGGGCGGATCGGCTGACGCAGGATCGTGCGCTGGCGCTCGGGAGGAACGCGGCGGAGGTCGCTGAGGGAGATCTCGTGGTGCGTGCCGGTGAGGATGTGGCCGGCGCGCTCCGGGAAGGCGTGATGCATCTCGGCGAGGATCTCGCCCTCGTCATCGAACGGGCCGACGTGAAGGGTCTGCACGCACAGCCCTTCTTCCAGGGTCTCGAGCCGCACCGGCGCAGCGGCGCCGGCCTCCCGGGCGGTGAGGATGCTCTGCACCGTTTCGGCGTCGATCCAGTCGGGCACGAGGGACAGCAGGGTCCACTTCCAGCGGCTCTTGTCGCGCTGCGCGGTGAAGACCGCGAGCTCATCCGCCCACCAGAGGGCCTCGAGCGGGGGCACCACGTAGTCCCGGCCGAGATCGTTCTTGCTCGCGAACTTCACGGCGTAGGCGACCGGGTACAGAGCACCGAGGGCGTCCTGGAACCCGGACGCGTTCGGGTCCCCTGATCCGTCGACCATCAGATACCGCCGCGCCGGCAGCTCCAGCGTGCGCAAGGCGTGCGGCAGAGTACTGGCCGTCACCAACTCCATGCGATAGCATGAGCATTACTCATGATGACAGGGGGCGGGATGAACGCGCTGCGGATGCTGCGGGGTGGCACGCCGACACTGCTGAACGTGGCCGTCGATCAGGGGGAGGGGCCGGTGGTCGTGCTCGTGCACGGCATCAACTCCTCCTCGAAGAGCTGGTCGCATCTGGTTCCCTTGCTCTCGCCGCTCTACCGGGTGATCGCGATCGACCTGCTGGGCTTCGGCGGGTCGGTCGCACCCGCCACGGCCACCTTCACGCTCGACGAGCACGTCGCGGCCCTGCACGCCACCATCCGTTCGCTCCGCCTGCGCGGCCGGTTCACGCTCGTGGGGCACAGTCTCGGCTCGCTGATCGCCTCTCGATACGCGGCGGTGCACGGTCGTGAGGTGAGTCAGGTGGTGCTGGTCTCTCCGCCGGTGTACGCCGAGGAGGCGTACCTCACCGACCGGACCGACCGGCTGGCCGTGAAGACCTACCTGCGCTTCTTCCGCTTCCTCCGCACCGACCGGGATCGCACCACCCGCCGGCTCGCCTTTCTCGATCGCATCCTTCCGGGGCCCGGCATCGTGATCGAGGAGCGGTATTGGAGGGCCTTCGCCCAGTCGATGGAGCACTGCATCGAAGGCCAGACGACGCTCACCGACGTGGCCCAGATCCGCGTCGACGTCGACGTGCTCTACGGCGTGCGCGACCGGATCGTGCTGCCCGACAGCATCGAGCGCCTCGCGCGCCTGCAGAACGTGACCGTGCATCCGGTGGCCAAGGGCGAGCACAGTGTGCTGCGGCCGATGGCGCTTCAGATCGCCCGGGTCATCGACTGAGTTCGCGCACGGGCGCGGGGTGCGGGTGCACCGCCGGCTCGGGTGGTGGTTCGCCCGCGGCCGGCTCGATCCGCATGCGTGGCGTGATGAACCGGAATGCCGCCCAGGTCAGAACGCCGACCAGGGCGAAGACCGCGGAGGCCAGCGCCCACGGGGAAGCGAGCGAGGGCACCTGCACCCAGCTCGAGGGCACCGGGAGGATGATCACGACGAACACCGTCAGCACGACCGAGTAGAGCGCGGCCCACGCGGCCTTGGAGGCCGAGAACACGGTGTGTCCGTCGAGGAAGGTGAGCGGGAGGAGCGCGATAACGAGCCCGGTGAGAGCCTCGACCGCGACTCCGGTGAGCACCTCGGCGATCAGCTGGTTGCCGAAATCCGGATGCGCCTGCCAGGCCGGCGCGAAAAGACCGAAGGCGATCCAGCTCACCGAGCCCAGGGCGAGCAGGGAGCAACTGGTGACGATGGTCGTTCGGGCGAGTCGGCCGGCGCGCATCCGGGTGCCGAACTCGACTCCCAGCACCAGACCGAACAGCAGACCGGGCTGCAGATCCGCGAACCGCGAGACCAGCACCGTGGCGACGACGAGGAGGAGGGTCGCCGGCCGGGCCGAGACCGCGATCCTGGCTCCGTACCGCCGCGCGGCATGCAGGCCGCCGCTGGCGATCCCGACTCCGTTCACGATCAGCATCACCAGGGTCAGTGCCAGCGCGAGACGCAGCGAGCGGGCATCGAGGCCGGTCGACGGGTCGGCGAACGCCGACACCAGAGCGGTCACCAGCATGATCGCCACCGGACCCCGTGCGGCCACGGGGCCGACGCGACGCGCGAACTGTTCGCCGGCCGGCGACCGCCGCACCTGTCGGCGGAGGCGGAGCAGGCGAGGCACGCGAGGCGCGATGCGGTGGTAGTTCTCACGGATCGTGGATTGCAGGAGTTCGGCAGGCAAGGCCAGCACCAGCACGAAGCCCGCCACCAGCACCGAGACCGACACGGCGAAGGCGGGGGAGTCAAAGGCGATCGATCCGAACGGCCGGAGCGTCGTCCCGAAGCCCGTGGGCTCGTTCCACCCGTCGGTTTCGGACAGGCCGGGAGCCATTCCGGCCTGCGTCCCGGTGGCCGGATCGGCGGCCACGCCGGATCGCTCCGGGGTCCGGCGCACGTCGTCCGGGGTGCCGACAGGCGCGGGAGCGCCACGGCCCGTGCTCCGGCCGGGTTCGATGCCGGTCGGGGTGCCGGCATCCGCGGCTTCGTCGAGGTCGGAGCCGGCTCGGCCGGGACGGAGCAGTGCGCCCTCACCGTCCCCCGCTGCGCCGCCGTCCACTGCGTCGGGCGCGGCCGAGGCGCCGTCCGCCGGAAGCACCGGTCCGCTGTCGGGCGACGCTGGCGCGCCCGGCGTCTCGCTCGCGGTGCTCCCGGGCGTCGCAGGGTCGACAGGAGTGGCCGGGCCACCCGGATCGACCGGATCCGATGGCACCACCGGGATCACGACCTCGGGCAGCCGGTAGACGAGGGACACGGCAGGAGAGGGTGCGGACGCACGCGCCGCATAGGGCGGGGTCTGGGTGCCGGTGAGGAGCGCGGTGCCGACATCCGCATCCGTCAGCGCCAAGGCGCACGTCCAGCCGCCGCCCTGGTCGGCGACGGTGGAGCACGCCTGCTCGTCGTTGCGGAAGAGGTCGACCAGGGCTCCCGGCGCAGCGGTGCCCGAGGTGACGAAATCGGCAGCATCGGTCGAGATGCCGCCGGACTGGCTCGGGTCCAGGCGAGGCGGGTTCACCGCCCCGAGCAGGCGGACCAGGGTGGTCACCGAATCGGTGACCGTGACCTGGCCGAAGAAGTCGGGCATCGCGTCGGCCGTGCACGTCCACGTGCCGTCATCTTGGACGGTACTCGCACAGAGCGCCGTCCCGGTGGGGTCGGTGACGGTGACCGGATCGCCGAAGGCTCCCAGGCCGGCGAAGACGACGGCGAACACCCCGGCGGAGTCGGAGGAGAAGACCTCGCCGGCAGCGGGCAGGTCTAGCGTCAGCGGCGTGATGCCGTCGGCGCGAGCACTCGGTGCCGCGACCATGCCGACCATGCCAAGCGCGCCGAGCGCGACCGAGACGGCCATCGCCGGCACCGTGACCGCCGTGACGAGCTGCGCGAGCATCCGTCGTTCCATGCATGCGAATATACCGAGTAATGCTCAGTAAAAGAAGGGGTTGGACGAACGGTCCGGAGCGAGGGGTTCAGAACAGGCGGTTCAGAGCGTCCGTCCCGCCCGCGAGGGCGAGGCTGACCACCAGCGCCGCAACCCCGATCAGCAGGGTCGCCAACCCGGTGAGCGCGACCAGGCGGCCGTCGGGCCGACGATCGGGCTGGTGGTGCTCAACGAGCGCCCGGTGCAGGCGCCGGTACCGACGATGGGCGAGAACCAGGATCACGACGGCCAGCACCAGCCCGGCCCCCGTCGGCAGATAGGCCCAGGGGCCGACGACGGCGGGCACGATGCGCACCGCGACGAGGGCACCGCCCGCGAGCGCCAGCGCGGTGCGACGCCAGGCCAGTGCGGTGCGCTCGGGCTGCAATCCGGTGTCGTAGAGAGGGAGCCCCGCGGCCGGCCCGGTCATGCCAGCAGGATGCCGAGCAGCACGAGCACACCGGCCACCACCACGGCGATCCCGAGCGGCAGCGAGAGGGCGGGGGAGGGAAGCGCTCTGCCGTGCCGGAGGGCGCGTTCGGCCAGCATCCAGCCGAGCCACGCCTGCACCGGGGTGGCGACACCGGCCACGATCAGCACCAGGGAGGCGGCCAGCCGGAGCCCTGGCTGGAGGCCGAGTCCCAGTGCTTCGAGTGCGACACCGGCGGCGATCAGCGCGAGGGCGGTACGGATCCAGGCCAGGAAGGTGCGCTCGTTGGCGAGGGTGAACCGCGGATCAGGCTCCTCTCCGCTCGCGAAAACGCGCGCCGGAAAGCGCTGGCGCGCGCTGGGGAGGTCGTGTTCGCTCATCGCTCCCCATTATGGTCATCGGACCGGCGTGACGCGCGCGGACGGCAGGTTCTCCGGCGGGCTCGAGCACCGTCGCGGTCGCCGGCTCGCGGCATCCGCACGCCGATCGCTACGCTGACGGGATGCTCCAAGGATTCAGGGGGACCGGTGGCCCGCGTCACCCGCGTTCGACGCTCGTCATCGGCACCGTGGTGTGCGCCACGGTGCTGCTCACCGGATGCACCGGCGCTGCTCCGGATGCGGGGGCCGGCACGTCGGAAACGGCCACGGCTGCTCCGTCCGGGCCTGGAGCATCCGGAGCAGCGGTCTCGGCTGCCCCGTCATCCGCCGTTCCGGTGGCGGCCTTCGACGCGGTGCTCGCCCTCGTGCTCGAGCGGCTCTCGACCGGCGACGCGGTCGCGGCCTCGAAGCTGTTCAGCGGTCAGCCCGTGACCGACGAAGCGCGGGAGAAGGCCGTACTCGACGCGGCGGCGGCCCGGGCGAGCGAGGTCGGCGCCGATGCCGGCTACGTGTCCCTCGTCTTCACCGACCAGATCGCAGCCAGCAAGCAGGTGCAGCAGAGCCTGCTCGATGCCTGGGCGAGCGGCGCCCAGCCGGCGCCGGCCACCGCACCGGACCTCGCCACCGAGGTGCGCCCGATCCTGGACCGGATCACGAGCGAGCTCGTGCCGGCGCTCGGCGCGGTCGAGCTCTACCGCTCGGACCCCGGATGCGCTGCCGTGCTCGACCAGGCGGCACACACCGCGGCCGCCGGCGCGGCATCCTCGATGTCGTCGTCGGCGATCGACGCGCTGCCGACGGCGATCGCCCACCTCTGCGACTGAGCCCGGCTGCGACTGAGCCGGCCGCGACCGAACCCGGCGGCCGCGCCGGGATCAGGCGCAGGGCCGCAGGGTCGCCACCTTCGGGTCGAGCGAAGCAGGTCCGCCGATCAGGGTGATCTTCGTCGCACCCCACGAACGGATGGCGGCGAGCGTCGTGGCCGGCACGCAATCGCCGTGCACCACCAGCAGGGGCGCCGACTTCGAGGCCGCGAGCACCCCGCCGGCAAGGGCGTCGGGGAAGTTGCCGCCGGTGGCCAGGAACACCTCGCTCGCGGAATCGAAGAAGCGGCTGTTGATGGTCGCCGAGGCCTCGAAGCGGTCTGCCCCGCCCAGCCGGGTGACGTGGCTCGCGCCGTAGGCCGACTTCAGCTGCGCTTCGATCGCGGGGGAGACGGAGTTCGGCCCACCGGTGATGGTGATGTCGGTCACGCCGAGTCTGGTCAGCAGCGCGAGGGTCGGGCCATCCAGCGAGGGGTTCGAACCGGGTACCAGAATGACGGGGGCGTTCTGGCTCGCAGCGGCGCTGGTGGCGCTGAGCGCATCGGGGAAGTTCGCACCGGTGGCCAGGAAGGCCGTCGTGGCGTGCTCGAACCGGCCGCCGACGATGTTGCGGGAGGCTTCGTACCGATCGGCGCCGCCCTGGCGCACGACGTTCGGCGCCAGCGCCTTCAGCTCGGTGAAGACGGCATCGGAAACCGAGTTCGGGCCACCGACGACCACGATCTGGTCAGGGTCGAGACGCTTGATCTCGGCCTTCACGCCGGCCGGCAGCGCGGCCGGCGTGGTGAGCAGCAACGGACCTCCCGCGTTCGAGGCGGCCGCACCGGCGCCGAGGGCATCCGGATAGTTGAGACCGGTCGCCACGTAGACGACGGGCGCCGTGCCGGGGAAGGCGGCCTTGGCGATCTCCACGGCGTTGGAGAAGCGATCGGGCGCCGAGATGCGGCTCGAACTGCCGACCAGGATCGGCGTGTTGTAGATGTGGTAACTCAGGGTCTTCGCCCCGGCCCAGAGCTGGTACGAGCCGGATGCGACGCCGGGGGGCACGCTGACATCGCCCGCGATGGCTCCGGAGCCGTCGGCCGTGAGAGTACCGAGCTGCAGGGCACGAGCGGTGGGGGAGTGCAGCGCCACGGCCACCGTCTCGCCGGCGACGAAGCCGGCTCCGGCCAGTGTGACGGTTGCGCCCGGAATGGCGAGGCCGTCGGAGCTGAGCGTGAGGGTCGGGTCGCCGTTGACCGGTTCGCCGTCGCCCGAGATCAGCAGGTAGCGGCTGCTCGCGCCCGCCACCAGGGCGTCCAGCTCGTCACCGGCGGTCCAGCCCGAAGGGAACGTCACCTGGGCGGTGACCGCCCCTTCGCCGTCGGCGGTCACGACCGCAGGGGTCGCCGAAGAGAACACCCCGGTGTCGGAGAAGCGGGTCGCGTTGGTCAGGGTGACGGTGACCGATTCGCCGGGCCGGAACCCGAGGGCGTTGATCGTCACCAGTGCGCCGGCGGTCAGTGCCCCCGGCGTGTACCAGGTCCAGGCGGTGGGGCTGTGGTAGATCGAGGCCGGGGCGACGGTGCTCACGGTGATCGGCAGGGAGACGGTGGTGCTCGCACCCGCGCCGACGGGCGGACAGGTCAGCTCGATCGTTCCGGTCGCCGGGGCGCCGGCCCCGATGGGGAGGGGAGCGTTGGTGACCGCGTCCACGAACGCCACGCCGCGATCGACCCAGAATCCCTCCCCGAACCCCTGGATGGCCAGCGGGGTGGAGACGGACGTGCCCGAGTCGCGGAAGGCCGCGCCGGTGGGACGCTCGCATCCGGTGTCTCCGACGAAGTCGACCCAGGCGGTGCCGCCCGGCACGACCCACGTCGACTCGAGGTACACGCCGGCCGGCACGGGTGGGGTCGCGGGTGCCGCTGTCGCCGGAGACGCGGCCATCAGGCCGACGGACGCGACGACGAGCGCCGTCGCCGCCGCGATGAACCGAGCACGCCCCGGTGCTCTCGGTTCCGGAGGCGTGGTCGTGGTGTGTCGTGCAGCGTGCAAGTGCGTGTCCCCCCAGTCGGCGCGGCGGTGCGCCACCCCGAGTCTGTCAAAGTCGCGCGGAAGCCAGCATCCCCCGACCGGGGGGAGCGGCAGCGATGGCTAGGGTCGAGGTGTGAACCGCACCGATCGCCTCTACGCCCTGGTCGAGGAACTGCGCGCGGTCGCACCGCAGCCGCGCAGCGCCGCCTGGCTCGCTCACCGTTTCGAGGTGAGCTCGCGCACCATCGAACGCGACCTCTCCGCGCTCCAGCAGTCGGGCGTGCCGATCTGGGCGCAGAACGGCCGCCGGGGCGGGTACGCGATCGACGCGTCGCACACCCTGGCGCCTCTGGGCTTCACGGTCGAAGAGGCCCTGGCCGTCACCGTCGGTCTCGGTATGCTCTCGGGCAGTCCGTTCCGGGATGCCGGCGCATCCGCTCTTCGCAAGGTCAGCGCGGTGATGGACGAACGCCGTCTGCAGCGAACCGCCGAGCTCGCCCGGCGCGTGTACCTTCTCGAGGAGATCGGTGAGGGGGAAGGCGCGGCTCCGGATACTCCGGCGGTGCGGGGCGAGGTTCTGGCCGCCGGGCGGGTGCTGCGCCTGACCTACCGCGATCGAGCGGGCGAGCGGACCGTGCGCGAGGTCGAGCCGCTGGGATTCGTCGGCCGAGGCGGTGACTGGTACCTCATCGCGTGGTGCCGGCTGCGGAACGGGGTGCGAGCGTTTCGCGGTGATCGCATCGCCGAGGCCGAGCCGACGGGCGAGCGTGCGCCCGAGCGGATGCTGAGCGCCGGCGATCTGGACATCGCGTACGGACACCTCCGGCCGGTGGGCCGCGCACGGGGCGATGGGGGAGAGACGGCCTGAGCACCGGCGCGGAACACCGACAGGACGGTGTCGCGAACGCGGCGCAGGATGGTCTGGACCGGGGCATCCGGCCCCTGCGAAAGGACCATCATGGAATTCGCCTCCGTGCGCATCATCACCGACGACGTCGACCGACTCGTCGCCTTCTACGAGCTCGTCACAAAAGTCACCGCCAGTCGACCGGCTCCGGTCTTCGCCGAGTTCCGCACCGCGACCGGTGTGCTCGCGATCGGCAGCACCGCGACGGTGGCGATGCTCGGCGACCGGGCCCCGAAGCCGGCGCACAACGACTCGGTCATCCTGGAGTTCCTGGTCGACGACGTCGATGCCGAGTTCGAGCGGCTGCGCGAGTCGCTTACCGACGTCGTGCTGGAGCCGGCCACCATGCCGTGGGGCAATCGCTCCACGCTCGTCCGCGATCCCGACGGGAATCTGCTGAACCTGTTCTCGCGCCCCGCGGCAGGCTGATCGGGGCTCGCATCGCCGCCTGGCCCTCAGCGGTCAGCGATCTCGCGGCCGTCGTGGTCGTGGTCGTCGTGGCGGGCATGGTCGTGGCGGTGGTGGCCGTCGTCGTGGTGGTGGTCGTCGTCGTCGTCCAGGAGCATCCCGACCGACGTGGCGCAGGCGTCGCCTTTCCACGCCTCGATCCCCTCGCGCACCGCGAAGACGACGATCACGAGCGCGGCGATCGGATCGGCCCACCACCATCCGAAGAGCGTGTTCAGCAGCAGCCCGAGCAGGACGGCCGCGGAGAGGTAGGAGCAGATCAGCGTCTGCTTCGAGTCGGCGATCGCGGTCGCCGAACTCAGCTCACGGCCGGCGCGCCGCTCCGCGAGGGAGAGGAACGGCATGATGACGACGCTGAGCGCGGTCAGCGCGATGCCCACGGTGCTGTGCTCGACGTCGGCCGCCCGGGTGAGGGTGAGCACCGCGCCGGCGCCGACGTAGAGCGCGAGCGCGAAGAACGCGAGCGCGATCACGCGCAAGGTGCCCTTCTCCCAGCGCTCGGGATCCCGGCGGCTGAACTGCCAGGCGACGGCCGCGGCGGAGAGCACTTCGATGGTCGAATCGAGGCCGAATCCGATCAGCGCGCCCGACGAGGCGGCGGTTCCGGCCGCGATCGCGATGACCGCCTCGATCAGGTTGTAGCCGATCGTGACGGCGACGATCAGACGGATGCGCTTCTGCAGGACCGCCTTCCGCTCACGGCCCCGGTGGTCGGCCGTCGTCGTCACGACGTGACCTCGCAGCATCCGGAGACGGTGCAGGCGTCGTCGTTGCACGGGGCGGAGGCGTCGACGGCGAGCACGACCCCCACGAGGTCGTCGAGCGCTTTCGCGAGGTGGGCGTCGGCGATCTCGTAGCGGTGCTGTCTGCCTTCGGGTTCGGCCACGACGATGCCGCAGTCGCGGAGGCACGACAGGTGGTTGGACACGTTCTGGCGGGTCAGCTCGAGCGCCTGAGCGATCTCGGCGGGGTAGGCGGGCCGCTCCAGCAGCAGCATCAGGATGCGCGATCGGGTCGGATCGGCCATGGCTCGGCCGAGCCGGTTCATGACGTCGAGACGAGTGCTGATCGTGAGCATGATCTCGACGATACAGCAGTGGCTGTACTGTTTGACGGCATTTTCGTGACACATCTGGAATGGATGGCCGGAGAGGGCCTATCTTGTGATCGTCGGGCACGGTAACCGTTCGCTGACGTCGTTCACTCCGCCAGGGACGGTGTCGAGGTTCTGAATCGGGAGGCGCTATGGACGTGGATGCTGCTGATGTCGTGCAATCCGTCAGCACGGGCCGGGTTCCCGAAGCACCTCAGGTCGACCGGATACTCGAGGCGGCGCACACCCGCGCACTGCGACACCGCGAGGGGCGCGTCGCCGACTACATCCCCGTGCTCGCGGCGGCCGATCCCGAGGCGTTCGGGGTGTGCGTGGTCGGTGTGGACGGTGTTCGGCACGACATCGGCGACACCCGCATGCGCTTCTCGATCCAGTCGATCTCCAAGGCCTTCGTCTACGCGCTCGTCGTGGAACAGCTCGGCCACGAACGGGTGCTCGAGGTCGTCGGCGTGAACAACACCGGGCTCGCCTTCAACTCGGTCATCGCCATCGAGCTGAACGACGGGCATCCGATGAATCCGATGGTCAACGCGGGGGCCATCGCCACCACGGCTCTGATGCCGGGAGAGGATGCCGACGCGCAGTGGGAGGCCGTGCGCGACGGGCTGTCGCGCTTCGCCGGCCGCCCGCTCGAGCTGGACGACGAGGTCTACCGCTCCGAATCGGAGACGAACCTGCGCAACCGCGCGATCGCCCGGCTGCTCCAGAGCTACGGTCGCATCGACCGCGATCCGGAGGGCGTCGTGGATGTGTACACCCGGCAGTGCGCTCTTTCCGTCGACGCGGGCGATCTCGCCGTGATGGCGGCGACGCTCGCCGACGGCGGGGTGAATCCGGTGACCGGCCAGCGGGTCGTCTCCGCGGACGTCTGCCGGGACACTCTCGCCGTGCTCGCGGCGAACGGTTTGTACGAGGGATCGGGGGAGTGGTTGTTCGAGATCGGCCTGCCCGGCAAGTCGGGTGTGGCGGGCGGCCTCGTCACGATCGCACCGGGAAAGGTCGGCGTGGGAACGTATGCGCCGCGCTTAGACGACGCCGGCAACAGCGTGCGTGGGCAGATCGCCACGGCCTACCTGTCCCGGGCGCTGGGACTGAACATCTTCGCCTCCGCACCATTCGCCTCCGCACCACAGAGGGAGTCCTCATCATGACCGGTCCCGAAACGAGCTCGCCCGCACGAACCTCCTGGGTGCCGATGGTGGGGCTCTTCCTCGCCCAGATCCTGATGTCGTTCAACGTCTCCGCGCTGCCCGTGTCGCTCGGCGGGATGGTGGCCGACTTCGGTGTGCCACCCACCGATGTCAGCACCGCCATCGTCACCTACGGACTGGTCGTCGCGGCCCTCGTCATGGTCGGCGCGAAGATCGGTCAGCGGGTGGGCTGGGTGACGGTCTTCCGGGTCGTTGTGGTGCTCTTCGCCGCGTCGGCACTGACGATGATCCTGGCTCCTTCGGTGGGGTGGGTCATCTTCGCGCAGGCCCTCGCCGGGGCATCCGCCGCGATCATCGTGCCGTCTCTGGTGGCTCTGATCGCCGAGAACTACCGCGGGGCGCAGCAGGCGACGGCGATCGGATCGCTGGGGTCGGCGCGGGCCCTCGCCGGTGTGAGCGCCTTCCTGATCGGCGGCACCCTCGCCACCCTGGTCGGCTGGCGCCAGGTGTTCATCATCGTTCTGGTGCTCGCCGTCGCGGTCTTCATCCTGAGCTTCCGGCTGCACTCGGCGAAGGGCAATCCCGAGGTCAAGATCGACGTCGTCGCCGCTCTCATCATCGGCGCGGGAATCGTGATGCTGACACTCGGCGTCAACAACCTCAACAGCTGGGGTCTGCTCCAGGCGGGGCCCGGCGCGCCCTTCGACGTGGCGGGTCTCTCGCCGGCGCCGATCCTGATCGTGCTCGGCGTGATCGCCGTGCAGCTGTTCTTCACCTGGACCCGGAGGCGCACCAAAGCGGGGAAGGTTCCGCTGGTCAGCCTGTCCGTCTTCGGGTCGTCCCGAGAACGAGCCGCGATCTACGCGATGTTCATCGTCGTGCTGATGGAGGCGGCGCTCAACTTCACCGTGCCGCTCTACATCCAGATCGTGCAGGGCCGAACCCCGTTCGACACCTCCCTGGCGATGCTGCCGTTCAACCTCACCGTCTTCGTGACCGCGACGCTCGTCGTGCGGTTCTACGGCCGCTTCTCGCCGCGAGCCATCGGGATGTTCTCCTTCGTGCTCACGACGATCGCGCTCGTCTGGCTCTCCGTCGTCGTGACGAACAACTGGGAGACGCTGCCGACCATCCTCGGGTTGTTCGTCTTCGGTGTCGGGCAGGGCGCGCTCGTCACCCTCGTGTTCAATGTGCTCGTCACGGCCTCACCGAAGGAACTCGCCGGCGACGTCGGCTCCGTGCGCGGCACCACCCAGAACCTCGCCTCCGCGGTCGGCACAGCCGTCGCCGGCGCACTTCTGGTCGGCATCCTGAGCGCGAACGTAGCCGCCGCTCTCGCCACGACCGTGGACCTGCCGCCCTCGGTCGTGTCGCAGGTCGACCTCGACAGCGTCAACTTCGTGAGCAACGATCGTCTCCGTGACGTGCTGAGCGGAACGGATGCCACGCCGGAGCAGGTCGATTCGGCCATCGCGCTCAACGAAGACGCCCGGCTTCGCGCGCTCAAGATCGGCCTGATCGCTCTGGCCGGCGTCAGCGCCCTGGCCATCATCCCCGCCAGCCGACTGCCCCGGTACCGCGCCGGCGAAGTTCCCGAGTCCGTCGCGACGGGGCAGCGCGAGCCGGTTTGACGATCGACGTGATCGCCCACCACCCTGTCAGGAGCATCCGATGACCACCACCCAGCCCACACCCCCGGAGCAACCCGGCCGTTCCAGCTTCGACAACAGAGCCTTGATCATCCTCGCCGCCGTCGTGGTGGTGCTCGCCTTCGTCGCGGCCTTCCTCGGTGCTCGCCTCGGAGCACCCTCCTATGACGCTCAGGGGGCCACCGTGACGGTGACTGCGTCTGCGACGGCCGCTGCCGATGCCGAATCCGATGGCACCGGTGACGAGACCGACCTCGTCGACCTGGAAGCCGGTGTTCTTCCGGCCGGCAGCGATGTGCGTGCCGGCACCGGAACGCCCGCTGAGGCGTACGGGTCAGACGGCGACCTGTACATCGACATCGACACGGCCGGTCTCTACCTGCATCGCGACGGCGCCTGGGTGAGCGTGGGCAACATCCGCACCGCGGCGGCCAAGAACCTCACCGGCGCTCAGGGCGAGACCGGAGCCCAAGGGGAGGCCGGCGCCGCTGGCGAGGCGGGTGCCCAGGGTGAGGCGGGTGCCGCCGGCGCCGACGGAGCGCCGGGCGCCGACGGAGCCGCGGGGGCCGACGGAACCAGGGTCGCCCTGGCGACGTCGTCGCCGTCAGGATCCTGCACCGGCGATGACATCACCGTTGATACCGTCACGGTCGCCTTCTACCAGTGCGTCGGCGGCACCTGGACCCGGTTCGGACCGGACTGAGGTCGGCCACGCCGGTTTCGGGGGAGCTCCCGCCGTAGGATGTCTGGAACAGTGCCGTTGAGATCACTACCGGGGGAGCGACCTGTGGAACGTACCGTCATCTTCACTCCGGATGCGCCGTGGTCGCCGGGGGGCTCCAGCCAAGCGGTCGCGTACGACGGTCTGCTCTACGTGTCGGGCCAGCTTCCGATCGACCCGGCGACCGGGCAGATGCTGCCTCGACCGCTGAACCCGTTCTTCGGCGGCGGTGATCAAGCGGTCGGCGCTCAGATGAATCAGTGCTTGAGAAATCTGAACGCCATCTGTCTCGCCGCACGGGCCGACCTGTCCAAGGCGCTGAAGCTCACCATCTACACACCCTTGCTGGTCGAGTCCGCCGGCGTCATCGACCGTGTCTACCGTGAGTTCTTCACCGAGGCTCCGCCCGCACGTTCGATGATCGGTGCGAATGTGCTGCAGGGCAATGCCCTCGTACAGATCGATGCGATCGTGCCGCTCAGCTGAGGCCGCGGCAGCACGGTCGGGGGGAGCGGTGAACGAGTGGGCAGGACCTGATGTTGTGAGAACACCTGCTGACGTCACCGTGCGTATTATCCGCATTACTTGACATAATGTGCATTATCAGCGCGCGGGATACGGCTCAGGCGGTCACGTACGTCGCCAGGTGTTCGCCCGTCAGGGTCGATCGAGCGGCGACCAGGTCGGAGGGCATTCCTTCGAAGACGATGCGGCCGCCGTCGTGACCGGCGCCCGGACCGAGATCGATGATCCAGTCGGCGTGGGCCATCACAGCTTGATGATGCTCGATCACGATCACCGACTTGCCGGAGTCGACGAGGCGATCAAGAAGGCCGAGCAGCTGTTCGACATCTGCTAGATGCAGGCCCGTCGTGGGCTCGTCGAGCACGTAGATCTCGCCCTTCTCACCCATGTGGGAGGCGAGCTTCAGGCGTTGACGCTCACCGCCGGACAACGTGGTCAGAGGCTGACCGAGGCTGACGTAGCCGAGCCCCACGTCGTTCAGGCGCTCCAGCACCGTGTGGGCCGCCGGGATACGCGACTCCCCTGTCGCGAAAAACGAGGCAGCCTCACTCACGGGCATCCCGAGCACCTCGTCGATGTTCTTGCCGCCGAAGCGGTATTCCAGCACGGAGGCCTGAAAACGCTTGCCGTCGCACTCCTCGCAGGTGGTGGAGACGCCGGCCATCATCCCCAGATCGGTGTAGATGACCCCGGCTCCGTTGCACGTGGGACAGGCGACGCCGTTCGCCTTCGCGAAGGCCTTGCGGATCGGCTCCAGCATGCCGGTGTACGTGGCCGGATTGCTGCGACGTGACCCTCGGATCGCGCTCTGATCGATGGCGACCACATCGGCTCGGCGCGACACCGAGCCGTGGATCAACGAGCTCTTGCCCGAACCGGCGACTCCGGTGACGACCACCAGCGTGCCGAGCGGGATGTCGACGTCCACCTCGCGCAGATTGTGCGACGTCGCTCCCCTGACCTCCAGCACACCCCGGGGCGAGCGAACGGACGGCTTCAGGCTCGAGCGGTCGTCGAGGTGACGACCCGTCAGCGTATCGCTGGCACGCAGCTGCTCGACGGTGCCCTCGAACACCACCTCTCCCCCGGCGGTGCCGGCACGCGGCCCCAGGTCGACGACGTGGTCGGCGATCGCGATCGCCTCGGGCTTGTGCTCGACCACGAGCACCGTGTTGCCCTTGTCGCGCAACTGCAGCAACAGCCCGTTCATCCGCTGGATGTCGTGCGGGTGCAGGCCGACCGTCGGCTCATCGAACACATAGGTGACATCGGTCAGCGACGACCCCAGGTGCCGGATCATCTTCGTGCGCTGCGCCTCTCCCCCGGAGAGCGTGCCGCTCGGCCGGTCGAGCGAGAGATAGCCCAGGCCGATCTCGACGAACGAGTCGAGGGTGTCGCCCAGCGACTCGAGCAACGGGGCGACCGAGGGCGCGTCGAGCCCTCGCACCCAGGCGGCGAGATCGCTGATCTGCATCGCACACGCTTCGGCGATGCTGATACCGCCGACCTTCGAGGAGCGAGCGCCCGCGTTGAGCCGGGTACCCAGGCAGTCTGGGCAGGTGGTGAACGTCACGGCGCGGTCGACGAAGGCACGGATGTGCGGCTGCATCGCGTCGCGGTCTTTCGAGAGCATCGACTTCTGGAGCTTCGGAACCAGCCCCTCATAGGTCAGGTTCATGTTCTCGACCTTCACCTTGACCTGCTCCTTGTACAGGAAGTCGTTGCGTTCGGTCTCGGTGTAGTCGCGGATCGGCTTGTCGGCGTCGAGGAACCCCGACACCGCGAAGATGCGCACCATCCAGCCATCGGCGGTGTAGCCGGGAACGGTGATGGCGCCCTCGGTGAGCGACTTCGACTCGTCGAAGAGCTGGCTGAGGTCGATGTCGGTGACCTCTCCCCTGCCTTCGCAGCGCGGGCACATCCCGCCCGTGAGGGTGAACTCGCGCACGACGCTGGTCGTGCCGCCGCCCTTCTCGACCGTCATCGCACCGCTCGCCTTCGCCGAGGCGACATTGAAGGAGAACGCGTTCGGCGAGCCGATGTGCGGCTGACCCAGCCGGCTGAACACGATGCGCAGCATCGCGTTCGCATCCGTCGCCGTGCCCACGGTGGAGCGCGGATTGGCCCCCATCCGCTCCTGGTCGACGATGATGGCCGTGGTGAGCCCCTCGAGCACATCGACGTCGGGCCGAGCGAGCGTGGGCATGAAGCCCTGCACGAACGCACTGTAGGTCTCGTTGATCATGCGCTGCGACTCTGCGGCGATGGTGCCGAACACCAATGAACTCTTGCCCGAGCCCGAGACACCGGTGAAAACGGTGAGCCGCCGCTTCGGCAGTTCGACGCTCACGTTCTTGAGATTGTTCTCGCGGGCGCCGGTGACGCGGATCAGATCGTGATTGTCGGCGCGGTGCGGCACCGATGCTGTAGGCGAGGAGTCATCCATGGCGGCCATGCTACTGCCCGCCACCGACGCCGCTCACGATCAGCTCCTGAGGGCGTCTGCGGGTTCGGTGCGGGCCGCCTTCAGCGCCGGGTAGGCGCCGGCGGCCAGTCCGACCAGCCCACCGAGCAGAGTGCTGCCGAGCGCCAGTGCGAGGTCGAGCACCGGAGTCCAGCCGCTCGCGGCGGAGACCGCGACCACGACGGCCACACCCACGGCGGCACCGATCGTGCCACCGAGCGCGCCGGTGATCAGCGACTCGAGAGCGAACTGCGCGGCGATCTGCGGACGCGTGGCCCCGAGCGCGCGCCGCAAGCCGATCTCCCCCGTTCGCTCCGACACCCCGAGCAGCGTCACGTTGGCGATCCCCAGCCCTCCGGCCAGAAGCGTGATCACTCCGATGAGCACGAAGACGGCATCGAGATCGTTTCGCACCCCGCCCTCCAGCGCAGTCGTCGTGGGACTGGCCGCGACGGTGATGTTCTGGGGCTCGGCCGAATCGAGAGCGATCGGCACTTGATGCGACACGAGGTCTGTGGCCCCCACGGCGATCTTCAGAGCCAGGATGCCCGGTGGCGGAAGGTCGGGAAAGTCGCGTTCGGCTGCCGCCAGGGGCACGATCGCGGCTGATTGCAGCTCGCGGCGGGTGTCGACCGACTCGAGTATGCCGATCACGGAATACGCGTGCGAGCCGATGAAGACGGAGGGCCCGCCGGCGAGCGAGTGGATGCCGAGCTTGTCGGCGGCCTCCTTTCCGAGCACGGCCACCCGGTCGGCGCGCTGCTGGTGGCCGCCGTCGAAGAAGCGCCCCTCGGCCAGTCGCCCGTCGAGAGCGCCGAGCAGGTCGCCGTCGGCCGCCCACACGGGCGGTGGCGTGAGCGTGGGCGACGAGGGGTCGTGCACGGGAACCGCGGTCACCGTGCTGTCGCCGAGCGGCACCTCGCCGAGCAGAACGGATGCGTCGACTCCGGCGAGAGCAGACGCGCGGGCGGCGGCGTCCCGCGGAAGGGCGGACGAGGCGTGACCGTCGCCGTCCGCCCCCTTCACCGAGGTGGGTGCCGCCTCGACATGGGTCGCCGCGACGGAATCGAAGTGCGCGGTGAGCTGCCCACCGGCCGTCTGGCCGAGCCCGATGGTCAGCACGAGCGCGCCGATGCCGACCATCGTGCCGAGCACGGTGATCAGCAGCCGTGAAGGCTTGGACCCCACGCCTTCCAGGGCCTCGCCGATCAAGGCCGTCGGGCCGAATCGCGTCCGGCCCGTCACGGCGTCGCACCGAGCTCGGTCAACTTTCCGTCGGCCAGGCCGATCCGGCGTCTCGCCCGCTCTGCGACGGCGGCGTCGTGCGTGATCACCACGAGGGTCAGACCGTCGGCGTTCAGCTCGTCGAAGAGCGTCAGGATGGCGTCGGCGTTGACCCGGTCGAGGTTGCCCGTGGGCTCATCGGCCAGCAGCACCTTCGCTCCGCCGCAGACCGAGCGCGCGATGGCCACCCGCTGACGCTCGCCGCCGGACAGCGTGGCCGGGCTGAAGGCGAGGCGGTGCGAGAGGCCGACGCGATCCAGCGCCTCGCTCGCGCGGCGCAGCCTCTCGCTGCGGGGAACGGAACCGTAGACGAAGGCGAGCAGCACGTTGCCGAGCACGCTCCGGCCGGGAAGCAGGTGGAACGACTGGAACACGAATCCGATGCTCGACCCGCGCAGCGCCGACCTCCGCCGATCGCGGAGCGAGGAGGTGGCGACACCATCGAAGTAGTACTCCCCCGCCGACGGGCGATCCAAGAGGCCCAAGATGTTGAGCATGGTCGATTTGCCGGCACCCGACGAGCCGGTGATCGCGAGGTGGTCTCCGGGGCGGATGGTCAGATCGACCTCCGACAGCGCGGTCACCGGGCCGCCCTGGGGCTGGCCTTCTTGCGCCGACCCGAACCGGCGCGAAACGCCACGCAGTTCGATCACAGGCGCCACCTCGGCGGTGGTCGTCACCGTCCCACCACGACGTTCGCACCTGCGGCGACCCGAGGGTCGGCCGAGGTCACCTCGACGAAGCCTCCGGCCGAGAGCCCTGCCGTGACCGGAACCAGCTCGGTCTGTGCGCGCCCGGTGGCGGCATCCTCGCCCACGACGAGTTCGACCCTGGCCTCCCCGCCCGCACCCGCCGTCAACGCGGCGACGGGTGCCGCCAGCACCTCACCGCTGGTGGACTGCACCGGGATGCTCACTTTCACATTGCTGCCCTTGAGTGCCTCGACCGCCTCGGGCGTGAGCTCCTGGGGCTTCAGCAGCACTCGATACCGTTTCTGCGCTCCCTCGGTGCCGCTTCCGCCGGACGCGTCTGGCTTCTGCACGTCGACCGACGTGATGGTGGCGCCGTATTCGCTGCCGCTCGCGGCGGTGAAGCGCGCGGTCATACCCGGCTTCAGAAGGGCGGCGTCGGTCTCGGATGCGGAGCCCGCCAGCTCGAGTTCCGCCCCCGAGACCGACATGGCCGCACCTTGCAGCACGGATCCGCGCTCGGCGCTCACCGCATCCACTCGCCTGGGAAGGGAGGCCAGGTAGACCACCTCGCCGGCGGGGAGCACGGTGAGAGCCGCTTCCTGCGCCTTCACGAGCGCATCCTGGGCATCGGAGAGCTGCGCCCGGGCCGCCTCCACCGCGCTCTGCTCGGCCGAGACCCGCGGCGTGGCCAGCAGCTCATCGCGGCGGGCGTAAGCCAGATCGAGGGCGTCCTGGCCGCGGCCGATCGCCGCGGGGTCGCCCGCCTGCTGCGCCTCGGCGAGAGCCCGTTGCGCTTCGCGCACGGCGTTGTCGGCTTCGACACGCTGCGACGAGCTCGCACCCGCCTGGGCGGTGTCGAGCGCCGCCGCGGCCTGGTCCAGGCCCGCTTGCGCACTGCGAACGGCCTCCTGGGCCGCGATGACACGATCCTCCGCATCGGGTGAGGCCGACGGTGCGGGGTATCCGGCGTTGCGGTAGAGGGTGTCCAGAGCAGCTGCCGTGGCCGCGTCGAACAGGTCGGAGCTCGCGTCGCCCGGGTCGATACCGAGCGACGCCAGGCCCGTTTTGAGCTGCAGCACGTCCGGGCCCGATAACCCCGCGTACAGCGAGCGATAGACGGGGAGGTCGCCCGGCAGCACGATCAGCGGGCGACCGGACACCTCCAGCGCAACCGACCCGGCCACGAGAGTCGCGCCCACCTCGGGCACGTGCCCGGTGACCACAGCCGGACCTTGCAGCCCGGTGGTGTCGACTTTCACCTCGACGGCGCCCGCGTAGGTCACGTCGGCGCGGCTGGTGATCGTGTTCTCGATCACGCGCTTCTCGATCGGCGCGGTGATGGCTCCGGCCTCCGGTGCTCGAGCCTCGGCGGCGAGGTCGACCGGGGAGACCACGAATCTGCTCACCAGGATTCCTCCCCCGAGCGCGAGCACGGCGACGACCGCCATCAGGGCGACCAGCCGAGCGCCTCGCCACCCGCCCCGCACTTCACTGGGCGCCGAGGCGCGCCACGAGCGCATCGAGCCTGTCCTTGTTCTCGTCGACGAATTCCTGCTCGATCCGGGTCTGCTCCCGCTGCAGCGTCTCGGCGTATCCGGTGTCACGTGCACAGTCGAAGTCGGCGACCGCCGTGGCGATCTCCTCCTCCTGCAGGGCGGCCAGGGCTGCCGGATCGAGATCGGACGGCTGCCCGGCTTGTAGGCCGTCACCTGTCTTCTGCAGTTCGCCCATCCGGTCGGAGAAGTGGGACAACGGATCGTCTTTGTGCTCGAAACCCGGGTAGCCCGCGCTCGCGAGACAGGAGGACCACTCCTCTTCCTCGGCCTGGACCGCCGGGGACGAGTGCGCCTTCTCGTACAGAGCGCCCATCTCTTCGGTCAGGCTCGCGTACTCCGGGTCATCAGCGGGGTCGGAGAACAACCCGTGCTCGTGCTGCGCCGCGCCCATGCAGCCCGCGTCGTGCCAGTCGTAGTTCGAGGCGTCGCCGACCTCGGCGGATGCGTCGTCTCCGGAAGCATCCGGGTCGACGAGCGGCGCGCCCCAGAGGGCATCGTTGTACGCGGTCTGCTCGGTCGGACTGAGCGAGTCGATGTACTGCTGATTCGGATCGACGTATTCGCCCGACGGAGCGCCCGTGAGGCCTGAGATGTCGGTCGTGATTCCGTACCCGTTGGTCTTGGCGAACTCCTCGCTCCCCCACTCCATTTCAGGGTCCATGACTAAGGTCGTGGTCGAGTTCAGGTCCGGCTTGTAGTCGAAGCCCTGCTCTTTCATACAGACGGCCACCGCATCCTGCACGGCCGCATCGGAGGCCTTCTGCGCCGCATCGTCGGGCTTCGGGTACAGCGCCGCGTAATACGGATCGAGCGGGCTCGCGGGCTTCGCGCTCCCCGAAGCCGAGGGGTCGGCTCCGAAGGCCGAGCATCCGCTCATCAGCCCGACCACGATCAAGGCAGCCGGAAACACCATCAGCGTGTGTCGAGTTATCGATGACATGTTCGTTCTTTCTGCCCGCACCCCCGAAGGTGACGTTTCTTCGGTTTCGATGCTAGATGGCGCCACCGACACGAGGCCGCCGGACGCAACATGCTCACGGTGAACTCTCATCCGCGGGCTCACAGGCACTAGATTGTCGACTACTACGAACATGTGCGCCGTGAACGGCCACCAGGGGAATCAGAGGATTGACATGAGCACGACCAACACACCCGGCACCACGAGCTTCTGGCTCTTCGACTCCGACATCACCGCCGCGGCCGGCCGCCTGCTCAAGGCCGGACTGTGGATCCGCGCGATCCTCTCCCTCGTGCTGGGAGTGGTCATCCTGATCCTGGCCCTGAACAACCCCGACGCCATCGTGTTCACCATCGCGTTGCTGTTCGCGATCTACTTCTGGATCACCGGCCTCGTGCGCGTCGTGACCGGGATCGTGAACAACTCGGTGTCCGGCGGCATGCGGGCGCTCAGCATCCTCCTCGGCGTGCTGCTGATCGTCGCGGGCGTCATCGCCATCCGCAACCCCGAGGTCTCGCTGCTCGCGCTCGCGCTGGTGATCGGCTTCTCCTGGATCATCGAGGGCGTGCTCGCCGTGATCGAGACAG
>NZ_JAHFUW010000062.1 GCF_023264855.1 Herbiconiux sp. | reverse complement strand
GGGCAGCAGCTCGCTCGGCCGGATCGGCTCGACCGCCGGGGCGGGCTGCCAGCCGGCCGAGGCGGGCACGCCGCCGGCCGCGCTCACGGCACCGGGAGACCCGGCGGGTTCGTGCGGGGTCGCGCCGAGCGCGGCGGTCTGGCTGCGCGAGGAGGCCGGGGTGCCGCAGACCAGGCAGAACTGCGCGTTCCGCGGCACGGGCGAGCCGCACTGCACGCAGGGGTAGGCCGCATCCGTCATGATCGTCCCCCTCGTCGTTCCGTTGCACCGTATCCGGTTCCGCCCGATCGGCGCGAGCCCGAGCCGCCTCGCCGTCGCCGGCCGAAGAACGAGCCCAGCGCCCAGCGTGCCCGCATCCGCTGCCACCACGAGCGCGAGGCCGCCATGCTCTTCACCACGGCGTCGACCTCGGTCCAATACTGCTCCGCCTGCTCCGGCGTGGGGTCGCCGGGGCCGAACACCTCGGTGTCGGCGCGCTCGGCGACGGCCACCACGGGAACCTCCGGATACGCCGTCGCCAGCACCAGGGCGTTGTCGCGGCGGGTCGCGCCCGAGCCCACCGGCGTGCCCAGGTCGCCCGCACGGTCGACGATCTCGTCCCAGCCTCCGCTCACGCGGTCGGCGGTGCGCGCGGCCTGCCGGCGTCGCTTGCGCCGCTGCAGCTTGAGCAGCACGATCACCAGCAGCGGCCCGAACACCAGGATCAGCAGGGCCAGCAGGCCGCCGCCGATCAGCAGGAACGGCAGCAGGTCGAAGGTGTTCTTGTCGACTTCCTCGTCCTGCGTGTCTTCGGTACGGATGTCCGGCGGCAGCTCCGCGGGCTCCTGCGGCGGGGGCGGCGGCTGCAGAACCTGGGCCTTGGGATCGGCCTTGGGCTTGGGCGCCTCTTCGAGCGGGATCTGGTCTTCGGGGGGCGTGGGGTCGAAGGCGACCCAGCCGGCGCCCTCGAAGGGCACCTCCACCCAGGCGTGAAGCTGGTCGCCGGTGATGTCGTAGGTGGTGTCGGCGCCGGAGTACGTGTCGGGGTAGAAGCCCATCACCACGCGGGCCGGCATGCCGATCGAGCGCACCATCAGGGCCATCGCCACGGCGTACTGCTCGTCGTCGCCCACCATCTGCTCGGCGCTCAGCAGGCTCGCGATGCGCTCGGCGCCGTGGCCGGCGCGGGAGACCGCCTCGCCCTCCAGACCGTGGCTGAAGAAGCCGTTCTGGCTGAGGCCGGTGGCGATGTTGCGCACCTGCTGGATCGGTGTGGCGGCGTCGCCGACGTACTCGGCGGCGAGCGACCCCACCTCGTCGGGCACGCCCGAGGCGCGCGGCACCGAGACCTTCTCGATGGCTCGGTCGCTGAGCTGCTCGTCGTTGAAGGTGGGCGGGATGACGGTGTCGATCTCGTAGCTGTCGCCCTCGGTGATGCCCAAGGTATCGAGGGCCACACCGGTGGCGGCGTTGTAGTGCAGGGCGCCGCCGAGCGGTTCGGCGCGGTCGCCGGTGAAACGCAGCGAGTCGAGGTAGCCGGCATCCGGCAGCCAGACGCCGTCGAGGCCGGTGATGTCGACGTCGAGCTCGGCCGGCTCGCCCGTGGTGTCGTTGGCGATGTCGTCGCTCACCCGCACGAAGGTGCCGGAGCCGTTGGTGCCGTCGCCCGCCACGTCGTAGACGATGCCGTCGTAGCTGTCGAGCGTGGCCAGGCGGATGCGCGCGGCATCCGGCAGGCCGGTCACCGTGAACAGCGAGTCCTCTTTGAAGTCGCGCACGTAGCTGCGGTAGCCCACGAGCGGGCTGGCGTAGTCGTGCAGGTCGAGCGGCGGCACGATCTGATCGCGGATCACCTCGCGGGCCGTGGCGGGCATCAGGATGCCGCCGGTCACGAACCCGACGCCGAGCGCGGCCACGATCAGTCCGGCCCCGAGACCGAGGCGGGTGTTGCGCAGCTTCTTGGCGCTCGAGGCGTCGGCGCGGGTGCCCGCCCGATCGGCCGTCGTGGTCGACGACGCCGCGCCACCGGTCGGCACGGCGGTGCCGGCGCTCTGCCCGACCCGGCGCTCGTGCCGCCGCCAGGCCGCCCAGGCGAGGGCGACGCCGGCGAAGACGAGCCCCTGCACGATCGGGAACGCCGCCTCGCGGGTGCCGAAGGCGATCGCCGTCACGAACAGCGCGGCCGCCGGCAGCAGCGCCCAGGCGGCGTGCTTCAGGCGCAGCGCGAAGGTGCCGGCCAGCACGGCCGTCACGAGTGCCGAGAGGAAGGGCACCACGAGGGTGCCGTCGAAGCCGCCGACCGGGGTGACGAGCGTCAGCACGTCCTTCCACGAGAACACGATCCCGAGGATGAGGGTGCGCATCGTCTCCAGGGTCGGGATGACGCCGAGCAGCGTCGTGCCGGGCGCCGCGAGGGCGCCGCCGAACACCAGGTAGACGAGGATCGTGACCGCGGCGACGATGATCGGGTTCCACGACAGGCGCCAGCCGGCGAGGGCGATCGCGAGGCCCAGCACGATGCCGCCGATCGAGGCCACGAGGTAGCCGGCGCCGCCGAAGGCCGGGCCGAAGCTCAGCGCCGAGACGATCAGCAGCACGGCGATCACGCCGAGGTCGATCGCCATCGCCCAGAACGGCCGAAACAGTCCACCCGGCCCCTTGGGGCGCGGCGGCAGCAGGGGAGTGGAGGTGCGCGGGGCGGTGCCGGCGCGCGGGGAGGTCGGGGTGCTCATCAGCTGTTGGCCCTCCGGAGCGCCAGGGGGAAGTCGCCCAGCTGGCCGATGGTGAGCAGGCTGAGCTCGCCGATCCGGCGCATCGACATGGCGGCGCCGGGCCGCGCGCTGACGGCGATCACGCGGATGCCCAGGGGGATGTGCACGGTCGAGGCCTGCAGCTGGGAGGGGGTGACGGTCGACCCGAAGATCAGGAACGCCACCGAGGCCTGCGGCACCGCGGTGCCCGTGGTCTTGGCAAGCTGCACGATGCTCTCGCGGCGCTCGGTCTGCTCCACTCCCGAGAGCTCGTCGAGCAGGCGGCGGCCGGTGGCCGACTCGAGGGTGTCGTTCTGGGTGAGCACGGTGATGTCGCGCTCCTCGCGGATGGCCTGCACGCCGAGCGATCCGCAGACCGAGACGGCGAGTTCGAACTCGTCCTCCCCCTGCTCGCCGTCGGCGTAGTCGGAGCGGTTGGTCGAGAGCGCGATGGCCAGGTGCGAGCGCCGGGTCTCCTCGAACTGGCGCACCATCAGCTTGCCGGTGCGCGCCGAGGTCTTCCAGTGGATCGAACGGCGGTCGTCGCCCGGCACGTATTCGCGCAGGGCATGGAACGACACGTCGTCGGCCGAGATGATGCGGCTCTCCACACCTTCGAGGTCGCGCAGCACGCCGGAGGACGAGCCGCCGAGGGCGACGGTGCGCGGATGCACGTACAGGTCGACGGGGTCGGTCCAACGGATCTCGCGGCGCATCAGGCCGAGCGGATCACCGCGCACCGAGCGCACGGGGCCCACCACGATCACCGAGCGGCGGTGGGTGGGGATGCCGAAGAGGTCGTCGTGCTCGGCCTGCGGCGCGAGCCGGGGCAGGGCGAAGGAGGCGAACGACGAGCCGACGGGCAGCTCGATGCGGGCCGGCAGCAGGGTGCGGGCCGAGGTGTTGGTGACGGCGATGCGGCCGACGGCGCGCTCGCCCACGACCACGCGGTCGAGGGCGAGATCCAGCCTCACGGCGTAGGCGGAGCGGCCGATGGCGAAGCCGATCGCGATCAGCAGGGCGGTGAGCAGCACGAAGCCGATGACGAGCAGTTCGCGCCAGCCCAGGATCGAGCCCGCGATCAGCGCGGCGATCGTGGCGGCGAGCACGGCCCAGCCGAAGCCGGAGACCGTGCCGAGCACCGGTCCGACCGTGCGCCACACGACGCGCGCCGCCGAGACGACGGCCGGCCATCCGGTGCCGCGCACCCATCGACCAGGCCGCGACCCGCCGGCCGCACTCATCCATCCGCTCACCCTGCCGCCTGCCCGGCTGCGAGCCGAGACGAGACGGCGAGGGCGCGTTCGCCCCCGCTCGCTCATGCGGCGGGTTGCCTCGACTGCGGAGCGGCCACGTCGGCGAGCACGCGGGCGAGCACGCTCTCGGCGGTCGCGCCCGAGAACTCGGCCTCGGCGTCGAGCACGAACCGGTGGGTCCACACCGGGCCGGCCAGCTCCTTGATGTCGTCGGGCAGCACGTAGTGGCGGCCCTGGGCGGCGGCCCACACCTTGGAGGCGCGGATGAGCGCCATCGCGCCACGCACCGAGACGCCCAGGCGCGACTCCGGCGCCGAGCGGGTCTCCTCGGCCAGCTGCGCGGTGTAGCGCAGGATGGCGGGGTCGACGTGCACGGTGGAGGCGAGGTCGGCCATGTCGGCCACGGCCGAAGTGGTGATCACCGCCGACAGTCCCGCGGAGGGGTTGCGGTTGGCGGAGCCGGCCAGGATCTGCTCGGCCGAGGCGAGGTCGGGGTAGCCGATGCTGGTCTTGATCAGGAAGCGGTCGAGCTGGGCCTCGGGCAGGCGGTAGGTTCCGGCCTGCTCGATCGGGTTCTGGGTGGCGATCACGAGGAACGGGCGGCCCACCTCGTGGGTCACGCCGTCGACCGACACGCGCGACTCCTCCATCACCTCCAGCAGGGCCGACTGCGTCTTCGGCGAAGCGCGGTTGATCTCGTCGGCCAGCACGATCGAGGCGAAGATCGGCCCCTTGTGGAAGTCGAACTTGTGCGTGTCCTGGTCGTAGATCGTGACGCCCGTGACGTCCGAGGGCAGCAGGTCGGGGGTGAACTGGATGCGCTGGTGCGTTCCCTGCACCGTGGCGGCCACCGCCTTCGCCAGGCTCGTCTTGCCGGTACCCGGAGCATCCTCCAGCAGCACGTGGCCCTCGGTGATCATCGCCATCAGCGTGAGCCGGATGACGTGTTCCTTGCCGAGCACGGCGATGCCGACGTTCTGCACGAGGCGGTCGAAGGTGCCGGCGAACCAGGTCGCCTGCTCGGGGGTCATGGTCATCGAAGATCCTTTATGTCGGTGGTCATGAGAGTCGTTCGGGTGCTGCCGCTAATTGGATGGCCAGGTCATCGAGTCGGTGTACGTCTTGCCGCCACCGGTCACCTCGATGTTCACGGTCGTGCCCGGGTAGCCCCAGTAGAAGCCGGTCTGGCCCGATCCGCTGCCGTTGATGGTGACGCTGTCCTCGTAGTTGCCGCTGGCGTAGACCTTCGCGGTGTACGTCACGCCGGGCTGACCGTCGGTGACCGTCACCCGGATGTAGGCGCAAGAGGCATGGCGGCAGTTGCTGTTGTTGACGCGATCGCCCTGCGACACCTTCACCGAGGTGTTGATCGGCTCCTTGTCCGACGTCGCCGAGGCCGACGATCCCGAACCCGCGATCACGGCGCCGCCGGCGTCGACCATGCGCACCTCGATGCTGTGCGTCTCGCTGTAGCCGGCGCCCACCGAGGCGCTGCCGCCGGACATGCCCTTGTTCTGCCAGCCGCCGCCGTCGATGCTGATCTGCACGGTGTAGTCGCGGCCGTTCCGGGCAGGCGCCGTCCAGCTGAAGTTGACGACCTTGTCGCCGCCGCTCGCGCTGGCGCTGGTTCCGCCATAGGCGCCGTACGGGGTCACCGCGTTGCTCGACGCGCTCGGATCGCTGGTGTAGCTGGATCCGTCGGCCGAGGTGAGCGTGCGCACCTGGGCGGTGTAGGTGCCGTTGTTGGGCGCCGAGACCGTCGCTCCGCTGCCTCCCAGAGCCGCCCAGCCGCCGCCGTTCAGCGAGTACTGGTACGAGACCTCGCCGGGGTTCGCGCCGTTCAGCGCGCCGTCGGAGAAGGTGATCGTCATGGTGTTGTCGCCACCGGTCGCGCTCACGTTCTGCGGCGGTTCCGGCTGGTTGAATGCTCGCCTCGGGGCGGATGCCGCCGAGGTCGCGCTGTCGCCGGCCTTGTTGCGGGCCACCAGGGTGAACGTGTAACCGGATCCGCTGACCGGCACGGTCACCGTCTGCGAGGTGGCCCCGCCGGGGACCGCGATGGCGACGTCGGCCGCGCCGCCGCCGCTGCGGGTGAGCGTGTACTCCTTGATCGCGTCGCCGTTGTTCTTCGGCGCGACCCAGTTCACGGTGAGCTGCGACTGGCTGCCCACGCCGTCGGCGCGGGACGTGGTGGGGGCCGCCGGAGCATCCGGAACACCCGCCGGGATCTCGAACGCCGAGTAGCCGCTGAACTCCGAGGGCTCGGGCGCGCGGTTCACGGCCTGCACCCGCACCTGGTAGGCGGTGCCGTTGGCCAGACCCTCCCAGGTGAGCGAGTTGCCGGTGACGCCGTAGCGCGAGGCGGAGCCGCGCTCGGGGGCGGGCGAGATCTCGAGGTTGTACGAGGTCACGGCCGAACCCGGGGTCGACGGGGTGACCCAGGTCACGGCGAGGCTCTTGTCGCCGAACACGAGGGTCGGCGGCTGCGGCTGGTCGGGGCGCGCGTCAGGCCGGGCGGGGCCGGAGGTCGGCGAGGGATCGGAGACGCCCACCTCGTTCGTGGCGGTGACGGTGAAGTAGTACTCCACGTCGTTCGTCAGGCCGCCGAGCGTGCAGGTGGTGGAGGCGCACTGCGTGGAGTAGCCGTTCTGGCTGGTCACCGTGTAGGTGGTGATCGCGGCGCCGTTGTTCACCGGTGGATTCCAGGAGAGCACCACGGTGCGGTCCTGGATGCTCGTGACGGTGGGCGTGGAGGGCGCCTCGGGGCGGCCCTGCACGGTGAGGCGGATGCGGGCGTCGGCGGCGCGCGCCGGGTCGCCGGTCGCATCCTGCACCGAGTAGCGCACCACCATGGTGCCCACGAAGTCGGCGCCGGGGGTGACCGAGACGTTGCCGCCGTCGATGTTAGCCGTGCCGGTACCGGTCTCGACCGTGGCGTTGGTGATGGTCAGCGGGGTCTCCGGGAACGGGTTGTAGTCGTTGCCGAGCACCGGCACCGAGACCGTCTGGCCCTGGTTCGCCTTGCCCACCACGTCATCCGTGGCCGAGGGCGGGTTGCGGGTGGTGGAGAGCACGTTCACCGAGACGGTGCCGCGCACCGGGGTGTTCGTGCCGTCGGAGACGTCGATGTCGATCGTCGAGGGGTTGCGTGGGGCGTTCGCCGCGGCGGTCACGACGAGCGTGGAGCCGTCTTCGATCCGGGCCGACACGCCCTCGGCGGTGCCGCCGGCGATCGCGAAGGTGAGCTTCTCGAGGTCGCCGTCGTCGGCGTCCTGCGAGTAGCCGCGCAGGTCGAGCCGGCCCTCGCCGTCGCCCGCGGCCACGTCGACGCTCGCTCCCACGAAGGTGGGCGGCGCGTTGTAGTCGGAGATGACGGTGATCGGGATGACCAGGGTCGCCTTCTTGCCGTTCGGGTCGTCGGGGCCGGTGCCGTCGGTCACCTCGAAGCTCAGCGCGTCCGGGCCGTCGTAGTGCACCTTCGGCGTGTAGCGCATGGTGTTCTCGTCGACCACCAGGTTGTCGCCGTTGGCGTTGGAGGCGCGCACCTTGTCGGCCTCGGTGATGCGGGCGGTCTTGCCCTCGCCCACCAGCACGTAGTCGGTGAGCTCGATGTCGACGGTCTCGCCGTCGTGCACCACGATCGGTTCGATGCCGGGCTTCAGCACCGGCGGCAGGCCGTCGACGCCGGGCACGTCCACGAACGCCGAGGCGGTGAGGCCGTCCTGGTCGGTGACGGTGTAGGTGATGATCTGCGGTGTCGGCAGCAGGGTGATGCGCACCAGGCCGCTCGGCAGCACCTCGGCGGCCGGGTCGGTGACCGAGACCTTGAGGGCGTCGATGGTGCCGTCGGGGTCGTCGTCGTTCTCGCGCACGTCGATGTCGGTGGTGGCGCGGTCGAGCACGTCGGCCACCTGGGCCCGGTCGTCGCGGGCGATCGGCGCCGCGAGCGGAGCATCCGGGCTCACGCCGAGCAGCAGCGTACCCTTGGCCGTCGCACCCCACCGGTCGCTGATCGAGTAGATCACCGTGTAGTCGCCCGGGGTCTCGGGCGCGGTCACCAGAACGCGGCCGCCCTTCACCTCGGCCTCGACGCCCTCGGGTGCGTCGACGGTCGTGCTGATCGAGATCGGATCGCCGTCGGGATCGGTGTCGTTCGCCATCACGTCGACCGCCACCGTGCGGCCGGGGCGTGCGCTCACGACGTCCTTCAGCGCGTACGGCGCCTGGTTCGACTCGCTCGAGGGGATGATGCCCACCAGGATGGTGGCGGTCGCCGAGGCGCCGATCCGGTCGCGCACCGTATAGGTGAAGGTGTCGGTTCCGGTGGAGTCGGGGTAGGCCTCGTACACCAGCCAGGCCTCGCCCACGTCGACGATGCGGCCCTTGGTGGGCGCGGAGCTCTGGCCCACGAGTTCGACCGAGTCGCCGTCGGGATCGATGCCGTTCAGCGGGATCGGGATGCGCACGGTCGTGCCCTGCAGGGCGCGGATCGTGACGTCCTTCGGTCGGGGCGGGGAGTTGGTGGTGTCGTCGGCGCCCACCACGCGGATGGTGATGTAGCCGGCATCTTTCTGGCCCTGCGAGTCGACGACCTCGTAGGTGGCGTAGACCACCTTGGGCTCGGGGCCGGCCTTGAAGCGCACCACGTCTTCGGAGACGAAGATCTCGCCGTCCTCCGGCGCCACCAGCGGCTCGATCAGCGTCTCGGAGAGGTGGATGGTGTCGCCGTCGGGATGGTGGTCGTTCGCGAGCACGGGGATCGTCGCCACGTCGTTCACGCGCACCGTCACCTCGTCGTCCTCGGCGACGGGCGGCAGCAGGCGGGCCGGGGCCGGGATCGGGGTGACGAACACCTCGCCCCGCGCGGTCGCCTTGCCGTTGGAGACGGTGTAGCCGATGGTGATCGGCTCGGTCAGGCCGCGATCGGTGATGCGCAGGATCTCGTGCTCGAGCACCTCGACGCTCACTCCCGCCTCTTGCGGGATCTGCACCGACTGCACGGCCAGGATGCCGCCGTTGGGGTCGGTGTCGTTGGCCAGCACGTTCACGAGCGTGTTGCGGCCGGTGGGCAGCTGTGCGGTGTCGCGCACGGCGATCGGCGGATCGTCGGTGTCGGTGAGGTCTTTCACGTCGACGAACACGAGCCCCTCGGCCGTCTTCGGGCCGTCGGATGCCAGGTACTGCACGTAGTACTTGCCGGCCGTCGGTGCCGTGAAGGCGAAGGTGCCGGTGGTGTAGTCGGGCTCGATGGTGGCGCCCGGGGTCTCGTTCACCTTGGCCAGGCGCAGCGGCGCGCCCGAGGGGCTGAGGTCGTTGTCCAGCGGAGCGACGGTCACGCGCTCGCCGGCGAGGGCGACGACGCGGTCGTTGTTGGTGATGGGGGCCACCGAGTCGCGCACCAGGAAGCGCATGGTGGCCTCGGTCTCGGACTGTCCGTCGGAGACCGTCACCGTGACATCCTTCGGCCCGGTGTTCGGGTCGATGCTGGTGAAGGTGATCTGGCCGTCGGGGCGGAACTGCACCTGGTCGGCCGTGCCGGTGGCCGCGCCGACCACGTACAGGTCGTCGCCGTCCGGGTCTTCGAAGTCGATCAGCACGTTCTGGGAGACCGTCTGGCCCGGAGCCACGATGACCTCGGAGACCTTCCACTCCTTCGGCGGGCTGTTCTGGCCCTCGGCGCTCACGTTCAGGCGCACCGTGGCGTCGTCGGTGCCACCGCGGCCGTCGTCCACCTGGTAGGTGAAGTTCGCCGAGCCCTCGGCATCCGGGTTCACGATGACCTGCAGGGCGGCGCCGTTCAGGATCTGCTGCACCGTGCCGATGGAGGGCTGGCCGCCCTTGAGGCTCGCCACCAGCACGTCGCCGTCGGGGTCGGTGTCGTTGTTCAGCACCGGGAGGATGACGGTGCGGCCGGCGCGCACGCCGAAGTCGTCGTCGGTCGCGGTGGGCGGGTTGTTCTCCTCGGTGCGGTCGGGGAGCAGCACCTGCAGCTCTTCCTCGGTGGAGTCCTCTTCCTCGTCGGAGTCGCTCTGCTCGGGCGGCGGGGCGATGTCGTCCCAGTTGTCGACCTTCTTCATGTCCTGGTTCACCAGGTACACGACGCCGGTGCTGAGGTCGTTCAGCACCACGACGTCGCGGTTCACGCGGAAGCGCAGTTCGGCGTTCGCGGCGAGGTTCTCGATCGTGGTCTGCACGTCGTTGTCCTCGCCGGCGCAGTCGCGCAGGTAGGCGCCGGATCCGGCCCAGGCCGCGTAGGCGCAGCCGTTCAGGTAGACGGGGGCCGCGGGCGTGCCCGGCTCGCCCTGCACGGGGATGATCGTGGGGTCGCCGCCGCCGAGCGGCTGACGGATGAGCGAGTCCTTCGTCGAGATCAGCACGTCGTCGGCCGCGGGGCCGCTGGGCTGCACGACGCCGCCCTTGGCCTCGTCGATGACGTTCTGGCCGCCGCCCGGCAGAGTGACCGTGCCGGTGAGGGCGTCGAAGACGACGGAGTCGTCGCCCACGGTGGTGATGGTGAGCTGCGCACCCTCCTCGGGCTCGGCGAAGCCCTCCGCGGAGGTCGGCTCCTCGGGGAAGGAGCCGGTCTCGTCGGGGGTGAAGGTCTGCACCTGCAGCTGCGAGGTCGAGAGGGCGTGCACGGTGCCGTCGACGTCGGCGACCGCCGCCGATCCGCTGCCGAGCTCGGCCAGGGGCTCGTCGGGGTTGATCACGAACGAGCCGGCGCGGTCGGAGGGGGTGGCGAAGAGCTGGCCGGTCTCGCGGTCGAGCAGGGAGACCGTCTTGCCGCCGAGCGACACGGACGACTCGGGCGGAAGCTGCACGGGGGTCTCGAGCGCGACCGTCATGGGGTTGACCGGGGTGAGGGTGCTGCCGGACTGGTCCAGCAGCAGCACGGTGTCGCCGCTCTGCAGCACGTCGAAGCCGGTGGAGCCGGTGCGCAAGCCGCCGTCGATGACCTGGGCGGGGTAGTTGAGGTGGCCGAGCAGCAGGCCCGTGGGCTTGGTGACCCACACACCGCCGTCGTTTAGTTCGACGTCGGCGGTCTTCACGCCCTCGTAGACGAAGGCCATGGTGGTGACCGCTACGGCGAGGGCGACGATGCCGGCGACGGATGCGCTGGTCGCCTTGCGCCGGCGGATGGCCTCGAACAGCCTCACAGGGTCCCCGAATCGTCGATCTTCATGCGTGGTGCATTGTGCGTGCGAGGGTAAGACTGCACGGGATCTCGGGGATTGGGTGATCCTCAGATCGCTGGCGCACCCCTTCGGGTGGGATGTGCCCCGTACGAGGGCAATTCAAGCACGCTCGGGTGACGTCACCAAAACGAGAGCAGGGGGAGAACTCCCCATTGCGCAGCGGCACGCTGTAGGCGTCTCGCGATCGATCGTCGGCCGCTACGCCCGGAAGACGTCACGAGGTTCGGTTCACTCCAGCGAGTCTGAGAGCAAGCACTGCCATAGTGGCCGAGCTCCGCCCTGGGCTCGCTGGAGTGAACCGGACCGCTGCGGCTACGCACCGGTGACGGGTGCTCGGTTCCGCAGGCGCGCGACTACGTCGACACCGCAGCGCCGGCCGTCGACCAGAGCGTTGTGCGAGTCGGCCTCAGGGACGTCTCGTCAGCGGATGCAGAAATCCGGCAGACCGACCCCGTATACGCTGCCACTCGGCAGAATTTCTGCATCCGCTAACCGCATGTCAGTGTGCCCGCACCTCGTCTGCGCCGCTCCCGCGTTGCGCCCGCACATCGCACCAGAGGTCATCCGCACAGTCTTCGAAACGCGCGCGCCACGGAAGCAACAGCGCAGTTGCCCGCACCCTCACGCCGCAGTTGCGGCAACGGCAAACGGCCAGAGATCGAGGTACATGCGACACGGAAATCCTTTCGACGACCCTCCGGGGAGAGCTCGCGCGCCTGAGGCATGTGCGTGGCTGGTCTTACGATCAGCTCGCCTCGCGCTCAGGTGTCGGCCGGGCAACCCTCGTCTCGATGGAATCCGGCAAGCCCCGCCGCAACCCCGACAAGCCCGCCTCTCGAGGGAGCCTCGAATCTTGGTACCGCGCACGCGCCTTCGATGTCGACCTCGGGGATCTTCTGCGGCACCTGTATGGCGGCGCTTGATTCGTCCGCCAATGTTCTCGAGACCCTGATGCGCTATTGCAGATAAGGCACGCTAGTGGGCTCTCAATTTTGCCGGGGTATGCGGGCACCGTAGCAACCGACGGCAATTCGAACTCAATCGGACGACTTTGCGCACGTCTGCGGACTGCCTTAAGGGCGCTCGCTTTGACCCCACGAGAAGGCCATGCTTGTGCGCAGCAGCAACTACGACCTGAACGGCCGACAATGCGGAGATAGATTTCATGAACCCGAAGAGCCGAGAGATCTTCCTGCGGCTATCGCGAATATCAATTGCCATCGGCGTGGTCCTGGCGATCGTCAGTGTGTTCTGTATCACGCAGAATCTTGGACCGGGTTGGATATTCGTATTGGTCCTGAGTGCGGTACTCGTCGTCGGTTGGACAGTGGCGATGATCGATCTGCTTCGATGGCGTCTGCCGGCGTCCCCTCAAGAGAGCGATTTGCCGTGGGAGGACCGGAGGAATGACGACACAAGTCCGATGAAGGGCCGTAGCGCTGCCGCGCCGCAGATTCACGTCAACGACGGCCATGGATCATGACCGAGTGGGTTTCTGGTGAGCCCATGCCAGAAGAGATGATGACTGACGCACACGATCGGCTGGCCTATGCGAGCCGTGAGCAGGATGCATTCTTCCGCGACGTGCGTCTACACTTCGACGCCCACGCAGTCACCCTTGAGTGCGAGGTCGGCGCACTCGGAGTGACTTCAACTGTTCGTGCGCGAGTGTCCGGAAAGGTCATCCCGGACGACTGGAAGCACCGGCTTGGAAATATTCTCAACGACTACAGATCGGCGCTCGATTCGTTTGCTTGGACCCTTGCAAATGTCGTTCGAGCAGAGCCCATGCCCGAGCGTGAGGCGAAGCGCGTCTACTTTCCGCTCGCGTCTACTAAGGAAGAGTGGGACCGTGAGGTGCGGAAGAAGGGTAGTTGGCTATCTCAGCTGCCTGTTGGCCTCATAGATCGGCTGCGGAGGGTTCAGCCCTTCTTGCTTCCCAACCCAGACAACAGCATCCTGATGTGGCTACACCTCACCGACAATCTACGGAAACATCGATGGAGCCTGTCGCTACGTGCGGTACTTGATCCGCAGATGCCGCACATATTCCAGTCGGTCAGCTCTGGTGGGCGCGTAATGCAGATCGGTGGTGATCACGACAAGCTCCGCGCAAACGTCGGAGAAGCGATAGCGGATCAACAGATCGTGTATCAATTGGCGCTTCCTCAACAGTCAGTGAAGGTGTACTCCGATCACCAAGCGTTTCTTGCGCTCTGGGTGTCGCGTGACGGATACGGCGTCGATCTTCAGGACTTCCTCTACGCAGTGAACTTAAAGGTCCAATGGACGATCAAAACCGTGCTTGGAATGAGCGCCGAGTTGCCGAAGAAGTCGCTACGCCAGCTTCGCAGCTATCCGGGACCGAAAGATTTGTGGAATCAACATCTTGATGATTCCGGTCGCGTCGCATCACTAGGTGTCCTAACCAGCGGTGGCGAGATTGAGACGTTTTCGTTCACCGTCCGGAACGACGATGACTTGTTGGCCGCTCTCAACAAGCAGGTGCGCAAATGGGAAAGTACACATGGTCAGCAGTTCCCGAGCAGTGGCGAACCGGGACTAGTTCAATCTGTCACTGCTCATTATCCTGGCGAAGATCATCAACCAATCGACGGTACAGTGCCGGTTCGTCTGAACCGCTACGACACCTTCTACGATATGTGCGTGCTCTTCGGTCATGACATCTTCGAGACCGAGCCAATGGTCGTACTGGAGTTCAATACCGGCAAAGGTGAATCTCGTCAAAACGAAGTCTTCTCACGCTCTATTGACACCATCCTCATGATCCATCGGGACTACGGTCGGCTCCCAGAGGGTTTGGACGGTATCAGGACGCTGAGCCAGCGCGTCCTTACTGCGCCCGTTGCTAGCGCGAAGACGTACAGCACTACCCGTCATATCGACAGTTACCTATCGGAATTCGTTCGAAGCATGAATCTTTGGGACCCGTCCGACCTCTCGCGCATGTTGCAGATCGAGGAGGAAGATGCCGTGGGGCTTTTATCCTCGGAGCGCTTCGAGAAACACGAGGGCGATCACATCATCTACAGCCAGTCAGCGGTTTCAGACGACAAATGAAACGACCCCACGAGCGGTGTGATGTGCAGTGGTAACGTACGACACGACAAACGACGCCCGCGGGGTCGGCGCCATTCGGCACTGCGGCATCTGGCTCGACGCTGATGAGAATCGGTGCCAGAACCAGGGTGTTGCCGTCGAAGGCCCCTCAGAGGGCAGCGCCCGGGGAGGGCAGCTCGAAGTAGCCCTTCGCAATATCATTTTCGATCTGCGTCCGCACGTTTCCGATCACATGGAGGAGATCGTTGAAGTGAAAGACCACGGCTCTCAACGCGGAATCGATCCTCACATTCTTGAGGCGAGCCAGTCGATCGTCATCTTCGTGCAGCGCGATTCCGTAAATGTAGTCCATCGCGATTAGATCACTGCCTAGAAGGATGCCAGGCCCCAAGCCGTTGTCCATTTCAAGACGACCCGAGTGAAAAATCGGGCCGGAGGCACCAATGCGCGATCCTGTGACTACCTGAGCCACGTGTTCCTTGAGCGGCCGCCGAGCTCTCGCCTGTTCGGCGGACACGAGACTCTGAAGTGCGGTGACCACTCCCGGCAAATAGCAGTCTTCACCCGGTGTGAAAAATACCCGACACTCAACAATCGTCGAGTCCACCATGCGCTTATCGAGCCGCCTGTCTTCGATTCCAACGACGCGCCACACGTCATCGTTAAGGCGCTCCCAGGTAAGTTCCAGGACTGGAATTCTTCCGCTTTCATCCCGCAGTGCGGTAATTGGCTCGCCTAACCCGGGACTGGAACGCCGAAGAAACTTTGTGAGCTTGCGGCGGGCTAGATCTTGAACGCTCGGAGGTGCTGCAGGCATAGCCGGACACTACCGCCTACCTGAGTGACCGGTGTAGCAACTGCTGCGGCGATCGCTTTCGCGTCGTGATTCGTCGACGAAGTATCGATGCACGAGCGGGTAAAGGATAGTCGGTCGGAGAGCTGCCGAGATCGGCGGCACTCTGGCTAAGAGCTACATCGGCGAACTCGGGCTCGCGCCCGCGCATCCGCTCGGCGTCAACCAGTGCTCTATGGTGCTGAGTCACCAACTCACCCGGCAGCGCCGGCGCGATAACGAAGAACCCGACGTTCCCATTCGGCACGTGTACCGCCAACCACAACTACAGGTACTCGTCAGCTACGCGAATGCCGACGCCCCCAAGCGGGCCCAGTTCCTCATCGGGCACCTTCGCACCTTAAATAGAACACGATCGGGCGCACGGACGCCATCTGAGCAGAAGGCGTCCGCCCGTTAGGGGATCGCTCAGCGCGCAAGGGCATCGTGGAACGCCGCTCTTGCCCGTCACACCACCGTCGTGCGCGTGTCGAGTTGAAACGCCGTTACGATCGCGCCGACGAGGACGCTCAGGAGGCCGGCCGCGAGCAGCAGACCGCCGAACAGAACATTCCATGAACCTGCGGCCTCGATGGGGAGTCGACCCTGGGAGAGGAAGAACATCATGATCCAGCCGTAGCCCACGATGGCAGTCACGCCTCCTCCCACCAACGCGACGAGTCCGGAGCTCCGCTCGGTTTGCAGCGGAGAGGTGACGCTGCGTCTGCGGCGCAACGACCGAGTTATGACGAACAGGACAGCTGCAACCACGGCCACGCCCGCCATGAAGACGGGAATGCCGATCAACCACATCATCGACAACGGATCAATGAACACACATCGAGCATAGGGGCCCGGTCGAGTGGTCGAGTTGGTCATGCTCGGCTGGCCGGATTACGCAGCCATCGAGTGGATGAAAGCCTGAGCCCGAATCGTCCCAATCACGGAGATGACTCAAGCTCGGGCCCAACCGCACGAGGGGTGTTGGGTGTAAGCAGGGCTTCAGTGCTTCCACGTCAGTCGTGAGCGGATCGGTGCCGCCGATCAGGATGACGAACTGCACGCCTTTCGACTTCATCGCGGCGATGGTTCCTGCCGCCACGCAGCCCGGGTGTGCGAGATACAGCTCCGCCGTGAAGCCGCCGGCGGATGCGGCGCCGGTGAGGGCGTCGGGGAATTTATCGCCCGTCACCAGGTATGCGAGTGGGCTGTGTCCGCCACCACCGCAGTCAGTTCCGCCATCGCACTGTCGGACACCGAAGCGGCTCCGCCCACGATGATGATCTTCGACGCACCGAGGCGGACGATCTCGTTTCTCACGGAGTCAGGAAGGGCATTCGGTGGGGTGAGGAGAATCGGATCGTGCCCGGCAATCGCAGCCGAGCCTGCAGACAGAGCATCCGGGTAGTTCTCTCCCGTGACCACCCAGACTGTATCGGCACTGCCAGCGGGCCAGTGGCTCTTGAACACGTCGATGGCGGCTTCATAGCAGTCTGCTCCATCGATCCGCGCGATGGTGGACAGCTGACCGGTCCTGCACGACTTCTGTCTGCAAGGCTTTCGTCAGATGAGCGCGTGCCGGACATGTACTGAGTGAAGGCCACTCGACGGCAGGGGAGTACGCGATGACCACCGATTCACAAGACCACACCAGTGAGAGAGCGTTGGTCGAGATCCTGGATGACTCGGCTCCCGGAACGCCGATGGCGGATGCGCTGCCGGGCAGCATCCTGAGCACGATGGTGCTCGACGCTCGAGCGGAGATGAAACGCTCTCGCCGTCGCCGCGCGACTCCTCGATCCGTCGCGATCGGCACCGTTCTCATCCTGACCCTCGGCGGGGCCGGAGCCGCTGCCGCCGCGACGATCTCCGGCTGGGAGCCGTGGGTGCAGAATCCGGATGCGATCGTGCATTTCACCCTGCCCAGTGGCGCGTCCTGCGAATACCGGATCGTGGCGAAGGACACAGGCGACCCGGCCGATTTCACCGCCGCACGCGACTACCTGAAATCCACCGACGTGCTCGCTCTCGCTGACATCGACGGGGAGCTTGTGCGGGTCACCGCTAGAGACGTGGGGCAGGACGACGGCTCCGCGGTGCCGGCCACGTCGGTGTATTCGGAGGATCAGCTGTACTACCAGGGGGTGACCGGCGCGATCAACAACGTCCTCTGGGATGAGATGGAGGCGCGCGGGATCGCCAGCCCCGTCACCGGCTCCGATCTCTCGTTCGCCAGTCAGTCCGACTGCGCAGGCGTGAACTGGTGAGCCGCCGCGAGGCGGAAACCGAGCGCACCGTCGCGCTCCTCGAGAGGACGGCCCGCGATCTGTTGCGCTACCTCGAGCGCCGGGTGGGTGCAGATGACGCCCCCGATGCGCTCTCGGAGACGATGACGACCGCGTGGCGTCGCGAGTCGTCCATGCCGGCATCCGACGCCGAAGCGCGGCTTTGGGTGTTCGGCATCGCGCGCAATGTCGTGCTGAACACCAACCGCGGCCGCCGCCGGCGGAACCTCCTCGCCGAACGCCTTCGCCAGACAGCCGACCCGCTCGAGGTGGTCGCGCCGCCGTCCGACGGCGACCTCGACGTCCGCGCCGCGATCGGCACGCTCGATGCGGAGCTGTCAGAGCTCGTGCGCCTCGTGCACTGGGACGGCTTCACGATCAGTGAGGCGGCTCGGATACTCGACGTTCCCGCATCCACCGCCCGCAGCAGATACCAGAAGGCGAAGCGCGACCTGAGCGCCCTGCTCGCCCCGACCCACGCCGGCTGAGAGACCGCCTGTGCGGTCAGACCCGACTCGGGCGTTCGATCGCAGGTCGCCGGCGACCAGGGGCTAGCTGTCGGGCAAGGCCCCGGAAATCAGGGCGGCGGTCGTGAGGCGGGCCGTGCGGCGGGCGGCGGCGATGATCGCGGCGTCGGGTGCATGCGTGTTGGCGGCGGCCGAGACGGCGGCGTTGATCGACAGCAGCGCCATGCGCAGCATGACCACGGCCTCGGGTGATCGGTCGGGCAGATGCCGGCTCAGGTCGTCCGCGAGCTGGGACAGGCCCGTGCTGACACGAGGCTCCCCGTTGTCGCGCCCGAGGCCCGCGAAGAGCAGGGGGTTCGCGGCGAGGAAACGAATGCCCTGCAGCTTCTCGGCGGTGAAGGAGTCGACCCAGCGAGACACGGCGTCGACGAGCACCGTGGGCGACGCCGGCTGTTCGCGGACCCACGCCAGGAGTTCCTCCGCTTCATCTCCGCGCTGGTCGAGCAAGGATCGCACGATCGCCTCCTTGCCGTCGAAGTAGTAGTACAGCGACGCCTTATTGATGCCCAGTTCGTCGGCGATCTGCCGCAGCGACGTGGCCTCGTACCCCTGCTCGGTGAACAGCCGCAACGCCACCCGCTGCGCCTGCTCGCGGGTTTGCGCACCACGGCTGCGCACCACAGCGTCTTGCTTGTCACTCATGCACCCATTCTACCTACCGGGCAGTAGACAGCCTACCTAACGATGGGTAGGCTACAAGTTCTAGGCGAGAGGCGAGGTCATGACCGAATACACCGTGGTACGCGAGTATCCGTACCCCATCGAGGAGGTCTGGGCCGTCCTCACCGATCCCGAGCAGGTCGCGAAATGGACGACGACCGGGCAGGGCGGACGGCCCGAGGGCTTCGCGCCCGTTCCGGGAACGAGATTCCGGTTCGTCGGCAAGCCGACGATGGGCTGGAGCGGGGTGGTCTACTGCGAGGTGATCGCCGTAGACGCTCCCCACTCGATGCACTACACGTGGAAGGGTGACGAAGACGCCGATGACGTCACCGACGTCGCCTACCTCCTGGAAGAGACGCCCGACGGCACCCGGTTCACCTGGCACCACACCGGATTCACCGGAGTCGGCGGCTTCGCGATGTCGAAGCTGCTCGGTAGCGTCCGCAAGAGGATGCTGACCGAGGGGGTGCCGCCTGTACTGGAGGCGTACCACCGAGCGCTGCGGTGACCGCCTATGTGCCGGCAACCACTTGGAACGGGGCCAGGGTGTCGAGCGGCTGAGCCGCTACGGCGCGCAGGGCGTCACGGAACGCCGTGGCCGTGCCGGGCCAGAGCAGGGTGAGACGCCCGCTGCGCTCGTCGACGTACCAGCTGCGGCATCCGCTCAGCCAGACGGTGTCGCGGGCCGCGGCGTCGATCTGGTCGGTCCAGGCCGTCTCGGCCGTGCCGGAGGCCTCGATGGTGTCGACGCCCTCGGCGTGCATGCGGGTGATCAGGTTCTCGGCCAGTTCGGCCTGCGCCTCGATCATGGCGAACGCCGAGTTGTGGCCCAGGGCGGCGTTGGGGCCGTCGAGCACCATCAGGTTCGGGAAGCCGGCCACCAGCATCGAGGCGTAGGCGCGCATGCCCTGCGCCCAGTGCTCGGCCAGCAGCCGGCCGCCACGCCCGCGAACGTGCGCCGCGAAGGGCGGGCGGGTGGCGGCGAAGCCGGTGGCGAAGACCACGGCGTCGACCGCGTGGCTGCGCCCGGAAGCGGCGATCGCGCGCTCCCCGTCGAGGGCGACGATGGCGGAGGGCTCGAGCTGAACGCGGCCGGAGTCGAGGGCCGGGTAGTAGTCGTCGGAGAGCAGCACGCGCTTGCAGCCGATCTCGTAGTCGGGGGTGAGCTGCGCGCGCAGCTCCGGGTCGGCGATCTGCGCCTCGAGGTGCTCCCGGGCCGCAGTCCGCAGGGCGTCGCGCTCGGGGCCGGCCGTGACACGAGCGGTGTGCCCGGCCTCGAACTCGGCGAAGAGGGCGTCGCGGTGCCGGCCCAGCGCATCCGGATGCCGTTCGAAGCCGGCCTTCGTGCGCTCGTCGATGGGGGCGTCGGATCGGGGCACCACGTACGGCGCCGTGCGCTGGAAGACGATGACCTCGGCGGCGATCTCGGCGAGCCTCGGCACGAGCTGGATCGCGGATGCCCCGGTGCCGACGACCGCGACCCGCTTGCCGCGCAGATCGAGCTCGGGGCGCCAGGTGCTGCTGTGCATCACGGGGCCGGTGAAGCTCGCGCGGCCGGGGAGCTCGGGCTGCTGCGGTTCGGCGAGACGGCCGGCGGCGAGCACGAGCATGCGGCTGTGCATCGGGCCGCGGGTGGTCTCGAGGTGCCAGTGCCCGTCGTCGTCGCTCCAGCGCATGTCGGTGACGTCGGTGCCGAGGAGGATCTGCCCGGTCAGTCCCTCGTCGCGCACGACGTCGCGCAGGTACTGCTGGATCTCGGATCCGGGCGCGAAGCGGCGGCTCCAGTTCGGGTTGGGGCGGAAGGAGTAGGCGTAGAGGTGCGAGGGGATGTCGCAGGCGACTCCGGGGTAGACGTTGTCGCGCCAGGTGCCGCCGATGTCGCCGGCGCGTTCGAGCACCAGCACGTCGGTGACGCCGCGGCGTCGCAGCCGGGCGGCGGCGGCGATCCCGGCGATGCCGGCGCCAACGATGACGGTGTCGACGAAGCGCGCCGTGGCGGCGGCGGGTGCGGCCTCGCCGTCGGGTTCCGCCGCTGAGCCGGCCGGGGCCGGCACCGACGGCTGCGGTGCTGCACCGTGGGCCGGTTCGGTCATCGCCACGCGGGGGCCGACAGGAGCGGGGCGTAGGCGGTGTCGCGCTGGCGGGCCGGGCGGCCGGATGCGCGGGCGAGCGACTCGACGTCGGCATCCGTCAGGGTGAGGCGAGCCTCGGGACCGGCCTCGGGCCAGAGTACGCCGTCGAGCAGCACTCCGCCGATGTCGTCGGCGCCGCCGCGCAGGGCCTGGCCGGCCGTGGAGAGGCCGAGCTTGGTCCAGGCCACCTGCACGTGGTCGATGCGGCCGGCCAGCAGCAGGCGCGCGACGGCTATCACGGCGAGCGACTGCTCCGGCGACGGGCCGGCGGGATGCGGGTGGGATGTGTCTGCTGCGGCTGCGGCGGCGAGCCGGGCGGTCGTCTCAGGGGCGTCGCCCGGCACGAACGGCATCGGGATGAACTCGCTGAAGCCGCCCGTGCGCTCCTGCACGGCTGCCAGGGTGCGCAGGTGCGCGACGATCTGCGCCGGGGTCTCGACGTGCCCGTAGACGAGCGTCGACGTGGAGTGCAGGCCGGCGCGGTGCGCGGCTTCGACGGTGGCGATCCACTCCGCGACCGGGAGCAGAGCACCGCCGCTGAATGCGGCGCGCACGCCGTCGTCGAGCACGAAGGCGGCCGTGCCCGGCACGCTGGTGAGGCCGGCCTCGCGCAGGTCGTGGAGGAACTGGGGGAGGCTGCGGCCGGTGCGGCGGGCGCCGTCTTGCAGCTCGGTGGGCCGGAAGCCGTGGATGCTGATCTCGGGCGCGGCTCGGCGCGCGGCGCGCACGACGTCGAGGTAGATGCTGCCTGGTAGGTGCGCACCAGGCATGCCCTGCAGGCAGATCTCGGTGGCGCCGAGCTCGGCGGCCTCGGCCGCGAGCTGCTCGACCATGTCGAGCGTGAGGGCGGGCGCGGCCGGATCGTCGCTGGGGTCGGCGGTGAGCCGGGCGGTGTCGATGTTGCGGTTCACCACGAAGCTGACGGCGGTGTTCCCTGTGGCCGCACGCACCGAGTCGGCGAGTGCCGCGAGCTCGGAGAGCGCCTCGCCGCGGGCGCCGAGCAGCGCGATCGCCTGTCGGTCGGTTATCGCGTCCGCCGACCCGGAGGCGGCTGCCGCCAGTGCACTGCGCAGCTCGGGATCGGAGGTGCGGGCATCCGTTCGCCCTGTCGGCTGCGAGACGGCGGACGCTGCGGCGGCGGGCGCGGTGGTCGCGGTCGCAGCGGCAGGTGCGGTGGTACCGGTCGCGGCGGCGAGCGGGCGCACGCGGGCGGACTCGTCGGCGAGCAGGGTGTCCGGCTCCATCAGCGCGTGCAGGGCCGGCACGACGTTCGGGTCGAGCCAGCGGTCGGCGTCGGCGAGGTACTGGGGGTAGGCCGTGAGCCGCTCCCGCAGGGTGTAGCCGCCCTGCGCGGTCAGGCCGGCCAGCAGGTCGATGTCGGGCCAGGGGCGCTCGGGGTTGACATGGTCGGCGGTGAGCGGGCTGATGCCGCCCCAGTCGTTGATGCCGGCGCGCAGCAGCAGGCCGAGCTCGTCGAGGTCGGTGAGGTTCGGCGGGGCCTGCACCGTGGCATCCGGACCCATCACCAGACGCGCGGTCGCAACGGCCGCGATGTACTCGTCGAGACCCAGATCGGGGTCGTTCTGCATGGCGGTGCGCGGCTTCGCCCGGAAGTTCTGCACGATGGTCTCCTGCAGGTGCCCGAAGCGGCCGTGCAGCGCGCGCAGGGCGAAGAGGGCGTCGGCGCGCTCGCCGTGGTCCTCGCCGATGCCCAGCAGCACGCCCGAGGTGAAGGGGATGCGGGAGCGGCCGGCATCCTCGATCACGCGCAGGCGCAGGGCCGGGTCTTTGTCGGGCGAGCCGAAGTGGGCGCCGCCGGGCTGCGACCACAGGCGGGTGGCGGTGGTCTCGAGCATCATGCCCATGGAGCCGGCGACCGGCCGCAGGCGCTGCATCTCGTTCCACGACATCACGCCGGGGTTGAGGTGGGGGATGAGGCCGGTCTGCTCGAGAACCATCGTCGCCATCGCGTGCACGTAGTCGAGCGTGGAGCTGTAGCCGTGCTCGGTGAGCCACTGGCGGGCGGCCGGCCAGCGGTTCTCGGGCCGGTCGCCGAGCGTGAACAGGGCCTCCTTGCAGCCCATGCCTGCGCCGGTCTGGGCGATGGAGAGGATCTCCTCCGGCTCCATGAACGTGGTGATGCCGTGCTTGGCGAGGCCGCCGGGGGTGTCGACGAAGATGCAGTAGTGGCAGCGGTCCTGGCAGAGCCGGGTGATCGGCAGGAACACCTTCTTCGAGTACGTGATGACGCCGGGCCGGCCGGCGCGCTCGAGGCCTTCGTCGCGGAGGCGCGTGGCGTGCGCGAGCAGACGTTCGAGGTCGTCGCCGCGGGCGCCGACCAGCGCGGTCGCCGTCGCGATCGAGATCGCGTCGCCGTCGTCGATGCGGTCGAGGGCGGCGCGCGGGGTGAGAGAGGTCGAAGACGTCACGGGCGCACTCCAGGTTAAGGAAAAGAGGGATGACGCCTGATGAGACGCCGCGAACCCAAATCCAGGCCCGAACCGAAGTTCCTCGACTCTACTCCTCCTGTCTGGGGGTGCGGTCGTGAGGGCGGGTGATCGAAAAAGGCTGCAAATAACGCCGACCGAGGCCGTATATGGCGGTGGTCAGCGTTTTTTGCAGCCTTTTTCGACCAGCTCGGTCCGTGAGCGCGGGCTTCGCGGCGGTTCGGGTCGGGCCGTTAGGCTGGGCCGGTGTCGAAGACGGACGGGCCGGGAAGTGCGGGCGAGCGCGGCTCGCGCGCGCAGCTGAGTGCGGCGCGCCGCCGTCGCGACACCCGCCGGGCGCTCGTCTCGGGTGCCGCCGTGCTGCTGGTGGCCGCGGTGGTGGCCTTCGGCTCGCTGGTCGCGGGCGGGGT